>CAZJWJ010000175.1:0-2510 GCA_964549495.1 uncultured Anaerolineales bacterium | reverse complement strand
CGCCATCGACTCGCTCGGCCGGCCCGTCTTCCCGTGAATATCGGAACTACTGGTCGCGGATGACCGGCCGTCCGTCGGCGTAGGCGAAGTCGACCGACTCGAAGCGCACGTCGCCACGGGCCCGCTCGCTCGGAAGCTGCTCGGGTCCGTCGACGATGCCCACCGGCGTGTCCAGGAGGTCCAGCACCCGCGTGGTCGAAGCCATCGCGCGCTGGTAGAGGTCGAGGGTCTGCCCCAGGCGCGTCAGCGGCCAGAGCAGGCGCTGGATCATGAAGATCATGATGCTGTAGGCGCCGACGTCGAGGGTTTCTTCGAGCGCCTGCTGACCACCGAGGACCAGCATGGCGATGAAGCCCATCACGATGATCATCCGGATCAGGGGCGTGAAGGCCGAGCTGTAGCGGATGGCGGCGCGGTTGGCCGACTCGTACTGCCGGCTCTCGGCCGCCACCCGTTCGATCTCGCGCTGTTCGGCGGTGAAGCCCTTGATGGTGGCGATGCCCGAGAGGTTGTTGGACAGCACCCCGTTGAGGATGGAGACCCGCTCGCGCACCGCTGCGTAGCGCGGCTCGAGGAAGCGCTGGTAGCGCAGGCTGCCCCAGATGATGAAGGGCATGGGCAGCATGGCCGGCCAGGCCACGTCGGGCGCCAGGTAGAGGAAGAGCCCGCCGATGGCCGTCACCGTCGTCACCAGCTGCAGCACCTCGTTGGCCCCGCCGTCCAGGAAGCGCTCGAGCTGGTTGATGTCGTCGTTGAGGATGGCCATCAGGCCGCCGGTCGAGCGGTCCTCGTAGTAGGCCATCTCCAGGTCCTGCACGTGGCCGTAGGCGTCCATGCGCAGGTCGTGCTCCAGGCGCTGGGCCAGGTTGCGCCAGGCCACCGCAAAGAGGTACTCGAAGATCGACTCGCAGAGCCAGATGGCGGCCGTCAGGCCGGCCAAGAGCAAGAGCTGCCGCTCCGGCTCGACCACCCCCAGGCGCGAGACCCAGCTCTGCTCCTGCTGCACCACCACGTCGACCGCCGCGCCGATCAGCACCGGTGGCGCCAGGTCGAAGAGCTTGTTGAGCACGCTGAAGGCCGAGGCCAGGAGGATCTGGCCGCGATAGGGGCGGGCGTAGGTCAGGAGGCGCGGGAGCGGTCTGGCGGTCTGCGTCTGCGACACGTGGGAACTCCAGGATTGGGCGCGAATCGGCGCCTACGATGGGTGCGAGCATCCGGCCGGGGCCCAAATTATGACGCGTCTCCCCGCGATCACCCATCGCGGAGCCGAAACGCGCAGATGGCGTGCGGCTCGAGCCCGGCGTCAGGTCCGCGGGCGGATCGGTCCGGCGGCCAGTGCGCGGATCAAGCGGCCGGCCTCCCGGGCGGCCCCGACCCGGCTCCCCGACCACAAGAGGCGGCTGGGCAGGCGGAAGAAGGGGCGCTGGTGCTTGATCCGCAGCAGCGACCGCTCCCAGGCGCGCGTGCGCAGGCCGGCCGGCGGCTCGAGCAGGTCGGCCGGCACTCGGCTGCCCAGCCAGTCCACGCTCAGCCCCAAGGGGATCCAGGCCCGGCGGTCCAAGCCCGACCCGGACAGGATGGTCCGGAAGGCGGGCCAGTCGATATCGTCGCCGAAGGCGTCCAAGGTATAGGCCACATCGACCACCAGCCGAAGCGGCGAGAAGCCGCGGCGGAGGCTGTTGGCCAAGAGGGTCACCAGCAAGTCGGTCGGTTCCGGGACGCGCATCGGTCCGGACTCGGTCAGCACGATCCGCGAGCGCTGCCAGATGGCCTCCCAATCCAGGCCGCGGGCCGCCCAGCGTCCGCCGCCGAAGAGCGAGGGCTCCAGGTCGTGATGCGCCGTCCCGTCCAATTCCACGTGGAAGCCGGAGAGGCTGCGGCGATCGGGGTTCTCGCGGACGAGGGCATCGCGGATGTCGGCCACCGCCCCTTCGGCCCGCTCGCGCTCCGCGTCCCGCACGCTCAGGTCCAGGTCGCCCGCGATGCGCAGGGCGGGATCCGGATAGACCAGGGTGCCGAGCGCCGCGGCCTTGTGCGCCAGGACCTCGATGCCGGCCTCGGCCAAGCGCGCCAGCAGCCGGGACAGGATCTCCGACTGTTGGGCCTGGCGCAACTGGCTGCCCAGATGCTGGCGTGCCAGGTCTCGACCGATCCCCTCCGGCGGCTTGCCGGCCCATCCCTCCAAACGCTCCAGGCCCCGGTGCGCCAGCGGGCCGACCTGGCCGAGCAAGGCGCCTTCGACCAGGCGTGACCAGGCCGCCTCGTCCAGGCTCGCGGCCAGCTCCGCCGCCCGCGCATGACCCGCATCGTCCAGCGCCGGCCGAATCAAGTGCAGGAGCAAGGCCTGCTCGGCCGGCATCGGGGCCAGGATTCGCCGCTCGATCGCCAGGCCCAGACGCTGCACGATCTGGGGTCGGGGTCGCCGTATGCGATGACCGGTGGTCCGCTGAAGCCGGGCCAGGCCGGCCGTCATCCGGTCGAGCAGCCCTTGCCAGCGGCCGTCCAGGCGC
>CAZJWJ010000174.1:1963-2590 GCA_964549495.1 uncultured Anaerolineales bacterium | reverse complement strand
TTCCCGCAGCGTCAAGACATCCAGCTGGGTGTGGTCGGCCTGCCAGATGTGATTGGGGCGATTGGCCTCGCGGCGCACCACCAGATCATAGCGTTCGGTGTAGGCGCGAGTGCCTTGGTGGGCGAGCGTGATCAGGTCCTCTGGCAAGGCAGCGACGATGGCATGGACTGTGGCATAGCTGGGCACCGGCCTGCCCCGCTGGCCCATGATGGTCGCCACCTGCCGGTGCACCGAGGCGATGCTCGGTGCGGGACGTTGCAGTGCCAAGCCCTCGATCAGCCTGGTGGTTTCCGCCGACACCACGCGGCGTTGGCCACGGTCGGCCCTGGCGCGCCGCACCAATCCCGCCAGGCCGGATTCGCGATACTGCCGTTTCCACCGCTGCAGTGTCCGTCTGGGTAGCCCGGCTTCCCGGGCGAGTTGCGCCAGCGGCAGACCTTCCTCGAGGTGCGGCCGCAGGAGCCGGAAGCGATCGAGTGCTGACTGCCGCTCGGCCTCAGGCAATCCGTCGAGACCTGCCATGTCGGCGACCTCCGAGCTCGAGGCTCAGAAGTCTTCAACGTAGGCGGCGGCAGTCTCTTCGGGTGGGTTGGTGTAGCGCTGGATGTACCGCTGGGAGCGGTGGCC
>CAZJWJ010000174.1:1386-1953 GCA_964549495.1 uncultured Anaerolineales bacterium | reverse complement strand
TCCAGCTCGTAGGCATCGGCGCCGGTGCGGCGGGCCAGGTGGAAGGCGAAGGTGTGCCGCAGATCGTGCGGCCGGAGCGGGCTGATCCGCCGCGCCTCGTCCTTCACCTCGGCATCGTGCCAACGGCCGATCTGTGACAGGATCAGGTTCACGGCCCGCACCGAGAGACGGCCATCCGCACGCCGGGCCGCCTGGCTACGCGCCGACAGGAAGAGCGCCGCGGAGGACTCCCCGGTGTCCCCCGGGCGCTCACGCTCGAGGTAATCGGCCAACGCCAGCCGGGCGTCCTGCGACAGGAAGACCGCGCGCTCGGTGCGGCCCTTGCCGCGCACCGCACGGATCCTCGCTCGCCGCACTTGGCGCAGCTGGTCCGGCATGCCCGGCTCGACCTGGTCCAGATCCAGGGTGACCAGTTCCTCACGGCGGAGCCCGGTACTCAGCAACACGAAGACCATGGCCCGGTCCCGCCACGGTCGGCCCTGGGCCCGCTGACGTGGTGGTGCCTCGTCGACTTGGTGTTGCCGACCGCGCAGACGGTGGAACAGCGGCAAGCGGTCGCACAGGTTC
>CAZJWJ010000174.1:0-1376 GCA_964549495.1 uncultured Anaerolineales bacterium | reverse complement strand
TCCAACGGCGGCAGGCCCAGTTCGCCGAGACCCTTGGCGGGATCGCCGTGAGCGAAGGCTCCCGGCTCGTGGGCCTCGACCCAGGCCGTGAACGCTGACAGGCTGGCCAGATGGTTGTTGACCGTCGCCGGCGCCAACCGCTGCTCTTCGTGGAGGTACCGCTGCCAGGCCAAGACGTCACGGCGCAGGCAGGCACTGATCCGTTCGTGCCCGTAGCGTGCCAGCAGGAACTCGCGGAAGCGGGTCAGGTGGAGCTCGATCTTGGTGGCCACGGCCGCCGAGCGAACACCAGCGACGGCGAGCGCCAAGTAGTCGTCAATCCAGCGTTGGAGGTCATCCCCCGGGTGCCAGTCCAAGCCACGCACAGGCCGAGATTCCTTTCGTGTAGTAGTCTTGGCGGGATCCTGTAGCTGCTGGCGCATCGCCGGCTCCGATGGTGCGCTCAGTCTACTACACAGAAGGGTCCTTCTGGGTAGTGTTTCGCCGCGACGCTGGCGAGACGCACCTGTCCCGACCGAGTGAGCCAAATAGCGCTCAAGATAGTGAGCCATTTAGCGATCAAGATGACAGAGAGCCACCGCAGCAGGGCAACCAACCCGACGCCAGCGTCGCGTGGAGTCTACGCGTGCCTACCCGACAATCTGGCGGCACACCTCATCCACAAGGTGTTCAATGCCACGGTTCGAGTCTACGCGGAGCCAGTGCGAAGGGCGCTGCAGCTTGCTGAGCCGAGCTACTTCCTCAACTTCGAGCATATCGGAGTGATGGGAGCGGCTGGCGTTCCTCTCGATACACACGTCCAGTGGGGCTTCGAGGAGCAACACGATTGCCCCGGGCATCACTTCCGTCAGTGCCGCGACCGACGCCGGCTCATAGAACAGCCCCTCGATGACGATCACGTCTACCAAGCCCAAGGCTGCCTGGATGATGGCCAGAGCGAGCGGCAGCCATCCCTTCTCAGAGGATCGCGGTCCAGAGAGCATGGCCCGCAGTTGGTCCACTTCCACCCGGAGGTACCGGAACCCACGGCCTTCCAAGGTGGTGCAGAGGGCCTTGGCCAGCGTAGTCTTGCCTGTACCTGGTGCCCCTGCGAGTACCAAGGAGCGCGTGCATCTGTGGCTGAGGTACTTCATACCCACTCCCGTCTGCTGAGGCTAAGCAGCGATCCCAGGATAATGTCGTTCGCTCAAGAATCCTTCGGGCGGAGCAGTTGTCGAAGCCCGTATGAGCACCTGTCTTGAGCTATCTAACGATGAGAAGCACCGGCTGCGCCTGCTGATGCGACAGGCCGACCTGCACCCGAAGGTGAGGGAGCGAGCAGAAGCCCTGTTGCTGCTGGCTGCCGGCTGGACGGAGGCGGCGGTCGCGACGCACGT
>CAZJWJ010000173.1:0-2674 GCA_964549495.1 uncultured Anaerolineales bacterium | reverse complement strand
TGCGCGTCGGAGCCCTTTCGCGTCTACTGCATCAGCCGAATATCGGAACTACTGGCGACCTGTCGCTGGACCTGCCGGCCGGCGAGACCGTGGCCATCGTCGGCTCGACCGGCTCGGGCAAGACCACGCTGATCAAGCTGCTCCTGCGCTTCTACGACCCGACCGGCGGCCGCATCACGCTGGACGGCGTCGACCTGCGCGAGCTCTCGCTATCCGAGCTGCGCGGGGCCATCGGGCTGGTCAGCCAGGACGTCTACCTCTTCCACGGCAGCGTGCGTGAGAACATCGCCTACGGCCGGCCGGATGCCACGGACGCCGAGATCGCCGAGGCGGCCCGGGTGGCCGAGGCCCACGACTTCATCGCTCAGCTGCCCCAGGGCTACGACACCATCGTCGGCGAGCGCGGCCAGAAGCTCTCCGGCGGCCAGCGCCAGCGCATCTCCATCGCCCGCGCGGTGCTGACCGACCCGCCGGTGCTGGTGCTCGACGAGGCCACCAGCAGCGTCGACAACGAGACCGAGGCGGCCATCCAGCGCTCGCTGGAGCGCATCGCGGTGGGCCGCACGACCATCGTCATCGCCCACCGCCTCTCGACGGTGCGCGGCGCCGACCGCACCTACGTGCTCGATGCCGGCCGGCTCTGCGAGGCCGGCACCCACGACGAGCTGGTCGCCCGCGGCGGCGTCTACGCCGGCCTCTGGGCGGTCCAGACCGGCGAGCGCATCGCGGCGGACTGAAGGGCCCTGAGGTCGACGATCGGCGGTGTCGCAACCTCGCTACAACACCGTCGGGGTGTCCAGCTCCCGCGCCCGCCAGGCGAGCCAGATGGTCTGCGCCAGCGTGGCGATGCTCATCGAGGCCAGGGCGACGAATAGACCCGGGGTGGTGCCGAGCGTACTGTCCGGAGCGGCCCCGCCCGACAGGGTGATCCAGCCGACCAGCAGAACTCCGTTGACCGCCAGGTAGATCGCCACCGCCTCGGTGACGCCGCGGGTGCGGCGGGCGTGGACCAGGCTGCCTTGGTAGACGCTCTGGAGCACGGTCAGGGCCGGCAGTGGCAGGATCAGCCACAGGCCGAGCCGGCCCATCTCGACCAGCTCGGGACCGAGTGCCGAGACCTTGCCCAACCACAGCTCGGCCAGCGGGGTGGCGGTGAGGGCCAGGGCGAAGGCGGTCGAGCCCAGGATGAGCTTGCCGGCGAAGCGGCGCAATTCGGGCGCGGCATCCGGCTCGTCGAGGCCGGCCACGATCACTTCGGTGTAGGCGATGCCGAAGCTGCGCATGGCGAAGCTCAGGCCGGTGATGGCCGGCCAGACCGCCAGCGAGGTGACGGCCAGCGGCAGGCGGCTCATCGCGGCGCTGCCGATGGGTTGAGAGAGCAGGATGAGCAGCGAGGTGAGGACGAGCGGGAAGTAGAAGCGGACGAAGGGGCCCAGCCGCAGCGGCTCGGCGACGGGCGGCGCCTTGGGCAGGTCGCGCCTCCGGACCGGCCGGACGGCGATGCCGGCGTAGAGGGCCTCCATCGTCACCCCGCTGGCGATGGCCAGGGTCCCGACCACGATGCCGTCGAGGCCGCCCAGTCGGTAGCCGGCAAAGAGCACGAGGCCGACCGTGCTCAGCCGCACCGCCGTGCCCAGCCCGACGGCGCGCGACCGGCCGAAGCGGATCAGGGCGCCTTGCTGGAAGCGCCGGTAGGCGATGGCCCAGGTCCAGGGCGTCATGATCAGGAGGCCGATGCGGGCCGGCTCGATGACCGGCTCGGGCACGGCCATCCAGCCAACGACGACGACGTCGAAGAGCGGCGTCAGGGCCAGCGCCAGGTGCAGCAGCGTCAGGCTCGCCCCCAGCCAGGCCGTGTATCGGCTCAGGGTCCGGTAGGATGCCTCGTCCCGGCTGAGCGCGGTGGACGCGGCCAGGAGCTGGATGACCGGCGACTCGATGATCAGCGCCAGCGGGAAGACCACGCCGCCGTAGGCCGCCAGGTGGACGGCCGCGTCGGGCATGCGCGCCACGACGGCCACCAGGGCCGGTAGCTCCGAGGACATGAAGAACCAGCTGGCGGCTAGTGGCCACCAGTTGCGGAAGATGTCCCGCTGGCTCGACCGTTGGGCGGGGGGCTCGATGGGCAGGGCGTCGTGCATCGGGAGATTATCGGCCGGCGGCCGGCGGATTCGAAATCACCGGGCCGCCTAACCCGACCCATCGGTTCCTCAGACTTCCCAGTCTTCCATCCGAAGACCTGCAACGCGCGAGAATTCCTCGAGGTTGTGTGTCACCAGCGTGAGGTCGTTGGCGCGAGCGATCGCGGCGATCAGCAAGTCGTTGGGTCCGATGAGGAGCCCAGCGCGCGCCAGGTCGGCTCGGATGATGCCGTAGTGTTCCGCGCAGAGATCATCGAAAGGCAGGCTGTCGAAGGGGGCCGCGAAGCGCTTGACGAGCCGCAGGTTTGCATCGACCCGCTCGCTCGCCCGTGCGCCGTGAAGCAGCTCGGCATGGACGATCGAGCAGAGCTTGATGGAGGTCGGTGGGTGGGCGCTAAGGTGCTCGATGACGGATTCGGAGCGCCCGTTTAGCGCTTGGATGCAAACGTTGGTGTCGAGCAGGTACATGCTCAGCCTCAGGGCATCGGTTACAAGTTAAGCACCAGCGGCAGCGGTCAAGGGAGGTGAGCGGC
>CAZJWJ010000172.1:0-2702 GCA_964549495.1 uncultured Anaerolineales bacterium | reverse complement strand
CCCGGAGTCGGTAACCCTCTGTTTCAGGGCTGACCCGTTTTCTCTCTCTCTGCTGCTGTTAAGGTCCGCGTGACTGCGCGGCTCGGACAAAAAACGCGGCCGCGTGGGCCGCGGTTCGACCTGACGGGTTGTCCCTGCGTTCGGCTTGGGCGGGTCCACCTTGTCTGATTTGTCCGAGCTGCAATCGCAGCGAGTATTCTACGCAAGCGGTTTCGGGCTGTCAAGACCCAATTTCGGGAAATCGCCCAGAATGCCGCAATGGCGGGCCAAACTCGGGGTCGATCACCGGCTTCTCACGACTCGTGCGAGGTCATGAGCGCCCCGATGATGGGAGCCAGGGCCAGGACCGAGAGCCCCAGGCCGCTGAGCAGGGCCATGGGAGACGCCGTGAACTCGGGCCGAAGGATCGGATCGAAACCGGGGCCCGGTGTTTGGCGCAGGCCGTAGATCCCGGCGGCCAGGCCGGCCAGCAGGTGCAGGGCGAACCCTGATGCGGCCACGACCAGGATCCGCCGCTCCGCCCGACGGGCCCAGGCCGATTCGTCGCCGGCGGCGTCGTCGGACCCCAACTGCGGCCCGGCGTGACGCAGGTACTGGCCCACGAACCAGCGCACCATCGCGCCGAGCAGCAGGCCGCCGAGCAGTCCGAGCAGCAGGGCGGCGCTGGCCGTGCCGAAGCCCATCGGATCGAGTCGCAGGCGCACCCAGGACGCCACCGCCCCAGTGCCCAGCAGTCCCGCCCGCTCGATCCACCACAGCCCCCCGCTCGCCGCCAGTCCCAGCGCGATCGCGTAGAGTGCCCCGAAGATCAGCACCACCACCGCGCCGGCCACGGTGCTGAGCGCCCAGAAGGTCGTCGAGCGCAGCATATGCGGCAGCGACCAGTCGTGATAGCCGCGGTCGACCATCATGTACAAGGCCATGTCGCGGCCCAGCTCCTCGGGCCGGCCCAATCGCTCCAGTAATCCGCGCAGGCGATCTCGATCCGCATTCTCCATCGCCGCCAGCCCATCCTCCACGTGCGCGCGGATCTCCAGCTCGGCCTCCTCGGCCACCTCGCTCGACGCGCCGCGCAGCCCGCGGCGCAGCCGGCGCAGGTAGTCCTCGACCAAGCGCTCCATTTCGGGCGTCATCCGCTTCCCGCTCTCGGGATCGCTCATCCCGGCTCCCCCTCTCCTGGATTCGCGGCATCGAGCAAACCGTCGACCTCGGCGGCGAAGCGCCGCCATTCCGATCGCATCGTCGCCAATCGGCGCTCGCCCGCTTCGGTCAAGGTGTAGTACTTGCGCTTGGGTCCCTGCGGCGAGGCCTGCCACTCGGCGTCGACCAGGCCCTCGTGCTTGAGCCGGTTGAGCAAGGGGTAGATCGTACCCTCGCGGATGACCAGCCCATCGGCCTGGGCCAGGGCTTGCACGATGTCGTAGCCATAGCGCCGGCCGCGGGCCAGGATGGACAGCAGGCAGAGCTCCAGCGCGCCGCGCCGGATCTGGGTCATCCACTTCTCATCGTCCATGGGCGCCTCGGGCTCCGGGCGAAGGGCGGCCGGCGCGCCGACGAGGTTCGCCGGCCAAGGCCTTCGGGACGATCATGGTCCGGCTGCCTCAGCCTTCGCTCGGCGCGTTGTCCAGGATGGACTCGATGCGGTCGAGGGTCGGCGCATCGAGCTCCAGCTCGCTGGCCGCGGCGTTCTGGCGGACTTGGTCGGGCCTGGAGGCGCCGGTGATCACCGCCGATAGGGCCGGCAAGCGCAGGCACCAGGCCAAGGCCAGCTGCGCCATCGTACAGCCCAGTTCCTCGGCCAGGTCGCTCAGCTGGCGAACCTTCGCCAGTTCGGCCTCCGCGATGCGCTCCTTCAGGTGCTGGTTCTGATCGGCACGACTGCCCTCCGGAATGCCCTCGTTGTACTTGCCGGTGAGCAAGCCTTGGCCCAGGGGGCTCCACACCACCAGGCCCACACCGTCGGCCTGACAGGCGGGCGCGATCTCCGGCTCGATGTGGCGATCGAGCATGTTGTAGCGCGGCTGCTCGACCCGCGGGGGGTGGGCGCCCAGACGCCGGGCCGTGGATACGGCCCGGCCGATCTGCGCCGCGGTCCAGACGCTGGTGCCCCAGTAGAGGATCTTGCCCTGGCGGACCAGATCGTCCATGGCCATCACCACCTCCTCGACCGGCGTCTCCGGATCGTGGCGATGGCAGAAGTAGATGTCCAGGTAGTCGGTGCCCAGGCGCTCGAGCGAGCCCTCGATGGACTCGAAGAGGTGCTTGCGCGAGAGCCCGCGGTCGTTGGGGCCATCGCCCATGGGCCAGAAGGCCTTGCTGGAGATGACCAGGTCCTTGCGTTGGTAGTCGGACAGCGCTGCGCCGAAGACGCGCTCGGCCTCGCCGTGGGCGTAGACGTCGGCCAGGTCGATGAAGTTGATACCCTCGTCGATGGCGGCGCCGACGACCTGGCGCACGCCGGCTTGGTCGATCTGGTGGCCGAAGGTGATCCAGCCGCCGAGGGAGATCTCGCTGATCTGGAGGCCGGCGGCGCCGAGGTGGCGGTACTTCATGCGGGTGGGTACTCCTTTGGGTTCGGGGTTTTGGCTGCGGTTGTGTTCTGGGTTGTCATTATCATAGTGGAATGGGTTGGGGGGCGGCGGGCTGGTCGGCCGTCGGGCGGGGCGCCGCCGATCTGCCCGCGTTCGTCAAGATCGCCGCCA
>CAZJWJ010000171.1:0-2817 GCA_964549495.1 uncultured Anaerolineales bacterium | reverse complement strand
GGGACGGTCAGGTCGTTCTGGCTCCTGGCGGTGGTCAACGCTTTCGTCGGCTCGATGGTCGGGCTCGAGCGCACCATCGTGCCTATCTTGGCGGAGCAGGATTTCGGGCTTCGCGCCGGCGCGGCCATCGGCAGTTTCATCATCGCGTTCGCCATCGCCAAAGCCGTGTTCAACCTGTTCGCGGGGGCAGCCGCGGACAGGTGGGGAAGACGGCGGGTGCTGATCCTCGGCTGGTTGATCTCCTTGCCGGTCGCTCCGCTGCTGGCGTGGGCCCCGACCTGGGAGGTCGTCGTGTTCGCGAACCTCCTCCTCGGCGTCGGGCAGGCGCTCACCTGGTCGATGACCCTGAACATGATGGTCGACCTGATGCCGGTGCAGCGACGCGGATTCGCCGCCGGCATGAACGAGTTCGCCGGCTACCTGGGAGTCAGCGTCGTCGCGTTCCTCACTGGCGTCGTGGCAGCCGAGTTCGGGCTGCGGCCGTGGCCGTTCGTCCTTGGTATCGCCTTCGCGGTGATCGGCCTGGGGCTGTCGTTGCGGGCGCCAGAGACCAGCCCAGCATCGAAGCCGGCGCCGCTGAGCTGGATCCCGGGCGTCGGCGTCCCAAGCATCCTTGGCCTAGCCACGAACTTGAAGGACGGGCTGGTGTGGCTCTCGCTGCCCTTGATGTTGACGGCGCGCGGCTTCGACCTAGCTCAGGTCGGGCTGGTGGCCGGCCTGTACCCGCTTCTCTGGGCCGTCGGCCAACCGCTTTTCGGGCCGCTCTCAGACCGGATCGGGAGGCGTCCGCTCGTCGTGTCAGGGATGGTCTTCCAGGGCGCGGGCCTGCTGGTGCTAGCTGGCGCAGCCTCGTACGGGACGGCGTTGCTGGCAGCCGTGCTGCTCGGTCTCGGGACCGGGATGGCCTACCCGGTGCTGATAGCGGCCGTCGCCGACCGTGCGCGGGCCGAGAAGCGCGCCACCGCTCTTGGTGTGTACCGGTTCTTCCGCGACTCGGGTTACGCCGTTGGGGCGCTCATCGGAAGCTTCGGGATACTCGACCTGGCCGGCGCGACGACATGGACAGGACTGGCCTTCGCGCCATTGGCGGTACTGGCGGGAGCGGCGCTGGGCAGACAAGAGGTGTCTTGATGACACAGACCGGTAGGGGTAGCGACCTGGCGAGTGATGGTCGTGCGCCAGATCGGAAGAGCGACGTGTAGGGCAAGAGTGTAGATCTGGGTGGGCGCCGGATCACGATTACGCCGACCACGCGGCCGGCCGACGAGGGGCCATCAGGCGATCCGGCGCCCCAGCCCGGCGCCTGAGCGCTCCGGACTTCAGCTTCAGACGCCGGCCTTCGGGCCGGCGTTTGTGCTTTGGGATGCGCGCAGCCGGCGGTCGAGCAGCTTGAAGACGAAGGGCGCGAAGGTCACGACCAGGGCTATCCGCACGATGTGATGGGTCGCGACGAAAGCCGGATCGATGCCCAGCGCCAGGGCGATCACGCTCATCTCGGCCACACCACCCGGCACCAGGGCGAGCAGCAGGAGCAAGGGCTCGGTGCCGGTGACCCAGTGGATCGAGGCGGCGACAACGAAGGATGTGGTGAACATCACCAGCGTCAGCCCGATGCCGGCGGCGAAGGTCGCCAGGATCTGGCGCAGCCGGAATCCGGCGAAGCGGCAGCCGATCGAGCAGCCGATGACGAGCTGGGCGAGGCCGACGAAGAGGATCGGCGGCGCCCCCTCGAGCAGGCCGGTGAGATGGCCCACAGCGCTGACCACCATGCCGCCGAGCAGCGTCGGCGCCGGCAGCCTGAGCCTGGCGCCGAGCCAGCCGCCGAGCCCGGCCGCGAGCAGGAGGCCCAGGATCTCCAGCCAGCCGGTGGTCGGCTTGGCCGCCGGTGCGGTCGGCAGCTGGATGTCGAACGCCCGGACCAGAAGCGGCACGGTGAGGACGATCAGCAGCACCCGGACGGTATGGACGAGGGCGATGCGCCGGGCGTCGCCGCCGGACCGGTCGCCGAGCAGCACCATCTCGCCGAAGCCGCCCGGCATGCCGGCGAAGAAGGCGGTCCTCATGTCGAAGCGGGTGGCGAGCCGGAGGTAGAGCATGCTGGAGGCCGCGACCAGCGCCACATAGGCCGGCAGCGACAGCAGCGTCGGCAGCCAGCTCTGGAGGTTGGCGATCAGCGCCGGGGTGAAGCCGCTGCCGAGCAGCACGCCGATGATCGCCAGCATCGGATCGCGCAAGGCCCCGGGCACGGTGACCGGCAGGCGCGCGAGGGCGGCGACGGTGGTCGCCACCATGGGGCCCAGCATCCAGGGCAGGGGCCAGCGCAGCCACCAGAAGAGCACGCCGCCGGCCAGTCCGAGGGCGATGGCGAGGCCGAGGTCCCGCCATTGCTTCGGCGTCAGGGGGTTTCGTGCCCTCAGGCGTCCGGCCCCGCCATCTTCAGGATCAAGGCCCAGTGCGCGTCGCCGACCGGCATGACCGAGAGCCGCGACTGGCGCACCAAAGCGAGATCGGCGAAGGCCGGATCGGCCTTGATCGCCTTCAGCGACACCTCCCTGGGCAACGGGCGCACGGGCGCCACGTCGACACGAACCCACCTGCCGTCCGGGTCGTCCGGATCGGCATAGGCCTCGCGGACGATCTCCATGATGCCGATGATCGCGGGCTCGACCAGCGAGCGGTAGAAGAAGGCCTGCTCGCCCTTCCTCATCGCCCGCATGCTGGCGGCCGCCTGATGGTTGCGCACGCCGTCCCAGGCGGTCCGGCCGTCGGCCACCAGCTGGTCCCAGCTGTAGTCGCCGGGCTCGGTCTTCATCAGCC
>CAZJWJ010000170.1:0-2961 GCA_964549495.1 uncultured Anaerolineales bacterium | reverse complement strand
TTCGAGACGCCCGAGCCCACATCGCCCGAGCCCCCGGCACACGAGCCCGCGACGCCCTACCCGCCGACGACCGAGACTCCGCCCCCGGACCGCGCTCCCGCACCGCTGTCCACCGTCCCCGCCATCGCCGTGGTCGTCACCGCGGCCTACATCGCGGCCCAGATGCTGGCCGACATCGCCAGCGTCAAGATCGGCGTGGTGGCCGGCCTGGCGGTGGACATGGGCACCTTCGTCTACCCCATCACCTTCACCCTGCGCGACCTGGTGCACAAGGTCCTCGGCAAGCGGGGCGCGCGGGTGCTGATCGTCACCGCGGCCCTGATCAACTTGGTGATGGCCGGCTACCTGGCCTGGGCGGCCGGCGTGCCGGGCGACGCAGAATGGGGCTTGCAGTCCGAGTTCGCCGCCATCCTGGCGCCGGTGCGCCGCATCGTCCTGGCCTCCATCCTGGCCGAACTGATCAGCGAGCTGCTCGACACCGAGGTCTACCACTGGTTCGTCACCCGCGTGACGCGGCGCTGGCAATGGCTGCGCGTCTTGGTCAGCAATGCCGTCAGCGTGCCGGTCGACAACCTGGTCTTCGCCAGCCTGGCCTTCGCGCCGATCACGCTCTTGGGCAGCGCGGGCCTCCCCTGGCCGGTGGTCTGGGAGATCTTCCTGATCAACCTGCTGGTCAAGCTGGGCGTGACCCTGATCAGCCTGCCGCTGATCTACCTAGTACCCGAGCGCCGCTGAGCGCCGGTTGTTTCGAGCCGGCTCTTGGGCAACAAGAGAGGGCGCGCAGCCATCGTGCTGCGCGCCCTCCGAACTTCTCTAGCCTCGACCGGTCGACCGGATCCGGTTCGATGCCAAGGTCTTCAGGGCGTCGGTGTCGGGGACGGGGCCACCGTCGGGTCTTCGGGCGGGTCCGTCGGATCCGTGCCCGGTGTCGGATCGCCGGGCGGCGGATCGGTCGGGTCGCCGGGCGGGTCCGTCGGATCCGGAGCCGGTGTCGGATCGCCGGGGGGCGGATCGGTCGGGTCCGGAGCCGGCGTCGGATCGCCAGGCGGTGGATCGGTCGGATCGCCGGGCGGCTGGGTCGGATCCGGCGGAGGCGGCGGCGCGGTGGGCTCCGGCGCGGGCGGATCGGTCGGATCCGGCGGCGGCTGGGTCGGGTCCGGAACCGGCGCCGAGGTCGGCAGGGCCGGCGGCAGCGTCGGCAGCGGGTCCAGCGAGGGCGGGCCGGGCTCGCCGGGATCTGGCGCGCCGGCGACCGGCGGCGGCTCGACGATCTCGCATTCCTCGCCCACGCAGGGTGTGGCGGTCGGCGGCGGGGCCGGCGGATCCTCGTCTGCCTGGCCGGGCGCGGCATTGGGGTTGATGACCTTGACGCCGACGTAGTCGGTGCGGTCCTTGCCGTCCATGCCGGTGTGGGCCAGGGTGTAGGTGTAGGATTTCTCGGGGCAGACTTCCTGGCTGCCGGCATCGGGCACGTCACGGCCTTCCATCGAGACGAAGAGCACCTCGGTGACCTTCCAGCGCAGCATGGTGCACTGGCCCAGCTGGATCTCGGTGCGATCGGCGGTGAAGGTGACGTCCGGCGGCGAGGCCACCGCGATCAGCTCCTCGCCGGCCGCCAGCTCGACGGTCTGCGGCTGGGGCTCGACGGCCGGGATCTCGGCGATGGGCTGGTCCTGCAGGCCGGCGGCCACGCCGGTGTACCAGCTGTCGATGGCCGTCGGCTTCAGGGCCACCGCGACGGCCAGCTTGCCGGCGGGCGTGAAGGCCGCCGCTTGGCCGGCCATCAGCTTCACGCTCTGCGCCGCGCTCTGGCCGGCGCTGGAGGCCACGGTCTCGACCGTGCTCACCTGCACCTGGCCCTCGTGGACGATGACCCAGACATGTGCGCCGGTCTCGACCTGCGCGCCGGTGGAGGCTTCCACCCGCTCGCCCTGGTCGGCATCGGCCACCGGGGCGGCCACGCTGTGGTCGTAGCTCAGGATGAAGTTGCTGCTCTGGCCGGCGCCGGCGCGGGCGTTGACCTTGCCCGCACGCACCGTCAGGTCGGCCGCCGCATCGTCGCCCGCGTCGATCAGGGTGTAGCGGCCGGTGCCCGCTCGCTGCTCGAGCCAGACGCTGCGGATCTCGGGATCGGAGGCCTCGACCACCAACTCGGCGCCGCCGAGCAACTCGCCGGTGGCGAAGACCGAGCTGGCGTCGCCCTCGATGGCCGGCCAGCCCAGCGCGGCCTGGCTGTCCGCTTCGACCGACAGGTAGAGCCCGTCATAGAGGTCGACCAGGTCACCGTCGACCAGCTGCTGGGGCGGGAGGTCCTCGCCTTCGGCCAGGGAGACGCCCTGGCCGCTGACCGTCATCCAGGGCCCGCTGATGTCCAGCGGCTCCACCTCGGGCTCGGCCTCGGGTAGCGCCTCTTCTTGCACGGGCGCTTCGACGAGCTGCTCTTCGTCGGGCAGCGTCGCTTGGCTTCCGCAGGCGGCCAAGAAGAGGAGCAAGGCCGTGGCGAGCAGCGTCGGTGTTCGGTGCATGGATCTCATCGGCGGGGGCTCCTTGACGGCCGGTGCGCGGAGGGTGGCGCGGAGAGCGGTGTTGATGATGACGGATGAACTGCGAACGACGGACGAACTGCGAACGACGGACGAACTGCGAACGACGGACGAACTGCGAACGACGGACGAACAGGGAAAGAAGATCCCTTGCAGGGTCGCCATCGCGTGGCAGCCTGCAGAGCGACTGCCTACCAGTATAAGGGATGTGCGTGGATGCCGCTAGTCCTCAGTTTTGTTGCGTGCTCGAGGTGCATCGAAGGGGTTGACGCGGATGCTTTGGTTTTGGGTAGGGTGGTTCGGTGGACGGATGGACGGAGGTGGTGGGTTGTGGGGCGGGCGCCTGTGGCCTTGGGGCGCGAAGCCGAAGTGATGACGGGACCCTGTGACGCGGGGTCCGGGTGCCAGAAGGCGGATG
>CAZJWJ010000169.1:0-3132 GCA_964549495.1 uncultured Anaerolineales bacterium | reverse complement strand
CCATCGACTCGCTCGGCCGGCCCGTCTTCCCGTGAATATCGGAACTACTGGTGTTAGACTGACCCGGCAGCCTCGGCTCGACGACTCGGCCGTCACGATCTCTCGGTGGCCTTCGTCCCTGGGGCCTGGATGCGCGATCGGGCCATCGGGCCCTCGGAATCGGCGAGCCCCAAGGGCTCTTGAAAGGAGACGGGTGGAGATGAGCAGCACGCAGACGCAGCAGAGCCAGCTCGAGCAGCAGATCGGCCAGAAGATGCAATCGTGGATGTCGACCTATCAGGAGATCGCTGAGCTGCGCAAGGCCTGGCGCGAGTCCTGGGCCGAATCCGAGCCGCCCGAGGTCGAGGACTACCGCTTCGAGACCCCGGAGGGCCAGGTGTCGCTCTCGGAGCTCTTCGGCGAGCACGACGACCTGATCGTCGTCCACAACATGGGCCGGGGCTGCCCCTATTGCACCCTCTGGGCCGACGGCTTCATCGGCCTGGCGCCGCACCTGACCAGCCGCGCGGCCTTCGCGATCAGCTCGCCGGACGACCCGGCCACCCAGCGCGAATTCGCCCAGAGCCGCGGCTGGCCCTTCCGCATGGTCTCGCAGCAGGGCAACCGCTTCGCCAAGGACATGGGCTACGAGGACGACGACGGCAACCTCATGCCCGGCTACTCGACCTTCCGCCGCGACGAGCAGGGCCGCATCTCGCGCGTGGCTCACGACTTCTTCGGCCCGGGCGACGTCTACTGCGGCATCTGGCACATGTTCGATCACCTGGCCGAGGGCCCGAAGGAGTGGTTCCCGCGCTTCGAGTACACCGAGGCTACCGGCTGAGCCTCGGCCCTTCGGTGGACCGGATCAGCGCCGCGAGACGGGCGCCAGGGGGCCGGTCTCGCGGGCCGATTCGTTGACTCGGCCGGCCCCCTCTGCCAGAATAGCCGCTCCCTGAGACAGCCCAGCGGGAGCAGTCAGCATGGCCGGCCAAGACCAGAGCATCGATCTCGAAGCCATCGCAGCGCGGGCCGAAGCGGCCATCGCCGAGGCCGAGGGCGAGGAGGCGCTGCGCGCCTTCGAGCGCGATTGGCTGGGCAAGAAGGGTCCCTTGGCCGAGGTCCTGGCCTCCATCCCGAGCCTGCCGGCCGACCAACGGCCCGTCGTGGGCAAGGGCGCCAACCTGCTCAAGCGCGACCTGACCGCGCGGGTCGAGGCGCGGCGCCAGGCGCTGGCCGACGCGGCGCTGGCCGAGGCGCGGGCCGGCGGCGACTACGACCCGACCTTGCCCGGCGCGCCCCTGCGCCGCGGTAGCCTGCATCCGGTCACCCGGATCCGGCGCGAGGTCGAGGACCTCTTCAGCTCGATGGGCTACCGGGTGCTGGACGGGCCCGAGGTGGAGCTGGCCTACTACAACTTCGAGGCCCTCAACATCCCCGAGGACCACCCGGCGCGCGACCTGCAGGACACCTTCTGGTGCGACGAGGAAGGCCACGTGCTGCTGCGCACCCACACGTCCCCCGTACAGATCCGGGCCATGCAGCACCTCAGCCCCCCCATCCGGGCCATCGTGCCGGGGCGGGTCTTCCGCAACGAGGCTCTGGATGCCTCGCACGAGCACACCTTCCACCAGGTCGAGGGCCTGGTTGTGGATGAGGGCATCCACGTGGGGCACCTGATCGGCACCCTGCGCGCCGTGCTACGCGAGATCTTCCGCGGCGAGATCGAGATCCGACTCCGGCCGGGCTACTTCCCCTTCGTCGAGCCGGGCTTCGAGGTCGACATCCGCCTGCCCCAGGACGATGGATCGGCCGGCCCCTTGGCCGACTGGATGGAGTTCTGCGGCGCCGGCATGGTGCATCCGGAGGTCATACGCGCCGGCGGCGTCGATCCGGATCGCTACACCGGCTTCGCATTCGGCATGGGCCTGGACCGGATGGTCATGCTGCGCTACGGCATCGACGACATCCGTCACTTCATGTCCGGCGACCTGCGCTTCCTGCGCCAGTTTTAGACCCTACCCCGAGCGAGGCATCCGATGAGGATCTCCTACCGCTGGCTGGAGCGGCACCTGGATCTGGGTGGCCGCAGCGCCGAGGACATCGCGCGTGACTTGACCCTGCACGTGGCCGAGGTGGAGGGCCTGGAGCGCTTCGCGCCGGCCCTGTCCCAGGTGCGCGTCGGGCGGGTGCTCGAGCGCGGCGCGCATCCGAACGCCGACCGCCTCTCCCTCTGCCGCGTCGACATCGGCGCGGGCGAGCCCGTCGAGATCGTCTGCGGCGCGCCCAACGTGGCCGCCGACCAGACCGTGGCCGTCGCACCGGTCGGCGCCGTGCTGCCCGGCGACTTCGAGATCCGCGAGGCCAAGATCCGCGGGCAGCGCAGCCAGGGCATGATCTGCTCGGAGAAGGAGCTGGGCCTGGGCGAGGAGCACGAGGGAATCTGGGTCCTGCCCGATGGACTGCCCGTGGGCACCGGCGTCGCCGAGGCCCTTGGCGGCGCGGACTGGGTGCTGGAGGTCGAGAACAAGGCCATCACCCATCGGCCGGACCTGTGGGGGCATCGCGGCATCGCCCGCGAGCTGGCGGCGCTCTGGGGTCAGGCGCTGAAGCCCATCGACACCAGCCTGCCGGCCACGGGCGCCGGGGATCCCTTCCCGGTGCGCATCGACACGCCGGCCTGCCCGCGCTACATCGCCCTGCCCGTCGACGGGGTTCGGCCGGTGCGCTCGCCGGAATGGCTGCGGCTCCTGCTCTTGGCGGCCGGCCAGCGGCCCATCGACCTGCTGGTCGACATCTCCAACTTCGTCATGCTCGACCTGGGCCAGCCCAACCACCTCTTCGATCGCGGACGGGTGGAGGCCGGCATCGAGGTGCGCGAGGCCCGCGAGGGCGAGTCGATGCAGACCCTCGATGGTGAGGACCGCCCGCTGGAGCCGGGCGACGTCCTCATCTGCTCCGGCGACGAGCCGGTGGCGCTGGGCGGCATCATGGGCGGCGAGGCCTCCAAGGTCTCCAAGGGCACCGACCGGCTGCTCCTGGAGGTGGCCAACTTCGACGGCAGCGCCATCCGCCGGACGGCCACCCGCTTGGGCCTGCGCACGGACGCCTCGTCCCGCTTCGAGAAGGCGCTGGACCCGCACCTGCCGCTCG
>CAZJWJ010000168.1:0-3957 GCA_964549495.1 uncultured Anaerolineales bacterium | reverse complement strand
AGCTGATCACGCCGGTGGCCCTGGAGAATGGCAGCAAGTTCGCCATCCGCGAGGGCGGCCGCACGGTCGGCGCCGGCATCATCACCCAGATCCTGGACTGAGCCCGGCCCTCGGGCCGGCCCATGACGGGGTCAGAGCGACATTTCGATAGCGCCGGATCCGCCGGATCCGGCCGAGCGAGGAGGCCAGCCGAATGGCCAAGAAGAACGTCCGAACGGTGATCACGCTGGAATGCGTCGAATGCCGTGAGCGGAACTACACCAGCCAGAAGAACCGGCGCAACGATCCGAGCCGGCTAGAGCTGCAGAAGTTCTGCCCGCGCTGTCGGAAGCATCAGCTGCACCGCGAGACCAAGTAGCTAGCGAGCAGGGAGATCCCGGCCGCCGGCGCCTCGGGCGCCCGCGGCCGGTGTCTTCCGGCAGGAGTCAACGAGCAGTGGCAGAGGAGACCATCGAGCGGGGCAACCGGCTCACCCAATACCTCGCGGATACGCGCGACGAGCTGCAGAAGGTCGTGTGGCCCACGCGCGAGGAGGCCATCAACCTCACGATCGTCGTGCTCTTCGTGACGGCGCTGATGACCGCCTTGCTCGGCGGTGTCGACCTGATCTTCACCGAGTTGGCCGGATTGATCCTGGGCTAGTTCGGAGTCTCGTGCGGGCCGGTCCGCGGGCGCATCGACAAAGTAGGTGGCACATGGCTGAAGACAAGGCGAAGGATCTTCCCCAAGAGGGCGCCGATGGCGCGACCGAGTCCGACGCTGCCGCCACGGTGGAGCAGGCCTACGACATTCCGGATGACGCGGATTGGTACGTCGTGCACACCTATTCGGGCTACGAGAACAAGGTCAAGCAGAACCTCGAGCACCGCATCGAGTCGATGGGCATGCACGATCAGATCTTCCAGATCGTCGTGCCGATCGAGGAAGAGGTCGACATCAAGGACGGCCAGCGGCGCATCGTCGAGCGCAAGATCTTCCCCGGCTACGTCCTGGTGCGCATGCTGCTCACCGACGATTCCTGGGGTGTGGTCCGCAACACGCCGGCCGTCACCGGCTTCGTCGGCTCGCAGACCGGCGAGCGCGTCAAGCCGGTGCCGCTGCGGCCGGAGGACGTCGAGAAGATCATGCGGCGCATGGAGGCCGAGGAGCCGACCATCCGGGTCAGCTTCCGCGAAGGCCAGAACGTGCGCATCGTCGACGGGCCCTTCACCGACTTCCACGGCGTCATCGACGCCATCGACATGGAGCGCGGCAAGGTCCGGCTGATGGTCAACTTCTTCGGCCGCGAGACGCCCGTCGAATTGGACTTCCTGCAGGTCGAGAAGGTCTAAGAGACTCACGAGAACAACCGATTCGGGGCGCGAGAGCGCCACCACTGCCGGAGGCCAGCCCCAGCGCCGGCCGCTCGCACGGCGGAACGAGGAGTGTCGACATGGCCCAGAAGGTCATGGCCATCATCAAGCTGCAGATCCCGGCCGGCCAGGCCACGCCGGGACAGCCCATCGGCCCCGCGCTAGGTCAGCACGGCGTCAACATCATGGGCTTCGTCAAGGAGTACAACGCGCGCACGGCCAACATGGCCGGCGACATCGTCCCGGTCGAGATCACCGTCTACCAGGACCGCTCCTTCAGCTTCGTCACCAAGACGCCGCCGGCGGCTTCGCTCTTGCTCAAGGCGGCCGGCGTGCCCAAGGGGGCCGGCAACCCGCTGACCGATCGCGTCGGCAAGGTCAGCCGCCAGCAGGTGCGCGAGATCGCCGAGAAGAAGATGGCCGATCTGAACGCGAATGACATCGAGATGGCCATGCGCCAGATCGAGGGTACGGCGCGCTCGATGGGCATCACGGTGGAGGGCTAGCGAGATGGCGATGGCAAAGCAGCGCAAGGCCGCACTGGAGAAGGTCGACCGCGGCCGGGCCTACCCGCCCCGCGAGGCGGTGGGCTTGGTCAAGGAAGTGGCCTACGCCAAGTTCGACGAGACGGTCGAGATGCACATGCGCCTGAACGTCGACCCGCGCCATGCCGACCAGCAGGTGCGCGGCGTGATGGCCCTGCCCCACGGCACCGGTCGCGAGGTCCGCATCCTGGTCTTCGCCGAGGGCGACGCGGCCCGCGCGGCCGCGGCGGCGGGCGCCGATCACGTCGGCAGCGACGAGCTGGCCGAGAAGATCCGCGGCGGCTGGCTGGACTTCGACGCCGTGGTGGCCACCCAGCCGATGATGCGCGTGGTCGGCCGGCTCGGCCCGGTGCTCGGCCCGCGCGGCCTGATGCCCAACCCCAAGGCGGGCACCGTCGTCTCCGAGGACGACGTGGGCGACGTGGTGCGCGAGACCAAGGCCGGCCGGATGGAGTTCCGCATCGACAAGACCTCCAACCTGCACATCCCCATCGGCAAGGTCAGCTTCGGCGAGGATCAGCTCTTCGAGAACCTGGCCGCGGCCGTGGACGCCGTCGTGCGCTCGCGTCCACCGGGTGCCAAGGGGCACTTCATCGACAACATCACCCTCGCCAGCACCATGGGCCCGGGGGTCAAGATCGACCTGCCCGGCGCCCTCGCGCTGATGAACTAGAAGATCCCGCGGCCTGTGGCGCTCGGCGCCCGGGCCGCGATCGATCCCGCCGGCGGCCGGCTTCCAGGCCGCCGGAACCAACCGAATCGCCAGAGACAGCAGGCTCCACCGGCTCCGGCCGGGGATGAAACCGCGAGAGCGGACCTGCCGAGGCCAGCGAGCTCCCGGTGCCGGACGATGCGACCCCCGCGGTCGCCGACCACCGGCCCGGGGGGGACCGATCGGACCCCCGACACCCTCGTGCGCCTCGTCGCCACGGGGGTGTTTTCTATCGATCCAGAGAGGAGGGAAGCAGATTGCCACTCACACGTAGCCAGAAGGCGCAGGTGGTCGAGGACATGGCGGCACGGCTGAAGGAAGCCAATGCCCTGGTCGTCGCCGACTACCGCGGCCTGTCCGATGCCGAGATGAAGGCCCTGCGCGGAGAGCTCCGCAAGAGCGGTGCCACGATGACGGTCATCAAGAACACGCTCGCCCGGCGGGCTTTCGAGATGGCCGGCATCGAGCCGCCGGCCAACCTCTTGGGCGGCCCGACGGCCATCGCGCTCTTCGTCGAGGACCTGTCGACCCCGGCCAAGGCCATCCTCGACTTCGCCAAGAAGCAGGAGCTGCTCGAGGTCAAGGGCGGCATGCTGGAAGGCAAGCACATCGATGCGGCCGGCGTCGAGATGATGAGCAAGCTGCCGACCAAGGACGAGCTTCGCGGCCTGATCGTCGGTGTGATCCAGGCCCCGTCCCGACAGTTGGTCTCGGTGCTTCAAGCGCCGATGCGCGACCTGGTGGGCGTCTTGCGCGCCAAGGTCGACCAGGGCGAGGTGGCCTGAGCTTCGCCCGTCCGATAACCATCCGAATCCCGTCGATCGCGACGATCGGCGAGCAACCCGAATTACAGGAGTAGACGATCATGGCGGACCTTCAAGCGATCATCGAAAAGCTCGACGAGTTGACCCTGCCCGAAGCCTCCGAGTTGGTCTCGAAGCTCGAGGAGCATTGGGGTGTCTCGGCGGCCGCTCCGGTGGCGATGGGCGCCATGCCCATGGCGGCCGGCGGCGCCGAAGCGGCCGAGGAGCAGACCGAGTTCGACGTCGTCCTCGAGGATGCCGGCGCGCAGAAGATCAAGGTCATCAAGGCCGTGCGCGAGGTCAACAGCAGCCTGGGCCTCAAGGAGGCCAAGGAGGTCGTCGAGAGCGCTCCGACGGCCGTGCTCGAGGGCCTGACCAAGGACGACGCCGAGGCGGCCAAGTCCAAGCTCGAGGAGGCCGGGGCCAAGGTCTCGATCAAGTAGTCGGCAGTTCGCGATGTCGGTACCGAGGGAGGAGCGCGAAGCACAGCGCTCCTCCCTCGCGCGTCGTGATTGCTTGTCCGCCCCCTGGCCGGGTTTCATAAT
>CAZJWJ010000167.1:0-4010 GCA_964549495.1 uncultured Anaerolineales bacterium | reverse complement strand
CGGAGTTGTAGGCCAGTCCGCCAGCCTAGCACTTATGTTCTGTCACGCACTGAGCTCGTCAACCTGGACGAGATCGAAGCGCTGGTTCAAATGGAGGATCCGGTTGTGCTCGATCCCGCTTACGCACCTCGACTCGTGGGGGAGACAACCGCACACGGTGAAGGCCCCGCGCTGGTGATTACCGGTGTCAACGACGTGATGACCCTAGACTTCGGAGCCTATGATCCCAGGGGTCGCCCGACGCGAAACGTCACCTTGCGGAACGTCGGGAATGCACCGCTCACGATCTCGCGCGTGTATGCAGGATGCTCCTGTGTGGAGCGCCGGCTGACCGGCTCGACCATCGGCCCGGCTGGCTGGCTCGAGCCGGCCCTGGTGCTCTCGCCGGCCGAGTCGGTCGATCTGGAGCTCTCGCTTCGGCTCGACTCCGGGGACATCCCGGCCGGCAAGGCGCGCGCGTTCTACCTACAGATCTTCTCCGACGATCCGCGCACTACCAGGTTCGATGCCACCGACCCGGCCAGCCACGAGATTCGACTCCGCCTGGTGGCGGGTCATCAGCCTTGGCCACGGGCCACGCGGGCGCCGACAACGCCAGATCGCGATCCCTCGCGCTTCGCGACTCCGACCTTGGTGCCCACGGACGCCTAGCGGAAGCGCCGACCTCCAAAGCTGGCGGGCCGTGCTCGAGCGCCGCCGCGAATCAACCCGCCCTGGCCTTCACCGTTCAGCCCAGAAGATACTAGGCGGACAGGGGATCGCCACCGCGATCTGGCGGTAGATCCGGGCCAACTCTTCATCCGTGGGCGCGGCGAAGTAGGCTTCGGGCAGACTGGCCATCTCGCGCAGGGCCGCCTCGTCCAGGTCGGAACCCAGCCCGATGGTGTAGATGATCACCCCGGCGGCCTTGGCGCGTCGTGCGCTCTCCACCGCGGCGGAGGCGGGTTGGGGGTTGGATCGTCCGTCGGTGAGCAAGATCAGGACGGGCGCGTGCGATGGATGATGGCGCTCGCCGGTCAACTCGAGCGCGCCGGCCTCCACGCCGCAGACCAGGCAGGTACCGGTGGCGGGGACGATGGCATCCAGCGCGCTGTCCAAGGCCGCGCGATCGTCGGTCAGCGACATCTTCAACTCGGCCTCCTGATGGAAGGAGACGATGGCCGCTCGATCGCCGCGATCGAGGTACAGGGCATCCAGGAAGATCCCCGCGGCATCCGTGGCGGCATCCAGCTTGCTCCGCTGGCCATCCGCGGCCGGCTCGCGCATGGAGCCCGAAGCATCGAGCACGAGCACGGCATCGACCAAACGCTGCTCGGGCTGGCAATGCTCGCGCAGCAAGAGCGGAAGGAAGATTGGGCGGGGGATTGGAGTCGGCGAAGCGGTCGGGATCGGGCTGGCCGTTTCGGTCGCCGTGGCGCTGGGCGTGATCGGCATCTGCGTCGCGGTGGAGGTCGGCGTCGGAGCCAAGACTTCGACATGCGGGACCGGAAATCGGATGGCGCCCGGCTGCCCCAATCCATCCTCGTACTCCGCACGGGCCACGACGTTGGTCGGCCAGACGCCGCTCTCCTCCGGGTAGAGCCGATAGCGTAGCTCGGCGCGGGTGAAGGGGAGGTCCGCAAGCCGCCAGGTGAGCGTCCGCGTGCCGGCATCCCAATCCGCCGGCGGCTGGACGGAGCCCGGATCGAGCCGCATGTTGGCGGGGATCACGTCGGTGATGACCATCGTGCTGGCCAGCACATCGGCCGACAGGGGCTGGCTGTCCTCCTGAAGCTGGGCATAGAGGTCCGCCGCTGACATGTCCTCCAACTCCCCGGCAGGGACCTGGTCCCAATAGCCCGAAGCCAGCCACATGGGCCAGATGACGGATTCGTTGTGGTGTCGAACCGACATCGAGTAGCGCAGATCTTCTTCCTTGCTCAAGGCCGAGATGGCCACCAGCCGAGTGCCCTGTAGGAGCACACGGAAGCGATCTGGCAAGACAAGGCCCGGGTAGCCGTTGGTGGAGAAGATCAACATCACCTTGCGAGCATCCGGCCGCGAGCCCGGGCCGTCGAGCATGGTGCGCGCCATCGACAGATGTCGTTGAAACGGACCGGTGCGCGACTGGTTCGGCTCGCGCTCGAGGCGGCCCAGTGCATTCAACAGATCCTGGCGATCGGCGGAGAGCGGATGAACCGAATCGAGATCGACCGTTTCGATGTTGGCCATGATCCCGATCCGGTCACGCTCCAGATCGGCGACGCGGATCAGTTCGTCGGCCAGCGGCTTGGCGTTTCCCAATGGATCCACGGGGAAAGCCCCGAGGGCGGCTCGGTTTCGTTCCAGAAGGATCAGCAGGTCCATCCCGGACCGCTTGGGGCAGGCGCCGGAGACCTCGAGGGCGATTTCGACCGACTCGCCCAAGACCACCCGCGGCGGACTCGCCGACTTGTCGCGTTCGACGTGGCAGCGATCCTCAGCCCCGTCGGAAGGCGGAACGAGCGGATCTGGCTGCCGGGTGAAGACGTGGATGTCCCCCGTGGAGCCGTCCAACGCATACAGGCTCCCGTCGTCGGCCAGGTCCAGGTCGCTGATGAATGTCGAGTCGCTGGCCATCGGGCCGCGAGCATCGAAGTGTTCCAGGAACCGCCCGTCTCCGTCGAGGATGCGCACGCTGCCATCCACGTCCAGCACGAAGATCTCGTTGCCCAGCGATGCGGTCTTGATCGGCCGCCCCGGGATCGTGTACTCGCGATTCGGTGGCCGGCCAGGATTCCATGCGCTGCGCCGGAGCAAGAGCTCGGAGCCAGCTTGATTCAGCAGCACCCAGCGCCCGTCTTCCATGACATCGATGTCCACGTACCAGCCAAAGGGCGCCCTGCGATTCCATCTGGGCGCGAGAGGAAGCGCCTCGAAGCCCAGAGGCTCACCGCTCGATAGGCGATGCACCTGCACGCTCGGCCAGCCCGCCTCCAGCGTGTAGAGATGATCCAAGTCCGGATTCACGGCGATGCCAGCATACCAGCGCCGACCGCTGGTAAGGTTCTGAGGATAATCGAAATCTCGGTAGGACGTGTCTTCGAGCTTGCCGTCGAGATCGATCTGAAAGTGGCGGCGGTACCGTTGGTCAGCACTGCTCGAGAAGCCGAACTCACGCATGACCAGCGTGCGCCCATTCGCCAATCCATGCTGCGCCACGAGAAAGTCGATCTCTCGATCCGTCGTCTCGGCGTAGGGACCCGGGTCGGGATCTTGCTTGTCCGCCAGCACGTTCCCCTGCGCGTCCAACACCTTCAAGCGACCACCCTCGAGATCCAGCACGTGGAGCCGGTCGCTGCCGTAGATCGAGAGGTTCATGGGGGCTTGCAAGCCCGTGGTGGTGGCGGGGATCGTCCGCTCGTAGGCAAAGCGTGGCGTGCTTTGCTGGGCTGGTGTTGCCTGGACGGGCTCGGGAGCGGGCGACTCCGCGTGCATCACGATCAGATAGGACAAGGCCAATAGGCACATGAACCCGTGCTTCGGCTTGGTCTGGGTAGGTCTAGCGTCCACCATTTCTGACCTTCCGTCACGTCCACCATATGCGAGGTTTCCCGTTCCATCTTAGCAGGAGCGGTGGCGCGTCAGTCCGGCTGTCGGGAATCATGGTGCGCCACATCGATCTATGGGGCTGGAACGGAGCGCAGCAGTATCGGGAGGGCGATCGCAGTCGTGATGACATGAACGCCGTCCGTTGAAGTCGGTCGCACCGTGGGGGCCACGCTAGGGCTCGGTGTCACGGAAGGGACCCGCGTTGGTGCGGGAGTCGAGGAGCCCAAGGCTTTATACTCTTCCTGATAGAACTGCGTGGTTCGATTACAGACATCCGCTTCGTACCACGAGTTCCACTCATCGGGTAAAGATGGTGGAACCTCTAGCTCCTGAGCATAGACCAAGTACTCATACCCTTGATTGAATATAACCGAGCACGACGAATAGTCAACTACTACCGGCTGAAAGCCGGTAGCTTGGTCGCCGACTGAAAGTCGGCT
>CAZJWJ010000166.1:0-4313 GCA_964549495.1 uncultured Anaerolineales bacterium | reverse complement strand
ACGGGTTCCGGCGGGAGGCCGGCGGAGGCCGGACTGGCCGCGTAGCCCGAGCCATCCGACGGCGGGAGCTCCAGGCTCCAGTGCAGCACGCCCGGTTCGCGCCGCAGCGTCCCCTGCTCGTAGCGCAGGCTGCCATCGATGGGCTGCAAGCCGGGCGAATGGGTGTCGGTCACCGCGATCCGCGCCGGCGCGTCCCCGTGATTGGCCGCCAGGATGGTCAGGCTCACCGTCCCCCCGGCCAGGACGCGATCGGGCAGGATCACCGCGCGCGACGCTCCGATGTCGGCGCGGCGGAGGTGGAGCTCGACCCGCTCCGTGATCGGCGCCGCCGGCTGCAGGCCATCCTCCAAGGTGAGGCTCAGCACGCGCCTGCCCCGGGCCGCGTCGGGGTGGGCCCGCAGCCGCAGGTCGATCCGCTGCGATCCGCCCGCGGGCAAGGCGCCACGCCAGGCATCCCAGCGTCGACCGTCCACCTGGCCCGGGACCGGCGGCTCGGGATCGATATCCTCGGGCAGATCGATGGCCAAGCGGGCGGCGCCGGCTGGACCGCCCTCGTTGCGCAGCGCCAGGCTCAGGGTAAAGGCCTGGCCGGCGACTGGATCGACGGGCAGGGGCGAGAGGGGCTCGAGCTGGAGCTCCGGACCCGCCAGGCTCAGCCAGGCGGATCGCTCGATCCGGCTGGCCCGGGGGTCGGTGATGATGGCCTCGACCTGGTGGCTGCCGGCCGGTCCGGCCGGCTGGAGCTGGAGCGTCAGGTCGGTCGCCGCGCCGGCTGGAAGCAGCATCGGCTGCCAGCGCAGACCGTTCGCGTCGGGCAGCCAGCTGGCCTCGCCCGAGCCGAGGCGCAAGCTGGGCGTCAAGGCGGCCAGCCCGGTCGGCAAGCGCAGCTCGAGAGAAGGTTCCGTGGCATCCAGCGCGCCGGCGTTGACCAGGTCCAGCCGCAGCGTGACCGGCCGGGGCGCATCGATGCGGCCCGGCTCGATGGACAGGCGCGAGGCCCGCAGGTCCGCCAGTCGAGGCCAGAGCGTCAAGACCTCCGTGATCACCCGACCGTCTCGCCAGAGCTCGGCCTCGAGGCGCGGCCCCCGATCGGGCGCGACCGCATTCGGCCGATAGCGGACCTCGACGGACAGCTCGCGCGCCTGCTCGGCCGCCAACCAGCCGGTCCAGCTCAGCCGGCCGGCGTCCTCGTCTTCCAGCTCGCCGGCATCCTCGACGGTCAGGGAGGGCGGCAGACGCAAGCGCAGGTCCAGGTCCGCCTCGGCGCGACCGGCGCGCAGGTCGACCGTCAGCCGCAGGCGCTCGCCCGGCTCGGGGTCGGGCGGATCGGCCGACAGCTGCATGGTGGGGCCTTCGAGCCAGCCGATGGCCCGGTCCAGCAGGTCGGCCAGCTGGGCGCGGTCGCCGGCGCTCTCGGGCCCGAAGCCCAGGAAGATGGCGCGGCCGGCCTCGTCGGCCCGGCCGATGGCCGCCACGCCGCCGTCCGCGTAGCGCAGCAGGGGCCGCGCGATCGGTCCGAGCGGCCGCAGCACATCCGGTTCGAAGTAGCGCAGCTTGGGCGCCCCACGCGGCCAGGCCAAGTCCAGGCCCAGACCCGCGAAGGGCCCCTCGCCGAAGACGGTGGTGGGCTCGGTCCAGGCGCGGCTGCGCAAGAGCTCGGCGCCGAAGATCTGGCGCAGGTAGTCCGGCGCGTTGCCGCGCAAGAGGTCGTGCAGGCTCAGGTCCTGGCCGGTGAGGATGGGCCGGCCGCCGGCCTCGAAGAAGGCGCGCAGGCCCGCCACGGCCGCCGGCGGCAGGCCCTGGTCGGCCCGCCGGCGGTCGATCCAGCCCGGCGAGCCGTAGACTTGGCTCCAGAGTAGGATCTCGTGCTCGGAGAGCCACTCGACCGAGGGCAAGGCGTCGAGCCGATCGACCGACCAGCGCTCGACCGTATAGCCGGCATCCTCCAGGCCGCGGGCGAGGTAGGGCGCGACGCGCTCGCCATCCCAGGCATCGGCGTCGACCAGCAGGATGCGCGGTGCCGGGGCCAGCGGCCAGTCCCGCGCGCGCAGCTCGCCCGGCGCCAGCGTCAGGTTCGCATGCTGTGCCCGCCGGCCGTCGGCGGTGACGCGCAGCTGCGACTCGCCGACCGGCAAGGCCAGCCGGTAGCCTCCCTCGCCGTCGCTGCGGGCCGACCAGTCGCGGCCCAGCAGCCGGATCTCAGCGCCCGCGATGGGCCGGCGATCCCGATCGGTCACGCGACCCTGGAGCCATGCTCGAGGCTCTGGTGCGTTCTCGTCGAGTCGCAGGTCCCGTTCGACGGATTGCCCGGCCACCAGCTCGACCTCGAGCGAGGCCGGTCCAAGATCGGGGCGCTCGGCCCTCAGGTTCCAGCGGCCGGCCGCCAGCAGCAGCCGGAAGCCTCCGGCCGCGTCCACCTCGACCACGAAGCGATCGCTGCCGCCATCCACGGCGCGGGCCTCGAGCCGAGCGCCGACCGCCGGTCGGCCCTGCGGGTCGAGCACCCGGCCCGAGACGAGCCCGGCCGAGGCGGCTGCCTCCAGGGCGGCCTCGATGTCCAAGAGGCCCCATCCCTGGTCGCCCTCCGGCCCGACCGGGCCGCGATCGGCGGCGCTACGGCGCAGCAGCTCGGCTCGGTCGGAGGCCCGCAGATCGGGTCGCAGGCCGGCCAGCAGGGCCGCGGCGCCGGCCACCTGCGGGCTGGCCATCGAGCTGCCGCTGCCGGTCTGCCAACCGCCGCCCGGCGCCGCCGAGCGCAGCGCGACCCCGGGCGCGATCAGATCGGGCTTGACGGCATCGTGGAAGCCGGGCCCGCCCCGCGAGAGGGACCAAGCCAGCCCCCCGCTGGTGGCCGCGCCGACGCCGATCACCTCGGGATGGCCGGCCGGGGACAGGATGCGGCCCCAGAGATCGGCGCCGTCCTCGATGTTGCCGGCGGCGAAGACCGGCAGGATGTCCATGACCAGCCAGCTGGCGATCATGCGGTCCATCAGGGGATCGGCCCCGTTGTCCAGGCTCCAGGAGCCGTTGACCACGTCGGGCGCCAGGTCGGGCCGGACCGGCCCCCCCGCTTTTCCCGGCGCCAGGGTCCACGCCGCGCCGCGCAGGAGCCAGAGATCGCTCGACCGACCGGCGCCATCGAAGACGCGGGCCGAGATCCATTCGGCAGCCGGCGCCGCGCCCCAGGCCGCGCGCCCCTGACGCCCGGCCACCAAGCCGGTCACCATCGAGCCGTGCCCGTGCGGATCGAGCGGTCGCGGCGCGGCCGGGCTGCCGACGGCATCGAACCAATGCAGGGCGTGCTCGCGGGCCTCGCGACCGCGGTAGCGCTCGGCCAGGATCGGATGCTGCCAGTCGGCGCCGGTATCCAGCACCGCCACCGTGCTGCCCTCGCCGGCCATCCCGTAGCGCAACCAGCCGCGGCCGGCGCCGACGGCCTCCAGATGCCAGGCCTCCGGATCGGGCGTCAGACTACCGGAAATCTGCTCCCATCCAGGCGACGCCGTTCGATCGAAGCCTTCGGACGGTCTTGCGAGAGACCGCGAGGTTCGATCCAGTGCCTCCGAGCGTCGATCGGGACCTTCCGTGGGACGATCCGGACCTTCCGAGTGTCGACCGAGCTCCTCCTCGGATCGAGCGGGGTCCTTCGATGCGCCGGCGCCTACGGGGACCTGTCCGACCAAGCGGTACTGGCGGCTTGGCCGGAGCTCGAGCAGACCGGGCAGGGTGGCGATGCGCGCTGCCGCCTCGGGATCGGCTCGGAAGGCGACGGCGCCCAGGGCCGGAAAGGCCTCGACCCCGGCTACCTGGCCGGAGCCTTCCATCGCCCGCAAGCGGTCGAGCGCAGGAGCGAGCGCGGAGGTACCGGCCAGATCGAGGGCGCGGTAGACCTCGGTCCGCCGGCTCGAGCGCGCGGCAGGATCCGTCGCGACGGGGCCACGATCCGTCCCGACCTCCGGCTGGTCGGTCGCTGCGAACGCGATCGAGGTCGCATCGATCGCAGCAGCCGGCGACGCGAACAGGGCGATCCAGGTCCGCGTCGACCCGGCATCGTCCACCGGCGTCGGGCTGGGCAGGACGGCCGATCCGCGTTCCGATGGCCCACCTTCATCGGCTAGCCCGCTCAGTGCCGTGAGCGTGAGGCTGGCGAGCAGAGCCGCCAGGCAAGCGGCGGAGAAGGCGCCTCGCGCCGCCGATCCGATCCCCCGTCGCATGGATGCTCGAACTCGTCGATCCACGATCCTCCCTCGCCGCCGAGTCTAGTGCACCGCCGCAGTGAATCCTAGGGGCTCGACCGCCGCTGCATCCGCTCC
>CAZJWJ010000165.1:0-4319 GCA_964549495.1 uncultured Anaerolineales bacterium | reverse complement strand
GGAGGCGTGGCAGCGCCACGCTGAGCACCGGCAGCCGCTCCCGGCGCAGCATGCGGGCGCGAGACTCGGGCGCAGCCGGCGGGAGGTATTGTTAGACGCTCTAACTCATCGACGGGCTCAATACCGCGAAAGCCTGCGTCATGACTGCATTTCGCGGCCCGAGGCGTTCCACGGGCAGGTGAGGACTTCATGAGATCGGGCAAGAATTGGAACCAATTCGACGACTGTGTCGTTGGAATGGGCGAGGAGCGGCGCCAAGCAACCCAGTCCGGCCTCCCGAGGAAAGGAGTCAGACGCAAGTGGAGATCGGATCGAGCGGTAGCCGAGCTGGACTCGATCCGGGCAGGGACCTGGCGCCGAAGAGAAACCGCCCCACCCTAGCGTAGAGGAGAAGACGATGCGAGACCGAACGAGCATGGAACGCAGGAAGACGGAGCGGCTGCCGAACCGGGCACGGGTCGAGGTGCATCGGCAGGCGGTCCCCCCGTCGACGAGCCGCCTGCTGGCAGCCTGTATGATCGCCCTGTCGGTGCTATGGAGCTTGGCCGCCTGCGCGGTGAGCGATCGCTCGGATTCCGAGTCGAGGCTTGCCCCGCGTGACTCCATGGCGGAGTCGGCAGCCGACGACTCGGCTCCGGCTGCACCGCAGGAGTCTCGCGGACCGGGGGCGATCGCGCCGGAGCCGAGGGCCGGAGATGCCTACGTGGACGAGGCGATGGATGCGGAAGCGGGCGGCTCCGAGGCGGATGCCGCCACGCGCGGGCTCTCGGCTCCGCGAAGCGGTTCGGACGGTGCCGCCGACACGCAGGCCGGCTCCTTGACCGTCCTGCCGACCGAGGCCGAGCGGGCCGCCGATGCCGCCTTCGATTCGCGGCCGCCTCGCGGTCCCGACGGTCGTGGGGAGGTCCGGCGCTATCCGCTGCCCGAGGCGCCCTACCATCGTCCCCCGGACGACATGTTCTTCCACGACTGGGGCATCAACCCCTGGCAGGAGAGTTGGCGCGACAACCGCTCGACCTTCGGCTTGGACGTGGACACCGGCTCCTACACCCTGGTCCGCAGCTACCTGGACCAAGGACATCTGCCGCCGGCCGAGGCGGTGCGGGTGGAGGAGATGATCAACCGGATCGACCAGGGCTACCGGCAGCCCTGGACCGGGGACTTCCACATCCAGCTGGACGGGGCCGAGAACGTCTACGGCGAGGAGCGCGGCGAGGCCCTGCTGCGCGTGGGCATCCAGGCCCGGGAGGTCAGCGACTGGCGGCGCCAACCGGCCCGTCTGACCTTCGTCGTCGACACCTCCGGCTCGATGCGCGAGGACGGACGCCTGGAGCTGGTCAAGGACGCGCTGCGCACGCTGGTCGGCGGGTTGGATTCGCGGGATGCCGTGGCCATCGTCGGCTACGACGATCGGGCCTGGGTCGCGCTGCCGATGACCTCGGTGGCCGACCGGCGCGGCATCCTGCGCGCGCTCGACCGGCTGCAACCGGGGGGCTCGACCAACGCCGAGGCCGGCCTGAGCCTGGGCTACGACCTGGCCGGCGAGGGCTTCGATCCTGAGTCCATCAACCGGGTGGTGCTCTGCAGCGACGGCGTGGCCAACGTCGGCGCCACCGGGCCGCGCGCCATCCTGCAGCGGGTTGCGCGCGAGCTCGATCGCGGCATCACGCTGACCGCGGTGGGCGTGGGCATGGGCAACTACAACGATGCGCTGCTCGAGCAGTTGGCCGACCACGGCGACGGAAGCTACCACTACGTCGATGACCTGCGCGAGGCCGAGCGGGTCTTCGGCCAGGCCCTGACCGGCACCTTGCAGCTGGTGGCGCGGGATGCCAAGGTCCAGGTGGAATTCAACCCGGAGACGGTCTGGGCCTACCGCTTGATCGGCTACGAGAACCGCGACGTGGCCGACCGTGACTTCCGGGACGACCGCGTGGACGCCGGCGAGATCGGTGCCGGCCACAGCGCCACGGCGCTCTACGCCCTGTCCCTGGTGCCCGAGGCCCGCGGCGAGCTGGGCGTGGTCCGCCTGCGCTGGGCCGACCCGGATTCGGGCGAGGTCAACGAGATCGAGGAGCTGCTGGATGCCGGCGACCTGGCGCCCAGCTGGGACCGCGCGCCGGCCCACTTCCGCCTGACCGCCAGCTTGGCGGCCTTCGGCGAGCTCCTGCGCGAGAGCCCCTACGTCCGGGGCCTGCATCCCGATAGGCTGATCGAGCAGGCCGACTTGGCCGCGCGCGAGCTGGACAGCGACGAGGCCTGGGAAGTGGCCGACCTGATCGACCGGGCCTGTGGCCGGCAGGACTACGAAGGCATCGGCGGACGCGATCGAGCGCCGAACTACGGCTATCCGTAGCCTCGATCCGCAGGCGAGCGCCGGAGGGCCATCGGCCTTCCGGCGCTCGGCCGACCTGTCAGCCCTCAGCTGGCGTCGAGGTCCAGGCAGCGCTCGAGCACCGACATCAGCCGCGGCGCGTCGTCCGGATTCTGGACGTTGAGCGCCGGCACGCCGACCAGTGTCTCGATGACCTCGATGCCGGCGCTGGTGTTGGTGGCGATGCCCGTGACCAGGTCGGGTCGGCGATCGAAGGCCTGCATGATGCCGACCACGGCATAGGGATCGCTGGCGCAGAGCACCATGCAGCGGATGCGGTCGGAGAGGATCTCCATCAGGGTATCGCCGTTGTAGGGCTCGACCGGCGAGGCGCCGGCCTCGACCACCACCGCATCGGCCTCCACCGCGGCCAGGCGCGAGAGCAAGGGGGCGATGGCCTCGCGGTAGCGCTCCGGCGAGCAGACCGTGGTCGGCAGGCCGGCATCCACGAAGTCGAAGTCGGCCACGGCGCCGGCATCGCGCATCGACAGGATGTCGCGGTAGCGGCCGGCGCCGGTCAGCTTGCCGGCCGCCACGCGCAGCCCGGCATGCCGCAGCAGGCGCACGATCAGGCGCGCGGCCATGGTCTTGCCCGAGGACATCGAGGTGCCCACGATCAGGATCACCGGCGTGGTCAGCTCGCGCGCCTGCTCCTCGCGGATGGCGTGGTCGCGCATGCGCGCCGGCCTTCCGTCGACGAAGACGTGGCCCCGGTAGCGGCCGGCGATGGGATCGGGCAGGAAGGCCGATTTGGATCCCAGGCGCCCGACCACCCCGGCAGCCGTCAAGAAGTCGATGCGGCCATCGCTGCCGATGTCCTGCCAGCGACCGACCATCTCCAGGGTGGCGGCGCGGACGCCGAGGGCACCGACCACCAGGTCGCCGATCATCGGCTCGGCGTGGCGGCCGGTGGGCAGCTCGATGCTCAGGCCGCCGCGCACCGGCCGGATCACCTCACCGACCACGTAGTCGCCGCCTGCCCAGTCTTCGAGCGGCAGAGGTCTGGTCTCGAACTCCTGCTCGCGCAGGCCGGCGATGCGGGTCACCGATCCGAAGAGGTACTTGGGCTGCATATCTCGACTCCTGTGCGCCTCGGATGGAGGGCCCGCCCGAAGCGCTCGGCTCAGCCCGGTGGTGGATCGAGCAGCAGGAGGGCCAAGAGGGCCGTGCGCTCGAGCGTCCGGGGCAGGTCGATCTGCTCGTGCTGGGCATGCGCGCCGGCCCCCACCGCGCCCAGGCCGTCCAGCGTGGGGGCCAGGGAGGCGGTCGTGTTGCCGTCCGAGCCGCCGCCGGCCATGCCTTCCTGCAGCTCCAGGTCGATCGTCGAGGCCAGGCGCTGCGCGCGCTGCCACAGCCCGATCACGCCGGCGTCGCGCTCCAAGGGGGGCCGGCCGACGCCGCCGCTGACCTCGATGCTGGTGCCCGGCGTCACGGGCTCGAGGGCGTAGATGGCCGCCTCGATCCGGCGCGCGTCCTCGGCGGTGGGCACCCGCACGTCGACCACCGCGCTGGACTCGGGCGCCACCACGTTGGCGCCCAAGCCGCCGTCGATGGTGCCGACGTTGACGGTCACGGCTCGGGACGGATCGTTGAGCGCGAAGAGCTGCTGGATGACGTGCGACAGCTCGAGCACAGCGCTGACGCCTTCCTCCGGGTTGAGCCCGGCGTGGGCCGCCCGGCCGCGCACGCGCAACTCGAAGCGGCCGACGCCCTTGCGCGCGGTCTTGATGCGACCCTCGGGCCCAAGCGAGGGCTCGAGCACGAAGACCCGCGCGGCGCTGCCGGCCATCCGGCGGATGGCCTCGGTCGAATCGTGGCTGCCGACCTCCTCGTCGGAGTTGACGAGCAGCGAAGTCGGCAGGCGCGGCGCCAAGCCCATCGCCCGCAACGCCTCCAGCGATAGGATGGCCTGGGTCAGGCCAGCCTTCATGTCGTAGGTGCCCGG
>CAZJWJ010000164.1:0-4426 GCA_964549495.1 uncultured Anaerolineales bacterium | reverse complement strand
GTCCCGATGCAGCCCGAGTCGGGTTCCCACCGGCTCTACGAGGTCGACGCCGCCACCTTGACCGCGCGGCCCCTGACCGATCCGGCGACGAAGCCCTTCAAGATCGCCAATGGAGATTGGGCGGTGGCGCCGGACGGCCGGCGCTTGTCCTTCGTCGAGAGCCGCGACAAGGCCATCTGGGTGATGGAGCTGCCGCAGTAGACGGGCCGGTGGTGTTATAATCACGCGGTTCTGGCGCCGGACGGTGCCAGAACCGCGTTTCTCGTTCCGACCCACCAGGCTTGCTCCGTGTTCGAATCCATCGCCGGCCTCGCCGCATACCAGGGCCAGATCGTCGCCGCCACCATCGCCGTCGTCACCATCGGCATCATCTTCTCCGACAGGTTGCACCGCCTGATCGCCGGCGCCGCCGGCGCGGCCCTTATGGTCGTCTCCGGGCACTTCCTCGGCTTCTACGAAGAGTCGGACGCCATCGCCTCGATCGACCACGAGACCCTGGGCTTGCTCTTGGGCATGATGGTCATCGTGCAGCTTCTGGGTCAGACCGGCTTCTTCGACGCCGTGGCCATCTGGGTGGCCCGGCGCGCCGGACGTAGCTCCTGGCGCTTGCTCTTGCTCTTGGGCGTGGTCACCTCGCTACTCTCGACCGTCCTGGACAACGTGACCACGGTGGTCTTGATGGCGCCGATGACCCTGCGCATCGCCGAGCTGCGGGGCATCAACCCGGTGCCCCTGCTCATCGGCGAGGCTATCCTGTCCAACATCGGTGGCGCGGCCACCCTGGTCGGCGATCCGCCCAACGTGATCATCGGCTCGCGGGCCGGCCTGAGCTTCAACGCCTTCCTGGTCAACATGGCGCCCATCGTGCTGGTGGTCTGGTTGACCTCGCTCCTGGTCTTGCGCTGGCGCTTCCGGCGCTTTCTGGCCCTGCCGCCTGGCTCGATGGCCGCTCTGGCGGACCTGGACCCGCGCGAGGCCATCCGCGACGCGCGCGGCATGCGGCGGGTGCTGGCGGTGCTGATCGTGGTGGTGCTGCTCTTCTTTGCCGAGAGCCAGCTGCACCTCTCGCCGGCCGCCGCCGCGCTCGCCGGCGGGGCCGCGGCGCTGATCTGGATGCGTCCCAAGGTCGAGGAGACCTTGCGCGAGGTCGAGTGGAGCGTGCTGCTCTTCTTCGTGGCGCTCTTCGTGCTCATCGGCGGCCTGGAGGCATCCGGCGTGATGGAGCTTCTGGCCGACGGCCTGCTCTCGCTGGGCACCGACAGCACGCTGGTCCTGGGCCTGATCGTCCTCTGGGGCGTGGCCTTGCTCTCGGCGGTGGTCGACAACATCCCCATCACCATCGCCATCATCCCCATCATCCAAGAGCTGGAGCAGACCGGTCTGCCCGGCGCCAACGCGCTCTGGTGGGCCTTGGCGCTGGGCGCCGGCCTGGGCGGCAACGGCACCATCATCGGCGCCACGGCCAACATCGTGGTCGTCGCCGTCAGCGAGCGCACCCGCGAGCCCATCACCGCCCCGCAGTGGCTGCGAGTGGGCGCGCCGGTCATGCTGGCCTCGCTGGTGGTGGCGACGGTGCTCTACGTGCTGGCCTTTCCCTGGCTCAGCGCCGGCGGCTGAGCCAGGGTGGCGAGCCCGCGTGACGCTCACCGGCCGCTAGCGGCCGGCCACCGTCCCCCAATCCTCCAGTAGCGCCCGGGCACGCGGTGCATGGCGTACCGAGAAGTCCGGGTTGATGTCCAACGCCCGCTCCAGCAGGTCCGCGGCCGCTCCATCCCGGCCCGAAGCCTTGGCGATGAGACCGGCGCGGTAGTACATCGTGGCCTGTCTCGTGCCCAGCCGGCGCGCTCGCTGGCTGTATCGCCAGGCCTCTTCGTGCTGGCCGGCATGGTGGAGCACCCAGGCCAGCTGGCCGGCGGCGATGACGCTCGGCGCCCGCTCGTAAGCGGCGCGGGCCGTCTCGACCAGCGTGCTGGCATCGAAATCCGGCTCGTACTCGATCCGGAACATGGCGATCGGTAGGTCCAGGTCGCTGCCGGCCGCCTCGTCCGGGCGCATGGCCTCGCGTGCCTGGGCGAAGCGCTCCTGCGCCTCGTCCACGCGCCCCGCCTGCTCGAGCAGCTCGCCGAGCAGGACCAGATCGTCCGGGCTGCCGCTCTGTTCGGCCAGTGCCTCCATCTGGTCCAGCGCGGATCTTCGATCCCCACGCGACCAGGCGATCTCGGCCATGCCCACCGCCGCGGGCGTGTAGCCGGCATCGACCTGCAGGGCATGCTGGTAGGCTGCCTCGGCGTCTTCGAGCCGGCCCTGCTCCCAGTGGAGCTTGCCCAGCCGGTGCCAGGACCAGAGCGTGCCCTCGGCATCCGGCGGACCGCTCTCGGCGGCCATTCGCATCGCCTCGGCGGCGGCATCGACCTGGCCGTGCAGCTCGCGTAGGTAGGAGATGCGGCTGTAGGCGGCTTGGTCCGGCCGAAGCTCTACCATCCGCTGCGCCGCGGCCGAAGCCTCTTCGTAGCGACCCATCTCCGCGTAGGCGTCGACGAGGATCCCATGGGCCGGCGCGCTGGATGGGCGCAGGGCGAGCGCCCGCTGGCCCCAATCCAGGCCGCCGGAGAAATCATGCAGGGCCAAGAGCAGAAGGCCCTTGCCGAGGGTGGCCTCGAACTGCCCGGGATCGATGGCCAGCGCCCGCTCGAAGGCCTCTCCGGCTCGGCCGTATCCGCTCAGGTCGGCGCCTTCGCGGATGGCTTGCAGCTCGGCCAAGCCTTCGAACGCCTGCGCCGAGGCCCGAGCGCGATTCTCGACCTCCGGCGCGGCCGCATCCATCCCTGACGGTCGGGCATCGACAGGCGAGCGCTGCTGGCCGGGCAGGGGCGGGGATGCCATGTCGGGATCGACCGGCGCGCCATCGCCCGTCGGGGCGCAACTGGTGATCGAGGGGATGACGGCGAGGCAGATCAGTAGGGCGAAGCGGGACAGCAGGCCGGCCGCTGATGAGCGATCGGCCGGGCGGTGCTGGAATCTTGGTTGGGCTGGATTCTTGATCGGTGTATGGGACATTCGGTGTCGACTTCCTCCCTGGCCGGCGCCGATCCGGTGCCGGTCCACGAGCCGCGGTGCGGGTCGAGCCGCGCCGGGCCTGGCGAATGCGAGCTCTCCATCCTGGTCGAGCCCGGTTACCCGGCTCTTCGCAGGAAGGCTCGATTCGCATTCATCGGGAGCTTCGTCGTCGTGCTGCTATGCGGCCGAGACCCAGGATTCAAAGCGTCGATGCGCGAGCCCTCGAGGATCTCTTTGAAAGACCACGAGCATCAGGCGCCCTCTCCGTAGAGCACGATGTCGCCGGTCGGGGCCGAGCTCCCGCCCCGCGGCTCGATCGAGACCCCGATCGCGTCGAAGCCCGCCGGTCCCGTCGCCTCGAAGCCCAGCACGGCTCGGCCGCGATCATCGACCTCGAAGACGCCGGCGCTGACCGGTCCCGCGTCCCCGATCAGCCAGAGCTGATAGTCCTGGCGTTCTTCCAGGGCCGGCAAGTCGGAGACCAGGAGGGCGCCCCGGCGATTGGCCGGGTCGACGACCAACTGCCCGCGGGCCGGGGAGCCCGGCGCGACGGCCTCGGTGCCCTCGATGCGGATGAAGCGCGCGCCGGGCGCTTCGGCGATGGCCGAGAAGCGTTGCTCGGCGGCCAGCTGGTCTTCGAGCTCGGTGATGCGATCCTGCAAGCCGTCCAGGGCGTCGACCTGGTCGCGCAGGTCTTCCAATTCCTCGATCTGCCCGCGGAGGCGATCCATCTCGGTCACCTGCGCCTCGAGGGCGTCGATCCGGGCTTGGCGACGCTCCAGTTCGGCGCGCGAGGCGATGCCCCAGGCCAGGAGGGCGACGAGGGCCAGGCCGGCCGCCAGGCGCATCGGAGCCTGGCCGCCCGAGCCCAGCCACCGTCGCCAGCGCGGAGGGTCGCCCGGCTCGGGCCGGTTTCGGGTGGCCGGGGATCCCGCCGCCGCTGATCTCGTCGACCGACCGGAGTCCGTGACGCTCGCGCCCTGGTGCTGCTGGCGGTCGGCTTCGATCCGCTCGAGCAGTCGCTCGCGGACCCTTGCTGGCGGCGAGACGGGGGACAGGCTCTCGGGCAGCCGGCCGACCGTCGTTCGGTAGGCGCGGAGCTCGGACCGTAGGGCCGGCTCCCGCTCGAGCAGGTCCTCGACCGCCGCCTGCTCTTCCTCGCTCAGCCCGCCGAGGGCGTAGAGCGGGAGCAGCTCGACGAGGCTCTGGCGATCGAGGGCGTTCTCAGATGGCATCGCCGCCCTCCTGGCTGGTCGCCGGCCCGGACAGCGCCGCGCCGAGCTTCTGCAGTGCCAGCCGCGCCCGGGTGTGGACGGTGCCCAGCGGCGCCCCGGTGCGCTCGGCGATCTCGCGGCGCGTCAAGCCGCCG
>CAZJWJ010000163.1:0-4462 GCA_964549495.1 uncultured Anaerolineales bacterium | reverse complement strand
GTGCTTGCCTGCCCGGTCAGGTCGGCCCGCGCCGCTCGGGCGATACGCGGATCGAGAGCAACGCCATGCAGGGCGTGGTCCGCGCCTGCTACGAGTCCGGTACGCCCGACGCCAAGCCCTGCCCACCGCTGGCCAGGCCATTGGCTCAGAGCGATCCGGGCTACGATCCGGTGACCGGAAAGTGGTACTTCGAGTTCGCCGAGAGCGGTTTGGCCCTCTCGCTCAGCGAAGGCGGGACCTCCCTCGACTTCACCCTCGACATCGAGGGCTGGTCCAGCCCGGCCGACAACAAGTTCGTGATCACGCCGGGTGCGGGCGCGCTGGACCACGCCTTCATCATCGAGAGCTCCGGCAACACCTTCAAGGGCTTCGACGTCACCGGCCAGTTCGGCATCGCGGCCTTCGTCGTGCGCGCGGGTCTCTTCGGCCAGGGGGGCAGCAACAACCAGTTCGGCCCCGGCTTGGCGCTCTACCAGATCAGCCCGGCTGTCGGCATCCAGATTCGAGATGGCGGCTCGACCGGCAATCGCGTCGTGGGTAGCTGGTGCGGGATCGGAGGCGATGGCACCGAGGTCTTGCCCTTGCAGGATGACTGCATCCAGATGAGCGTCGGGGCGCCTGGCAACCGGGTCGGTGGTGAGGCGCCCTCCGATCGCAACGTGCTGGCAGCCAGCACCTTGGGCTCCGGCGTGTCGATCGCCGAGGGCTCACACGGAAATCAGGTGATCGGGAACTGGATCGGCCTGGATGCCGAGGGCACGCCCGTCGGCTTGGAAGGAGGTGTGACCGTGAAGATCGCCTCCCACGACAGCCTCATCCAAGGCAACGTGATTTCCGGCAACGATAGCGCGGGCATCGCACTCTATGACGGCAGCTACCGAACCATCATCCGCGACAACCAGATCGGGCTCGGGCCGGATGGAGAGACCTGCGCCGGCAATGGGGTCTTGGGCATCCAGATCAACAACGGTGTGACCGAGACCACGGTCGAGCGCAATCAGATCGCTTGCAACGTCAGCGGTGGGATCTCGATCTCGGGCCGTAGCGCCAACGCCAACGAGTTGGTAGAGAACGAGATCTGGAACAATGACGGGACCGCCATCCAACTGGCTCAAGGCGCGAACGCGGGCGTCCGTGCTCCGGTGATCAACAACGTCGCCGCCCGCCGCGTCGTCGGCACCGCCGCCAGCTGCAAAGGCGGCCGGGTCGAGATCTACTCCGATGCGGCCAGCGAGGCACGCTACTTCGAGGGCCGACTGACCGCCGATCCGGCGACCGGACTGTTCATCTTCGAGGCCGAGTCGGCCATGCGAGAGGAGTTCGTGACGGCCAACTGCACCGATGTCAACGCCAACAGCTCCGAGCTCTCGGTGGCGGTGCCGGTCGGCGAGGGGCGCACGACGCCGACCAGCCAGCCCTCTCCTCCGACGCCGACCACCGGGCCGGGACCGAGCCCAACGCCGGGACCGCAGCTCTGGAACCTCTTCGTACCGATGATCCACAAGCACCACCAGGGCGACTGAGGCCGTGGCCGTGCCATCGCTGCATCCGCGTCGTGCCGGGGCCTGGATCGCCTCGGTGCTGCTGATGCTGGCCTGCGGGGCGGCTTACCCCACGCGACCGGCGATCGCCCAGGAGTCGGTGGTCGCGCTGCACGACGTGGATGATGGAATGCCGCGTTTCGGCCTGGCGCATGTCGACCTGATGGACTTGCACCTGTCTCGCCGGCCCGATGGCGGCTTCGAGGCCGTCGAGCGACAGACCCCAGCCGAGCTGGCCGAGCGTTACGAGCGGGCGGCTGAAGCGGGGGCGGGCTGGAACCGCTGGTCGCTCTACTGGGACATGGTCGAGCGCCGGGCCGCCGTCTACGATTGGCAGGTGGCCGACGGGATCGTGGCTCGCGACCGGCAGGCGGGACTGCGCAGCCTGCTCATCCTCCAGGGAACGCCGGGCTTCCATGCCGGGACGGTGGCGCTGGACGGCGGACCTGCCGACAGTTCGATGATGCTCCACCCCGCGCTGCGCAGCCCGTCTTGGCTCGGTCCCTTCCCGGCGTCCGGATCCGGGCGACTTGCGGATGGCCGTTCGCGGGCTTCCGGTCCGGCCCAGCCGCAGTCAGCACCTCCGGCCGGCTTGGACGGTCCCATCTTCTTGACCGCCGCGGGCTCGGGAACGGACGATCCGGAGCTGGCGGCTCGGGTCAACCCGCAACATTCCTGGGCCAGCTTCGTGGTGGCCGCCGCCCGGCGCTACAAGCCGGGTGGCGAGCTGGCGCGTTCCAGGGGCTGGCCCGACGATGCCGGGGTCCGCCATTGGGAGATCGGCAACGAGCCCAACCTGGCGCATTTCTGGAGCGGCACGGCCGCCGAGTTCGCGCGCTACCTCGAGGTGGCCTACCTGAGCATCCACTGGGTCGATCCGGAGGCCACGGTGCTGCATGGGGGCATCGCCGACGATGCCTCGGCGGCGGGGTGGTACCGACAATTCCTTTCCGCGCTTCGCCAGCGCGCGGCCAGGACGGACTTGGTCGAGCGGCACGGCTGGTACTTCGACGCGGCGGCTTGGCATTGGTACGTCTACCCCAATCTCTTGCTCACCGGACCGACGCAGGCCCGGGCGCTCCTGGCCGAACAGGGGCTGCCGGCCAAGCCGCTGTGGGTGACCGAGATGGGCATGCCGATCTGGAACGAGCATCCGGGACCTTGTTGGGATCCGGTCAGCCCCTGGCGGGGCAGCACGGCCGAGCAGGCCGGCTACGTCTGGCAGGCCCTGGCCGAGGGCGTGGGCGCCGGCCTGCAGCGCATGTTCCTCTTTCAGCTCTATGACGACTGCGGCAACGGCCCGGCCAGCTATGATGCCTTCGGTCTGGTGCGCAATACCGCAACGAACCAATGCTGGACGCCGCCGGAGGGGCGAAGCTGCTGGCGACTCGATCCGCAGCTGGCCGGCCAGCCGCGCCCCGCGCATGCCGCCCTGGCCTGGGCGGCCGAGGAGCTGGCCGATGCCGAACTGCTCTGGCGGCCGGCCCGCGACGCCAACTTCACCCAGCGGCTGCTCTTCTATCGCCCACCGGATACGCGGGTGCAGGTGGTCTTCAATTGGCTGCGGGCCGATCGGCAGGTCGAGCTCTTCGCCACCGGAACCGAGGCCACCGTCCTCCGCCTGGATGCGGACGGCTGGCCGCGGCGCGAGCAGCTCGAGCCCCAAGCGGGGCGCCTGCATCTGACCTTGCCGGGCACCACCAATCGCAACAATCCCGGCAACCAGTCACCCGTCCTGGCCGGCCGGCCGGTGATCATCGTCGAACAAGACCTCTACGGCCCCTTCCGCGCCAGCTTGCACGAGCTGCCCGAAGAGGTCGAGCCCGGCGAACTGGAGCTTTGGGTGGATGCCGCCGACGGCGGCACGGGGGTGGCCGAGTTCCAGGTCTTCTTGGCGCGCGATCGGGCACCGACCAGCGCCGCGGATTGGCAGCCGGCCGGCGAGCCGCAGCCCTGGCCGGCCGATCCGCTCACCGGCAGCGCGGCCTGGACGCTGCCGCTCGAAGCCGGGCGTTCCTACTGGTTCGCCGCCCGAGCGCGCGATCGGGCCGGCAACTGGTCCAGCCTTCCAGCAAGCGCGCAAGCCTGGACGAGCGTCACTGGCTCGCCGCCGGCCACGGCCACCGAATCCGATCTACCGAGCGCGACACCGACGCTCTTCGGGTCGAGAACGCCGACGGCCACCATCCCCACGCCGGATGCCACGCCCAGCCCGACGCGGCCAGCGAGCGACACACCAGTCCCCTCCCCGACCGACCCGGCGGTGCCGGACCCGAGCGCGACGCCGGATGACCGGCCTCGGCTCCTCCTGCCCTGGCTGGCCCTGCGCCAGCCCAGATCCGACGATGGCATGGCCGGCTGCCAGAACCTGCTGGCCACGGTCGTCGATCCTCTCGGTCGGGCGCTATCGGACCCGGGTGGCGGACGCTGGTTCTTGACCCAAGAACTGGCCGGCGGTACGCCCTGGATTCGACAGGCGGTGCTGGGTCAGAGCATCTGTGCCGATCCCCGCGCCGCGGTCGGCATTCGCGCCGAGCTCGGCGGGTATGTGAGCTGGCCCGAGCAGCCCTTGCGACACGGTTGGGAGATCCGCCTGGCCCGGCTGCCCAATGCCCTCTCGGACGGTGATTTCGAGGCCGGCCAGGTGCTCGAGGCCTGGCGCGGCTCCGGCAGCAGTCCGGCCAGCAGCACGGATCGCAGCGACCTGGTCTTCAGCGGTCGGTCGGCCCTGCTGGGCGGATCGGGATTCGTCGGCCAGCCCGAGCTCGGCGGGGGTGGGAACAGCACCCTATCGCAAGTCCTGAGCCTGCCGCAGGGCCGTCCCCATCTGTCCGGTCAGCTTCGCCTCGACGCCACGCAGGTCTGCTCGGAATCGGGCTGCCACCGGCCCGATCGCTTCGAGGTGATCCTGGTGGCCGACG
>CAZJWJ010000162.1:0-4465 GCA_964549495.1 uncultured Anaerolineales bacterium | reverse complement strand
TCCTGGAATCCCAAGGCGATCGTGTGGGCGGCGTCGGTTTCGCTCGCCAGCGAGTAGACGACCACCGGCGCGTCGCGTGCCACTTGGTACGGAGGTCGGTCTGCGCGGATCGCCTCTTCTGAAAGGGGGGCGGCCATCCGGAGCGCGATGCCCGAATCCGTGTGCATGCCCGGCGCCGGACCGATGCGCTCGAGCGCGGACCCGGTCGCCGGCCAGCGCCAGACCTCGCCCTGGCCGGCAAGGCGATAGAGATAGAGATCGGCCGGCAGCTGGGGCAAGCCTCCATCGCTCACCGGCTTTGGCACTGGGACCTCGTCGGCGGGCAGATGCTCGACGACGACCAGCCCGCCTGCTGTCAAGCGCCAGACCTCGTGGCCACTGCTGCTGCCGGCAGCAGCGACGATCTCCGGGCTTCCGTCTCCGTCCATGTCCCGAACGACGGCATCCGGTCCGAAGCTCCCGATACGCGGCGCGATACCTCCGGACGGGGTTTCGTGCACCGTCAAGCTGCGCTGGACCGAATCGGTATCCCGGTCGATGCGAGTAGAACCGACCAACAGCCCGGTGGATTCGGACTCCCAGCGCATCAGACTGTGATCGATGCGCTCCGACGAATGGGACGCGGCCAGGACGCCGGGCAGCGCGAAGGCCTCCTGCATTCGGGGCGAAACCGTGTCCGACATGAAGGAGGCCACGACCAAATAGGTCGAGCCGCCTGCATCGACCTGGAGACCTGCGGCCTCATGGTCAGGCCAGCTGAGCCCGACCTTTCGGATCGCGGTGACGTCGGTGACCGGCACCGTCTCCGTCATGCGCCACACGAGGTCGGCGTAGGCTTCTTCCGATCCGCCGGCTACGTCGTGCGGACTCGCGGCCAAGAGGGCTACGCAGTCGAGACCGCCGTCACGCAGCTGAATGGGCAAGCCCTTGCCTCCGGGGCCGAGTTCACCCGACCAGTCCTCGAGCGCGTCGACATCGAAGGTCGCGCCGGCCGGCAGGACCTCGGCGATGACCGCGGACACCGAATCCTGGGCCGCGCTCGAGGTGGCCCGCACCTCGACATTCGTGGCGGTGCGCTCTGCCGCGGAAGCGGTCGGCGGCCGAGTTGGGCGCGCGCCACCGGGGTAAGCCTCCGCCGGTGGCCAAGACTCGAGGTTATCGGCATCGTCATTTGGGCCATCGGGTCGTTCAGGCGGTGGGTAGGCGGAGGGCGGTACGGGTGTCGAGGAATCTCGGGAGAGAGCTGGCGGGTCGGTCTCCCGAACCTGGGAGCCCACGCTGTCGTTCGGTTCGGCCGCGTTCGGTGTCGCGGGCGTGCATGCGATCGTCAGCGCCAGGCACAGCGATGCGCCCAAGCGGTGTGCTGCGGCAATGGCCGGCTGGCGGCTCATCCCAACTCCTTGTGTTCGATGGAAACGACGACTTCACGGTACGTAGGGCGGCAGCTCCATGACGACCAGCCTATCGGCGGCATGCTCGACAACGGTGAAGCGGAAGACCGACTCCGGGGGCTGAACCGTGGCGTTCGCGCCGCAGCAGGGGCCACGGACGAAGAGCGAGCCGTCGTCGTTCTCGAATTCGACATCGAAGTACAGTTCGCGGGACGGCGCGTCGTCGCCCGGAACCCACCGGATGTCTCTTGCCTTCAGGCAATGGAGACCGTTGAGCTCGCAGGCGCGCTGCAAGAGCGTCTCGTGATCCTCTGGTGGGATGTCCTCGTTCCAATCTTGCAGGACTTCCCAAGAGCCGCCATACAACTCGGCCGCCTCGCCGTATCGACCCTGCTCGAGATGCGCGAGATAGGATCTCAAAACCGGTTGGGCCGCGTCCACAGCCGGCGCCGCGATCGGCACCGAGGAAGGCGGTGGCGGGGTGCAGGCTGTCGCGAGCAGCATGGAGATGAGAACGGGCGCGCTGAATCGAGTTCCGGGCATACGGCATCTCCTGTCACCTGGGGGTCGAGTCAAGAAGCTCGACTCGATACTGGATCGGTTGTGGTAGGGAATCGGCTTGCACCCTGCGCGACATCACCGTCCTCGCTGCGCCATCGGATCGGCCCAAGATCCTCCAGTCGTCGCGACTCCGGGGGGTAGAGCCAGAGACCATGCTCTCCGGACCACAGTGCCAGATGGTAGGCGGGATCCTCACCAACGATCGCGAAGGCGATCTGGCTTCGTCGGTCGATGGGGTCGTCGTCGGCGACGGGTTGAGGCCGAAGGCGCCTTCGCAGGGGATGCCCTGCATCCCGGCGACGCGCACGAGCCCATCATCCATCCAACGGACCGTGAGCATGCCGTCCGTCCCCTCTGGTTGTTCGACCTCCTCATGAGTGCAGTTGCGGGCGCTCTCGACCTCGACGAAGCGCAGGCTGAGGTGGCTCGCTCCAGGCACGTCGGGACTCGGTGTGGTCATGTCGACCCATTCGGCAATCCAGCCCCCGTCGGGCGACCACGAGTCGAGAACCACGTATCGAGCCTCGCTGATCTCGCGAGGTTCAGGCGGTGCTCCGACGGGCGAACAGCCTGCCGCGACGGACAGGATCGCGACGATGGTGACGACAAGCTGCAGGCGGTAGATCATGGCTCGATCATATCCGACCAGCGTAGCCTAGCGCGATCCAGGTTGGGAAGGTAGCTCCGAGAGGGCCGAATATCGTGAAGCAGAAGCGAGCGGGTGCACATCGAGGACTCCTGGGGCTTGGACGAAAGCGGAGGTCGATGCGCTGATGCTAGTTGTATCGCCGTCGTAGTGCTGTACGCATGGAGGCCTATTCGTCGCTGTTCGCCCTTCGACCACTCAAGAAGTGAACTCGATACTGTCTGCCTTGCGTGCACGATGGACTCCTACCGAGAAGACCCTCCATCACGCCGGCTCGTCGGGTCCAGCAATTCAAAGACCAGGGGCACGGACCCTTGACGGACGGATGTGATGCCGCTTACCCTCGTAGCTCGGCCCGTCTTCGCTGACGCGGAGAAACCCGGGAACTTCGTGACCACGTGGAGGTCGGCTTGAAGCTGGAGAACACGTCTATCTGGTGGGTCGCGAGAACGATCTGCTTCGGCATCGGTGTGGGTGCCGGAATCGCGCACCGCTATCCAGAGTGGTCCGTTCTGGTCGAGACCTTCGGCCTGGGCCTGGCTTTGGCTCTGATGGTGGTCCACGCCATCGCGGGAATGGGGCGCGATGAAGGGCGAGAAATTGGCGATGGAATGCGATCGGATCACGATGGATGAGCTGTGGCGTCTTCTTCGGGCCGGACTACCGCAACGACAACGCCGGGTTCCGACTGGCCAGCACGGCAGCGGCCTCCCGGCGGTGAGACGGCGGGGAAACGGCGGCCGGAGTTGGGAACCGTTCGCGAGCCACTGTCGTTCTATGGGCAAGAGACGCGGCCAGCCATGGCCGACCAGCCCATAGGAGGCAAGACAAATGGCAAGCTTCATCCAGGCGATCGTGAAGTTCGGCCCGAAGATCCGCTACGGAGAGAAGGTCGGCCTCGACGAGCTCGTCGAGCGCCTGGCCGACACCACCGGCCAGCGCCGCGGCGAGGTGATGCGCGTGCTCTTCGAGCTGGAGGCCACGCTGCTCTTCTACAATCGCCGCGGCCGTGCGGTGGACATCCCGGGTATCGGCGGCTTCCGCCCCATCATCCGCGGTGATGGCAGCATGCGCATGCGCTATCGACCCGAGCACCGCCTGATCACGCAGCTGCGCATCCGCGAGCTCTTCGCAGGCCAGATCGACAACGAGCAGAACATCGGCCTGACGCCCGAGCAGTACAAGGAGCTTTGGGACGCCGAGTTCCCCGAAGATCCGCTCGAGCCGCCGCGCGTGCAGGCGGCCTAATCGTGGCCTGCCGGTGAAGGCCGGCAAGCGCTCGCGCAAGGGGGCGGCCTTCGGGTCGCCCCCTTCGTGCGTCCGGTGGTGTTGTGTCCCGACAACCGTTGATTGCCAGGGCTGTCGAGATGAGCGCACGCGATGCGGCATGATGGGCGAGCGGAATGTGGCGCAATGGGCGAGCGGTTCTGCCGGCATTCAATAGCCCACTCGGCCCCGTTCAATAGCCCACTCGCCGGCGCTCAATAGCCCACTCGGCCTCGTTCAATAGCCCACTCGCCGGCGCTCAATAGCCCACTGTGCGAGAGTCGAACATGCAGTCGTCGAAGATCGCCTGCCAGCCGTCTTGCGAGACCTTACGATCCGTCGCTCTATCCGTCCGCTCAGTCCCGGTGGCGCCACCGATATCGCCCCGGAATGCGTCCAAGTGTGGTCTGATGCCCGAAGTCAATAAACCCGATGGGCCTCGGTCGAGACCTTACTTTGAATAGCTCACCGGGTTTCGCAACCACAACATGCCTGGAAACACTGTAGTGAAGTGGCCGACCTATGCTCTGTCAAGATATCGAGGGCTGAACTAAACCGCTCCACCCGCTGCGCGGGTTCCACGGTAGATCACTGATGCCGC
>CAZJWJ010000161.1:0-4565 GCA_964549495.1 uncultured Anaerolineales bacterium | reverse complement strand
GCAGATCGCGCAGCGGCTCGGGGACCTGCAGGCCGGTCGAGCCGAAGGCATCGGTGAAGGGCCCTTGCCTGCCGACGATGTTGAAGTCGCCGAGCACGATCAGGTTCCGGTCCCAGGCGTGTTTGTCGGTGGCCCAGGCGTGCATCCAGTCGGCGATGGCCTGCAGCTCGGCGATGCGCTCCGTGTCGGAGTCGCCCCAGACGATGTGCACCGAGACCAGGGTGAAGCGCGAGCGCAGGGAGCGGAAGCCGACGGCATAGGGCGTGCGCGCGAACTGCCGGTTGAGCAGGCTGCGCTCCGCATCGTCCAGGTACTCGTCGGGCAGCACGATCTCGCAGGCCAGCCCCGACATGTGGACCCGGCGGGTGTCGAAGAGGAAGCCGATCCGCTCGGTGTTGCCGCGATCGCCCTGGGTCACGTCCGACAGGATCATGCCCCAGTCGGGGCCCAACAGCTCGAGCGTCAGCCGCAAGGCCTCCAGATCGCCCTTGAGCTCCTGGAGCGCCAGCACGTCGAAGCGCGAGATGATCTCGGCGATGACGTGGATGGCGTGCAGGTCGCGCTTGGGGCTGTCGCCCGACTCCGCCTGCCACTTGTGCGTGACGCGCCCGAAGCCGCGGATGTTCCAGGTCGCCACCAAGAGGTTGCGGTCGAGGACCTTGGGCGGGATCCGATCGTCCAGATGCTCGGCCAGCCGGGCCAGGTCCTCGGCGACGGCGGCCGGCGGCGGGTCGGTGACGCGGGGCTTGTCGCCGTTGCTCATGGGCTCGAGTGCCTTCGGTGGGGCGCGTGGAGCTCGACCCACATCGGGAAGTGGTCCGAGATGTAGTCCGCGATGCGCCGGCGGATCTGACGGTCCTCGAGGTCGAGCGCCGGGAAGCGCGCGGACTGCAGCGTCGGCAGGTAGTCGAAGTCGCCGGCGCTGGCGTAGGGGATCCCGAAGTCGGGGCCGTCGAACCAGGCGATGCTGTCCCAGGTCCCGTTGCCGAAGATCGTGTTCTGGGCATCGACGAGCGGCGACGGGATGTGCAGCCCGGTCGAGACGAAGGCCCGGTGGTAGGGGCTGGTCGAGGAATGGAGGTTGAAGTCCCCCAGCGTGATCAGGTTGCGCATCCAAGGGTCGCGGCGGCAGCTTCGATCGAGCCACTCGGCGATGGCGCGCAGCTCGGCCTCGCGCTCGGCCTCGTGGCGCATGCCTCCGAAGAGGATGTGCAGCGCGACCAGCGTGATCGGCGTCGGGCCCCAGCGGAAGCCGGCCACGTAGGGCGTGCGTGCGAACTGCTTGGGCGGCGCCGCATCCCCATCGCCCGGGCGACCGTCGGCGGGCAGGACGATCTCGCAGACCAGGCCCGAGGCGACCAGCTTGCGGCTGTCGTAGAGAAAGGCGATACGCTCGCGGTTGCCCCGCCGGCCGGCCGTCACGTCCTGCAGCAAGAGGCCCCAGTCGTCGCCCAGGTGCTCGCGAACCGCCTGCAAGGCGGTGGCCTCCTCCTTGACCTCGGTGATCGCGATCACGTCGAAGCGCGACAGGATGGAGGCGATGAAGCAGATCGCATAGCGGTCACGCAGGCCGCCGTGGTGGATGCCGGGGGCCGGGGCGCCGTCGTCCGGGGGCGCGAAGACCTCGTCCGGATGCTGCCAGGTGTCGGCGAAGTCCCGGAGCGCCCGCAGGTTCCACGTGGCCACCAAGAGGTTCCGGTCGAGGAGCTTGGGTGGAACCTCTTGCGCGGCGAAGGCAGCGTCGAGGAGGGCGGAGTCCTTCGCGAAGGCTTCCGGGATCCTCACGCGGGTTGTCCTTTCGCGATCTGCGCGCAGCGGGCCTGCCGGGACGCATTCGGAGGACGACGAACTCGGCCGGCTCGAAGGGCGCGATGCCGAGGAGGCAGATGGGCCGGCCGGCGTCGATGTCGATCTGCGTCATCGAGCCCGGCCAGACGTCGGTTCGCGCGGGCCAGTGTGCCATAGTCCGCGAGCCCCTGCCAGCAAGGCCGCACGGGCGATGCGAATTGCGATATACTGGCCCGTGACGCCGGGCCGTGACCCGACCCGAGCGGCGTCCGATGCGCCAGCGTACGGTCGCCGTCTCGATCGATCGAGCAGCATCCACCGACAGGGAGGCCGTTCATGCAGGCAGATTCCGAGTTGGCCGGCTACGTCGCTCAGATGTACGAGCAGTTCTCCACGGGTTCGCCCGATGGGGTCGAGGGTATGCTGACCTCGTCACCGGGGCTGATCGGCATCGGCACCGATCCGGCCGAGTGGTGGGTGGACGAGGCGGTGGGACGGGCCTTTCGGGCGCAGATCCCCGAGATGCACGGCGCGGGACTTCGCTTCCAGGGAGGCGAGGTGAAGGCCTACAGCGAGGGCTCGGTGGGCTGGGTGGCCGACCAGCCCAGCCTGCGGATGCCCGACGGCAGCGAGATTCCGATGCGCTACACCGGCGTCTGGCATCGCGAGGGCGGTGCCTGGAAGATGGTGCAGTTCCACCTGTCGATGGGCGTCTCGAACGAGGACGCGCTGGGCGAGGAGCTGACGGTCTAGGGCGTCGCTATCGCCCGGCCCGCAGCGCCTGGCGCAACTCGCCGGCCTGGCCCTCGGGCAGGAGGACCACCAGGTGGTGGCGGGCGCGGGAGCAGGCGACGTAGAGCAGGGCGTCGCGGCCCTTGCCCGGCTTCCAGCGGTCGGCTTCGATCAGCAAGGCCACGTCGGCCTCGCAGCCCTTGAAACCGTGGATGGTGGAGAAGCGCAGGCAGCCTTCTGGGCCGGCATCGGACTCGGTGAGGGGGAAGCGGCCGATCCGATCGATGCCGGCCAGAAGGCTCTTGCCGCTGGTGCGGGCGAAGGGCGAGAGCAGGACAATGTGCTCGACGGGCACCTGCTCGCGGTCGACCAGCTGCTCGACGACCTTGCCGGCGGTCTCGGCCAGGGCCTCGGCGGTGGTCGGGCCGTAGTCCTCGACGACCACCGGCCGGCCGTCGGCGCCCACCGACCTAGCCAGCTCGGCCCAGTCGCCACCGAAGCGCATGACCAGCCGGTGGATGGGCCGGGTGTTGCGGCAGTTGGCGCTGAGCAGGAAGGGCTCTCCCTCCAGGGGCAGAAGGGTCTGGCGGCCATAGAGCTGCTGGTGCTGGTCGTAGAAGATGTAGAAGATGTCCTCGTCGGGATGCTCGAGCAGCTCGCTCAGGGGCACCCACCAGGTCTCGCTGAAGTCCTGGCCCTCGTCGACGACGATGGCGTCGTAGCGGGTCTCGGGCTGGGCGGCGATGGCTGACAGCAAGGCCTCGGGCAGGACCTCGTCGTAGAAGTTGCCGCTGCCGTAGTCGGGCCGCTCGGGCAGGGTGCCGGCCCGCGTGGCCAACTCGTGGGCCAGCTCGTGGAAGTGCTGCACGGTCAGGTTGTCGCGCGGGCCCAGCCGCTGGCGCAGGAAGCGGGCCAGGGCCTTGTTGTAGCAGGTGAGCAGGGTGCGGTGGCCGGCCTCCGCCAGCCGCGCCGCCTTCTCGACGGCCAGCATGGTCTTGCCCGAGCCGGCGCAGCCGGCCACCAGCGCGCGACGGCGCCGGCCCAGGGCATCGAGCAGGAGGAACTGCTGCTCGGTGAGGCGGGCCATGCGCGCCTTCTCCTGCTGGATGCTGCCCCACATGGCCGGCCGGAAGTGCCGCGTGCCGCCCAGCTGGCGCAGGAAGGCACGCAGATGATCGGCGGAAGGCGGGGGTGGCGCCTGGCCTTGGCCGCGGTAGTAGGCGTAGGCGGATTCGAACCAGTCGGCCGGCCGGGCGGCATCGCCCTGGTCCATCAGGATGGCGCGCGGCAGATCCGGGCCGGCCTGCGCATCCGGCGGGATGCTGGTGTCGGGGAAGGCTACGGCGTGGCCGAAGATGGGCGTGGGTGCGGTATTCGTGACGCTGTCCCAGAGTTCGCGGAAGCGGTACATGGCGGTCTTGGCCTGGTTGAGCGGATCCTTGATGACGTGCCGCTCGCCGCCGCGCGCGATGCTGATCCACTCGCCGCGCTTGCGGTTGTGCACGATCTGCCCACCCTTGACCTCCAGCACCAAGACGCCCCGCTCGGGGTGGACGACCAGGAAGTCGGCCTCGCCGTCGCGGATGGGGCCCAGCCGGCTGGGTAGCTGGAAGCAGGCGGAGTGGAAGACGTAGTGCTCGTCGGAGAGGCCGGCCGCGATGGACTCGAAGAGCGCCAGCTCGGCCTGGCTGGTGGTGTCGAGGGCGGGGGATTGGGGGTACATGCGGGCCATGCGCGGAGGCTCCAATGGCTAGGAGATGTTCGGATACGCCCAAGGGTAAGGAGCGATGCCGGTCCTGTCGAGCCGCGAGGCGAATTGACAGCACCGGTCAAGGCTCGCAGCATGGGTCATCGACGCTTCGCAACCTGGGAGGAGCCGGTAGATGACGATCGAAGGAGATGAGCCCGACCATGAAGCCTGAGCCGACCGGTAAGCGCTTCCACCTGCCCCTGGCCTACCTGCGGGCCTTCATCATCGTCCTGGTGGTGGCCCGTGTCAAGTCAGATTAAAATGTTACCGGGGCGGTGTCAGACGGAACGGTTCC
>CAZJWJ010000160.1:0-4566 GCA_964549495.1 uncultured Anaerolineales bacterium | reverse complement strand
CGTGTTCTCGACCGCGAAGAGCGACGGCCGCGTGTTCTTCGCGGTCCCGCAGGGTGACTTGCTGCTGATTGGGACGACCGACGAGCGCTACGACGGCGAACCCTCGGAGATCCGCCCGGTGGACTCGGACATCGAGTACGTTGTCGCCGAAGCCCGGGAACTCCTGCCCGGGTACGACATCACCCGATCACGGAGCTGCACCGCCTCCGCCGGCCTCCCGCCGGAACCCGTCGGCGCCCCGCTTCCCGCGCCCGATGCCGACGGCATCGTCGGTCCCATCGACTTGGGCCTGGCCTTTCCCTTCCAGCGCGAGGTCTACACCCGCGCTTGGCTGGGCGTGGACGGTTGGCTGGCTTTCGCGCCGCCACCCGAGCCGCCGGCCACGCCCGAATTGGGGCCTGGAGGTCTCGATCGGCCGGCGGTGGCGGTGCTCTGGCGCGCCGGGCAGGCGTTGGAGCCGCGTCTGGCGCGCGAGGCCGAGGCGGTCCGGCTGAGCTGGTTGGCCGAAGGCCGAGTCCTGGCCGGCCTGCGCCTGCTCGCAGATGGGGGCATGGAGCTGCGCTTCGGGCCCGGGGCGGATCCGAGCGGCGCGCTGGTCGGCCTGCGTTTCCCGGATGGGGAGAGCAAGCCGCTAGAGCCGCCGGACGTCTCCGATTCTGGGGTCGATCTCGAGGCGCCGAGCGGATGGGCCCATCTGCACTACCGAAGCCGGGTGGGCAATGCCTCGGAGCCGAACCGGCGTCTGGGCGATACGGTGCAGATCGTGACCCGCGCCCAAGCCCTGAACCGTTCGCCGACGATCCTGGTGAACCCGGCCGACCTGTCCGCGTCCCGACTGGAGCTGTCCCCGCGCCGGGCCCTGGCCGGTTCGCAGATTGCTTGCACGCTGACCTTGGCCGCCGAGGGCATGCTGGCCCTGCGCGATCCCCGCGTCGAGATCGAGCTGCCGGCCAGCGGCGAACTCTTGCCGGAGGGACTATCCCCGGACCTGCGCTACGATGCGAGCCGCCACAGCCTGAGCTGGCGGGGCGGGTTGTCGACCGGTCGGTCCCTGCCGCTGCATTGGCGCCTTCGCCTAGGTCCCGAATCGAGCGATGGCGCGCGGGCGCGCGTCCGCGCCCGCCTGACGGCCACGGGCCTGGAGCCGCGCTGGATCGAGGCCGACGTGCAGGCGCGTGCCAGCGCGTTTGCGGCGTCGCGCAAGCTGGCCACCCGTCGCTTGGCCCGGGCCGGCGAGCGCCTGCGATTCGAGCTGCGGCTGATCAACCAGGGCCCGAGTCCGGTGCCGGCCTGGCTGATCGACCGCCTGCCGCCCGAACTCGACCTCGTCCCGGGCAGCCTGCGCGCCTCGATCGATCCGGCGCCGGTTTGGGATGCCGCGGATCGCGGGATCCGCTGGTCGGGAAGCGTGCCGGCCGGTCAGTCCGCGAGCCTGTGGCTGGAGGCCGAACTGCGAGGGGATGGGGGCACCAGCAACGAGATGCGCGTGCTGGACGCGCTGGGCTACGCGCTGGTCGACCGGGTGGACATCGGGCCGGTGCGGGCGCGCCAGTACTTCCCGATCGTGCAGACGGATCTGCGCTGAGGGCCCGAGCACCGCTGAATCCGCTGCGGCGGCGCGCTCGGACCGTAACGAATTCCGCACTCGACGCGTCCTAGTCTGCGCTGCCCCTGCCTGCGTCGGGGCCTCGCTGCGCATGTCGCGAGTCCGATGTACAATCAACCGCTCACCCGGTCACCGGCAGCACGCACGAGGATGGTCGTTTGAACTCAATCGCGGATCGAAGCCGGAGCCTCTGGAGCGCCGGCCTGCTGAGCCTGCTCGTCGTGGCGGCCAGCCTGATCGCCCTGGGCGCGCTTTCGCCGCAACGGGCGAGCGCCGGACGCTTCGACGCGGAGCCGGACCTGGCGGTGGCACTCCTGGGCCCCGAAAGCGCCGCGCCCGGCGCGGCGGTGACCTTCACCCTCGGCATCACCAACGCGGGCGGCGCGCTGGCCCCGGCCAGCCGCATGACGCTGACCCTGCCGGCCGATCTGGCCGAAGTCGCCGCGAGCCTGCCCTACATCCAGAGCCTGCCGGGCGTACTGGCCTGGCCGCTGGGTGATCTGGAGGCTGGCGCCAGCCAGTGGATCACGCTCGGCGCGCGCCTGCCGGTCACGATGTCGGCCGGCCTCGACCTGCCCCTGGCGCTCGAGGCGGCCAGCCAGGCCGAGGAGCCCGAGCTGGACGACAACCACGCCGAGCTCACGCTGCGCACGGCGCCGACCGACTTGCGGGTCGAGATCGCCAGCGAGGCCCAGCAGGTGCAGCCGGGGCAGCTGGTGACGCATACGGTCACGCTCTATAACGTCAGCCGGCAGCCGGCCGAGGGTCTGTCGGTGACCCTGGAGCTCTCGGGGGCCGATTGGGTTTCCGACGGTGCCGAGCAGAGCCAGCCGCCCTTGCAGCGCAGTTGGGGCGAGTCGGGGCCGATCTGGCATCTGGCGCGGGTGCCCGGACCCTGGACGGTGCACATCGATCTGGTCAGCCGCGTGCCCCAGGATGCCCAGCCCGGCAGCCAGGTGCGACATCGGGTGGAGCTGGAGGCCGACACGCTGGACGCGCGCAGCGTGGACGACCGCGATACGGCGCCGGCCATCCCGGTGGCCAAGAGCGATCTCTACGTCGATCTGTCGGGCCCCGATCGGGCCGCGCCGGACGACGGCATCGAGTACAGCCTGCGCTACGGCAACCGCGGGCCGGCCGAGCTGCGCGACCTAGTGATCACCGACACGTTGCCGTCCGGCGTCGTCTTCATCTCGGCATCGCCCCCCGCCACACGCGTCGGTGCGCGCACGCTCGTATGGCGCCGCACGCGAATCCAATCCGGGGACGAGGACCTGATCCGCGTGCAGGCACGATTGACCGGCAGCCTGGCCGCGGGCGTGACGTTGACCAACCGGGCGGTCATCGGCCGGCCAGAGGCCGACCTGGCGCCCGCCGACAACCGCGACGAGCACGTGTTGCGGGTGACGGCCGGCGCGCCGGCCACGATCGAGCTGGTGGCCGATGCGAGCAGCCTGCCGGTGGACGATGGCCGGAGCCGGGTCGAGGCCCGGGTGCGCGATGCCTTCGGCAACCTGGTCGAGGAGCCGCTGGAGATCCGCTTCAGCGCGGGCGGCGGCAGCTTCTCGCCGGCCACGACCCTTCTGGCCGGCGGCGTGGCGACCAGCACCTACCACGCGGGGTCGCAGGCCGGTCCGGTCCAGCTGCGCGCGGCGCAGGGCAGCCGGCAGGCCGCGGCGCAGCTGCAGCTGACGCCGGCCGACCTGCATCTGGAGGGCTGGCTGACCGGCCCGCGCGGACCGGTGGCCACGAGCCAGGTCCTGCCGGGCGAGGTGCTGACCTACAGCCTGGGCCTGAGCAATCTGGGGCCGGCCCGCGCCCGCGGCCTCGTGCTGGCGGCGGCCACCGATCGCCGCATCCTGGCCGAGGGCGTCGAAGCCAGCCGGCCGGTGACCGTCACCGAACTGCCCGAGGGCTTGTTGGACGCGCCCGAGCCGGACTACCAGAGCCGCGCCTGGGAGCTGCCGGCGCTGGCGGCGGGCGAGCGCCTGACCCTGACCCTGCGCGGCCGCTTGAACCGCGAGCCCGATGCGCCCTGGACCGGTTTCGACCCGGTCTTCGTGCGCGGCGCGGTGACCACGACCACGGCCGAGCGGGGCCAGCCGGACTTGGCGCATACCGACAAGGCCGACATCCACGCGGCCGACCTCTTCACGGCCGTCGATCTCAACAGCCTGGCCAGCTCGATCCGCCCGGGCGGTCACCTGGTCTACGATCTGACCTACGGGAACCTGGAGACCGCCGTCGTGCCGGACGCGGTCTTGACCTTCACGCTGCCCATCTCGACCAGCTTCGACCATTGGATGCCGCTGAGCGGGCCGGATCTGGAGCCCTTGGCCGGCGGCTTCGACGGGCGCGGGCCTTCGGTGACCTGGTCGGTCGAGGACAGCCTGCCCCGTTCGGCCGGCCTGCGGGTCTGGGTCGATATCCATCCGGCGGCGCCGGTGGAACGGATGCTGCAAGCCGAAGTCCAGCTGGGCTCGGCGGTCCACGACACCAATCCGCTCAACGACCGCGCCACCGACCGCGGCGCTTGGCTGGAGGGCGTCAACCTGCGCAGCGCGCTCATCGCGCCCGAGACGGTCGAGGCCGGCGCCAGCCTGACCTGGCGGGCCGAGGTGCACAACGCCGCCCTGCGCGACGCGGCCCGCGACGTGGTGGTGCTGGCCGATCCGCCCGATGACCTGGAGCTGGTCGGCAGCGACCCGGCCGCGACGGTCGGTCCGGAGGGCCGGCTGCGCTGGGTGCTCGAGAGCCCCTTGCCGGCCGGTGCCACGCGCGTCTTCGAGATCGAGATGCAGGTACCCGGCGATACCTTGCCCGGCACCTCGCTGCGCATGAAGCTCTCGGCCAGCAGCAGCGGCCGCGACAGCGACATGGGCGACAACGAGGTCGAAGACGAGGTCCGGGTCCTGCCCGGCCCGCCGGCGACGATCGAGCTCGACCTCGAGCAGGAGAGT
>CAZJWJ010000159.1:0-4679 GCA_964549495.1 uncultured Anaerolineales bacterium | reverse complement strand
GAGAAGCTTACTCGATGGGCCTTCTACTTTCCTGACGACTTTGCAATCGCCCTGATGGTCGCGCTCGCTCGTCCGGCTCGATGCGCGTGGAATCGCGTGAACGAGGGCACCTCTGGCAACAGCCGATCGATCACCGTCAATCCGATCGGGAACGCGCACGTCGAACTCGTCGGAGCCCTCACCAGCGAAACCTTCGCCAGTGCCATGGGTCCAAGCTCGATGACAACCGCCAGGAGCCAAATGCCACGAGGAGTGCGCCCGTGTCCTGCCTGCCCACCCGTCCCTTTCACGCAATCCCAAGTCCATGTCCGTCGCGATCGCCTATCGCGATGCTACTGATCCTGGCGACGCTTCTCTGCACGGCCCTGCTGCCGGGCTCCGCGCGCGCCGAGCGCGTAGATCCGGACCCAAGACTGGCGCCGACCATCGTCGAGACCCCGCTCGAGCCACTGAACGATGCGCGTTTCCTGCGCTGGTTCCAAGCACGGCGAGCGGAGGCCAGCCAGGGGGCGCTGCAGGACGACCCCTTTACCATCATCGACGGCTGCGTCGCCGAGGACATGGCCCGGGTCGACGCGCCGGGTGCCTCCATCGCCATCCTGCATCATGGCGAGCTGATCTACCGCAAGGGCTATGGCGTGAAGCATGCCCAGCAGGGCGGGGAGATCGACGCCGATACGCTCTTTCGCATCGGCTCGGTCACCAAGATGATGACCGCGGCAGCGGTGATGCAGCTGGTGGAGGAAGGGACGCTCGACCTTCACGCCCCGATCACCGATGTGCTGCCCGATTTCCGGATTGCCCCACCCTGGAAGGCTTCCGACATCACGCTGCAGCACCTGCTGACCCACAGCGCCGGCATCCCCGACAACCTCGAGGGCGCCTTCGATCCCACCACCCTGGCCGAGTGGGCCGGCCGGCAAGCCGGTCTGCAGCTCTATGCACCGCCGGGCAGCTTCTACAACTACAGCAATCCCAGCTGGAGCCTGGCGGGTCTGGCCGTCCAGGCCGCTTCCGGCCAAGGCTATCGCGACCGGATCACCGAGCGGGTCTGGCGGCCGGCCGGCATGCCGCTGACCACCTTCGATGCAGACGCGGTGGTGACCCACGGCAACTTCGCCTACGGCCACGTGCCGGGTCGCGAGCTGGCGCCGGACGACTACGACAGCCTCTGGGGCGGGCCGGCCGGCTTCGCCTTCTCCACCCCCACCGAGCTGGTGACCTGGGCCAAGCTCCTGATGGACGGCGGCGGCCAGGTCCTGACTCCCGCCTCGGCCGAGGCGATGCAGGCGGCCCAGATCGATCGTCACGCTCAGCCCGGGCAGTCCTACGGCTACGGCATCACTCGCAACGATCAATGGCCGGAGGTCACCTTGCTGGGCCACGGTGGCAACATCGACGGCTACTCCGCCTCGCTGTACTGGATTCCCGAGGAGGACTTCGCTGCCGCATTGGTCGCCACCAGCTCGGCCTCCTTGGACAATGCCATGCCCTGCGCCGTACTGACGATCCTCCAACCAGACCTACCCGAGCCGGACGACCTCACGACGGACCCCGGCACCTGGTCGCGCTACGCCGGCACCTACGTCGTCCAGGACCGATACGGTTCGGAAGAGACGCTCTGGGTCGAAGCGGACGGCAGCAGCCTGACCGCTCACCGCAGCGACGAGTCGGTCCCCATGGTCCAGGCCTACCTCGATACCTTCGTCGAGGATCGCGACGGCGATGGCCAGGGCGATGGCGACGCGGTGACCCTCATCGAGGATCCCGCCCGGCCGGGCCGAGCGCAGTGGGTCCGCAACCGCGGCTTCGTCGGCATCCGTGCGGGGGACTTCCCGCGCCAGGTCTCGATCGAGGGCAGCGGCTGCCAGGCCGTCGAGCTGGATGTGCAGATGGCGATGCCCGCGCTCGAGCCCCGCGCGGTGGGCCTCGAGAATCAGGTGGAGGAGACCAGCGACCTGCCCATCGAACAGGACGATCCGGAGGATCCGACCTCGGCCGGCCACAAGCAGGCCCTGCGCCTGGACGAAGCGGCCGGCAGCTTGTCGATCGACCTGACGGGCGAGGCGGAGGACGACCTCGACCTCTTCCTGCTACGAGACCAGAACGGCGACGGTCGCTTCGATCTGGAGACCGAGGAGGTGGGCCGGTCGACCACCCCGACCGCGCTGGAGAGCATCCACCTCGGCGGCGTCGAACCGGTGCCGGCCGGCGACTACCAGATCTGGGTCCAGGGCTGGCGCGTCGAGGGCGAGGACTCGCGCTTCGGCCTGCGCATCGAACAGCTGGCCGGCGACGCACTGACCGTGGCCGGCGCGCCGAGCTCGGTCGCCGAAGGGGAACCGCTGCGCATCGAGCTCTGCGTCGACGCGGCCTCGATGCGCGTGGTGGACGAGCCGCGTCGGGGCTTGCTGGTGCTTGGCACTGGCGCCGCGCCGCGCCACATCCTGCTGCCTGTCACCTGGCAACCAGACGCGGCCCCGCCGACGCCGCCCGCGATCTATCTACCGGCCTTGCTGCGAGCGGCCGGCTTCAGCCGGCGTTGACGTAAGGGGACTGGAGGGGCCTGGCCCGAACACGGTGCCTCTGCACGAGGCAAGAACAAGGTAGGTTCAGGGGGTCCCGACGGATAGCGGACTATCGGCCTCGACCGGGCTCGGTCTCGTGTTCCGCGTCGTAAATGCCCGGTGCAGGCTGGGGTGGGTGGTGCGCAGCGCGCGAGCCTGATGCGACGAGGGTGAAAGTGTGGCGAGCCCTACAGCGTCCTGGTAGGCGTGGGCAGATCCCTCCTCGGCGGTACCGGATCGCTGGCCGGTCGATCCTGACGCGAGGCCCGCGAACCGAACCGGCCTCGAATCTGCCGCGCTGTGACGATTCGGCAACGCTTGTCCATCACCCTGATGTTCGAGTCGCGGGCGGGGCAGGGGGCCTTAGAGCGTCTAACAATACCTCCCGCCGGCTGCGCCCGGGTCTCGCGCCCGCATGCTGCGCCGGAAGCGCCTGCCGGTGCTCAGCGTGGCGCTGCCACGCCTCCGCGCCGTCAGCCGCTCCCGACTTGCCTGCGAACTCGATCCCTCGGGCTCGCTCGGCGTCGGTATTGTTAGACGCTCTTAGGCGCGAGCCCAGTCATCGTGCGGTTCCCCATCTAACCCACGGCGGTCGGTTAACGCGACGCTGAACCCGGACTCATCAGGAACCCCGCCAGCATGTGATAAACGTAGTATCCGCTAGCATCGACGATGGACAAGGAACGGAGATCCAGCATGTCCCCCACCCAAGGCCTGACCCGCATCTTGCCGGCCGTCGTGATTCTGACGATCGCCGGAATCGTTCCGGGTGGCAGGGCTTCATCGGTACACGCTCAAGGCCTGCTGCCCGTCGTCGCCGAGAGTCATGTGCGTGGCGGTACCATGACCGACATGGTCATCGAAGGGCGTTACCTCTACGCCTTGACTGCCGATCGTCTGACGGTCTTCGACGTCGAGGCTCCGAACGGCGTCGAGCAGGTTGGCTCGATCGTACCCAGTGGTGCCTTCGGCTCCTGGCTGGGCTCCATGGCACTCGAGGGATCCCAGCTGCTCGTCTCGGACACCGGGAGTCTCTGGCGCTTCGACCTGACGCAGCCCGATCGGCCGAGGGAGATCGATCGCTTCTCCGTGGTCGGCTCCATCGTCGACGTCGAGGACGGTCTGGCCTACCTCGAGCTGCGTGGACAGCTCAATGTCGTCGATGTAGAACCCACGCGGCCCATGCAGCTACTCGCTTCAGCTGAGCTGGGAGATACCCGGGGCAATCTCGCTATCTCGGCCGGCCGGCTCCTGACCATCGAAGGGTTTTCCCGCAATTCCGTCCTGCGGGTGATCGACCTGCGGACGCCGAACGAGGTTGCCGAGCTGGGCCGGCTGGAGCTTCCCCAGGCCAGCCACCTGCGCGTGCGGGGCGATCATGTCTACCTGTCGACCTCGAGCGGCGGCTGTGGCGCGCGAAGCTGCCTCGCAATCGTCGACATCAGCGATCCCGCCAACCCGCGGCTGTCGAGCCATACGCCCTCGAGCCTGTCTAGCTTCGGCAACCTAGTCGATGGGCTCTGGGATCGCGATCTCATCGCCTTCCAGCACATCGGATCCAGCACCCAAGTCGAGTGGATCGATGTCTCGGACCCCGGGCAGCCCAGCACGGTTGGCGTTCTGGACATGCCCGGCGTCTTCGGTCTCCAGGGCATGTTGGGCCTGCCGGACGGTGCTTTGTTCAGCAGCACGGTCGGCCTCCACCAGGTCGACTTGAACGATCCCGCCGCGGCAACGGTCACGGCCTTGCGGCCACGACTGGCTTGGACTTCCGGGGCCTGCGCCTTCGATGATCGCTGGTTGGTCTTCGGTGAGCAGGGTGGGGCCTGGCTGCTGGAAGGGACGGGCAGCGTGCCCTTGGACGTCAGTGCTCGCGTCGGTCTGGACAGCCGGCTCGTGGCGTGGGGTCATTCGGCACCGGTGGCCTGCGGGCCCGACCAAGCCTTTGCGACGAGCCGGGTCGACCAGGCCGACACCTCGTCCAGCCTCGGTTCGCAGATTCACATGCTGGATCTCACGGATCCCGCAAGCCCCACGGCCACCACCGTCACCCTGCCCGAATCCCGATCGGTGACCGCGCTGACGCATGCTTCGAGCGGTCTGGTCACCATC
>CAZJWJ010000158.1:0-4684 GCA_964549495.1 uncultured Anaerolineales bacterium | reverse complement strand
TCGGAAGGCCAGGCGCGCCCTGGTGCCCTCGCTGCGAGGGACGCCTGGAAGGTCGAGTCTGCCCATGCCGGGCGACGCTCTGGATTCTGACCGGATGTCCACCGTTGCCAGGTCCATGGGAGCCGCCCGGCTGGCATAATACCGACAGCCGATGTACACTCCCCGCCGTTTGCGGCGGAGCGCGGTGGATCGCGCGATCGACCGCAGGCACCGGAGCCGGGTTTCGCGGCGCGCCATCCGCGCCGGCCCGGGGGATTCTGCCGGAGGCCAATGGGCCGCCCGGATCGATGCGAGGAGTCGATACGCATATGAGAAAGCTCGCGATCCCGCTCGTCCTCACCGTCATCCTGTCCTTCCCGGCAGTGTGGCTGGTGCGGTCGATCGACTGGCTGGCGGCGCCGGCCAGCGTCGAGGCCAGCACGACCGATCGGTTGATCCTGCTGACCTTCGACATCGCCACCGTCATCTTCGTGCTCTGCACCGTCTTCCTGGTCTACTCGCTGGTCGTCTTCCGGCGCAAGCCGGGCGAGACCGGCGAGGGGCAGCACTTTCACGGCAACACGACCCTGGAGATCGCCTGGACCGTCGTGCCGACGATCATCGTCCTGGCCCTGTGGTGGCTGGGCGTAGAGGAGATGAACCGGGTCGACCTCGGGTCGGTCATGGCCGGCGAGATGCCCGACGGGGCCTTGCACGTCAAGGTAACCGGCCAGCAATGGAGCTGGAGCTTCGAGTACCCGGGTCAAGCCGAGAACACCGCCTTCGGCGAGATCCAGTCCGGTGAGCTGGTGATGCCCGTCGATCGGCCGGTCTTCTTCGACATCGAGACCACCGACGTCATCCACTCCTTCTGGGTGCCGGAGATGCGCTTCAAGATGGATGCCATCCCGGGCGCGACCAAGCACGTCGTCTACACTCCGACCGAGCCGGGCGAATATCGGGTCCGGTGCGCCGAGCTCTGCGGCTCGGATCATGCGACCATGTACGCACCCGTGCGGGTCGTCTCGCAGGCCGAGTTCGACCAGTTCATCGTCGACAATGACGTCTCGAGCCTCACGCCGGCCGAACGCGGCAAGCGATGGTCCGAGGTCTACGGCTGCATCGCCTGTCACTCGGCCGACGGAACCACCGAGGGCAAGGTCGGACCGAGCTGGCAGGACATCTGGAACAACGAGCGCGACTTCGTCGACGCCGATTCGGTCGTGGCCGACGAGGCCTACATCGAGAACTCCATCCTGGCGCCCGGCGATCGGATCATCGAGGGCTACCAGAACGTGATGCCGGCCAACTTCACCGATCGCTTCACCGAAGACTTCGGCGACACCGAGCAGCCGATCGGCGATCTCATCGAATACATCAAGAGCCTGGATACGGATGGCTAGGGACATGAACTACCTGTCCATCTCCCATCCCATCCGTCCGGGATCGTGCGGGAGGAATCGTCCATGAGCACCTTCTTCAAGTCGGGCCTGGTCAAGGGCCTGATCTGGGGCCTCGTCGGCTGGGCGATCGGCATGCTCTTCGCCATCGTCGCGCGCATGGCCCTGAGCCTGTCGCCGGAGTGGGACCTCTCACCGGCCTACACGCTCGAGTCGGCCACGGCCATGGGCGGCATCTTCTTCACCCTGGCCTTCCTGCTGGGCGTGGGTGCCTTCACCGACTGGTGGAGTTGGGTGCGCGGGGAGGAGTCGGGCGAGCCGGAGCACGGCAGCCCCGACACACCGATGATGGTGCGCCTCCTGCGCTTCGATCCGAACCACAAGATCATCGGCATCCAGTACGGCATCACCGCCATCGTCCTCATGTTCGTCGGCGGCGCGATGGCCCTGCTCTTCCGCCTCGAGCTGGCCCAGCCGGGGATCCAGTTCTTCAATAGCTTCCAGATCGTGCCGGGTGTGGCAGGCGATACCTACAACACCCTGATGACCATGCACGGCATGGTGATGATCGCCGGCATCCTGGTCGGCGTGGCCGCCATGGCCAACTACCTCCTGCCCCTGATGCTGGGCGCGCCGGACATGGCCTTCCCGCGCCTCAACGCGCTTTCCTACTGGATCTCGGTGCCGGCCGTCATCCTGCTGCTGTTGACGATGGTCTTCGGCGGCATGGACACCGGCTGGACGGGCTATCCGCCACTTGGAACGCGGGCGGCCCTAGGCGGCCAGTTCTTCTACATGGCGCTGGTGATCTTCGGCTTCGGCTCGATCATCGGCTCGGCCAACTTCCTGGTGACCATCATCAAGATGCGCGCGCCGGGCATGACCTGGTTCCGCATGCCGATCTTCGTCTGGGGCATGCTGGCCACCTCGCTGATCCAGCTCTTCGCGACGCAGTTCATCGCCATGAGCTTCCTGTTGGTGCTCCTGGAGCGCTGGTTCGGCTTGGCGCTCTTCACGCCGCCGGCCGGCGACCCGGTGCTCTTTCAGCACATCTTCTGGTTCTACTCCCACCCGGCGGTCTACGTCTTCATCTTGCCGGGTCTCGGTGTGATCTCGGAGCTGCTACCGGTCTTCGTGCGCAAGCCACTCTTCGGCTACCGCTGGGTGGCGCTGTCCTCGATGTTCATCGCCATCGTGGGCTACCTGGTCTGGGCGCACCACATGTTCACCACCAACCTGGGCGGGCCGCTGAGCATCGCCTTCAGCTTCACCACCATGCTGGTGGCGGTGCCGACCGGCATCAAGTTCTTCAGCTGGCTGGCCACGCTCTGGGGCGGCAAGATCAGCTTCGAGACGCCCATGCTCTTCGTCCTGGGCGCCTTCATCATCTTCCTGATCGGGGGGCTGACCGGGCCGCCCAACGCCTTCCCGGTGGCCGACCTCTACCTGCACGACACCTACTGGGTGGTGGCCCACTTCCACCACACCATCTTCGGTGGTTACGTCTTCCCCTTTGCCGCGGCGGCTTACTTCTGGTTCCCCAAGATGACGGGCAAGATGTACAGCGAGCGGCTGGGCAAGTGGCATTTCTGGCTGATGTTCGTCGGATTCCACCTCAAGACCCTGTCGATGTTCCGCATCGGGCTCTTGGGCATGCGGCGGCGCATCGTCGACTACGATCCGCTCCTGGGTTTCGACAACTACCAAACCATGGCCACCGTCGGGGCCTACATGATCGGGGCCGGCATGCTCATCTTCGCCTGGAACCTGGCCTACAGCGCATACCGCGGCCGCGTGGCCGAGGCCAACCCCTGGCGCTCGCGCGGTCTGGAGTGGACGACCAGCTCGCCGCCGCCGGAGCTCAACTACCACGAGATCCCCGAGGTCATCGGCGAGCCCTACGACTACGGGCTCGAGGGTGACGCGGGCTACGTTCGCCTCGGCGTCGCGCCGGGCGCGGCTGACTGAGGAGAGACGCCATGGAAGACTCGCGCCTGAAGACCGGCTGGGTGGTCGGCGGCATCCTGGCCGTCCTCACCTTGGTCGAGTACTGGGTGGCCGTAGCGGTCACCGGCAACCTGGTCTGGCTGACCATCCTGGCGGTGGCCAAGGCCTGGTTGATCCTGCAGTACTTCATGCACATCCAAGCGCTGTGGAAAGACGGGGGGCATCACTAGATGACGGCTAGCACGCAGGCGCATGCCGAGCATGCCCATCACTCGCCCTTCCATTACGACTACGATGTCCTCAACCGCATGGGGCTCTGGCTCTTCTTCGCCTCCGAGACGATGATCTTCCTGATCCTGTTGGTCGTGCGGTTTGGCCTGGCCGGCACCTCGATGCCGGGCGAGCTCGATCAGGTGCTCGGCCTGGGGATTACGGTCATCCTCCTGCTCTCGAGCCTCACGGCCTATCGTGCCGAGTCGGCCATCGCCATGGGCGATCGCAAGAAGTTCCAGCGCAATCTGCTCGGCACCATCATCATGGGCACCATCTTCCTCTTGGCGGTGGTGGCCATCGAGTGGCCCGAGGCGCCGCATCACGGGGTGACGGTGGACACGCCCTACGGCGCGGCCTTCTTCGCCATGACCGGCATGCATGCCTTCCACGTCTTCACCGGCGTCTTGATGCTGATCATGGTCTACTGGAACGGCCTCAAGGGCGCCTACTCGGCCGAGAAGCACTGGGGGGTCGAGGCGGTGGTCAAGTACTGGCACATGGTGGACCTGGTGTGGGTCTTCTTCTACCCCGCGCTCTACCTGATCCAGTAGCGCTGGAGGCGACGCCGCTCCACATCGGACCGGCGATCCACGAGCTGCGGCTCGAGGGCTGGTGGCGGCATTGGGATCCGCGACCGGAAGTCCTCGGGCCGCTCTTGGTCTTGGGCGCGCTCTACGCCCTGGGCTGGTGGCGGCTGCGGGCGCGTGGCGGCCTGGGCGAGGCGGCCGGCTGGCGCCTGCTGGCCTACGGTTCGGGCCTGCTGATCCTGGCCACCGCGCTGCTCTCGGGCATCGACCCGCTGGGCGACCAGCTCTTCCTGATGCACATGATCCAGCACCTGCTTATGACCATGCTGGCCGCGCCCCTGATCTGGCTGGCCGGCCCCCTGCCCTGCCTGGTCTGGGGTTTGCCGCGGTCCTGGCGGCGCCGCCTGACCCGGCCCCTACGCCGCGGTGCGATGGCGCGCCGGATGCTGGCCGTCCTGGGGCGTCCGCAATCGGTCTTGGTCATCTACATCGGCGTCTTCTGGGCCTGGCATGCGCCACCGGCCTACGAGGCGGCCCTGACCGATCCCTTGGTCCACG
>CAZJWJ010000157.1:0-4808 GCA_964549495.1 uncultured Anaerolineales bacterium | reverse complement strand
CCAACCTCTTGGTACCGTCACCAGACACTCGAAACCGAGTTCGTGAGAACACCAGGAGGATGGCTAGGCCGGGATGTGGAATTACCGACGACGCGAGAGCCGCTCGATCGTCTCCCGGATATGGATGCCGAGTGGGTTGGGCTGGTGAGCATCGTGGCTACCGATTATGGGAGCCAGGTGGACACCGTGACCTACGATGCTCGCGGAACGGCTACGTATCGCGACAGATTCCCTCATGCATCCGATCCAGATGCATACCGTGCGCGGAGGATAGAAGAGAATCTGCCATCGCATGTCCGAGGTCCAATCACAAGCCGCGGCAACCAACGCAACGCAGACCTTGGTTTCCCGATAAATCTCCAGGTGGACGAGCGCGACCATCAAAGCCTGCTGGTATGGTTGGCCGAGGGCCAAGTCGATGCGAATCGAGTCATCGAGCGGCACGCGTTCATCGTCTCATCCAATGGGCGCAGGATCGCTCATGCGAGCCGTCGAGAAGGTAGTGCAGTGACCTTCGAGTCGTTGACGTACCGACGGCTCGAACTGGATGACATGATGAATCGGATCGTGCGAGCGAAGGGGCATCGCTGGCCAGGTGAAGAGGATGCGGACATCCGGCCCGGCAGGAGAAGCGTGCAGGGTGAACGGTCTGATCAACTGATGGGCGGGCTGATCCAACCGGTAGACACCGCATCGCGCGCAATTTCGATCGCTTCTGGATACCTGCCTTCGGACGTCGTGACGCGAACGGCGATCGCCCGCCTCGTGGACATGGGTACCGTCACGAGGCTAAGCGGATGGACCTCCGGTGCGTATCCCCCGCATGTGCTGGTGTGGTGGGTTGCGCTGCTCGCGGATGCAATCGAGATGAACGACATCTTCAACCTCCCGGGGCTGGAGACATCGGAGACGGAGGCTCCGGTCGGGGCCTACTATGTCGTCGATGCATCGAGTGGCGGTCTCGCCATGGTAGGAGCCCTGAAGTCCAAGGACGAATACGTGGCGATCGAAGCACTGGAGAACCTCCCGGTCGCGATATCCTCCGCAACGCCATGGGACGTCGATGTCCCTACGACCACCCCGTCAAAGACACCGTCCCCGGAGGTGCCGTGATGACCACACGCTCGACGTCCCGGCAGATGTCGTTCGCAATCCTGGTGGCTGGCGTGACCGTCTCCATCGCGATCACCAGCGTGGGCCTGTCTCGAATCGGTCAGGAGAAAGCCACGAGTGGACAGCAGGGTACGGGAATCGACCTACCCACGCCGGATTTGGAGACCGAGCCGTACGATGACGAGTCGCCTCGATCGACCGCCAGCTGGCCAACGGAGTACCCGACCTCCGTTGATCTGCGAGGTCGAGCGCGAGCCACCGCAAAGTCCGTTGCATCTGATGATCCCGAAGAGAGCGATGCGAGCATCCTGCCCGAGATCGAGGCATTGCTGGAGGATGAGGATCCCTATGTGCGGACGATGGGTGCATCCGCGCTCTGGAGAATCGGGGCGTCCGACGTTGCAAGCTCGAGCGGACTTCGGGCTGCTGCCAAGGCCGATGCCGACCTCATTCAGGCATTGCACGCCGCTGTCGGGTACTATCCAGTCGTGGATATCCATACCGATAGCGATGAGTCTCGAGAGATGGCAGTACAAGCGCTCGGCATGCTCTTCGCGGATGATCCGAATCCGACAACCGAAGCGGTCTTGATCGACCAGTACAATGTCGAGAACTCCCAGCTGGTGCGGCGAATGATCATCGAGGCGATCTGGCAGCATCAATATACTTCCGATGCGGCCGAAGATGTGCTCATCGACGCTACGGGTGATTACGATGCGGAGCATGCCGCTCGGGCTCGAGTCATCCTCGACGAGCTCTACGAATTGAGAGGTCGAAGCGGGATCCTTCAGAAGGGTTCGGGCGAAGCATGGGCGCCATAGTACAATGAACGCATGAGACGCCCCCGTCATCCCATGCCCGACTTCGTCCGCGAGGCCCTCGAGTCGCGTGGCCTCGCGGCGGCCTACGACGCCCGACCGCCCTACCAGCGCAACGACTACCTGGGTTGGATCGCGCGGGCCAAGCGGGAGGGCACGGTCCAGAAGCGTCTGACCCAGATGCTCGACGAGCTGGAGCGAGGGGACGTCTACATGAAGATGGACTGGCCACCGGGCCGGGAGCACGGTGACTGACGATGGGATCCCATCCGCTTCGGGGAGATCCGAAATGATTCGACCCTACCAGCCGGCCGACCTGGATGCCCTCCTGGACACCTGGTACCAGGCCTCCAAGGTCGCCCACCCATTCCTATCGGAGGACTTCCTGAAGGGTGAGCGCCGGGCCATCGAGGACGTCTACATGTCCCTGGCCGAGACCTGGATCTACGAGGACGACGGCCGGCTGCGAGGCTTCATCGCCCGCGTCGGGCGCGAGGTGGGGGCGCTCTTCGTGCACCCGGATCACCATCGGCGGGGCATCGGCCGCGCGCTGATGGACCACCTGCACGCCAAGCACGCCGACCTGAAGGTCGAGGTCTTCGAGGCCAACCAGCTGGGGCGGGCCTTCTACGATGCCTACGGATTCCGGCTGGCCGGCCGGCGCAAGCACACCGCCACCTCGCAGACGATGCTGCTGATGCGGCTCACGCGTGAATCGGATCAGCGGTCGGACGCGCCGGACGGGTAAGCTCCGACCGCCTGAGGCGATCCAACCCAACCAGCCTTGCCGGCGCCCTCGATCGCAGCCGGCATCCTCCTCGATAGCCTGCTTCGCAACACCTTCATCGCTGCCCAAGATCGCCCGACATCCGCCCCAGATCTCAGGAGATCCGCCCGTGTCCTCATCCCTCCCGAACCTTGCCGTGGTGCCGCGCCGCCGCCTGCTCGGCCCCGGGATCCTGCTGGCACTGACCCTGATCCTGAGCGGACCGCGCAGCCAGCCCGCCGCCGCCCAGGACGCAGGATCCGCGCCGCAGATCGTTCCTCCGGCCCCCGAGTCGGCCGCGCCCGACGGCCGGCCCTTCATCATGCCCTTCACCGAGCCGGCCGGCCCGGACACCTGGCTGATGGGCCAGCCCTACGGCAACACCACCGGCGCCTATCGCCAGCGCCGCAGCACCTATGCCGCCGGGCAGGGCGTCCACTTCGGCGTCGATCTGGGCGCGCCCTGCGGCACGCCCATCGTGGCCATGGCCGACGGGGTCGTCTTCGCCGCCGACGCGATGAGCTTCGGCTCGGCACCGCACAACCTGATGATCGACCATCCGGATTTGGGCTACGCCACCTTCTACGGCCACCTGCTCGAGCGGCCGGCGCTGACGCCCGGCCAGCCGGTCTCCCGCGGCCAGGTCGTCGCCCTCAGCGGTGACTCGCAGGGCGTGGGCTGCAACGGCCGGCCCCACCTGCACCTGGAGATCCGCGACCTGCGCCACGTGCGCAAGTACAACCCGGTGCTGCTGGTGCAGGCCGACTGGGACAGTCTGGCCCTGATCGGCCCCTTCGGTCGCGCCTTCCAGCGCGACCTGGACCGGCCGCGGCTGTGGCAGCACCTGGACGACCAGCCGGAGACCGTCATCGGCGGCCCGCTGCTCAACGACTTCGCCCGACCCTGGCCCCCGGAGCGCCGCTGATGTGCATCCAAGATCGTCCAGACCCGATGCTTCGCAGCCGATTGGCCTCGCGGCACTGGTGGAAGGTGACACCGCACCCGATCGCGATCCTCGCTATGGCCTTGATGTTCTCGCTGGCCGCGTGTGGCGGTGAATCCGAGGCGCCCGATACCGCCCTCGGTGAGGCCCGACCGGCTCAGCCGGCCGAGATCTCGACCGACGGCGAAGACAGCTCGGCCGAAGACCCGGAATCCGGGCTGGCTGGCGACCCCGAGGAAGCGAGCGACGGGACCGCTGAGGGGCTCGAGCCATCGGGCGAGCTCGCCCAGAGCGACGGCGCCGAAGGGGAAGCGGGCACCCTGGCCGACGACCAGGGCGCCGCCCCGCCGCCGGAAAACCAGCGATCCATCCCGGCCCAGGGCGAGAACGCGCCGCCGGCCGAGGCGCGGCTGACGCGCCTGACCCAGCCCGGCTGCTGCACCCAGGCCTGGTGGGGTCCCGACAGCGACGCGCTCTACTACATTGACCAGCCCGCGGCCGACGCGCCCACCGGCATCTACGCCTCGCGCATCGACGCGCCCGGCGCCGCGCCCGAGCTGCTGACCGACGAGCTGGGCTATTACAGCAACGACATGTCGCATCGCTTCGAGATCGCGGGGGACACCACGACGCTCGAGCGGCGCTCGGACGGCCATCGCTGGGAGGTTCCCGGCGGCGGCCGATCGCTGTCTATCTCGCCCTCCGGCCAGTGGGTCCTCTGGCAGGTCAGCAACCCGGATGTCGACTTCGAGCGCCGGCAGGTGCAGGTCTGGGTCGCGCGCATCGACGGCAGCGAGGCCCGGCAGATCGCCAGCCTCCAGGGCGTCTCGCCCTCGGGCTGGATCGACGACGAGCGCATCCTGGTCCAAGGCGAGGAGGAGATCCCCGGCGGCGAGGAGGACATCCTCTCGATCATGCAGCTCTCCGATGGCAGCCTGCGAGAGATCGCGCGCGCCAGCAGCCTGCGCGGCGAGCTGATCTCACCTGGCGGCAGTTGGATCGTCTGGTACGTGGCGCGCGAGGACGATCCGGCCATCACCGGCATCTGGCTCCTCTCGACCGAGGGTGGGGAGCCGCGGCGGCTGGACAAGGCCTACTTCGGGGCTTACCAGTGGCGCGACGACGATCGCCTGCTGGTGGTCCCGATGCAGCCCGAGTCGGGTTCCCA
>CAZJWJ010000156.1:0-4876 GCA_964549495.1 uncultured Anaerolineales bacterium | reverse complement strand
ACCGCCATCGACTCGCTCGGCCGGCCCGTCTTCCCGTGAATATCGGAACTACTGGGCATTGATGTTCCACGTCTCACCACTATCAGGCTCGACGGGGATGGGCGAGGGGTCTGTCGTGTTGTGTGTGACTTGAAGTGCTGACGTAAGGGTCGCATCAGCGCCGCAGTTGACGCCAACACCGCACGCAGCGGACACGACGTCCACTCCCGGATTCAGCGGAGCGAAGGTCCATCCAAGGGCCAAGCTCGCGAGGAATAGCGAAACCGCTGGGGTGATGTACCGAGACATTTCCATCTCCTTGTGAGATGCTCGCGCCGACTATCGTCGACAGTTCGGGTGTCTCCGCCCAAGGTTGCTACTCCCACCAAGCTTGACCGTTGGTCGCGCCGGGTTACAATGCATCATTGATCACTCTTCGGGAAGCACGATCCCGAGGCGGGTCCTGGGTTGGCCGGCTGTTATGGCAGCCGGTCGACCCTCTTTCCTGGCCATCCTACTCAGCGCATCATTCAAGAATAAGGCGGCCATACTCTTGACCATAGACGCTCCGAGGGTCCAGGGTCTGGTCGCCTGTATCTATGTAGATACAGTGGCGCGACCATGCGAATCGAAGGAGACCTGATGACGCTTGACAAGTAGCTGTGATTGTAAGTCCTATGAGAGCTATTGTCAAACATTATGCAGGGCGACTGCAAATCGGGTCTCCGGCGCAATTCTTCGTAATGCTCCGCCCTGCCGGCCAATGACCTGGCCGGCGGAACTCAGAATCGGAACATCGCGAAGCATAGGACTGTCAACCCCTACCCGGCCGGCTACTCACTCAACCCGCACCCATGAAACCTCGATCAGAACGGCCCATGCACGATCTGGAAGCGCTTCACCGCATCCAGCAGCCCGGTGGCCAGCAGCAGGTCACCGATCCCGTCCCCGTTGAAGTCGCCCATCGCCCAGACATGCGCGCCCGCCTCCTCTCCGTCCGAACGCGCGCGGCCGTTCCACAACGCTTCCGGCTCGAGGCGCCGTGTGTCCAACACCTGCCGGCCCTGCCAGTCGGCCAGGTAGAAGCGCGCTCCAGGCTCGAAGTCGACATCCAGGTTGTTGTTGGGATCCTTCAGCCGCGTTGGCGTGCCGTGGCCGTGGTGCGGTTCGGCGTCGCGCTGCATGGCCAGGTAGAGATCCAGCTGCCCGTCGCCGTCGAGGTCGCGCGGCGCCCAGCTGCGCGAGAGCGAGGTCATCCCGAAGCCGACCCGCAGGAAGATGCGGTCGCTCTGCATGGAGGCCACCCGCTCGGCGATTCGCGGGCCGCCCAACCAGATATGGGTGTGGACCCCCGAGGGGAGGACGATGTCCTTCACCCCGTCGCCGCTGACGTCGGTGAGGAAGAAGGGCCGGTCCAGGCCCTCGTGCGGACCGCGTGGTGACTGCAGCGCCAGATAGCCTCGGTTGCCAGGCCGCGGCACGACCTGCCGCCGATCCTGGTCCAGGCCCGCCATGCCGCCACCGAACAGGCCCAGACCCGGCAGGGGCGGCGCGATCCATCGACCGGAGGCATCGGACGGGGCTCCCTTCAGCACCCGCAGCTGATCGGGCAGGGCCTCGTCCTCGGAGCAGCTGCGCGCCACGATGTCATCGCGGCCGTCGGCGTCCAGGTCGCCCAGGCCCGCCAGCACGCCGTCGCAGGCGCCGAAGTCCGAGAAGCGCAGATCCGAGCGGAAGGCGATCTCGACCTGGCTGCCCGGCAGGATGTCCAGCTCGGGCCGGCCGAAGACATCGGTCATCACGTCGACCTCGCTGGCCTCGAAGTCCACCTGCTCCAACCCGGATGCGTCCGCTTCCAGCAGCACCACGTCGCTGCCCCAGACCAGGTCCAGCCGGCCGTCACCATCCACGTCACCGAAGTGCGCCTGCAGCTGCGTGCTGGCGCGGGCCGTGCGCCCGGCCGCGATGGTCTGCGAGTGGCGCTGGATGACGATGTCCGAGTCGCCCGTCGCCCCCACCACCCGCCGTGAGTTCCACCAGCCGCGGCTGCCCAGGAAGACGTGCACCGCCTCCTGCGCCCGGTTGCCCTGGAGCCGGCTGGTGGTGACCAGCAGGTCCATCTTCCCGTCGCCGTCCAGGTCCTGGGCCTTCACCCAAGGCCGCGTGTTCGTGCCTTCGACGAAGACCGTCGAGGTCGCCCGATGGAGCCGCGGCAGCTGCCCCAGCGGGCTGAGCTTGTCGAAGGGTGCCAGGAAGAGGTCGATCTGCGAGCTGGCCATGGCCGGCTGGTTGGCTCCGCGCTGATTGCGCGAGGCCAGGTTGCGATCGTCCACCGCCTCGATCCACAAGTCGTCCCGCCCGTCACCGTCGAAGTCCCCGACGGCCCGGACGCGGCAGGTCTCGTGATCGGCGCAGATGGCGAGCTCCATGTCCGGCTGCCGCGTCACGTCCTGCGGCGCCGCCAGGGCCCGCCCGGGAAGGGCGGAAAGGGCCAGGAATCCCAGGATCGCCAGCCTTCGCAGGTGCATCGGAGCCTCCCTTCCGACCGCGGTCGGAACCAGCCGCGCATCGCGCGGCGACGACGAGCTGCGCATCCCTTGTTGGGCCGGCACCGAGCCGCGAGCGCGCGGCCTGCCGGCGTGGCGCACGGCCAGTCTAAACGGGCTCGGCAAGCCGCGTCAAGCCCCTAGCGCGCCAGCCCGGGACCTCGAGCAGCTCCGGAAGGGTTCGAATCGACGCGATCGAGGAGCGACCCCACCCTACCACTGCACCCGCACCGGCGTGCCGATGCGCGACCAGAAGAACAGCCACTGCGCATCTGGCGTGCGCATGTTCACGCAGCCATGGCTGACCGGCAGCCCGAAGCTGTCGTGCCAGTAGGTGCCGTGCAGCGCATAGGCCCCGGTGAAGTACTGCACCCAGGGCACGCCCGGCGCGTAGTAGCCCGGCCCGGACATGTCCTGGGCCTTGTATCGCGAGTAGACCCCGAAGCTGCCGACCGGCGTCGGCGTCGAGGCTTTGCCGGTGGAAACCACGAAGCTGGCCACCAGCCCGCTGCCCTCGTAGGCGTAGAGCCGCTGATCGGAGAGGTCGATGACGATGCTGCGGCCACCGCCGCCGCTCGCCGCGGGCGGCGAGCCGGTCGATCCCGTGCCCCCACTGCCCGATCGCGGCACGACCAGGCGCTGTCCGGCAAAGATCACGTTGGCCTGCCGCAGGCCGTTTAGTCGCGCCAGCGACTCGGCGGTGGTTCCGTAGCGCAAGGCGATCCGGAACAGCGTCTCGCCGGCCGCGACCACGTGCAGCGCCGTACCACCATCGTTTGGAGCGCCGGCCGACGCGTCACGACCCGAGCTCGGCGCGCTGGACGTCCGCCCGTCCGGGATCACCAATCGCTGGCCGGCATAGATCGTGTTGGCCGATGCAAGCCCATTGCGCCGCATGATCGCATCGACGCTCACGCCATGGCGCAAGCCGATCCGAAAGAGGTTGTCGCCGCGCTGCACGACCACCGTGCTGTCGGCCGAGGCGTGACCGCTGCCGGCCAGCCAAAGCGTCGCCGCCAGCAGCAGGCTCGCGACGATCCATCCAAATCTGGCTATCGTACCCAAGACTCCAACTCCTGAACTCACGTCGAAGTGTGGGGGTCACGCGCGACGCAGCCAAGGGGCGCTCCATGGTAGTCGAATCCGAACTGCACGGCCAATCGCGTCAGGGCTGGGTCGAGCGCATGACCGTGGGCAGAAATCGAACATCGATCCAGGGGTAGAACTCATAGGAGGCAGCCCGCTGGTGGCCGGACCTCGACGCGCCAAGGAGGGAGAGGGATCGGCTTGGACCACGAGAAGCGCAGCAGCGCCCGCGACCATGCGGATCGCCACGGCGCAGGTCAGCATCGTTGGGAACAGACCCGGTGTGCGCATTGTCGGTCTCCTTCATATCTTTCGATCCGCCGCCGGCCGCAGGCTCGATAGCGCGGCAAGGCAGCGAGTCCACGTACAGGGTCGCACCCTGCTGACTCGCCCTTGCATTCGATCGCCTGCGAAGCGACGAGACCTCGACCGTCGCCCGTCTTCTCGAGCCGCCTCGCCGACCTGCAAGCCCGTGCCCTGGCCGGACAACAGAGCCTCGATCGAACCGAACGCGCAGGGGCGGCCGCGAGATCGATCTCGCGGCCGCCCCCGATCGACAGGTGCTATCGGGTCATCATCCCCTAGTAGCGGTAGGCCTCGCCCTTGAAAGGCCCTTCTTGCGGCACGCCGATGTAATCGGCCTGCTCGCCGCTCAACTCGGTCAGGCGGGCGCCGAGCTTGCCCAGGTGCAGGCGCGCCACCTCCTCGTCAAGACTCTTGGGCAGGACGTAGACGCCTAGCTCGGGGCGGTTGTGCCAGAGCTCCATCTGGGCCAGGACCTGGTTGGTGAAGGAGTTGGACATCACGAAGCTCGGATGGCCCGTCGCGCAGCCCAGGTTGACCAGCCGGCCCTTGGCCAGAAGGTAGATCGAGTTCCCCTCGGGGAAGGTGTACTTGTCCACCGCGCCCACGCTCTCGGGCTTGATGGCCACGTGCGCCACGCCCGGCTCGTCCTCCAGCTGCTCGACCTGGATCTCGTTGTCGAAGTGGCCGATGTTGCAGACGATGGCCTGGTCCTTCATGCGGGCCATGTGCTCGGCGGTGATGATGTCCTTGTTGCCGGTGCAGGTGACGTAGATGTCCGCGTGCGGCAGCGCGTCTTCGACCGTGGTCACCTTGTAGCCGGCCATCGCGGCCTGCAGCGCGCAGATTGGATCGACTTCGCTCACCCACACCTAAGCGTGCTGGCCCTTTAGGCTCTCGGCCGAGCCCTTGCCGACGTCGCCGAAGCCGCAGATCATCGCGACCTTGCCGGCGATCATCAC
>CAZJWJ010000155.1:0-5098 GCA_964549495.1 uncultured Anaerolineales bacterium | reverse complement strand
CCGAGCGCTTCGCCGCGGTCGTCGAAGGCCTGCAGGCCCAATTCGAAGCGCGCGTCTTCGTCTTGGGCGCCCGGGGGGATCGGGACCCGGTGGAGGGCCTGCTCCGGGCCCTGCCGGCCGTCCGCCGCCAGGAGATCGTCGACCTCTGCGGCCGGCTCGGGCTGGCCGAGCTGGCCGCCCTGGTCGAGCGCTGCCGGCTCTACCTGGGCAACGACAGCGGCATCAGCAAGCTGGCCGCCGCGGTGGGCACGCCCGTGGTCGAGATCTTCGGCCCCACCGACCCGGCGCGCTACGGCCCCTTGCCCGGTTGCGGACTGGCGGTCCGACCGGAACGTCATCCGACCGGTGCTTCGGATCTCGGGGACGCGGCCCTGCATCGCGATCCCGTCCGCGACCTGGCCACCGCGCGAGCATCACGGGCCATCGAGGCCGTGACGGTCGAAGCGGTCTGGTCGGCCATCGAAGCGAGTCTGAAGGACACTCGCGGGTAGCTCGTGCACCGCCGCAGTGAATCCTAGCGACCACTGCACGCGGTCAGGAACAAGGTTGTCGAGACATGAAACGAGGGCCAGCCGAAACTCGACTGACCCTCGATGGGTACGTGCTCTTCTCGCCTAGGGCTCGCGGCGTCGCTGGGCGCGGCGCTTGGAGCGCAGCTTGCGGCGGCGCACGCGGCGCTCGGCCTTCTTCTTGGCCAGGCGCCGTTCCTCACTGGGCGGCGTGAACCATCGCTTGCGGCGGTAGGTGCTCAAGATGCGCGACTTGGAGACTTCCTTGCGGAAGCGCTTCAGCAGGCTCTCGAAGCTCTCGCCGGATCGCAGATCGACGGACATGGATGCATCACCCCCTTCCCAATGGATTTCGGCGTCGGAATGCCGAACTATTAGTATAGCAACCGTGCGCGCGAGTCCAAACAAGATCATCGCCGAAGGCCCCGTTGCGCCGACCGGCGGGAGCGCATTCGCTTGACTGCCCGGGGCCATGGTCTATCGTACCAACAGGAGGTCGGTGGCCTTGCTCGAAAACATCCAAACCCTGCTCTGTGGTTGGTACATCTACATGGCCGTGCTCGGCGGGCTGATGAGCCTGTCGGCTGGCCGGAGCGCGGGCATGGGGCGCTTGTCGGCCCTGGCCGGCCTGCTCTGCCTGGCCCTCATCGGCCTGAACTGGTGGCCGGTGCTGCCGGTCTGGGCGGTCGACATCGGGCCCTATGACGGCATCGACCTGGCCAGCCTCTTGCCCCATCTCGTGGTACTCGCGGTGGGCCTCCTGGCCCTGCTGCGGGCGCCGCGCACCGACACGCGCCTGATCGGGCTGCTCTTGGCCGGCGCATCGCTGCTGCCGGTGGCGCTATTCTTCTGCCACTTCGACGGCGGCCTGCGCTGCCTGCCCTGAGCCCGCGGCCCCACGCTCGAGGACGACCATGATCTCCAAGCGCCGCGCCTTGCCCATCCTCCTCTTCCTCCTGCTCCTGCTGGCGGGCGGCAGCCTGCTGCTGCGGCGATCCGAGGTCCGCGACTACCTGGCCTCCGTGACCGGCGAGGAGGACCTCTGGGAGGGCATCAAGGGCCTGGGCGCCTTGATCCAACTCTCGCTGACGGGTCCGGATCCCGATCTGGCGCCCGAGGCGGTGCAGGACCACCACGACCCCATCCCCTACGGGGCCAACACCTTCCTGCAGCTGGAGCCCGATCCGGAGAACGTGCGCCGGAGCCTGGCCATGATGCGCGACGGGGGCATCCGCTGGGCGCGCCAGCACTTTCCCTGGGAGGACATCGAGATCCACGGGCGCGGCGACTTCGAGGATCGACGGAATGGGCCGGGCATCTCGGCCTGGGCCAAGTACGATCGCATCGTCGACATGGCCACCGACCACCAGGTGCAGCTGTTGGTGCGCCTGGACGATCCGCCGGCCTGGGCCTATGCCGATCCCGAGGCGGCCGGCGCCCAGAAGGGACCGCCGGACGACCTGGAGGACTACGGCCGCTTCGTGGCCGAGGTGGTCGGGCGATACTGCGGCCGGCTGCGCTACTACCAGATCTGGAACGAACCCAACATCTACCCCGAATGGGGCGAGGCCGACGTGGACCCGGCCGGCTATGCCGAGCTCCTGGCCGTGGCCGCCCGGCATGCCCGCCAGGCCTGTGATGACGTGGTCATCGTCAGCGCCGCGCTGGCGCCGACCACCGAGCCGGGCGGTCGCAACATGCACGATCTGCGCTACCTGGAGGCGCTCTACGATGCCGGCTGGCAGGACGACTTCGACGTCCTGGCGGCCCAGGCCTTCGGCCTGTGGACCGGCCCGAACGACCACCGGGTGAGCGAGAACCGGACCAACTTCGTCCGGCCCCTCCTGGTCCGCGACATCATGGTGGCCCGGGGCGACGCCCACAAGCCGGTCTGGATCACCGAGTTCGGCTGGGACAGCCCGCCGGAGGCCATGGACGCGCCCTACGGCCGGGTCAGCGAAGCCAAGCGCGCGGAGTACACGGTCCGCGCCTACGAGCGCATCGCCACCGAATGGCCCTGGATCGGGCCGGCCTTCCTGTGGTTCTTCCGCCGGCCCAGCTACGAATGGCATACCCGGCCCGAGGGCTACTTCCGCATCGTCGAGCCCAATTGGACGCAGCTGCCCACCTACCGCGCGCTGTCCGAGCTGGCCAACCGGCCGGCCGTCTTGCGCCGCGGCCGGCACGACCCGGTCCACCACGCGCTGACCTATACCGGTCCCTGGCGCGACCATCCGCGCGATGGCCCCGTCGAGCAGCGCATCGGCACCGAATCGGCCGAGCTGCAGCTGGCCTTCGTGGGCACCGGCTTCGAGATCGACTTCCTGCCGCCGCCGGCCCCGGAAGGCGCCCTCCCGGCCGCAACCACCGAGTCCTCGCCCACCGCTCGCTCGACCGCCAGCGCGCCCGAGGACGTCGAGGTCGAGCTGAGCCAAACCGAGTCGCCGGCCCCCGAGCTCTTCGTGGTGGTCGACGGCGGCTACGAGCAGCTGCAGCCCGAGCAGCGCGGTGACCGCCTGGCCTTCGGCCGGCGCGACCTGGATCCGGGCGAGCACGTGGTCATCCTGCGCGTGGATGCCGGCGAGGCCTGGATCGACGAGATCCGCATCTTCGCCCCCGACCCGCCCTCCCCCCTGGCCCCCCTCGTGTCGGCCCTCATGCGCTACCTCGTCATCCCCCTCATCCTCCTGGCCGTCCTCTGGCTCTACCTGCTCCGCCGCCGTCGCCGCCGTCGCGCCAGCGGCCCGGCACCCGACTCGGACCCTCCGCCGGAATCCGCGCCCGCCGAGCCCGTCGCCGAGCCCGAACCCATCGGCGATGCCTGAGCGCAGCGCAGAGAGCTTCATGCCAACCGGTCCCGGGTCTCGCCTCCGCCGGCTGGCCACGGTCACCCCCTCCTTCATCCTGATCCTGGCCTTTTCGCTGCGGGCCTGGCGCCTGGGCGAGAAGCCCATCTGGTGGGACGAGGGCCTGGCCGCCTGGGCGGTGCGCAAGCCCTTTTGGGAGACCACGCTCTGGACGGCCGGCGACGTCCACCCGCCGCTCTTCTTCTGGAGCCTCTGGCCCTGGATCCGAAGCGCCGGCCAGAGCCCCTACGCATTGCGCTTCTCGGTCCTGCTCTGCGGCATCCTGCTGGTCGCCATCGGCATGGCCCTGGCCCGCCAGCTCGGCGGCCGCCGCGCCGCCCTCCATTCGGGCCTGCTGTTGGCCCTCTCGCCCCTCTTCGTCTGGTGGTCGACCGAGCTGCGCATGTACATGCTGGCCGCCCTCTGCCTCCTGGCCGCCACCCTCGCCGCCATCCGCTGGTTCGCCCTGGTCTCTCCCGGTGCCCCATCCCATCCTCCCCGCCCCCCCGCCCTCCGCTGGCTGGCGGCCTACCTCCTCTCCACCCTGGCCGCCGTCCACACCGTCTACCTCTGCGGCGTGGGCATCGCCGCCCTCAACCTGGCCATGCTCTGGGCCGCGATCCGCCGCCAGCTCGCCCCCCTGCACTACCTCCACTGGCTGGCCACGCAGGTCCTCCTCGTCCTCCTCTTCCTCCCCTGGTGGCAGCTGGCCTCGGACCGCATGCAGTCCTGGTCCTCCATCGAAGCCCCCGCCGCCCCCAGCTTCGTCCTCGAGCTGGGCGCCACCCTCCTGGCCACCGGCCGCTCCACCGACCTGGCCCTCGACCGCCCCGCCACCCTCCTCTTCTGGCTCACCTTCCTGACCACCGCCCTCCTGCTCCTCCTCTACCGCTTCCGCCCCACCCCATCTCCCTCACCTTCGCCCCCTTCCCGATCCGCCGCCCAGTGGATCGGAGCCCCCACCCTCCTCCTCTTCCTCCTGCTCCCCCCCCTGGCCATCTGGGCCGCCACCCAACCCCGCTCCCTCTTCTACGCCCCCGACATCGAAGCCCGCTACTACCTCCCCTTCGCCGCCCCCGTCCTGATCCTGGCCGGCTGGCTCACCGCCCGCCTCTCCACCTCGCCACGCCGCCGGCTCGGCCACCTGGCCCTCGCCCTCCTCATCCTCCCCCAACTCTCCGGCCTGCCCGACCACTACACCCCGCGCCGCCTGCCCGACGACTACGCCAGCATGGCCCTGACCATCTGGACCCAATACGAGCCAGGCGACCTGGTCCTCCTCAGCTCCGGCGACCGCTACCCCATCTTCCGCTACCACTACGACCGCCCTTGGGACGCCCCCGCCCCGCAATCCGCCGGCTGGACCGCCTCCCCCACCCTCCCCCTCGACGGCCACGACCGCCCCCCCGTCCTGCCCTTCCCCAACCGCGCCGCCGAGCCCCTGCCCGCCTCCGGCTGGCAATCCCGCCTGACCGATCTCGCCCGCCAGCACCCCCGCATCTGGCTGGCCGAAGTCGAACGCCACCACCAGGATCCCGAAGGCCGCATCGCCGCCCACCTCTCCACCCGCTTCCCGCCCCCCACCACCTACCCCTTCGGCCCCGACCGCCTCCTCCTCTTCAGCCGCGACGCCCGCCACCCCAGCCTCCAACGCCTCACCCCCCGCATGCCCGGCATCCACCCATTCTCCCCGCCTCCCCCAAGCCCCTACCTCCCCTGGCTGGCCCTCCCCACCCACAGCGC
>CAZJWJ010000154.1:2308-5291 GCA_964549495.1 uncultured Anaerolineales bacterium | reverse complement strand
TCGGCCATCGCGAAGATCAGCGGGAGGTCGTCCAGTCGCTCGTGCGTAATCGTCAAGTCTGTGGTATCCATGACCGTCAGGATAGCCCGTCCTGCCGGTCGATTGGGCTAACTCGCGAAACTCCCTTCAGAAATCCCCGAAACTACTGATTGAAGGGCCGAAAGTCCTCGGCCACGATCTGCCACGTGGCCTGGATGCGGCTGATCTCGGTGCTGCTGAAGGTGCTCGGATCGCCATCGATGTCGTAGGCCGGCGAGACGATCGGGTCGACGCCGTAGGCCGAGTTCCAGGTGGTGCCACTGGTCGTGTGGCCGTCGAAGTCCAGGTAGATCGTATGCGAGGCACCGGGCAGGCTGTGCAGCAGGAAGGTTTGCTCTTCCGGGATGCTATCCGGCACGAGATGCTGGTCGGCGAAGTGCTCGAAGATGTCATCCGGATAATCGTGATCGACGTAGAGTAGCTCGTCGTTGGCATCGACGTGCAGCGTCGCATCCTGCTCGAGCAAATCCACGAGCGCCGAGCGGGATAGACCGTATGCCCGGGCGACATCTGGCAATCGCTGACCCAATGCGTCGATGGCAGCCTGTCCGGCGACCGGGCGGTTCGGCTGAGCCTGCACCCAAGCGGGCTGCGATCCAGCCAGCATCGCAAGGGCGAGCACGAGTAGCGCTAGCGAGACGCGAGCACGGGAGAACCAATTCATGCTGCATTCCTCCTTACAACTGCAACGGGGCTAAAGCTGATATGGACAGTGATCTGAGCCAGAAGGTCCCGGGCGGATAGCAACTCATCTCGATCCGTGGCGGTTTGGCAGCGTTCGCCTCTTCGCCTGCCGGCGACTGCTCGGATCAGCAGCGGCATCCTAACAGACAACGCGACCCTCACGCAATCAAAATCGCCTGTCCGTGGGCCAAGCGCCGGATCGGCGTAGGGTGCCGATGGGTAGGTCGAATGGTCGACGAGTCCCACCTGCCGAATGCTTGAACTGTACAGGCCCCGGATTCCTGTTCGAAGGCCTGCCAATGACCCAGACATCAATGCTCGTCGCGCCACTGGTGTCCAATGGCGATCTCGGTGTTCGTGAAACAGAAACCATGATTCAACCGTCCTCATGGCAAGCGGATTCAATCGGAGAGATCAACCATGCAAGCACAACGCGCACAATGGCCGAGCTCAGGGCGTGGGCAATGGATCGGATTGCTGTTCGGTCTGGTAATCAGCCTCCAGGGTTCTCCGGTATTGGATCGGACGGCGGCCCACTCGCTCCAAACGACTGAGTCGACGCGTATCCTGTATTTGCCCTTCGTCTCCGGATCCATGCCGATGCGCGGTCATCCACTTGCTGCGCTTGGCGGCGGGCTCGAGTCGGTCGCAACCGATGGTCGCTACGTCTACGCTGGTGTCGGCCATCGAATCGCAGTCTTCGACACCGTCGATCCAGAGGGACCGCGCATCGTCACCGAAACGGCACCCTTCTATGCTCCGGCGCGCGACCTGCTCGTTCACGACGGACGGCTCTACGTCTCGCACGCGAGTGTCGGCTGGACCTACTACCTTCCGCAAGATTCCGACGCGGGGCTGAGCATCTGGGACCTACGGAATCCCGGGCAGCCAAGACTCATGGGCGAACTGCATTCCACCGGAATCTCCGACCGCCTCGTTCTTCGACCGCCGTTGGTCTATGTGCTTCAGCGCGGGACCGGCGTTGACATCGTGGATGTCTCGGATCCGCAGGCTCCGCGATTACGCTCTTCGGTCAGCGCAGGAGCGACTCACGATCTTGCCTTCACGCGCGACACACTCTGGCTCTATGGCACATCGGACTGTACGGACCGTGCCTGTTCGCAAAGCCCCCCTCGACTGATGGCCTATGACACGCGTGATCCGGACCAGCCGGTGCTTCTGCGACGCTTGGACTTGAGCCGCGAAGCCTTGGGCTCGGGGCCGCTCGTCGGCTTGGACGACGTCCTGCACACCGGGTACGGACGGATCGACACGCGCGAACCAGTCGCCAACTGGCGGTTGCAGCCGCCCGGCGAGCTCGTGTTGATGGGGGCCTTCGAAGCAGCCGGCCGATCCTGGGCAATCCACCGTTCACCAGCCGGCCAACCAATCCTGGCCGAGATCATCTCTGAAGATGACTTCGCTCCACGCTTGGCCGATCGTCTCGAGCTACCGGCCGGCTTCCTCGGCGGCCGTGCTGCCGGCACGGGCTTCGTTGCCGGGCTGGACACGAGCTGGCGCTGGATCGATGTAACTGCTGCGGGAGGGCCGCGTGTGACCATGGAGCAGGAGGTCGACCGCATCAGCCTAGACAGCAGCCCGGACTGGCAAGGACTGGCGCTCTTCGAGGACGGTATCGCCTTTGCCAGCGGCATGCTGATCGATTTGCGCAAACCCGCGCAGCCTGCGCCTACCCGGCTACTCGGTCGCCTGCCGCTCGATGGGGATCTGTGGGGCTCCGTTGCGGCTGGGCCGAACGGGACCATCTACCTTTCGCGCTCCGTAATCGACGCCGCGACAGGTCGAAGCCGGCACCTCCTGTCCGTCGTCGACCGCCGGGATTCTTCCCGTCCGCAACTGGTCTTCGACGAGCCGCTCTCGGGCATAGCCGAACATCTGATCGTGGCAGGCGATCGACTCTACCTGGCCGAATGGTCGGGCGATCGAGATGGGCTCGGTGCGCGCGACGGTCGCCTGAGCATCTGGGATCTTGCCGATCCGATGCGGCCTCGCGAGATCGGCGCCATCGAGAACCGGGTCGTGGCCGGGATGGCGACCTACGGTGAACAACTGATCGTCGAGGCAAGGGGGGCAACCACCTTCGAGCTACGGGCCTACGACCTGACCGAACCGTCCATCCCCGCTGAGCTTCCATGGCCAGATCGGCCGCGAGCGAGCGACGGTGTCTTGGTCCACGGTGATCGCTTGGTCGCTCTCGGTCCGGGTGGGATGGTGCGCACCTACTCCCTGTCCGCCACGG
>CAZJWJ010000154.1:0-2298 GCA_964549495.1 uncultured Anaerolineales bacterium | reverse complement strand
GATCGCCGATGGAGCGGTTGCTGACTGGCCACAATCCGCATGGCTCACCGGAAGCGCCTGGATGCCAAGCCCGGATCGGCTCCTGCTCGGCACCATGGCATCGCCATGGGCTGGCCGTCCTGGTGGTGTGCTCTCGATCGACCTGATGGAGCCGAGTGAACCGCGCATTGTAGACCAATGGGCCACTCCCTCGGTGCTCGGGCTCGACTGCCTGGACGGACGCTGCTTCGTGGCCACACGTGAGGGTATCTGGGTCTACGATCTGCCGTGAGTGCGAGGCCGATGTTCCCTGAAGTGCGAGGACACGACGGGGCTGGTGATCGGAACGGGCCGCGAGCAGGTCTCCCAGATCTTCGTAACGCTCCCGGCTTGCCTGCCACCAACCGTTCATCGCCTCGCCCTGATCGATGAGCAAGATCAGGCCGGCATAGCGCCCGTCCAGGCGATAGCGCGGCTGACTCCACTCGGCGACGAGGCGGTGCTAGCCCAGGTCGCGCAAGCGGCAACCCTCCAGTCGGCCTTCGGACTCGACCAAGCGCCGCGACTCGCGCGAAAGGAGCGATTGGCCGCCGTTGCCCACGGCCTCCACCCGCGCCACCCGGTTCACCGGCTGGCCGAAGTAGTCGCCGTCGCGCTCGGTGGCCGCCTCGAGGCCGGTTACGGCATTGGAGAAGGCCGCGCAAGAGGCATCGCCGACCGTCTTGAAGACGTAGCCGCCCTGATCCTCGACGGCCCGGCGCATCAGCTCGTCGTGCCGCTCCAGGGCGGAACGCATCGAGTCCGGCTGACGCTCCCAGCGATCGGTCGAGCCGTCGATGTCGGTGAAGAGGACGGTGACGGTACCGGACGGAAACGTTGGCATGTGAGAGATGATGCCCCAGGATCGGCCGATCGGCCATCAGCGGCACTGACGTCAAGGGGTGTACGATCCTGAGTTCTCGAGGCTTCCACCTAGGACATCATGTCCTAGGCCCAAGCACGGCATGGCGTGAGCCCTAGCATGTGCCGACGTGGGCCATAGCACGGCATGGCGTGAGCCCTAGCAAGTACTGGCGTGGGCCCTAGCAAGTACTGGCTTGACCATGCGATCGACCGGCCCTCGGCCAACAGTCTGGAACGACATGCCCATGTCCGAGGTCCAAGCCGGAGAACGCGACCGGATCCCACTGGGTCCAATTCTGGACGCTATCCAGAATTAGGCTATCATGGACCCCATGATCGAGAACGGCGAAGGACTCCTCAAGACCCACGGACTCCAGGTCACGGCCCAACGACTGGCCGTCATGCAAGCGGTATCCGCCCGACCACACGCCACCGCCGACGAGCTGGCCGAGGAGGTACGCCAGCGCATCGGCGCCGTTTCGCGCCAGGCCGTCTACAACGCGCTGGCGACGCTGGCCGAGAAGGGCGTGCTGCGGCGCATCCAGCCGGCCGGCTCGGCCGCTCGCTACGAGGATCGGGTGGGCGACAACCACCACCACCTGATCTGCCGTGACTGCGGGCGCATGGTCGACGTCGACTGTGCAGTCGGCGAGACGCCTTGTCTCACCGCCGCGGAAGACTCCGGATATCAGATCGACGAGGCCGAGGTAATCTACTGGGGCCGCTGCCCCGACTGCCTCACGACAGAATCTGGCAGGTCCGACACCTCGGCGAGCTAGGCCCTTGGAAGCACCATCGGACGTCTCGATCTCACCCACCCTCTAGACAAGACGCGCAAGGAGCAATCAGATGTCGGGTAGCACGAACGGTGCCGGCAAGTGCCCGGTGCCCCACACCGCCACCGCCATGGGCAGCCGATCCAACAAGGACTGGTGGCCCAACCAGATCAACCTGAAGGTGCTGCACCAGCACTCGCCCCTGTCCAACCCGATGGGCGAGGAGTTCGACTACAAGGCCGAGTTCGAGTCGCTCGACCTACCGGCCCTCCGTCAGGACCTGATGCACCTGATGACCGACTCGCAAGATTGGTGGCCGGCCGACTACGGCCACTACGGCCCCTTCTTCATCCGCATGGCCTGGCACAGCGCCGGCACCTACCGCATCGCCGACGGCCGCGGCGGGGGTGGCACCGGCGCCCAGCGCTTCGCGCCGCTGAACAGCTGGCCCGACAACGCCAACCTCGACAAGGCCCGCCGCCTGCTGTGGCCGATCAAGCAGAAGTACGGCCGCAAGATCTCCTGGGCCGACCTGATGATCCTGGCCGGCAACGTCGCCATCGAGTCCATGGGCCTCGAGCCCTACGGCTTCGGCGGCGGCCGCGAGGACATCTGGGAGCCCGAGGAGGACGTCTACTGG
>CAZJWJ010000153.1:0-5364 GCA_964549495.1 uncultured Anaerolineales bacterium | reverse complement strand
GTCGCCTTTCGAGAACGGCGGTCGAGCCGATCGGCCATCGGATGCCTCCAAGCTCGGCGAGTCGATCGACTCGACCCAGGACGACGAGGCCGAGGACGGCCCCGTGACCGGTTTCTCCTCGCCCGACTCGCAGACCACCGCGCCCCGGGCCGAAGCGGAACCGAGCGGATCGGATAGAGCGGGGGGCGCCGAGGACTCGGCGCCGGGCGATGACCTGGACGCCGGGCGCTCCGTAGCTCCCAGCACCGCGCCCGAGTTGCGCCTGCGCAAGCGGCTGATCTCCTCCGAGCCGGCCGCACCCGGCGAGACGATCGAATTCCAGATCGAATTGAGCAACGTCGGCAGCGTCCCGCTGACCGGCGTCTACATCGCCGATGCCTTCGAGCCGGCCGAGCTGGCCTTCCTGGCCGCCGACCCGCCACCGGACGAGGTCGATGCCGCGGCCGGCACCGTCACCTGGCCCGAGATCGAGCGCATGCTCACCGACGGCCGCTTCGACCCGGGTGAGACCCTGATGATCTCGGCCCGCTTCCGCGCCATCGCCGCCGATGCCGAATCGGGCCTGGCCGTCAACCGCGTGCGGGCCGGCGGCCGCGAGGGCAACGTCTCGGTCGGGCCGGTCGAGACCGAGCTGCGCATCGTCGGCCCGGCCCTTCTCTGCCTGGGCAACCAGGTCTTCCTCGAGCTGATCGAGGACGGCCGCTACGACTCCGCCCAGGGAGACCTGGGCCTGGCAGACGTGGCCCTGAGCCTCTTCGTCGACAGCGACGACAGTGGCGACTTCGGCCCCGGTGACAGCCTGGCCGGCCAGACCCGCACGGACGCCGACGGCACCTACCGCTTCTGCGAGCTCGAGCCGGGCGCCTACCTGCTGCGCGTCGATGCCGAGAACTTCGCATCCGGCGGCCCGCTGGCCGGCATGGTCAGCAGCGGCAGCGGCCAACCCGCCCCGGACCTGCCCGGCGACCCGAACGACGACATCGACCACGACGACAACGGCGCCACCGCCGCCGACGGCCTGGTCTACAGCCTCGCCATCCAGCTCAGCCCGGGCATGGAACCCGGGCCCGAGATCGACGGCGACGAGCGCAACAGCAACCTCAGCCTGGACCTGGGATTCGTCTTATCCGACGCGAGCGATCCGAGCCTCCCGCCGCCGGTGCTCACCGATCCCGGACCGTCGCCGGACACCGATACGGGCATTCCCGGCGATTCAGCCGACCCGGCCCCGGATCGCACCGGTGGTGCCAACCCGCCAGGCTCGGCGCCGGATGCCGATGCCGCCCGTCGCCAACCAGGCATGCCCCACACCGGCCGCGCCGGCGGCAAGCCCATCCGCTACGAGGGTCCGGTTGCACCGCGGCCCTGATCCATGCCCGCAGCAGCAATCTCACATACCAACTGGCAAGTGAACCGCGCTCATGACTTCTTCGGGCTGGTCGCTCGGCTCCACACGAAGCTGGCCGCGCACACCACCATCTGCATCTACATCAATCGGCTGTGCGGCAACCCAGAGCCACTGCGGCTCGAGGCGCTGCTAGCACAAGCCCCTAGTCGCTTCTAAGCGCAGCGGGGATGTATAGCTTGTTGGCGTCACCCCCCTCTGTTGAGATGATGGTTAAATGGCGCTCATCCTGAGCTACCACGAGCGATGCAATGTACGCGGGCTCGAGAGCTACCCGCAAGACCTCTCTAGGCGCCCCCTCGCCAGTCGCTGGCGCATATCTGCCCACATACTTCCAGGCAGCCTGGGCGCCCCGCGCATACAAGCGCAATTCTCCTGACACCGCTAGGGAGAGATAGTCGTGCTCGACCTGGTGGTCTGGGAACCAGAGGTTCTGACCACCGACCCCAAACGATGACACTCGTGGCGACTCAGGATCGCTTGCATCGGCGATCACCACCGTCTCACCACAAACCGAAGGCGGCACCCCCCCGCCCGGGCAGTACACAGCTGCGCCAGCGAGTACGGCTGTGTCAAACGCTTCGGCCCATGCGTAGTCTCCATCAATGGCGCCGATCAGCTGCGGCTGCACGAGATCCTCGATGTCATGAATCTCTATGTCGCCGGTTGTTATGTAGAGTCGAGGGCCGCTGATCGAGATCCGCCCTGTGGCATCAACGCGCCCCTGTAGCTCTATCATGGCAGGATCGCTGACATCCCACAGCGAGGTGCCTAATGCAGTGGCCACCGCCACCGCCCTACCCTGACCATCGATACTCACTGCCAGCCCTGGTTGTGGGTCTGTCGCGCCGAGAGCGGCTTCCTGCACGGGATCGATCACGAAGATCCGGTACTGATCGTTCCAGTTATCGGCCGCGTGGTGCCGTGTTAGAACGAATAAGATCCCTGCCACAAAGACCCCTTCGACAATCTCTTCGTTCCCTTCTCCCACGACCTTGTCCACACTGTGCTGCAGGGAGGCACCGCTCCATCGATAGAAAGACAATGCGGAATCGCACGTCCGCTCTGGGCTGTTGCGGTCTGGCTGCTCGCATGTGCTGCTGGCTACTATCACCGTCTCCCCCGTTGCCAGAACGGTCTGCGCGTCAGAACGGACGCGTATACTTGCCATCTCACGAAGCTGAACGGATTCCGCCTGATTCCACTGATCAACGTCGTCACGACCACCGTGCGCATGTTGGCCTGGGTACAGCAGCAATCCAAGGGCTGTGCCCCATGCAGCTATTCTGCATCGATGCAGCATCCGTAGGCCTCTCTTTCCAGAACTTTGGACAATCACGCCAGCTAATTCAAGCTCGGCCTGTCCGTGGTTGTCCAAAGTCCTGGCAATACGCACTACGGCACAACCCGATCGCCGCATCGAGAAGCCAGATCCAGACTGCAGAAAGTATGGCTCATGATCCCTAGGCACAAGCACAGCCTCAATCCCATCTCTTGTTCTCGAGATAGTATAACCCGAATTCATCACTTAGGGCGTTGCTAATCACGTTACCATTGCCATCCACCATGTCTACAACTCCCTTTTCAGCAAGCACCGTTGCACCATCAAACATTTTCAACACGGACCCCAATCCCATGACCGCATAGTCCTCGACCATCTTGGAAATCTCGGCGGGTTCAATTCCGGAGTTTACAAGCGCATGCCGGACCCTCTCGACGGTGTCGGTACTGTCTTCGCCAAAGCGCGACTCTGGATCAGTCAATTCGTCCGCGACCACGTCTGACCAAAACTCAATTTGGTCCAGTATCTCTCGATACACATCTTCTGGACGAAGCATGATTACTCCTTCACCCCTACTGACTCTTCAAGCTGTTTCAAGTCCAATTGACCCGCAAAGTCAAGAATCTCTTGCACGCCTTTCGCCTTGAACCTTCCGCATCCAGATCCATACTCCTAAGTCGCAGTTGCTTTATGCACGTCGTTGCGCACCTATCAAGGACACGTTCTCATGGATTCTCACTTCGCTCTTGCCAGACCTGTCATCGTATACCTGTGGGATCTACGATCACGGGGCTCGACAAAGTGACGATAGTTTCCACCTGGTATTCATCTTTCGATTCAGGATCACGGGGACGTCGTAGGGATGTCTACGAAGTCATCGAACGTCCACGCCCTCATCGGCTCAGGACTCGACTCGCCCTGATCATCGACGGAGTCGAGAGCTCTAGTCCCCGTGTAGGCTCCCGATTCCTCTTGCAGGATCATCAACCCCTGAGTGAAGTAGAGTTCGTCTTCAGCCTCGTTCAAACCAAGATCGGCCCCCAGCACCTTGGCGAAGTCGCTGTACCGCATCGGCTTGGGCAGCTCGAACACGATCCACCACGAGGCCGACTTGTAGTGATACTCCAGAACCGGATCCGAATCCGGCTCGAGTGTGGGCAGCGAGTCGAGCTCCCATCCATGCTCCAGCGCGGTGCCCTGATAGCCCGTCAGCTTCCGAGCGGCGGCACGTTCCCACGAGAACTCCGGGATGAACGCGGTCAACGACGCCATCGCGTACTCCAGCGCATCGGCCTCGCTCCATGTTGGCGGTGGAATCGGTGGCGGAGGACTATCGACCACTCCTGCAATCCACTCCGTGGGGAGCGGAGTCCCACCATTGATCGTGAAGCCACTCATCACCGGAGTCGCCGTGGACGTAGTGACTCGGGTAGGCGCTCCAGCGGCCCCATGTCCGACGGTCGCATCATTCGCGGCGTGACGGCTTGGATCCAGAGCCAAATTGTCCGCCATCCACACGATGCCTCCCGTGATGGCGAACAATACGAGGATGGCGAAGGGCTTCTTGATCATCACGCTTCCACGTCCCCACTCGCTCAATACCGCGCGCAGCTCAAGGAGATCGAATAGTCCAACTGCCCGGGCGCCAGTCCGCAGGTGGGATCGCTCACCTCCGGGCAGGGCCGGCCGGCCGGCGGCTCGAAGCGGACCTCGGTCAGGCAGACCGCCTCGCTGCGCGTGAAGACATCGAGGCTCCGGCCCGGCTGGAGGATCGAGTGGGCCAACTCGGCGCGCCAACCCGAAGCCAGCAGCAACTCGCGCAGCCGGTAGCCCGGCAAGGTCGTGGCGCCTTCCCCGATCGCCAACTCCGCGCCGGGAGCCTGGATGGACAGCTGACATCCATCGAGGATCGCCAAATCGATCGGATCCTGGACATCGGCCGCCCGCAAGCTCAACGCTTCGGGCACCACGCCAAGGACATCGGCGGCCTGCTCGCGCAGATCGCGGCAGATCGCCAGCCCGTCTCCGCCGGCCAAGATCGGCGAGGCATCGGGACTCCCCGTGCCCGCCTCTGCTTCACTCTCGTCTCCCGCCTCTGTCGCTTCGCCGACCTCATCTCCCTCGCTCGACTCGCTGTCCGATCCAGCAGCCGGGCGATCCCCCGCCCGCGCGGTGGCCACGTCCGGCGGCAGCTCGGTTGGCGTCGCGTCAAGCGAGAATCCCTCCTCGACATCCTGGCCCTCCCCGCTTCCCTCGCTCCCTTGCGCGCCGGCCGCGAAGGGCGAGGGCGTGGCGGTCGCCGGCAAGGAATCGCCATCCGTCTCGCCGACCGGAACATCCGGCGTCGGCCGGCTACAGGCAACGAGCGATGACAAGAGAATCGGAAGCAGTGTGAGAACGAGCGTGGTCGATCTCAGCAATCTGTCGGGCATGGGCGGATACATGGGTGGGTGCCTCCAGGGATCGGATCGCGGCAGATCGCCATCATAGCCCCAGCGAGCAGGCCGAGGCGAGCGCCGAGCCAATCGACATGTTCCGTCAGGCCTCTACCAAACCCGGTCCACGCGGGCGGTGAGGGTCTTGGGGCGGGAAGCCACAGGCCGTGTGCGACGGCGGCCCTCAGCGGGACCGGACGACCGCCTTCTGGCGCCCGGTCCCCGCGTCACAAGGTTCGGTC
>CAZJWJ010000152.1:0-5411 GCA_964549495.1 uncultured Anaerolineales bacterium | reverse complement strand
GCCGGCGGTCAACACGCCGCTTCGCTTGCCGTCCATCGCCCTGCGTTTCGGCGCCCCGCTGCTCCTTGTGTTTCTCTTGGTCGGCATGCTGGCCGGCGAGGGCGGCCCCGGGGGGCTGAGGTTCAATGACGTCACGGTTGCCTACACCGTCGGCTCCATCGCGCTGGCGCTGATCCTGTTCGATGGCGGGTTGCGCACGAGGATCACCATCTTCCGCCAGGTGCTTGCGCCGGCCGGCACCCTGGCCGGCGTCAGCGGCTTCCAGGTGCACTTCGCCAGCCGCGACATCTACACGCCGGGCGACCGCTCGGACGTGCTGGTCGCGATGAACCCGGCCGCCCTCAAGGTAACGCTCGGCGACCTGAAGTCAGGCGGCACCATCATCGTCAACACCGACGAGTTCAGCAAGGTCAACCTGCGCAAGGCCGAGTACGACGAGAATCCTCTGGAGGACGGCTCGCTGAAGGGCTTCAAGGTCATCGAGGTGCCCTTGACGACGCTCAACCGCGATGCCCTGGCCGACTTCGAGGACTTGACGACCAAGCAGGTCGACCGCTCCAAGAACATGTTCGCCCTGGGCCTGGTCTTCTGGCTCTATGACCGGCCGCTGGACACCACCCTCGACTGGCTGGCCGAGAAGTTCGCCAAGCGGCCGGAGATCGTCGAGGCCAACCACAAGGCCTTGCGGGCCGGCTACTACTACGGCGAGACCACCGAGGCCTTCCAGACCCGCTACAAGGTGGCTCCGGCCGTGCTGCCGCCGGGCACCTACCGCAAGATCACCGGCAACGAGGCCGTCGGCCTGGGCCTGGTGACGGCGGCCCAGCTGGCCGACAAGCCCCTGATCTACTGCAGCTACCCGATCACGCCGGCCAGCGACATCCTGCACGAGCTGGCGGCGCTCAAGCACTTCGATGTGCGCACCTTCCAGGCCGAGGACGAGATCGCGGCCATGGGGGCCGCGGTCGGCGCCGCCTACGGCGGCGGCCTGGCGGTCACCGGCACCAGCGGACCGGGCATCGCGCTCAAGAGCGAGGCGATGAACCTGGGCATGATGCTCGAGCTGCCGATGATCGTCATCAACGTGCAGCGCGGCGGGCCGAGCACCGGCTCGCCGACCAAGACCGAGCAGGCCGACCTCCTGCAGGTGCTCTTCGGACGCAACGGCGAGAGCCCGCTGCCGGTCATCGCGCCCTCGACGCCGGCCGACTGCTTCGCCACCGCCGTCGAGGCCGTGCGCTGGGCCATCCGCTGCATGTCGCCGGTGATCATCCTCTCGGACGGCTATCTGGCCAACGGTGCCGAGCCCTGGGCCATCCCGGATCCGAAGTCGCTCGATCCGATCGAGGTGCGGCATCCGGCCGAGCGCGCGGGCGAGAACGGCGCCGATCCCTTCCTGCCCTACAAGCGCGATCCGGAGACGCTGGCGCGGCCCTGGGCGCTGCCGGGCACGCGCGGCCTGGAGCACCGCATCGGCGGCCTGTCCAAGGCGCCGGAGACGGGCAACGTGTCCTACGATCCGGAGCACAACGAGCTGATGAACCGGGAGCGGGCCGAAAAGGTGGCCCGCCTGGCCGAGCTCATCCCGGCCACGCCCATCGAGGGCGACGAGGATGGCGATCTCTTGGTGCTCAGCTGGGGCAGCACCTACGGTGCGGCCAAACGCGCGGTCGAGAACTGCCGCGCGGCCGGCCGGCGCATCGCCCACGTCCAGCTGCGGCACATCAACCCCATGCCTTCGGACCTGGGCGACATCCTGTCCCGCTACGACAAGATCGTCCTGCCCGAGGTCAACAGTGGCCAGATGGCCCTGCTCATCCAGGGGCGCTTCGCCCGCCAGGTCATCTCGGTGCCCAAGCTGACCGCCCGGCCCTTCCAGGTCGGCGAGTTGGTCGAGGCCATCGAAGCGGCCCTGGACTGAAGACCCGAGCCCGACCGGAGAACCACGACCTCTCGTGGCGAGAGGACAAGGATGCGAGGAAGACCATGACCGAGACGATCCAGCTCGAAGCGCGCAAGCCGCTCAAGCCCACCGACTTCAAGTCCGATCAGAACGTGCGCTGGTGCCCCGGCTGCGGCGATTACGCCATCCTGGCCGCCATCCAGCGCACCCTGCCCGATGTCGGCGTCGACCGCGAGGACGTGGTCTTCGTCTCCGGCATCGGCTGCTCGAGCCGCTTCCCCTACTACATGAACACCTTCGGCGTGCACAGCATCCACGGCCGCGCGCCGACGGTGGCCACGGGCCTGCTCCTGGCCAACCCGGACTTGACGGTCTTCGTCATCACCGGCGACGGCGACGGGCTGTCCATCGGCGGCAACCACCTGCTGCACGCCTGCCGGCGCAACCTCAACGTCAACATCATCCTCTTCAACAACCGCATTTACGGCCTGACCAAGGGCCAGTACTCGCCGACCAGCGAGCCGGGGCATCGCACCAAGTCCAGCCCCATGGGCTCGGTCGAACAGGCCCTCAACCCGATCAGCATCGCGCTGGCGGCCGAGGCCACCTTCGTCGCGCGCTCGGTGGACGTGCAGTCCAAGCACCTCTCCGAGGTCATCCAGGCCGCGGTGGCCCATCAGGGCGTGTCCTTCGTCGAGGTCTACCAGAACTGCAACATCTTCAACGACAAGACCTGGGAGGACATCACCGATCGCGAGCATCGCGACGAGCGCCAGCTCCTTCTGGAGCACGGCAAGCCGATGATCTTCGGCGCCGAGCGCGACAAGGGCATCCGCGTGCGGGGCATGGTGCCCGAGGTGGTCTCCCTGTCCGAGGTGGACGAGAGCGAGATCCTGGTCCACGATGCCGAGGCCGACAGCTCGCACTTGGCCTTCATGCTCAGCCGCATGCAGCATCCCGAGATGCCGGTTCCGATGGGGGTATTCCGGGCCGTCCAGCGGCCGGTCTACAGCGAAGCGGTGCTCGCGCAGGTCGAGCAGGCCAAGGCACAGCGTGGAGCTGGCGATCTGCGCGAGCTCTATTACGCCTCGGAGACCTGGACGGTCGGGAGCAAGAACGGGGCGTCCTGAGCTTGCCCATACCCGGCTTGGGCCTCCGCTAACCTCATCCCGCGGGCGCGCGATATGTATGCCAGAACCGAGGCGACCAGCAGCGAGTATCGGGCCCCGCGGCCCGCGGCTCGCGGCGTGCCGGCAGGAGCCGGGTGGAGGCGATGGCGATCGGGATTGCAGGAGTGAGCGTATGGCCTGGGCGCGCGGTACCCGCGCAGGCTCCGGGACCTTCGGGAGCATCGGACGAGCGCTCCCTGGTGGCTCACGCCAAGGACGGGGATCATCGAGCCTTCGAACATCTCCACGCGCTGCACGCCGGATCGGTCTACGGCTTCGTGCGGATGCGCGTCGGGGACACCGACGTGGCCGAGGAGATCACCCAAGAGGTCTTCGTCGCGGCCTACCGCAGCCTGGGGCGCTTCGAGTGGCAGGGCAGCATGGCGCCCTGGCTCTTGCGCATCGCCCGCAACCAGGTGGCCAACCACTGGCGTTCGACCAAGCGCCGGCCGCAGTTGGTGCGCTTGCCGGCCGAGGACGATCCGGACGAGAGCATGCCGGAGATCACCGAGGACGACGAGCGCATGCACGCGCCCGACGACTTCGTGCTCGACCTCGGTGAAGGCCAGCTCGATCGCGCGCTGCGCCAGCTGACCGACCTGCAGCAGCAGGTGGTCGCGCTGCGCTTCGGGGCCGAGATGTCGCTCCAGGAGACGGCCGACGTGATGGGCCGCTCCGTCAACGCGGTCAAGAACCTGCAGCACAAGGCGCTGGGCGCGCTGCGCCGCCAGCTCCATCTGATGGGAGCCGAGCGATGAGCCCAAGCGAGCGCAAGCTGGCCGACGCGCTCCAGGCTTGCCTGGAGGCCATCGAGGCTGGAGCCTCGCCCGCCGAAGCCCTTTCGGCGCAGCCGGCGGAGCTCCGAGCCGCGCTCCGCCCGCGCCTGCAGGCGGCCTCGACGCTCCGCGCCCACCGGCCCGCCGGGGTACCGGCCTTCGACGCCAATCTGCGCAGCCGCTTGGCCGAGGTGGATGCCGAGCGCGAGGCCCGACGCGGCATGCCGGCCTGGCTGCTGCCCGGCGCGCCGCTCGGCCGCGCGGCCGCCATATTCCTGGCCTTGGGCCTGGCCTTTGGCAGCGCCAGCTTCGCGGCCGCTTCGCTCTTGCCGGAGGATCACTGGCTGCAAGCCGTGGTCCAGCCCATCGATCGCGTGCGCCAGCAGATCGTCGCCACGGCGGCCGATCTCCTGCCCGGCTTCGATTCGGATCCGAGCGCGGCACCCGATGCGCTATCGCGCCCGGACGAGCGCTCTACGGACGGTCGCCCGAGCTCCGACGAGCCGGATCCTGATTCACCTGCGATGGGATCGGCATCGCGTCCGGACGATGGGGATGCCGGCGCCCGCGAAGGGGCGCCGGATCGCTCGCCCGCTGCCTCGAACGATGGCCCGAACGGCCGATCGCCGCTCCAGCGCGATCTGGATCGGGTCGTCCAGATCCAGCCCGTCGAGTCCACGCCCTCCACGCTCGCCACGCCCATCCGCCGCAGCGGCCCCACCCAGGTCTACGCGCCACCGCCCGCGGACCCACCAACGGATCCGCCGGTGGTCTCGCCCCCGGCCACGAAGCCCCCCGACCCCGAGCCCAACCCGCCCACGGCCACGGACGGACCGGCGCCGGCCACCGCGACCCTGATCCCGGGTCCGACCAATCCGGCACCGACCGAGCCGGCCGCGACCTCGACGCAGCCGAGCCCGTCCACGCCGCAGCCGACCCAGCCCCAACCGACCATCGTCGTCGCGCCCACCGACACGCCGCCCGGCCCGCCGCCGATGCCGAGCGCGACGCCGACCACCGCCGTGACCACGGGCAGCATCTCCGGCCGCATCTTCACCAAGGACGAGGATCCGCTCACCGGAATCTCCGTGACGGTGCGAATCTACAGTGCTTGTCCGCGTTCCTGGGATGATCATTTGGTCGCGTGGGTCCATACCGACCCCGAAAGTGGCCGGTACCGCGTGGATGACATCGATCCGGGGCGCTACTGGGTGGCCGTGCTGGTGTGGGTCGGACGATGGGGCCTGATCTGGCATGAGTCCGAGCATCGCTGCGAGGACTCGTCGAGCGTGCGGCTCGGCTCGGGCGAGGACCTTCAGGACATCGAAGGCCATCTGCGCGGCGGTATCCCCGAGCGAGACATCGATGCGCTGGACGAGTATTGGCGAGTGCTCCCCGGCGTCCGGGGCTCGCTATTCGAACCGCTGCGTCCCGGGTACGTGCGCCTCAAGGGGCCGTTGCCGGATGTGCGGAAGGCGATTCTTGGTCACGCCGAGTTCACGGCGTTCAACGAGACTGTGAAGCAACGCTTCGCTCCTTGGCGGGCGGCCGCTACGAAGGAGC
>CAZJWJ010000151.1:0-6353 GCA_964549495.1 uncultured Anaerolineales bacterium | reverse complement strand
GCCCATGGGGGCTTCTAACTGTCGCCGATGTCCGTTTCTAACTGACGCTTGACACAAGGCCCGGCGCGCGCCGGATTCGATGTCCCAGATACCCGCTACCCATTCCGATCGCTCTCGAATGCGCCAAGGCTCGTCTGCCGGTTCCGATGCATCGTTTCCGAAGAGATCGATGCCATTCGTCTCGACGACGTCCTGTTGAACGAGAACCAGGTAGAGCCAGCGGCCAGCGCTGTCCTTGGCTGGCTCGTACCAGGCATCCCATTGGGTGAAGGCGGCGTCGATCTCCTCGGCCAGCGCACCGGCGGTGATGGCGCCGACCGTCACGGCCCGCGGCTCCGCGTTGGGATCGAGCTGGGACAGGGTGCGTCGGCGCGCTTCGTCGAGCGAGATCGCAGCGGGGCCGGCGGGTAGGGGGAAGGCAACCGCGCCCTCGGGGGTCGAGGATGGCGAAGCCTCGTTCGTCGCATGGGTAGCGGTGGTCGAGACCTGCTGCCGAGCCGCCTCCGTGTCGAGTACAGCCGGTTCAGGCTCGGCTGGGGGCTTCGAACGACAGGCAGATCCGAACAACACCAAGACCCCTAGGAGGACAGAGTGGAACAGTGTCGAGGCGTGTTGGATCATCTTGCTTTCATCGCCATCGATCGACGCTACCGGATCAGCCGGATCTCTACATTCAGATCGATCTCGGACCAGGCGCGATCGCAGGTCAGGACGGGTAGGCCGGTGATCCGTCCGACTGCGAGGCAAGCGCGATCGGCCAGGGAAGAGCCCAGCGCCTTGGTGGTTGGCAAGAGCCTTGCAGCTTCACGGGCACAGGTTTCGTCGAACGGGTGTAGGAAGAGGGTGGCGTGGAGGGATGGCTGGGACCAGAGTCGATGCTCCGCCGCATCGACCGAGCCCAGGGTCCGGGCCACCCGCGCTAGCACCTCAGCCCAGTTGACGGTACTGACCCAGCAGCCTGCAACAAGGTGCTCGGCGACCATATCCCCGCCGGGCTCGCCGCGGATCAAGGCGAGGAGCGCGGAAGCATCGAGTACGGAGCTGGGGCCGCGGCTCACGAGTCCTCTTCTTCCGCTTCCCGCCGCGCCTCCTTCCTTCGCTCTTCGATCAACTCCTCCGACCAGGACGTGCCCGGATCGAGGTCCGCAAACATGCCCTGCAACTCTCGGACCTGCTTGCGCAATCCGAATAGCGTGACCGTTCCGTTCGGTTCCAGGCGCAGGATGATGCGATCATCCTCTCCGAGACCGAGGTGCTTCCTCGCCTCGACCGGAATGACGACACGACCTCGTTCATCTACGCGAAGGTCAAAATGCCGACTCGACGCAGCGTATCGAGAATGGGGTGCTTGCTGGGTGTGGGTCATATCTGGATTGTACCATGATCATGAGAAATCCCACAACAATCGATAATCCCACAAAAATGAGGTGTTCCCATCTCGCCGTCGGCCAGCCGGCACCTGCCGCCGCCGGCCTTCGACAAGGCGCCGCCCTTGGCCCATACTATCGCCGCCCCGATCGACCCCGTGACCCCCACCCCACACCAGCCCGGACCCGAGGCCATGATCCACACCATCCGCGTGACCACCAAGGACGACAGCGATCCGGCCGGCCAGGACCTCCTGGAGGAGATCCGGCGCACGCTGGGGCTGGCCGGCATCGAGCGCATCCGCACCGTCAAGGTCTATCGACTGGAGGGCGTGACGTCCGAGGAGGCCGAGCGGCTGGCGCGGGCGGTCTTGGTCGAGGAGGTCGAGCAGCGCTGGAGCCTGGACGCGCCCCTGGTCGAGCATGCCGATCGCGTGGTCGAGGTGGCCTACCTGCCGGGCGTGATGAACCCCGAGGCGGCATCGATCCTCAAGGCGGCGGCCGATCTGGACATCGGCCTGCGAGCCGCGGACTCCAGCCGGGAATACGCCTTCTACGGCAGCGTCGGCGAGGAAGCGGTGGAGCAGGTGCTGGCCCGGCTCTTGGTCAACCCGACCATCGAGCGCTTGGTCGAGCAGGCGCCGGAGACCCTGATCATCGAGGGCCAGCCGGGGGCCACCGAGCGCATCGCCATCCGCGGCATGGACGCCGACGCGCTGATGGACCTGGCCAGCCAGGGCCTCTACCTGGACCTGGAGGAGATGCGCGCCATCCAGGACTACTTCGAGGAGATGGGGCGCGATCCGACCGACCTGGAGCTGGAGGTGCTGGCCCAGACCTGGAGCGAGCATTGCGTCCACAAGACCTTCAAGAGCCGACTGCGCATCGACGGGGTGGACAAGCCCTCGATGATGCGCCGGCTCAAGGAGACCGCCGAACGCTACGACGACTTGGTCGTCTCGGCCTTCGTCGACAACTCGGGCGTCATCTCCTTCTACGATGGCTGGGCCGTCTGTGGCAAGGTCGAGACCCACAACAGCCCCTCGGCCATCGAGCCCTACGGCGGGGCGATGACCGGCTCGGGTGGGGTCTTCCGCGACATCCTGGGCACCGGGCAGGGCGCGGCCGTCGTCGCCTCGACCGACATGTTCTGCTTCGCGCCGCCCGACCTGCCGGCCAGCCAGGTTCCGCCCGGCTGCCTGCCTCCGGACTACCTGCTGCGGCGGGTGGTGGCCGGCGTGCGCGACTACGGCAACCGCATGGGCATCCCGACCAACAACGGCTCGGTGCACTTCCACCCGGATTTCCGGGCCAAGCCCACCGTCATCGTCGGCGCCTACGGCCTGTTGCCCGAGGAGCGCGCGCCCAAGGGCGAGCCGCGGCCGGGCGACCGCATCCTGGCCCTGGGCGGCCGGACCGGCCGCGACGGCATCCACGGCGCCACCTTCAGCTCGGCCGAGATGACCTCGGAGACCATCTCGGTCAACAGCCAGGCGGTGCAGATCGGCAACGCGGTCGAGGAGAAGCGCGTGCTCGACGCGGTCCTGGCCTGCCGCGACGAGGGGCTGATCCAGGCCATCACCGACTGCGGGGCCGGCGGCTTCAGCTCGGCCGTGGGGGAGATGGGCGAGGAGATCGGGGCCACGGTCGAGCTGGAGCGCGCGCCGCTCAAGTACTCCGGCTTGGCGCCCTGGGAGATCTTCGTCTCCGAGTCGCAAGAGCGCATGGTGATGGCGGTGGCGCCGGCCGACCTCCCGCGGGTCGAGGCCATCTGCCGGATCTACAACGTCGAAGTGACCGACCTGGGCGTCTTCGAGCCGACGAGCCGGCTGCGGGTGCGCTACCAAGGCGAGTTGGTCGGCGATCTGGACATGCACTTCCTGCACCAGGGCTACCCGGAGCGCACCCTCGAGGGGCGCTACGCGACCAACCCGGGCCCGGTCGATTTGCCCGAGCCCCCGGAAGATCAAGCAGGCTGGATGGACGTCGCCGGGCAGGTCCTGGCCCATCCCAACGTGGCCTCCAAGGAACCCATCGTCCGGCAGTACGATCACACGGTCCAGGGAACCAACGCCCTCCTGCCCTTCGGCGGCCAGGAGGAGGACGCGCCCAGCGACGCGGCGGTGCTCACGCCCCTGCTCGGCAAGCCCTACGGCCTGGTGGTGGCCCACGGCCTGAACCCCGTCCTGGCCACCTACGACGCCTACCGCGGCGCCCTCTGGGCCGCGGCCGAGGCGCTGAGCAACCTGGTGGCGGTGGGCGGCAACCCGCGCGAGATCGGCCTGATCGACAACTTCATCTGGCCCAAGCCCGATGCGCCCTCGCTGGGCGAATTGGACCGGGCGGTCGAGGCCTGTGTGGACGTGATGCACGCGCTCGAGCGGCCCTTCATCTCGGGCAAGGACTCGCTATCCAGCACCTACCGTTTTCCCGACGGCAGCCTGCTCAAGATCCCGCCGGTGCTCTGCGTCTCGGTCTTCGGCCGCATCCCGGACGTCGCCCAAACCGTGTCCTCGGACTTCAAGCGGGCCGGCAGCCGCCTGGTGCTGGTCGGCGCGCGGGATCTAGCGAGCGAGGGTGCCGGCATGGGTGGTTCGATCTACTTGGAGACGCAGGGCATGCGCGGACACCTGCCGCCGGCCGTCGACCTCGACATCCTGCCGCGCACGCTCGACGCGGTCCACGCCGCCATCGTCGCCGGCGAGGTCGCGGCCTGCCACGATATCAGCGAAGGCGGTCTGCTCACCGCGCTGGCCGAGATGGGCTTCGGGGGCGACCTGGGCGCCGAGATCGACCTGGACCGCCTGGGCGCGCGGCCCGACCTGGCGCTCTTCAACGAGACGGCCGGTGTCTTCCTGATCGAGCTGACCGAGGACGCCCGACCCGGCGAGCGCTTCGACGGCTTGCCCTGGCTCGAGATCGGCTGGACCCTCGAGGACCAGGTTCTGCGCGGCCACCAAGGCAGCAAGATCCGCTTCGAGCTCCCGCTCTCGGATCTTCAAGCCGCTTGGGAAGCCCCGATGCGCGAGGTCTTCCACTAGGCCCGTCCTTCGTCGCATGGTTTCGACCGCGCGATCAATAGCGCTTCCAGTACAGGCAGTAGTGGTAGTCGACCGCCAGACCCTCGTGTTCGGCCAGCAGCCGATCGGCCGCCTCGCCGAACTCCAGCCGCACCACCGCCTCCAGGTCCTCGCGGCGCTCGAAGCGCCACTCGCTGGGCACCTCGACCATGTCGAAGCCCTGCTCGCGCCAGAATCCCTCGACGCTGGCCTGATCGAGCCGGTAGCTCTCGTAGGCCAGGTAGATCCAGCGCGCGAAGGTGCCGCGGGCCAGGTGGTTGTCGATGATGAAGGCCGTGCCGCCGGGGCGCATCACGCGCTCCAGCTCGCGCAGCCCGGGCAGGCAGCGCTCGCCGCCACCGGGGAAGTAGGCAAAGCGCGAGTGGCAGACGTCGACGCTGGCATCCGGCAGGGGGATGGCCTCGGCCGAGCCGGCCAGTAGGCTCGCCTTGACCAAGCCTTCGTCGGCGATGCGGCGGGCGATGCGAAGCCGCGAGGGTCCGTGGGGCTCGACCGCGATGACATGGCCGGCCGCCCGGCAGAGATAGGGCAGGTAGTAACCGGTGCCGGCGCCCAGGTCGAGCACCGTCCGGCCCTGCCAGCTGGTGATCCGCCGCATCGCACGCCAGAGCCAGCCCTCCGGATCCAAGGCCCGGTTCTCGATCTCGTAGACTTCCGGGTCGCCCTGGATGTTGGGGGATGGATGCACGCCGGGCAAGCGGTCCAGGTCGATCAGTCCGACGTCGTCACGATCCTTCGACGGTTGTCGCATGGCTGCGCCTCGCAGGCTGGGACGGTCAGGAGTCGGCGATTGTAGCATTGGCTTGCAGGGCTCGCGATGGTCTCCAGGCGCAGGGCGCGCACATGGCCTCGATTCTCAGTTGCATTATGGTTGTGATATGGTTGTGACACGATAGCTTCCGCGCGAGTTCGCGATGCATCGCGCGTTCCGAGCCAACACCAGATTCGCGGTCTAGCGCATCGAATCGCGAAGGAGAACGAAATGGCTAGCATCACCATCAAGGACATCCCGCCCGAGCTGCACCAACAGCTCAAGGAGCGCGCCGAGCGGCATCGGCGCAGCCTGAACGCGGAGGTCATCGCCTGTCTCGAGTCGGTCCTGGCTGCCGAGCAGATCGATCCGGAGCGCGAGCTGCAAGAGATCAAGATGCTGCGGGAGCGGGTCGGTGGCTACCTGACTCAGGACGATCTCGACTTCATGATCGAAGAAGGGCGCAACTAGGTGATCGTCGTCGACGCGAACATCCTGGCCTACCTTCATCTCGAGGGTGACAAGACCCCGCTGGCGCAACAACTGATGGCGCGCGAGCCGGAGTGGTGTGCTCCCGGTCTTTGGCGCAGCGAGTTCAACAACGTCCTGGCCATCTACTTTCGGCGCCAGCGAATCGACCTGAGCCAGGCACTCGCGCTCGCGGCGTCGGCCGAGCGACGTCTCGGCCGGCATGAATATCGCATTCCGACGCCACAGGTGCTGGAGCTGGTCGCTCGATCCAGCTGCAGCGCCTACGATTGCGAGTACGTGGCGCTGGCCGTGGACCTCGGCCTGCCCCTCGTGACCGAGGATCGCCGCGTCCTCGAGCAGTTCCCGACCATCGCCCGGAGTATGGAGAGGTACCTCTCCGAAGGCCAGGAGTCCCGCTGATGAGCCAGCCCTTCAGCTCGGTCGAGGACGGCCGCGAGCGATTGCGGGCCGAGAACTACATCGCCTCCGAGGAGATCGGCACGGTGGCCTTTCTGGCCGAGCGGCTCGAGAAGCCGATTCTGGCCGAAGGTCCGGCCGGCGTCGGCAAGACCGAGCTGGCCAAGGCCTGGGCGGCGGCCACCGGCCGGCCCCTGATCCGCCTGCAATGCTACGAGGGGCTGGACGAGAGCAAGGCGCTCTACGAATGGGAGTACGCCAAGCAGA
>CAZJWJ010000150.1:0-6846 GCA_964549495.1 uncultured Anaerolineales bacterium | reverse complement strand
GAAAACGGCTCAGCTGAAAGCTGAGGGTTTTAGACCCTATCTACAGACAATAAGATACCCAATTCGGACGCCGCTGCATCCACCGTGTCGGCCCGCTGTTCGTCGGCAATGGCGCTGCCATTACCTCCTCTCAGCGAACCAACACGGCGGTGCAGCACCGCCCTCGGTTGGGCCTCTTATTGCTTGACGTGCCCTCAGCTTCGGCTCATGCCCGCGTCAGGGCCGGCTCAGGCGCGAGCCGTATATAATCAGTCAGTCCCTTCTCACCGTCTCGATCCGGCCCTTTCCGCGCCCGGTCCAGCCGAACGGAGATCGCATGTCCGACCGCCGACCCGTCCTGCTCGTCGTCCTCGATGGCTGGGGCCTGCGCGAATCGCGCGAGGCCAACGCCGTCGCCTTGGCGGACACGCCGGTCTTCGACGGCTTGATGCAGGCCTATCCGCATGCCCGCCTGCGCACCAGCGGCCTGGACGTCGGCTTGCCGGAAGGGCAGATGGGTAACAGCGAGGTGGGGCACCTGACCATGGGGGCCGGCGCCGTCTTCGACCAGGACCTGCTGCGCATCGACAAGGCGGCCGAGGCCGGCGAGCTGGCCCGGCGGCCGGCCCTGCGCGCGCTCTTCGAGGGCGTCGCCGAGCGCGGAACGGCGCTGCATCTGGCGGGCCTGCTCGGCGAGGGCGGCGTCCACGCCCACGCGCGCCACCTGAAGGCCCTCTTGCGCGCGGCCAAGGCCGCCGGCCTGCAGCGCGTCTACGTGCACGCCTTCACCGACGGCCGGGATGCACCGCCCCACAGCGGGCTGGGCTTCATGCAAGCGCTCTGCTCGCTGCTCGAGGACGAGCATCTGGGCCAGGTCGCCAGCGTCGTCGGGCGCTACTTCGCCATGGATCGCGACCAGCGCTGGCCGCGGACAGCGCGCGCTTGGCAGCTCTTGCGCACGGGAGCCGAGGGGGCCGAGCGGCAGGCGTCGAGCGCCACCCAAGCCATCGAGCAAGCCTACGCGGCCGGCGAGACCGATGAGTTCATCCAGCCCACCGCCATCGTCGACCCGCGGGGGCGGTCGGTCGCCCGCATCCAGGATGGGGATGGGCTCCTGCTCTTCAACTTCCGCGCCGATCGCATGCGCCAGCTCCTGTCCCTGCTCACCGACCCGGATTTCGATGCCTTCGAAGTCGATCGGCCGGAGGGATTGCAGGTCGTCACCCTGACCGAGTACGTCGACGGTCAACGGGCGCCGGCGATCTTCGAGCCGCAGGACGTGGATTGCCCGCTGGCCCGCGTCATCTCCGAGGCCGGGCTGGCCCAGCACCACACGGCCGAGACCGAGAAGTACGCCCACGTGACCTACTTCTTCAACGGCGGCCGCGAGGCGCCCTTCAAGGGCGAGACGCGAAGGCTCGTGCCCTCGCCGCAGGTGGCGACCTACGACTTGCAGCCCGAGATGAGCGCGCCCGAGCTCTGCGCGGCGCTCCTCGAGCGCATCCGCGAGGGCCAGGACCAGTTCTTGCTCGTCAACTTCGCCAATCCGGACATGGTCGGCCACAGCGGCGACCTCCAGGCGGCCATCCGGGCCGTCGAGACCGTCGACCGCTGCCTCGGGAGGCTGCTCGATGCCCTGGCCCTGCGAGATGGCATCGCCGTCGTCACGGCCGACCACGGCAACTGCGAGCAGATGGTCGATCCCGAGACGGGCGGGCCGCATACGGCCCACACACTGAACCCGGTGCCCTTCATCGTCGTCGCGCCGGAGCTGCGGCCGGGCTCCGGGTCGGGCCTCGGACTGCAAGCCGAGGGCGGTCTCTGCGACGTCGCGCCGACCGTCCTCGAGCTGCTCGGGCTGCCCGCGCCGGCGGCTATGACGGGCCGCTCGCTGCTGCTTCCGGCAGCCGCCCGCTGATTGCGATTCGACCCTCCGTCCAGTATCATCGCCCCATCATCCGCCGAGCGAGTAGAGAGTCCATGGCCCTAGACCGCGAACAGATCGAAGCACGCCTCGAGGAGGCCAACGGCGGTCAGCCGGATCTCTCCGGGCTCGACTTGGCCGGTGCCGACCTCAGCCGGCTCGACCTGCGCGGCGTCGACCTCAGCCGCGCCGACCTCTCGGCAGCCGATCTGCGCTGGGCGGTGCTCGAGGGCGCCGATCTGCATTCCAGCGTCCTGCGCCGGGCCGACGCCCGCTGGGCGGTGCTGCGCGGGGCCAACCTGCGCCAGGCCGACCTGGCCCGGGCCAATCTGGGCTGGGCCGACTTGGATGAGGCGGACCTGACCGGCGCGGACATGGACGGCACCAGCCTCGAGAGCGTCGACCTGAGCACGGTGCGCATGACGCGTGGCGCGGCTCGGAGCCGGCCCATGCGGGTGCCGGCCGGCGGCGCGGCCGCGGTGGCCCTGCCCGGGCCCAGCCCGCTGAGCCTGCCGGGCATCGGCCGGCCGGCCTGGCTGGACGGCATCAGCCTACCGCGGGTCACCCCGGCCAGCGTGGCCATCGCCCTCCTGAGCGTCCTCGGCCTCCTCCACGTCTGGGGCTGGCTCTACCGCCGCAGCTACTACATCGCCGGCTGGGAGCTGGACAATGTCCCGGGCCTGGTCGGCTTCGGTCAGGGTGAGAACCTGATCGGCGGGCTGACGCGCATCCTGCCCCTGACGATCAAGGCCTTGCTGGGCGCGCCGCTGCTGCTCTTGGCGCTGGCCATGCTGTTGGGCCTGGTGGCTCTGCCGGTGCTCCTGCTCTGGCTCTTCGGCGAGCGCGTGCTGGCCGACATCGCCCGGCCGCAGCTGCGGCCGGTGGTGGTCGGCGGGCTCTTCGTGGCCTACACCGTCATCTTCATGGTCTTCATCATCGATGGCGCCTTGGACCTGGCGGCCTGGGTGCGCGACAACGGCATGCCCGGCGATCAGGGCCTGCGCAGCATCGCCGAGCTCTTCGGCAGCGGCGGGCTCTTGACCAAGGCCGGCATCCTCGTCGCCCTGGCCCTCTTCGGCCTGCCCCTGTGGGCCCTGTGGCGCTGGATCTCGCACAAGGTGACGCATTCCGAGTTGCCGCTGCAGTGGCGCATGCGCTACCCGGCGCTCAACTCGGCCGCCGCCTACGCCAGCGAGTCGCGGATCTTTCGCCGCAACGAGCCGCTGAGCGAGGAGGAGATCCGCCGCGGGCTCTACGGACTCTTGGCCCTGATCCTGCTCTTGGCCACGCTCCTGACCGGCACGGGGCGCGTCCAGGCCTTCGCCGACATGTGCGACGGCGGCGACTTGCCCCGCGCCCAGCTCTTCCGCGGCGAGCCGCCGCCCAACGTCATCAACGCCACGCTCTGCCAGCGCCTCCTGGTCGAGACGGACGATGCCTACTACGTCTTCTTCCCCAGCCAGACCCAGGCTCGCGTCGAGGGCCAGCGGGCCCGCCCCGAGCCCAACTTGCGGGCCATCGACAAGGACGACGAGCTGACCCTGCGCCTGGCCACGGGCGAGACCATGGACTGCAACGATTGTGGCGCCGGCCCCAGCGGCAACGAGGTCTTCGTCGTCCACCCCGACGAACGGCGCGTCGAGGGCCCGCTGGACGCCCTGGCGGGCAACCTGATCCTGCTCGACCTGCAAGCCGGGCCCGACGTCATCGACAACATCCGCATCGACGACTCGACCATCCTGACCGTCGAGGGAGAGCCGGTCTCGAATCTGGACGATCTGGCCGCCGGCCTGCACGTGGTGGCCTTCGGGCGCCTCGATCCGGCCCAGCCCAACAGCATCCTGGCCCGCGAGGTCAACTTCCTGGCGCCGGGCGCCGCCGGCGACGAGGACCTGCCGCCCGGCGAGATCCAGGTGGAGCTGGGCGATCCCTGGAATCCGGTCTTCGAGGGCCAGGGCTGGCAGCCCGACAGCCGGCTCGAGGTCCGCCTGGTCCAGACGCCCGAGGACGGAAGCTTCGACGCCGACACGCCGGGCAACCTGTTGACCGAGGTCACCACGGGGCCGGACGGCAGCTTCTCGGCGCCGATCGCCTTGGATCCCAACGTGCCCACCGGCCCGGGCTACCGCATCCTGATCGTCGACCCGATCACCGGACAGACCCAGGTCGGCCCCTGGCTGAGCCAGCCGGCGCCCACCCGAACGCCGGTCCCGACCGTGCCCAGCCCGGCGCCCACCCGCGAGCCGACGCCCACGCCCGAGGACGGCGATCCGGGCGAGGCCACCGAGACGGCCACCGCCGAGCCGACCGAGGACCCCCAGGCCGAGGCCACCAACACGGCCCTACCGACGCCCAACAACCTGCCGCCTTCGAACATCCCGGGCTTCGAGGACTGCGATCAAGACGCCTACGAGCCCAACAACCGCCGCGGCCAGCAGACGGTGCTCTACCCGACCCTCTCGGGCGACCTGGAGGTCCAGAGCCACAACTTCTGCCCCAAGGGCGACATCGACCTCTTCATGTTCCAGGCCAAGGCCGGCCGGCACTACCGGGTGCGCACGCTCAACCTGGCCCCCGGCGTCGACACCGTGATGGCCGTCGGCGACCTCTCGTCCGGCACCGGCTGCCAGCCCTGGCACCCGACCTTCGGCTGCTGGAGCGACGACCGCAACGCCACCTCGCTGGACAGCGAGATCATCTTCGAGGCCATCGCCAACGATCTGGTCATCGTCACCGTCGACAACCGCGGCCTGCGCTCGGGCAGCGAGGCCAGCTACGACATCGGCGTCGAGCAGTACGAGCCGGGCCGCGAGGTCGTCACCGGCACGGCCACCCTCACCCCGACGCCCACCCGCACCCGCCTGCCCGAGCGCGACATCTACGACAACTTCGCCTCCAACAACACCTGCCGCACGGCCAGCGAAGCGGCCATCGAGACCTGTAGCACGCTGCGCGCCACCATCGGCAGCTCGAGCGACGAGGACTATTACACCACGGGCCTGTTGGCCCCGGGTCGCTACAACTTCGTGCTGCGCCCGCCGGACGATGTCGACTACGACATGGACATCGGCATCTACGACACCTCCAACCGCACGCCGGTCTGCTTGCGCCCGTCAGTGGATCACCAGGACGGCGATCGAACCGAAACCGTGCCGATCGAAGTGATGCAACCATCGGTCTACTACGTGCGCATCTACATCCGACCGGGCTCGAGGGAATTCACGCCCTACGATTTCTATTCGCTCACCTTGGAGTGCGTCTTCGTGCCCACCGCCGAGCCAACGGCGACCACGGCACCGAGCGTGACACCGATCACGCCTACGCTCACACCGACCACCACGCCCACGCCACCGGGCAGCGGATTGCCGGCCACCGATACCCCGACCATCACGCCGACCGTAGAGCCGACACCCTCGCCGTCTCCAGGATCCTGACCCGGTGAGCTCGATCGCATGAGCCCTCGAGCCAGCCGTCCGCCGCTGTCGACTGCCCGTGGCTGGCTGTCGATCCTGCTGCTTTGCGCAATGACGACCGCTATCGGTGCCACGCAGCCGGCAGGCGCCCAGAGCAACGCGAGCCCGCTGGACCATTGCGGTCGAGCCGGATGGGCGAAGGTTCCGGGATTGGCGGCCGAGGTCGCCGTGCACAGCCTGGCGGTCGATGCCACGCGGCTCTACGCCTCCGGCTTCGTCGACGAGACCGCCAGCGGCATTCCCCACACCTGGAGCATGGCGCTGGACGATCTGGCCCTGTGGCAGGTGGAGGGCACGATGATCGGCCGCCGGGTCAGCGCGCTGATGCTCACGCCGGGCGATCCCGAGCATCTGGCCTGGGCAGCAGGCTTTGGCAACGACGGCATTTACGCGGCGCCGCCCGAGGATCCAATGCGCTTCGAGGCCTTGGGCAGCCTGACCGCCTGGCCGATGCAGCTGATGCGCGGTAGCAGCGGGACCTTCGCCGCCTTCGCCAAAGCGGGTCAGGTCGGCATCCACCGCTGGGATGGGGTGGCCTGGCAACGGACCGCCGGCGGAGAGGCCTTCGACGTCGCGGGTGTCGACGCCCCGCTGGCCTTCTGGGCCGCTGCCTCCGGTCCCGACCGGATCTTCTTGGGTGCCGAGCGCCGTGGGCTCTGGTCGGCCTCCGCGGCGGAAGGCAGCGGCTGGCAGTGGATCGGAGACCCCGAACTGCGTGCCAGCACGGTATCGGCCATCGCCCTGGACGAACAGCATCCGGGCCGCATGGCGGTGGGGCTCGGACCCGCGGTCGATGGCAGCATCGACTACCGGGGGCTTCGAACCTCGGATGATGGCGGTGTCGAGTGGTCCCCGGCCGCGTTCGATCCCCCGCCCGTCGACGGCGAGCAGACACATCCGAACCCGGAGCTGATCTCGGACGTGCACTACAGCCGGCTGTCGGGCAATACCCTGATCGCATCGGTCTACGGTCAGGGCCTGAACATCAGCCGCGACGCTGGCACCGCTTGGCAACGGATGCTCGTACCGGTCGACACGCCGAACGGGATCCCGGACGACAAATCGGCAGACTTCGCGGGCGTGCCGGTCAACTACATCGTCGCCCTGGACAGCGTTCTACTCGAACAGCCGGCCGGCTGCGAGCTGCTCTTCGCCGGCGGGATCGGCGGCCTGTGGGTGATGGATCTGGGCAGCCTGGATCGGCTCGACCAAGTCTATCTCCCCAAGCTCGATCGCAACCACGACTCCGGCAAGCCACCGACCGCAACGGTCCCGGCGACCGGATCTGTACTGGACGAGCGCTCGGATCCGGCAGGCTCGGGACGCATCCCGAATCGGGACAGCGGAGCGCTCCAGCCCTCGCCCCCGGCCTCGCCCACGCCGACGGCACCACGCGCGCTGCCTTCATCTGGCTGAGTCGCCCGAGGGACCTGAGGGTCATGCCCCCCGGCAGTCGATCGCTTCCCTACC
>CAZJWJ010000149.1:0-7078 GCA_964549495.1 uncultured Anaerolineales bacterium | reverse complement strand
CGCGGGTTCAGCCGGGCGACTGTCTTGCCGGGCCACAACGAGAGCGGGGCGGCGCGACTGTTCGTCGCACCGCCCCGCGTTGTGAACTCAGCAGCCGCATTCAGCGGCCCGGCGGCCCTCGACTACTCGCAGGTCTCACCCATGATGAGCTTCATCACGAATGGATCCACGTCGTCGAGATTGACGAATGTATCCTCGTTCACGTCGGCGCATTCGCCGTTGCCATCCAGGATGGCCTGCGTGAAGCTGGCGACGTCGTTGCCGTCGAGCGTCAGGCTGGCATCCGTGTCGCCGAGGCACGCGCAATCCGCTGCACAGGGCGAATCCCCGCCGCCATTGAGCACCAGTTTCCAGCTGAAGGAACCGGTGAGGGCAGCGCCAACATCCGCGATCTTTAAGGTCCAGGTGCCCGCGGCCTTGGGACCGCCGAAGACCGTGTTCAGATCGACGAAGGTTCCATTGTCCGGATAGGTCGTCAGGCCGGAGTTGTTGTTGGTGGAGGCGCGATAGTCGCCCTGCGGCTGGTCGCCGCCGACGGCCGGCTCGGTCCAGAGGTTGAGCAGGAATGCATCGCCAAAGCGATAGAGCCCGTTCATATCGTTTCCGTTGCCGAACGGCGAGCCAGAGGTGATCTGCTCGCCGCGACCGACTCTGGCGAAGAGATCGGCGGTGATGATGCCGCCAATGCCGTCGTCGTAAGTGAGCGTGGCGATCATGTCGCCGAGCCAGGCGTGTTCCGGCGCGAAAGTGATTTCCACGACAACGTCGGTGACGTCGACCGCGGGAACCGCCAGAGAACTCGATACACCGGCAGGATCGTTATCGGGAATGGCGTAAACATTATTGTCAACGAAGACCAGATCGCCCTCGCGGCGCAGCGGCATGCTGCGCAGGATCCCCTTGGGCCAGACGGTATCGCAATGGCCGAGGATCATCTGGACGGGCGTATCCGGATCCGACGTCGGCGATCGGGCTTCGAGGTGGCCTCCGCTGCGCTGGCCGGCCACGTGCTGCACCGCGAAGCCGAGGTCTTCGAGCCGGCCGCGCAAGAGCTCGAAGACCGGCCGCTGCGCATCCGGATCGCTGGAGGGCGACTCCAGGCTGGCCAACGCGCGCAGCAGGTCGACGTAGTCGTCGACATGCGCGCGCAGCCAGTCCAGGATCTCCGGGCCGGCCTCGCCGACCGGCCCGGCGCCCGGACCGAGCTCACCCGCGGGCTCGCCAAACATCGCCGAATCCCCCTCTCCCACGCTAGCGACAGAAGTCCAGCGGAAAGGGGAAGGCATCGCTGGACCCGATGTGTGCGAAACGGCCGGGTTGGAGGTAGGCCAGGAGCGGCGACTCGACCAGGAGGTCAGCGTCGTCGCGGTCGACCATGCGCTGGGCGGCCGCGTCCACCTGCGCCGCGCGGATCCGGCCGACGATCAGGCTGTTCTCGCCAAAGCCCTCGACGATCCGTTCCAGCTCGCATTCCAGAAAGAGATAGCCGCCTTCGACGAAGCGTCCGTCCATGCCCTCGGCCTCGAAGGTCTCCAAGGCCGCCAGGTTGGGCTTGTCCCCGTCCGAGCGGGGCGCAGCGGCCAGGCTGGCCAGGAGCTCCTGCCCGGGTCGCAGCCAGGTCATCGTAAAGCCCCCTTCGCGCCGGGCGTTGGCGTGGGTGGCGTGACGCGGCGTGCACACGAAGCCGACGTAGTTCTGCCATCCGAGGGGCATGACCATGTGCTTCGGGGCCAGGTCGTAGTCCCCGTCCGGCTCGCGGGTGCCCACGATCACCAAGGGCGCCACGGTGAAGCATCGATCCCAGATGGGCGCCTCCACGTCCAGGCGCACCCGCCGCTGGGCCCTCGGCTTCTCTTCCTGGACTGTCATGACCGAGCCTCTCCTTCCGCCGTGCGTCGGTCCATCCTAGCCCTGCTGGAGGACGATCGGCAAGCGGATCATTCGGTTGGCGTCTAGCGCTCGAAGCGCGCCAGGGGTAGGCCTTGGGCATCGAGAAGGGTCAGCCGGCCTTCGACATGCTCGTAGCTCCGGGTGGCCTGGAGCGCGGAGAGATAGCGCGATTCCTGCTCCATGATCCCCGATGGCGCGGTGCACATCATCTCGGTCATCGCCAGACCCTCGAAGACCAGGCCGCCGCGCTCCAATCGGTAGCTGCCGGCAAAGGTGTTGCAGCCAGCGTTCCCACCGACGCCACCGGCCTGAAGCTGCAGGCTCGGCTGGCTGCCAGGCAGCGGCGCGATGCCCTCCGCCCCCATTCCGGTCAGCAGCCAGATCGGACCTTCCAGCTCTGCGTCGACCGCGGGGGCGTCGCCGGGGGGCGGCGGGCCGGAGGAGCGGGTCGGATCGGCGGTCGGCAAGGCGGCCTCGGTGGCCCGAACGTCTTGGGCCGCCGGCTCGGTCAGGGCGGGACCTTCCGCGCCGCCCGGCTCGGAGGCGGCCTGGCAGCTCGACAGGAGGAGCAAGACGATGCCGGCGCAGATGGTCGATCCTGGGCGTTTGCAGGCGCGGCCTAGGTTCCAGCGCCTGGTGCGCGTGCTCGACTGGTCGGCCGGCCGCGGCCGGCCGCTCGACGCGGGCTCCGGTGCGGCTTCCTGGCGGTGTGACATACAAAGCCCTCGGTCTGTCCGGCGGATGGCGGATCGGGACGCGCGGGGGCGACGATGATCCCGGTCGGACCCCGGGCGCCCCGCGGCACCCGTCATTGTCGCATGCGGCGGAGGCGGCGCCAAGCGCGATGGGCCGGGCGCGGCGCGCGCATCAACCGAGGCTCGGGGGCACCCACCCGATCTGGCCGAGCCAAGGCTGAAGCAGAAGGGCCAGCCCGACCAACCCGAGCAGGATGAGGAGGATCCATGCGATGGTCGATCGAGCGTCCGGCGAGGTCGGGGACACGTTCTCGCTCCTGGGGATGGGTAGGGCTCCACGATCCCTACCAGTCTAGGCAATTCGGGCGGCTGGGAGCGTGCACTCGCCCGGCGATCGCATCGCGACTCCGTGTCGAGGAGAGCGGATCGCATGGTCGGAGCGGAGCACCGAACGATCGTTCGTTATGATTGTTGCCCCGCTCCTGCGCTGGTGGTACCTTTCTAGGCATGAGCGCTACCCCTCCCGCCATCCGCGACACGGAGCCGTCGGCCCTCCCCTTCGCGCTCAGCCGGGAGGCGCGGACCCTGAAGCGCTCGATGATGCGGCAGCTGATCGGCGTGACGGCCCGGCCGGGCATCATCTCCTTTGCCGGCGGCCTGCCGGCCCCCGAGCTCTTGCCGGTCGATGCCTGGGGCGAGGCCTGCGCGCGCAGCCTGGCCGAGGACGGCCCGCTGGCCCTGCAGTACGGCCCGCCCTACGCGCCGCTCCAAGCCGCCATCGCCGACTTGATGGCCCGGCGCGGAGCGCCGGTCGAGCCGGAGCAGGTCTTCATCACCAGCGGCTGCCAGCAGGGCCTGCACATCGCGGGCCGCCTGCTGATGGACGCCGGCAGCGCCGCCCTGGTCGACCAGTTCATCTTCCCCGGCGTGCGCCAGGCCTTCGGCGGGCCGGATCGCGAGCTGCGCGAGTTGCCCAGCGACGTCGACGAGGGCCTGGATCTGGAAGCGGTCGCCAAGGCCCTCGAGGCCGAGCCGATACCGCGCGCGATGGTGGTGGTGCCGGCCTTTCACAATCCCCTGGGCCGCAGCCTGGACGATCCGACCCGCGACCGGCTGGTCGAACTGGCCCGCGCGGCCAACACCGCTATCGTCGAGGACGATCCCTATGGGCTGCTGCGCTTCGAAGGCCGGCCCGCTGCCCCCATCCTGACGCGGGCGCCCGAGCGGACCATCTACCTGGGCTCCTTCTCCAAGCTGGTCGCGCCGGCGCTGCGCGCCGGCTGGATGATCGCGCCGCCGGCGCTCTTCGAACAGCAGCGCGTGATCAAGGAGAGCGTCGACCTCGAGACCAGCGCCTTCGTGCAGCGCGCGCTGGCCCGGTTCCTGGCCTCCGGCGCCTTGGACGCGCATCTGGATCGGGTGCGCGAGACCTACCGGCTGCGCCGCGATCGGATGCTGGCCGCCTTGGAAGAGCACTTTCCGGCCGGCAGCCGTTGGAGCCGGCCGGAGGGCGGCATGTTCATCTGGGTCGAGCTGCCCGATGGGCTGGACACGCTGGCTCTCTTGCCGGAGATGGTCGAGGCCGGCGTGGCCTACATCCCGGGCGCGGCCTTCGCATCCGGCGGCCGGCCCGGCAACATGCGCCTGAACTTTTCCAATGCCCCGGCCGATCGCATCGAGGCCGGGATCGAGATCCTGGGGCGGGCGCTGCGCGCCCGGCTTTCCGGCCAATCCTGACCGATAGATCCGCATTTCGCATCTCCGAGCACAGGGAGTTCAAGAGACATGACCATCAAGGAAGACGTACAGCGCGAGATCACCGAAGAAGGCGACTTCCTGACCATCAAGGACGTCGACCACGTCGAGCTCTGGGTGGGCAACGCCTACCAGGCGGCCTATTTTTGGCAGCATGCCTTCGGCTTCGAGCCGGTGGCCTATTCGGGTCTGGAGACGGGCAATCGCAAGAGCCAGAGCTACGTCTTGAAGCAGGGCAAGATCCGCTTGGTGCTGACCACCAACTACCATCCCGACAGCGAGATCGGCGCCCACCAGCTGCTGCACGGCGACGGCGTCAAGCATCTGAGCTTCCAGGTCGACGACGTCGAGCAGGCCTGGCAGGCCACCACCTCGCGCGGCGCCCAGGGCCTGCAGCCACCGACCGAGGAGCGCGACGAGCATGGCGTGTTGCGCTGGTGCTCCATCGCCACCTACGGCGACACGGTGCACAAGCTGATCGACCGGGGCGACTACGCCGGCGCCTTCCTGCCCGGCTTCCAGGCACATTCGGCACCGACCAGCGTGCCGCCGATCGGCCTGGCCCACATCGATCACGTGGTCGGCAACGTCCAATTGGGCAAGATGAACCACTGGGTCAACTGGTACCACCAGGTGATGGGCTTCCGCCAGCTGCTGCACTTCGACGACAAAGCCATCTCGACCGAATACTCGGCCCTGATGAGCAAGGTCATGCAGAACGGCACCGGACGCATCAAGCTGCCGATCAACGAGCCAGCCGAGGGCAAGCGCAAGAGCCAGATCGAGGAGTACCTGGACTTCTATCACGGGCCCGGCGTGCAGCACCTGGCCCTGTCCACCGGCGACATCCTCGGCGCGGTCGGCGCGCTGCGCGAGCGCGGCGTGCGCTTCCTGCGCGTGCCGGACACCTATTACGAGATGCTTCCCGATCGGGTGGGCAAGATCAACGAGGACATGGATGCCATCCGCGAGCTGGGCATCCTGGTCGATCGCGACGACGAAGGCTACCTCTTGCAGGTCTTCACCCAGCCGATGCAGAGCCGGCCGACGCTCTTCATCGAGATCATCGAGCGCCACGGCGCGCGCGGCTTCGGCGTCGGCAACTTCAAGGCCCTCTTCGAGTCGATCGAGCTGGAGCAAGAGCGCCGCGGCAACCTCTAGCCACGGAACGAAGTCCAGACGTCACCGTATGCAAGTCGATCAACGAGCGGTGACGCGAACCCAGACAGCGTCGAGACGAAGGTCAGGAGTCAAGGATGTACTATCAACGCCTGGGTCGGGTGCCCCACAAGCGCCATACCCAGTTCGAGAAGCCCGATGGCGGGCTCTTCCGCGAGGAGGTGATGGGCGTGCACGGCTTTGCCGGCATCCAGAGCATCCTCTACCACCACCATCAGCCCACCCGCGTCCTGCGGGTCGAGAAGCTGGCCGATGCCAAGGTCGAGTACGCCGACTTCGGTGCGGTGCGGCACCGCATGTTCTCGACGGTCGACACGCCGGCCGGCGGCGATGCGGTCGGCGGCCGGACGGTGATCATCGGCAACCAGGACATCACCATGGCCATCGCCCGGCCGACCGAGTCGATGGACTACTTCTACCGCAACGCCCAGAGCTACGAGTGCATCTTCATCGCCGAGGGCACGGGGACTCTGCGCAGCGTCTTCGGTAGGCTCGACTTCGGTCCGGGCGACTACCTGATCATCCCCTACAGCGTCACCTGGCAGATGGACTTCGATACGCCGAACAATCGGCATCTGGTCTTCGAGAGCACCAGCCAGGTCACCACACCGGAGCGCTACCGCAACCGCTACGGCCAGCATCTCGAGCACTCGCCCTTCTGCGAGCGCGACTTCCGCACGCCCAGCGAGCTGGAGACCCACGACGAGATGGGCGAGTTCGAGGTGCGGGTCAAGGTGCGCGACGAGGTCAGCGCCCACTGGCACGACCATCATCCCTTCGACGTGGTCGGCTGGGACGGCTACGTCTACCCCTGGGCCTTCAACATCCGCGACTTCGAGCCGATCACCGGCCGCGTCCACCAGCCGCCGCCGGTGCACCAGACCTTCGAGGGCGATGGCTACGTGATCTGCAGCTTCGTGCCGCGGCTCTTCGACTATCATCCGCGCGCCATCCCGGCGCCCTACAACCACGCCAACGTCAACTCCGACGAGGTGCTCTACTACTGGGACGGCGACTTCATGAGCCGCAAGGGCGTCGGCCAGTTCGACGTCACGCTGCACCCCTCGGGCCTGCCGCACGGGCCGCATCCGGGCACGACGGAGGCCTCCATCGGCAAGGCGGCCACGGCCGAGACGGCGGTGATGATGGACACCTTCCGCCCGCTGCACGTGACCAAGGCTGCGTTGGAGCTCGAGAACCCCGACTACATCTACAGTTGGCTACCGAGCGAGCCGGGTGGATCGACCACCGATGGCGGCGCGCATGGAGGCTCACCGGCCGACGCCGCGCGCTGATCGCGTACCCGCAGCTCGTAGAGGAGGTTGAGCGCCGCGATGGTGCCGAGCGTGATACCCGCGGGCGATCAACGGATCGCCCGCGCCGGGTCCCGGCTGGACTTCGGACCGACGACCGGCTGACTCGAAGTCCAAGGAAGGTCCGGCAGTAGGCTGGTACGGGCTCGTCAAGCAGAGCGGCCAAGCAATCGAGCGAGCGCTGAAATAGCCAGCGGCCCCCCACCCGGAGGTGAGGGGCCGCTGCTTTGCGTCTACCGGCGCGTG
>CAZJWJ010000148.1:0-7133 GCA_964549495.1 uncultured Anaerolineales bacterium | reverse complement strand
CTTCCCGCCCCAAGACCCTCACCGCCCGCCCCCACACCACCAATCCCCGACTTGACGCCCCCGAACAATCGTTCTAGACTCGCGACGTCCAATCGACCTCGCCCGCCCACCATCGCAGGAGTCCGAGCATGCGCAAGATCTCGCTGTCTCGCGCACGCCGCATCGCGCTGGCCGCCCAGGGACTGCATCGGCCGCGGCCGGCCGGCCGCATCGACGTCCGGCACCTCCGCCGCGTGATGGGCGACCTGTCCGTCCTGCAGCTGGACTCGGTCAACGTCATGGCGCGCGCGCACTACATGCCCTTCTTCTCGCGTTTGGGCCCCTACCCCCAGGATCGGCTGGACGACTGGTTGTGGCATTCCGGCGAGCACTTCGAGTTCTGGGGCCACATGATCAGCCTGATGCCGGTATCCGACCTGCCCCTGATGCGCCACCGGATGCAAGTCCCGAAGGCCTGGTCGAGATTGGAACGCATTCAGCGCGAGCGTCCAGGTTATGTCGACAAGATCCGCGACGAGGTTCTAGACCGCGGCCCCTTGACCATATCCGAGCTGGAAGACGGCGGCCGCCGGATGGGCGGCTGGTATCGGAGCGAGGCCAGGGTGGCCCTGGAAGCGCTCTTCCGCAGCGGCCAACTGACGGCCGTGCGCACGCCCCAGTTCAAGCGGGTCTACGGCGCGCCGGAGGCCTTGATCCCGGCCGAAGCCCTCGAGGCGCCGGCGCTTTCCAGGGACGATGCGGAACGAAGCCTGATCGAGCGCTCGATCGAACGGCTGGGCGTGGCCGACGCGACGGACCTGGCCGACTACTACCGCATGAAGAACCAGAGCGCCCGGCGCCACCTGGCCGACCTGGCTGCCGAAGGCCGCATCGAAGCGGTGGCCGTGGAAGGCTGGCCCGAGCCGGCCTGGCTCGATCCGAAGGCCCTTTGTCCGCGGCGCGTCGAAGCCAGCACCCTGCTCTCGCCCTTCGACTCCTCGATCTGGTTCCGGGATCGGGTCGAGCGCCTGTGGCATTTCCACTACCGCATCGAGATCTACGTACCCGAGGCCAAGCGCCGCTACGGCTACTACGTGCTGCCCTTCCTGATGGGCGAGGAGCTGGTGGCGCGGGTGGACCTCAAGAGCGACCGGCAGGGCGCGCGGCTCTTGGTGCGCTCGGCCTGGCTGGAGCCGGACCGCGATGCCCTCCGGGTGGCCGGCGCCTTGGCCGAGTCGCTGCGCGAGCTGGCCGTCTGGCAGGGTCTGGAGCAGATCGTGGTCGAGCCCCGCGGCAGCCTGGCGCGGGAGCTGAAGCGCGAAATCGAGTCGAATCCCAACCCGGACGGAGGATCCGAATCATGAACCCAGCGCCGCCAGACGCCTTCGACGACCCCGAATGGCGCGAGGCCAACCGCCGCATGTGGGACGAGCGGGTGCCCATCCACGTGGAGGGGGATTTCTATGACCTGGCGGCCTTCCTGCGCGGCGAGGGCTGCCTGCGCGACTTCGAGATCGAGGACCTGGGCGACCGGGTGGCCGGCCGTGACCTGGTCCACCTGCAATGCCATTTCGGCATGGACACGCTCGACTGGGCCCGTCGCGGCGCGCGCGTGACCGGGCTGGACTTCTCCGGGCCGGCCGTCGAGGCCGCGCGCGGGATCGCCGCCCAGCTGGGCATCGAGGCCCGCTTCGTCGAGGGCGATGTCTACGACGCGCCTGCGGTGCTGGGCAGGCGCTACGACATCGTCTACACCGGTCTAGGAGCGCTGTGCTGGCTGCCGGACATCGAGCGCTGGGCCGACGTGGTCCTGGCGCTGCTGCGCCCTGGCGGCACCTTCTACATCGCCGAGTTCCACCCCTTCACCGACGTCCTGGCCGACGAAAGCCTGGACGTGGTGCGCCCCTACTTCCAGGGACCGGAGCCGCTCGTCTGGGACGAGCCGGGCACCTACGCCGCCATGGACAGCCAAACCGAGCACAACCGCAGCTACGAATGGGTACATCCGGTCAGCAGCGTGCTGGATGCCCTGGCCCGGCGCGGCCTGCGCCTGGAGCGCTTCCGCGAGCACGACTACACCCTCTTCCCGCGCTGGCCCTTCTTGGAGCGGGAGGGAAGGGATCGCTACCGCCTGCCGGAGCACCTGCCGCGCCTGCCGCTGATCTACTCGGCCCGCTTCGTCCGCTAGGCAGCATTCAGAACCTGCGACGGAAGGGCTCGTCGAGCCATTTTGATGCCGTCGAGGATGACAGGCGTCACCGCGCCGCGCCATCGGCCGGGGGGTCTGAACCCCCTGTCCGCGCGCTTCCCCAACGCGGTGACGACCTGCCGGCACCAGACTAGGCCAAACCGGGATCCCTGTCGCCCGGCCGCGGGCGGGATGCGACCCCACCCGCGGGGCTAGTCACGAACCTGGTCAGTCGACCAGGTCGTGCTGCAGGGCGATGGCCACGGCCTCGGTGCGCGAGCTGGCGGCCAGCTTGGACAGGATGTTGCTGACGTGGAACTTGACCGTCGATCGGCTGACCACCAGCTGATCGGCGATCTGGCCGTTGTTGGCCCCGCGGACCATCCATTCCAGCACCTCGCGTTCGCGATCGGTCAGGTCCTCGCCCAGGCGCGGCGTCTCGCGGGTGGCCCGTTGGATCAGCGAGCGGGTGGCTTCCGGCGCCAGCGTCGGTTGGCCGCGATGGGCATCCCGGATGGCCTCGACCAGGTGTCGGCTGGAGACGTTCTTGAGCAGGAAGCCGATCGCGCCGGCGTCCAGCGCGCGCTGGACCAGATCGTCCTCCTTGAAGCTGGTCAGGGCGATGATCTGGACCTCGGGCTGATCCTCGCGGATGGCCCGCGTGGCCTCGGCGCCGTCCATGCCGGGCATCTTCATGTCCATGATCACCACGTCCGGCCGCAGGCGCCGGCAGGCGTGCAAGGCCGCCTCGCCATCCTCTGCCTCGCCGACCAACTCCAGGTCGTCGTGGGCCATCAGGAAGGCGGTCAGGCCGCTGCGCACCACCGGCTGGTCGTCGACCACCAGCACGCGGATGGGCCGGCCCCGGGCCTCGGTGGCGCCGGGCTCGGTCGGGCTCGCCGTCATGTCCTCAGCTCCTCTCCGCCTGGCGACGGGCCGCGCCCCCACCCTCCGGCGAGGGCCAGACCACCTCGATGGTCGTGCCGCGCCCGGGCCGGGTGAGGATGTTCAGCTCGGCCCCGATGGCCTCCGCGCGCTCGCGCATGATGTTCAGGCCGAAGTGGTCGGCCGGGATGCGCTGCGGATCGAAGCTCCGCCCGTCGTCGCGGACCTCCATTCGCAGGGCGCCCGGGGCGCCATCGACGGGCCCCAGCACCACGCTGGCCCGGCTCGCACGCGCATGCTTGGCCACGTTGTTGAGCGATTCCTGCGCGATGCGATAGAAGGCCTCCTTCACGCCTTCGGGCAGGTCCATCTCGGCATCGACCCGAACCTCGATGGGCAGGCGCGCACGGCCGGTGGTGGCCTCGCCCAACTGCACCAGCAGGTCCTCCAGCGGCACTTCGGCGATGGTCCGCGGCCGCAGCTCGAGCAGTAGCGAGCGCATTTCGGCCAAGGCGCCGCGCGTCAGCTGCCGCAGCTCCTCGAGCCGCTGGCGGCCGTCGGTCTCGTCGCGCTGCCACAGCCGCGGCAACACCTCGGCGATCATCGAGGCCGAGAAGAGGGTCTGGGTCACCGAGTCGTGCAGATCGCGGGCGATGCGGTTGCGCTCGGCCGCCACCGCGCTGCGGGTGGCCTGGCGCCGCAGCCGCGCGTTTTCCACGGCCAGCGCCGCCTGGTCGGCCAAGGTCACCGCCAAGCCGATCTCCTCCTCGCTCGGGCCCCGATCCTGGTCCAGACAGACCTCTAGGGCACCGTAGCGCTCGCCGCTCTGCAAGATCAAGGGCACGGCCAGGATCCTAGACCGGCCGGCGTCGGTCGTCCGGTGGCTCGAGGCGGTGATCGGCCGGGCCTGGCGAACCGAGCGCAATACCGCCCGCGCGTTCGGACTCGGCCGATCACCACAGGGCTCGGGCCGCCTTCCGCTGCTGGCTCGCACCTCCAGGCGGTCGAGATCGGCCCGATAGCGGTAGAGCGCGCAAGATGGCGCCGCCAGCAGGTCGCGCGCCTGCCCGACCACGTGCTCGAGGATCTCGTCCAGCGATCGATCCGAGTTGAGCACGCGCAGCGTATCGCGCAGGCTGGCCGCCACGCGCCGGCGCTGCTCCAGCTCGGCGGTGCGCGCGGCAACGCGCTCTTCGAGCTCGGCCTCGTTCTCCTTGTGACGCGTCAGGTCGATCAGCGAAACCAGGATCAAGCGCTCGCCGTCCAGGTCCAAGAGGCCCAGGCCGGCCTCGATCGGCAATTCGCTACCGTCCTTGCGCAGGCCGAGGAGCTCGGCGTCCGGACCCATCGGGCGCTGGCGCGGATCGCCGGCGAAGGCCAGGCGCCGGTGCAGATGCCCGGAGCGCAAGCGCTCGGGGATGAGCCGCTCGACGGAGGATCCTTCCAAGTCGCCGGCCTCGTAGCCGAAGAGCCGGCGGGCCAGCGCGTTGACCATGCGAATCCGCCCGTCGAGGTCCGCGGCGACGATCGCCAAGGGCGCCGCCGAGATCAGGGCCTGGAGGCGAGGGTTGGCAGGCGTCGAGTCCGCCGGCCGGGCGGCGGTGGCGGTCGCCAGATCCTCGGGTTCGACAGAGCTCAAGATGCATCACTCCGGAGTCTACGGCCCGGGTCGGCCGCCGACCAGCGAATTGATCTTACCAGCATGCCGCGAGGGCTTCCACATCCGCGGCTCGCAGGTCCGGCGATCTCGGCTACCATTCCGTCTCGAGCCGCGGCGCCGACCGGGCGGCGCGCATCGAGACAGGAGGGTGGGGCATGAGCCAAGAGCCTTCGGGGACGGATGGACCGCGCATCCTGGTGCCCTTGGACCAAAGCGAGCGGGCCGAGAAGGCCCTCGATCTGGCCGCAGCGCTGCTGCGGACCGGCGGGGGCTCGCTGATCGCGATGACCGTGCCGGCGCTCTACCACTACCAGGTCGCCGGCCTGCAGCCCTATCCCGGCGGCCGGAGGCCACCGGACCACATCGCGCCGCCCGACGAGCTGCTGGCCGAGTCGCGCCGGGAAGCCGAGGGCTACATGCAGCGGCTGGCGACGCGGCTCGAGGCGGAGGGTCTGAGCGCCGAATGCCGGGTGATCGATGCCCTGCCGGCCACGGCCATCGTCGACCTCGCGGCCCGGCGAGAGGTGTCGATGATCGTCATCGCCACCCACGGTCGCCGGGGGCTGGGCCGCATCGCCTTGGGCAGCGTCACCGACAAGGTCCTGCAAGCCGCGCCTTGTCCGGTCCTGGTCCTGCGCGGCAGCGAGCAGCGCGACATCCTGCGGATGGACCACCTGCTGGTGCCCTTGGATGGATCGGCCCTGGCCGAGCAGAGCCTGGCGCCGGCCGCCGACTTGGCCCGGCGCTTCGGCGCCCGCCTGACGCTCTGCCAAGTCCTCCAGCCGGCCGAGATGTTGCCCGAGCGGCTGCGCGATGCCATGGGCGAGCTGGCCGAGCGGCAGCGCGCCGCCGCCGAGGATTACCTGGAAGCGCAGGCGGAGACGCTGCGGAGCGAGGGCCTGGACGTGGCGACCGAGCTGGCCTACGGCGAGGACGTGGCCGAGACCCTCATCGAGCGGGTCGAGCGCGAGGACGTGGACCTGGTGGCCATGACCACCCATGGTCGCGGCGGCCTGCGCCGCTGGGCCTACGGGAGCGTGGCCGACCGGCTGGTCCGGCACAGCCAGGCCCCCGTGCTGGTGGTGCGGGCCGGGGGCGGCTGAGCGCTCGACCACGCGGCCGATACTGGTCGACTGGCCAGGTGGCCGGCTGTTCGTCTGCCCGGCGGGCATTCGGATCCGGCTGCGTACACTGGACCGAGTTTGCGGCCCCGGCGGTTCCTTGGGCATCATGCCCGGCATCCGGGCCGGCAGGCGCTGGCCACCCGATGGGAGGACATCGTGACCCAGCACTTCGATCGTCTCGAGCAGGCAAGCAGCACCCGGCGCGGCTTCATCCAGCGGCTGACGGTGCTGGGATTGGTGGCGGCCGGCGGCAGCCAGCTGTTGGCTTGCGACGGCGAAGGCGGGGCAGAGCCGGCCGAGGATGGCGCGGCGGACCCGGTCGCCGGCGACCTGAGCTGCAACGACCCGGCCGCCCTGAGCGAGACGGACATCCAGCAGCGCGATGCCCTGCAGTACGTCGACGCCTCGGAGATGCCGGAGCAGAGCTGCGCCAACTGCCTGCAGTTCGAGCCGGCCCAGACCGAGGACGAATGCGGCGCCTGCAAGGTGGTGCCCGGCACCATCAACCCGGCCGGCTGGTGCAGCGTCTGGGTCGCCCAGATCTGATGCTCGCTCGCGAAGCCGAACGCTGGCCGCAGCTTTCGACCCGCAACCACTGCTTAGGAGAAGCGAAGGACCATGAGCGATCGCCCCGATGACGACCGCGCGCTGCGCGAAGCCGAGTCGCAACCCCCACGCGGCACGCTGTTCTTGATGCTCCTCTTCCTGATGGCCTTCTTCGGGATGTGGGGCTACCTCTACTTCCTGATGTTGGGAAGGGGCTAGGCCATGCACATCCACCAGTATGAGAAGATCTTCCTGTGGCTGACCATCGGCATGTTGGTCATCTTCCTGGCGGCCATCGCCAATGGCGTGATGTCGCATGGCATGCACGTGGCGAGCCCCGTCGGCCGGATCGCCGACCCGGCCGCCCTCGACCAGACGGCGCCCTTCGACGAGCCGGGCCTGCGCGAGGTCGAGCCCGGCGTCTACGAGGCGGTGATCGTGGCCCGGAAATGGTCCTTCACCCCCAAGGAGATCGAGATTCCGGCCGGCTCGACGTTGACGATGCAGATCAGCTCGCCGGACATCATCCACGGCGTCAAGGTCCTGGACACCAACATCAACATCATGGTCATTCCGGGCCAGATCTCGCAGGTCTCGCACCAGTTCGACGAGCCGGGCGAGTACCTGATGATCTGCCACGAGTACTGCGGCCTGGCCCACCACGCCATGGAGGGTCTCATTCGGGTCACCGAGCCGATGGCCGCCGACGGCACTGTCGACGGCGCCGAGGGCAGCGCGCGAGGGGAGGGCT
>CAZJWJ010000147.1:0-7458 GCA_964549495.1 uncultured Anaerolineales bacterium | reverse complement strand
CGAACGCTGTCGGGAGCGATGGAACATGGCAAGCAAGCGAATGAAGCGATCGAGCGAAGACCGAATCCTGCTGGGCGTCTGCGGTGGCCTGGCCGAGCACTACGACATCGACCCCACCCTGGTGCGTCTGGGTGTAGGTATCCTGTTCATATGGACGGGCTTCATACCGATGACCGCGATCTACCTCTTCTTGGCCCTGATCATGCCCTTGGACCGAGAGGACGGTCGGTCCCATGGCGCAACGGCGACCGGCGAGCCGGCGCGACTGGCCGGCGAGGGCGAACGCTACAGCAGCGAGGAAGTCGAGGCCTGGGACTTGGAGAAGGCCGGCGTCTCGCCGCGCGAGTAGCCGGTCGAGAACGTCAGAGCGCGATCTCGCCCCTGATGCTGCCGGCGCGATCCGAGCTGGCCTCGACGCGCACCCGGCCGCCGGCCGGCGCCCGCAGGATCCACTCGACCAGCTTGCGGTTGTCGATGGGCGAGCTGCCGAAAGTAACGCCCAGCTTGTTGCTGCGACCCTCCAGATGCCCGACTTCCTGACGGGGCTGACCGGCCACCAGCTCGGCGCCCTCGGGCAGGTGGATGCGCAGGCGGACCGGCTCGGCCCGGCCGGCATCGCGGGCCCGCCGCGTCCCGCTGGTCGATAGAAAGCCCGGGTTCTCAACCACCGCCTGGATGCGGTGATGCCCGTCGCCCAGGGGCTGGCTGGAGAGCTCGCGCCAGGCCAGGCGCGGGGCCAGCTGGGCCAGGGCGATGGCGAACTCGGCCACCGGCGTGATCTCGGCCTCCAGCAGCGCCGGCGGTGGGTTGCGCCAGCTGTACATGTGCTGCCAGCCGCCGATCTCCACGCGGCCCAACTGCGGATGATCGAAGGGCTGCCAGGGGACCAGCGCCTCGGGCGCGTGCCGATCGGCCCAGTCCAGGATCATCCAATCGTCCTCGGGCGGGTGGTCGCGCATCCACTCGATGAAACGCTTGTCCCGGTTCTTGCCCGTCACGCCGGCCGCGTCGGGCAGGTCCCAGAGCTCGACGGTGAAGGCCAGGACGCCGTTGTGCTCGTACATCCAGTCGTCGAAGGCGCCCGAGATCGTCTGCTTGGGGTGGTAGCGGAAGTGGTGGTAGACCGAGACGCAAGGGTAGCCGGTGAGCTGGCTACCCTGCTTGCCGATGGCCTCGTAGACCCAGAGGTCGTCTTGGTCCATCTCCTCGTCCGGCCGGCCGCTGAAGGGCCGCAGGATGGCGCGGCTGTAGGTGTGGAAGGTCAGGGCCGTCACCAGGTTGCGGTGCTCGGCCACGAAGCGCAGCACGGCCTGCACCTCGGGCTCGGAGCCGGGATGCTCGCCGGCGCCCCGCTGCTGGCCCTCGGGCTGCCAACCGCTGGGGAAGTTGCGGTTGAAGTCCAGGCCCTCCAGAGGCGGCGCCAAGGGGATGCTGTGGCCGTCGTAATCCTCGATCATGCCTTCGGGCAGCAGGCGATAGTAGGTGTCGCCTTCGTCGAAGGGCCGGCGCTCGAGCATGAGGCGCGGGTCCTCGGGGCTAGCGCGCCAGTCCCCGCTGGGGTCCTCGATGCGCATCTGCAGGATGCGCCCATCGCCATCGACGTCTTCGACGTGCAGGCCCGGCTGGCGCTCGCCATGCGGGTAGGGCCGGGTGCCCGAACGCAGGTAGCGCGGCTCGGCCGCCAGGGCCTCGGCCGCGCCGTCCGGGTTGAGCCGCGGCGCCACGTAGACCACCTGCTCGTCGAGGATGCGCGTGATCCGCTCCTCCTGGCCATAGCCGCGGCAGAGCATGTCGATGAGCTTGAGGGCGGCCATGGTGCCGGTGACCTCGGTGGCGTGTAGGTTGGCGTCCACCCAACTGGCCGGCTTGTCGGTATCCGGCCGATCCGGATCCCGCCGCGTGACGACCGCCAAGGGGATGGGCCGATCCTCGTGCGAGCGTCCCAGCTCGCGCAGCTCCAGGATCTGCGGATACGCGCCGGCCAGATGCTCCAAGGCAGCTGCCAGCTCCTCGTTGTCCAGGTAACGATCGTAGGTCGGGCTCATGGCCCGTTCTCCGAGAAGGCATCCAAGGTCTCGATGAGGATGGGGGCTTGGGATCCGGGGTCGCACTCTGGATCGACCTGGAATGCCTCCAGCAGTGCGGCGGCCGCGCGGTCGGCATCGGCCTGGCCGCGAGCATGGATCTCCGCGAGCTCGACGCCGGCCTCGATTCGGTCGCCGGGCTTGGCCCGCAGGCGGATGCCCACCGCCGGGTCGATGACAGCGTCCTTGCGCTGCCTGCCGGCACCCAGCTCGGCGGCGATGCGGCCGGCCGCCAGGGCGTCCAAGCCCGTCACCCAGCCGGCCTCCCGGCTGTGCACGAGCTGGACGACCGGCGCCCGGGGCAGGCGCTGGGGCTCGTCGATGCAGCGCGGATCACCGCCCTGGGCCTCGACCATGTTGCGCAGGACGGCCAATGCCCGCCCGCTCTGGATGGCGCGGATCAACTCGGCGTCCAACTCGGAGGCCTTGCGGGCATGACCGGCCACCACGTGCATCTGCCCGGCGATGGCCAAGCAGAGCTGGTGCAGGTCGTTGGGACCCTCGCCGCGCAGGGTGGCCACGGCCTCGGCGACCTCCAGGGCATTGCCGATGGCGCGGCCCAGGGGCTGGTCCATGCGCGAGATGCAGGCGGCCATGCGCCGGCCGGCCGCCTGGCCCAAGTCCATCATCAGGTGCGCCAGCTGGCGCGCCTCGTCCAGCTCGCGCATGAAGGCGCCGGAGCCGACCTTGACGTCGAGCACGATGCCTTCGGCGCCGGCGGCGAGCTTCTTGCTCATGATCGAGGCAGCGATGAGGGGCAGGCTGGGAACGGTGCCCGTGACATCGCGCAGGGCGTACAAGCGCTTGTCGGCCGGCGCCAATTCGGCCGTCTGTCCGGCGATGACCAGGCCGACCTGCTCGGCCTGCTCCATGAAACGCTTCGAGTCCAAGTCGACCGAAAGGCCCGGGATGCTCTCCAGCTTGTCCAGGGTACCGCCGGTATGCCCCAGGCCCCGGCCGCTCATCTTGGCCACCGTCAGCCCGGTCGCCGCGGCCAGCGGGCCGACGACCAAGCTGGTCTTGTCGCCCACCCCGCCGGTGGAATGCTTGTCGATGGCCGGATCGCGCAGGCGGGACAGGTCGACCGTCTCGCCCGAACGCACCATCGCGTCGGTCAGGGCGCGCGTCTCGGCCTCGTCCAGGCCGCGCCAGAGCACGGCCATGAGCCAGGCTGCCAGCTGGTAGTCGGGGATGGAGCCGTCGGTGACGCCGCGGACCAATTCCTCGATGCGCTGGTCGGAATGCGCGCCGCCGTCGCGCTTCTCGATGATCAGGTCCAGGGCGTTCATGGCGGGCTATGGTACACGCCGCCCCCGGCAGCGGCAACGCCTGGACAGGGAGGGCGGAACAGGGTACAATGCCCATGGGCGTCAGTAAGTTCAGCCATGCCAGGTGGCATGGGATGAAGCGAAGGGTGGCTTGAGACAGCACCCCAATACCCGGTCGACCGGTCCCGGGTGACTATCGACCGGCGCATCCACGCAGACGGCGAGCATCCTTCGGGAAGCTCGCCGTCTGCGGTTCTCGTCCTCGCCAGGCGCGCTTCGCGCGCCTGTGCAACGTCGAGCCGGAATCTGGCAGTCGACCGGGATGTCGCAGGCTCCTTCGAGCAGGGTCGGATGATGGCGCTGGCGGCTGTGCTATACTCGCCGGGATGGAGGAATGGGCTTGGAACCGGATTTGATCGTGGTCGGCGGCGGCCTGGCCGGCAGCGAGGCCGCCTGGCAGATCGCCTCGCGCGGGCATGCGGTGCGGCTCTACGAGATGCGGCCGGAGAAGCAGACGCCGGCGCATGTCACCGGGCGCTTGGCGGAGTTGGTCTGTTCGAACTCCCTGGGCAGCGACCAGGTCGATCGCTCCGGGGGCTTGCTCAAGGCCGAGATGCGGCGCATGGGCTCCCTGATCATCCGGGCGGCCGAGGCGGCGGCGGTGCCGGCCGGCGGCGCCTTGGCGGTCGGCCGCGAGGCCTTCGCCGACTTCGTCACCGAGGCCATCGAGGGCCATCCCAAGATCGAATTGGTGCGCGAGGAGCTGCCGCGGGTGCCCGAAGGGCCGGCGGTCCTGGCCACCGGGCCCTTGACCAGCTCCAGCCTGGCCGAGGACTTGGCGCGCATCACCGGCCAGGAGCATCTCTACTTCTACGATGCGCTGGCGCCGATCGTCACCGCCGAGTCCATCGACATGAGCAAGGCCTTTCGGCAATCGCGCTACGATCGGGGCGAGCGCGAGGCGGGCGACTACATCAACTGCCCGCTGGACCGCGAGCAGTTCGAGGCCTTCACGCAGGCGCTTCTAGCGGCCGAGCGCATCGAGCTGCGCGACTTCGAGCAAGAGGACGAGCGCTTCTTCGAAGGCTGCATGCCCATCGAGGTCCTGGCCGAACGCAACCCCAAGTCGTTGGCCTTCGGGCCCATGCGCCCGGTGGGCCTGACCGATCCGCATGCCGGACGGCGGCCGCATGCCGTGGTGCAGCTCAGGCAGGACAACGTAGCCGGAACGCTCTACAACCTGGTTGGCTTCCAGACCAACCTGCGCTGGGGCGACCAGGAGCGGGTGCTGCGCATGATCCCGGGCCTCGAGCAGGCCGAGTTCGTGCGCCTGGGTCAGATGCACCGCAACACCTTCGTCAACTCGCCGCGACTGCTCGAGCCCAGCCTGGCCTTCAAGTCGCGCCCGGATCTCTTCTTGGCCGGCCAGATCACCGGAATCGAAGGCTATACCGGCAACGCGGCCAGCGGTCTGTTGGCCGGCGTCAACGCCGCGCGCCAGCGGGCCGGCCAGCCCATGCTGGTCCTGCCGCGCGAGACCATGCTCGGCGCGCTCTGCCACTACGTCACGGCCTGCGATCCGAAGCGCTTTCAGCCCATGAAGTCCAACTTCGGCATCCTGCCGACGCTCGACCCGCCCGTCCGCTCCAAGCGCGAGCGCTACCAGGCCTATTCGGATCGCGCGCTGGCCGCGCTGGACGAGTTCATGGCCAGCCGCGCCTGGAGGCCCGCACCGCTGCCGACGGCCGACGACCTGGAGCCGGCCATGGGGACCGAGATCTAGTGGGGACCGAGATCTAGCGTGCACGAAACCGAACGGCTGAGCGACCAAGGCGGACCGCCCGAACGGGGGATCCTGGTGGGGGTCTGGCTGCGATCGGATGACGAGACCTGGTCGCTCTCGGCCTCGATGGACGAGCTGGAAGCCCTGGCATCCAGCGCCGGCGTGCGCATCGTCGGGCGGACGACCCAGAGCCTGGACGCGCCGCGGGGCGCCAGCCTCATCGGCAGCGGCAAGGTCGAGGAGGTGGCCGCCATGGCCGCCGAGATGCAGGCCGACGTGGTGCTGATCGACCGCGACCTCTCGCCCCATCAGCAGCGCAACCTCGAGCGGGCCATCGAATGCAAGGTGGTGGACCGCAGCGGGCTGATCCTGGACATCTTCGCGCGCCATGCGCGCAGCCGCGAGGGCATGCTGCAGGTGGAGCTGGCCCAGATGGAGTACCGCCTGCCGAGGCTGACGCGCATGTGGACCCACCTGGCGCGGCAGGCCGGCGGCGGCGCCGGCGGGGGCGTGGGCCTGCGCGGACCGGGCGAGACGCAGATCGAGATCGACCGCCGCGAGATCAGCCGCCGCATTCGCGACCTGAAGGTCCAGATCGAGACCTTGGGCGACCAGCGCCGGCGTAGCCGCCGGCGGCGCCGCCGCGCGGGCCTGCCGGTGGTGGCGGTGGTCGGCTACACCAACGCCGGCAAGAGCAGCCTGCTCAACCGCCTGACCGGCTCTGCGATCTACGCGGCCAACCAGCTCTTTGCGACCTTGGACCCCACCACGCGCCGGGTGGAGCTGCCCAGCGGGCGGGTGGTGCTCTTCACCGATACGGTCGGCTTCATCCAAAACCTGCCGACCCAGCTGGTCTCCGCCTTCAGCGCCACGCTCGAGGAGGTCGCCGACGCCGACCTCCTGTTGCATGTGATCGACGTGACGCATCCGGACGCGCTGGGGCAGGCCGAGACGGTCGAGCGGGTGCTCTCCGAGTTGGGCCTGGCCGAGCTGCCGATGGTGGTGGCGGCCAACAAGGTCGATCGGCTGCCGACAGAGGACGAGCCGGCGGCGGAGGGCGAAACGATCGACGGGGAGGATGCGGCCGGTGATCCTGGTAGCGACGATGCCCTGGCTTCGGTCGACCCTGATGATCGCCAGGGCGGATCCAGGCCAGCGCGGACCGTGCTGCGCGAATTGCAGGATCGGATCTACCCGGACCTGGTCCCGATCTCGGCCTTGTCGGGCGAGGGCGTGGACGCATTGCTGGCGGAGATCGAGCGGACGCTGCTCGAGGAGCTCGAGCCCGTGCGCCTCCTCGTGCCCTATGCCGACGGTGAGATCCTCAACCTGGTCCACACCCACGGCGTGGTGGAGTCCGAGACCCAGGACGCGGAAGGCACGCATATTCGGGCGCGGGTGCCGAGCTACTTGCTCGGAAGCCTGGATGCCTGCCGGGTCGATGTGCCCGGCAAGTCCTCGGCCGACGTCGACGCTAGCCCCGAGTAGGGCGGAACTCCGGACCGTCGCGCCACCCCGTCAATCGCTGGGCCTGCTCGTCGCTGTCGTCGGAGGCAGCGGGACGTCGCGCAGCAAGAGCGGTAGGTAGATGCCGGGCGGCGGACTGGGCGTGCTCGAGGCGCTGCGGGTGGGCCTGCGCGTCGCGCTCGGGCTGGCTTCCGGGGTGTCGCTGGCCGTCGGAGTATCGCTTGCCGTCGGCGTGTCGGTGACGGTGGGAGTGACGCTGGGCGTCGGCGTTTCGGTGAACTCGGGCGTCGGGGTGTAGGTGCCGCCGGTCCAATCGGCCACCTGGCCCCACTTGAAGGAGTTGGCGCGGGCCGCGGCGCCGCCGGCGGCGCCATCCAGGCGCAGGAGCGTGCCGTCGGAGACCCGCAGGGCATAGAGACCGAAGCGCTGGGGCTCGGAGGGCTCGGGCGGCTCGGGAGTGGGCTCACCGGGGAACTCGAGGCCGGCGATGACGGTATTGTAGACCAGGATCCACTGGCCATCGGGTGACCAGGCGGCCGGCAGGCCGACGTTGCGCAGGAGCTGGCGCTCCTGGCCGCTCTCCACATCGCGCAGCCACAGCGTGCCCCGACCGAAGCCGATCGGGCTGCCGAAGGTGATGTAGACCAACTGGCTGCCATCCGGTGAGAAGCGTGGATAGCGTTCCGAGGAGTTGGCGCGCTGGACCAAGGGCCGCGGGTCACTACCGTCGGCATCGGCCTCGTAGAGATCCCACCACTGCGACTCGCCCGCCTCGCCGAGGTCGTAGGCGGCATAGACGATGCGATCGCCGTCCGGTGACCACTCCGGGCTGCGCTCGTCGAAGTCGGCGCTCTCG
>CAZJWJ010000146.1:4348-7470 GCA_964549495.1 uncultured Anaerolineales bacterium | reverse complement strand
GCATGAAAGCAGGCCTGGTGGAATATGCGCTCTTCCAGGGCCCATCGGGCGACGCGAAGGTCGTCTGTCGCAAGCCGGAGCCAGCTACGCGGGTCGCTCATAGAGAACCTGACCGCGCTGGAGAATCTCCTCGCTGACGAATCCGCTTTCTCCGGCGAGTGCTTCGAACTCCTCCGGCGTATAGACGAGAATGTCCAGACCCACCCGAGGCCGTAGGCGCGTCAAGACATCCTTGATGCGATCCAGGAAGCGCAACTCGCTCTGGCAAACGAGTACCAGATCGAGATCGGACCACAACTTGGCTGCACCGTGAGCCTTCGAACCGAAGAGGATGATCTGCTCAGGATCGTAAGCAGGGACGAGTTCGTCGACATATCGCTGAAGCTCGGTGTCGAGCAGCTGCAGCCAAGTATTCGCGTTGGGATCGAGCAAGGTCCCGTCAACCGCCATCGATCGGTCTCCAGAGGGTGCGGTTCGCAGTTGACATTGAGTATAGCGAGTCATGGCTGGGCGGGCCGTCGTCCCATTTGTACTGGCCCCGTCGCTTGACGCTGCGCGGCACTCCCGACCATTCATCGCCTGGATCAATCCTCTCGACCAGCTCCGGCTCCGGACCGGTCGAGACCAAAGCCTCCCCACCACGCCCACCACGCCTGGCCGCGCCACCAGTCCTTGCGGGCGCGGGGGTCCATGAAGCTACCCGTGTCGCGGACCGCGACCAGGATCTGGCCGCCCGCCGCCCGGGCGAAGGGCTGAAGGTTGTGCAGGGCCGGCAGCTGGCGCCAGACCGAGCCGGCCAGGATGGCCGGCAGGTAGGCGCTCACCGGCTGCCAGGTCGTCGTGCAGCGGAAGCCCCCGTCGGCCGTGGCGTACTCCGGCCGGTCGTGGCCGCGGCGGGTGGCGCGGATGTGCACCGCGTCGTCGCTGTAGGCGCCGCCGCGGAAGACCTTGCGCTGGCCCGACTCAGGGCCCAGGGGGTTGCGCACCCCGTCGCCGCGGGCGTAGGCCTCCGGATCGTACCAGTCGGCCACCCACTCCCAGACGTTGCCCGCCAAATCCAGCGCGCCGTAGGGGCTGCGCCGGCCGGGTAGCTGCCACGCGGCGCGGGCCCGCCGTGGCCGTCATCGATGTCCAGCTCCGCCCAGGGCAGGCCCGAACGCAGGTCGGCCAGGTTGGCCAGCCGGCCATCCGGCCGCGCCTCGCCCCAGGGATAGGTCGGTCCTTGCCCCCCTCGCGCCGCCTTCTCCCACATCGCCTCGCTGGGCAGCCACTTGCCCAACCAGCCGCAGTAGCGGGAGGCATCCCGCCAGCTCACGCCGACCACCGGCTCGTCCTCGCGACCCTCGATGCCGCTGCCGGGACCGGCCGGCCGGCGCCAACTCGCACCCGGGATGAAGGTCCACTGCCCCTCGACGAAGCCGTAGATGCCGGGCAGGTCGCTCTCCGGATGGACCGACCCGCGCTCGGCATCCGTCAGATGGCTCGTGGCAGCCACGAAGCGTGCGAAGTCGGCCCGGCTTACCTCCCGCCGATCGATCCAGAAGTCGTCGACATAGACCCGATGGGCCGGCCCCTCGTCCGGCGCCGCGCTGTCGCCATCGCTCGCGCCCATCCGGAACTCGCCGGCCGGCACGTGGACCATGCCGCCCAGGACCTCGGCCGGGCCGGCCGCCTTCCGATTCACGGACGGGTCGCGGACGAAGGGCGGATGCGGCAAGACCAAGGGCCGAGGGCCCGGCTCCGCGCCGAGCCCTCAGCGGATCCGGTAGGCTCGGAAGTCGTCGAAGCGCGCCTCGCTGGGCTCGTCGAAAGCGCCGGCCAAGAGGCCCAGCCAACCCGCCCGCGGGTCCAAGAGCTCGATGCTGCGAAGCCGGCGGCCGTCGGCGTAGAGGCGCAGCTGGCCGTCGCGCCGCACCACCATCAGGTGCTGCGGCTCCCGCGGCCCGCGCAGCTCGGGCGCGTAGATCCAATCCGTCAGCTGGGCCTGCACGTCGCCGGCCCGCCGGGTGACCCGCCACTGGCCCGTGTTGCTGACCCGGAACCAGAGCGCGCGGTCGCCGTCCTCGGAGATCTCGACGGCCAGGCCCAGTTCGGCCAGCGCGTCCGTCAGCGAGCGTGCGTCGACCTCCACCACCCCATCGCCCTGCTGGCGCCAGGGTAGGGGCCAGTAGGTACCCAGGATCCCCGGCTCGATGACCGAGATGCGGTACTCGCCGCCCGCATAGCTCGTCTCGACGCCGCCGGACCGGCCCACCTGCCAGCCGCTGCCCGGGTCCTCGAAGTCATCGAGCAGCACCGGCTCGCTGGCCAGGTAGATCTGACTGCTGCGTTCGACCTGCTTGCCGAAGGCCTCGAGCGTGGCCGAGAGGCTGTACTCGCCGGCCGGCATGTCCGCGCTCACCAGCGGTCCCTCCATGCCGGTAAACAGGCTCTGACCCACCTCCAGCCGACGCTCCGAGCGCCGACGCCAATGCAGCGTGCCTTGTCCCTCCGGCCCCCGCAGCTCGACGACCAGCACCAACGGCGCCGCTTCCTGACCCTCGTTCACCAGTCCCAGATGGAAGTTCATGATCTGACCCGGCGCAAAGGCGCTGCGCGCGCCAATCCGGCCAAACTCGGAGGCGGAGAGCACGGACAGGCGGACCGGCAGGTCGGGGGTCGGCGTCGGGTCGCCCCGCTCGAGCACCGCGAAGCCCTGCGGCAAGAGGCCCGCCTCACCCGAAGGGTTCAGTACCGAGACGTCGTACCGACCCACCGGCAGGCGCTCCGCCGGCAGGTTGCCGCGCAGCCGATGGTAATGAGGCGGCTCGGGATCCAGCCCCAGGTCCTCGAGATCCGCCAGGGCTACCTGACCGACGAAAGCCCGCGCCCCGGGCGCGAAGAAGTGGCCGGCCACCGTCAGCCGCGCGTCGAGACCCTCGAAGACATGGCCGGCATCCACCCGCATCGGCACCGGCTTGCCAGGCGTCGGCGCTGCCGTCGGCGTTGGCGACGGCGTGGCCTCCGCCGGGCCGCAAGCCTCGATCTCCAGCGGGGGATCCTGCTGCTGGGGCATCGGAAGCGTGACCCCGAAGCGCTCAGCGATCCCTGCCGGGATCGCCCTGGGCTCGGAAGGGACCCCG
>CAZJWJ010000146.1:0-4338 GCA_964549495.1 uncultured Anaerolineales bacterium | reverse complement strand
CTCGAAGTCGCCGAGCGCTCCCCGCGAAGTCGAGCGGGCGATGTCCCCGGCAGCGCGGCGACCGCTCGAATCCGGGCTCTCCTCCCGTGGCTGTTCTCCCTCTCCGACCAACTCTGGCAAAGGGGCTGGCCTCAGGCTGTAGGGCAGATAGATCAGACCATCGCGGCGCATCTCGAAGTCGTGGCGCAGCAGATGGTCGGCCGGACCCTCCTCCAGCAAGCGCCAGTACTCGGCATTGTCCAGCTCTAGCGGCGCACCGCTGTGGTAGCCGCCCGGACCGTAGGCCTGGATCTCGAAGTGGGCCGGCTCGTGGCGCGGCGGACCGACCAAGGGCAGGCCTCCCTCGGAGCCGGCCGGCAGCCAGCGCTCGATCGTCTGGCCGCGGCCCGGGTCATCGAAGTGCAGCCGCAGCCGATAGCGAGTGATCTCGACCGCCTCTCCCGTCGCCGCATCCCTCCCGGTGCCCAGCAGCCTCGCCCGCTCGGGCCATTCGATGCGCCGCCGATTGGGCCCGCCGGGATGGTCCGGGTCCCCGGATCCGCCCACCGGCTCGCCCGCATCGTAGACCCGGTCCCCATCCAGGTCCTCGAAGAATCCGTGGGCCACGAAGAGCTCGTCCAGGTCATCGAGCGCCCCGCCGCGCGTGTGATCCTGGCCCCAACCCTCTCCCGCCAGCACATCGTAGAGCTGCTTCACATCGAAGACATGCCCGTAGTCATCGGGCGCCTCGGGCGGTTTGGGATGGATGCCGGTCCAATCCGTCGTGATCAACTCCCACAGATGCGGGTGCAGGTCCATCTGCATGCAATCGGCGTAGTCCGCCGCTCCACCTTCCTCGTCCACGTAGCGGGTCAGATCCAGCGCGTTGGGCGGATCGACCAGGTCGAGCAGCAGGCCGGCCACCGCCAGCTCCTCCAGGCTGATGATCGCATCCGGCTTGGACGCGGGCACCACGAAGTCGAAGCTGCGGTAGTTCCGCTCCAAGTCGATCTCGTTACCCATCATCCGATAGATCTCGGGCCGCTCCTCCTCCATCACCTCCCTGCCGACCATCATGGCGTAGAACTCGGCGAAGCCCTCCGTCCAGGAGTCCACCGTCCGCGCGTTGAGGTAGCCCAGGTGGTTGCAGTCGAAGCCCGGCGGCCGGCCCGGCGGGCAGGGCCGCTCGTCGTTCGGTAGCCGGTCGTCCAGGGCATCGGCCAGCACCTGGTGCCCGAACTCGTGCCATTCGCGGTTGTCGGGCCGGCCGCCGTCGGCGATGTCGCTGGCGCCGCCGGCCCGCCCGATCTCGATCCGCGGGTCGATGCCCGCGCCGACGCCGAAGGTCTTGGGCCCGGTCCAGAAGACCGAGCCATGGGGCGCATAGGCCACGATGTCCACCGGCGGCCCGAGGTCGAGCTCCTGATCCAGCAGCTCGCTGAGCTTCCAGGCCTGCCAGGCATGGCAGTAGATCACGCCGAGCGCCGCGCGCTCGATGCCGGGCGGCAGACCCGAACCCGGCGGATCGGGCTTCAGGCGCGCCAGGTCGTCGAAGATCAGGTTCTGGATGAAGGGATCCTCCACCGCCCGCGCATCGACGTCGACCGTCTCGACGAAGGGCACCGGGCCGGCCGGCGCAGGCTGCTGGTAGGTGACCCGGAAGGCCCCAGGCCGGGTCGGGTCCCGGTTCTGCTGCTCCAGCGTCACCCGCAGGGAAAGACCAGGCAGGCGCGGTACGTCCGGAAAGCTGAAGCGTCCATCCGGCTCCAGCGCCCGTGTCCAGTCGATGACCCGGCCCGATTCGAGAAGCTCGACCTTGGCGCCGTTGAGCGGGCAGAACTCGCCCGGCTGGGGCCGCCCCAGGGCCCGACCGGTCACCCTCAGCGTCGGCGGCGCGGCCGGCCGCGTGCCGTAGCGGTACCAGATCGTGCCCGAGATCCCGAAGCTGGCGAAGCTGCTGCCCAGCTGCATCTGGTTGCTGAAGCGCACCGTCCAGGCCATGATGCCGCCGGCCGGCGCGGGGGGCGCCGTCCAAGAGCCCGCCGGGAAGGCCGCCGCGGCCTCCAGACTCACCGTCCTGTTCTGTGCGGCCGGCTCGGCCACGAAGCTGCTGGCCGCTTGCTCCACCCCGCCGCAGCGTCCACCGCGGATGACCGTGTCGCCGCAATGGACCTCGACCTGCATCGAAGCCGCCGGAGTAGCAGCCCCAAAGCTCCCCCGCGAGTCCATGATCCCGCTGGCCTCGGCCCGCATCTCCATCGGCTCGCCCGGCGCGATCCAGGCCGGGTGCTCCACCAACAGCTCCAGCGCTCCTTCGATGGTCCGGGGCCCTTGGGTCACCACCTCGCTCAGCTCGAAGATCTGTCGGTCCGGGAGGTACTCGTGCCGGCCATCCCCCACGTCGCCCGCCCAGCCGGTCCGCAGCTCGATCTGCTCGACCACCCAGACCCCGTCCGGCTGCGTGGCCGGCGCGGCGACGGCCGGCGCCGGATTCAGGGGCGCCACCGAGCCCGCCGTGAAGGCCAGGAGCAAGAGGAAGGAGCTCAATCGACCGAGGGGCAGGGCTCGCTGGCCTCTCGATCGCCTATCCACGCCTTCGAGACGATCGTGCATGCCGCAACCCCCAGTTCTCGAGGCGAAGCCGTCGCTCGCCCGACGGTCAGCCCGTGGAGCCGTCCTCCATCGCATCCGGATCGCGGTCCAGAGCGCCGGCCAATCGCCCATAGTCGATGTCGACCGCCGGCACGCCCGCCTCGATCCGCTCGCGCAGGCTGGTCATCAATCGTGCCTGCCCCTCCGACAGGGCATCCATGTCCCACTTGGCGTGACAGACCACGTAGAGCAGCAGGTCGCGCAGCCGCAGGAAGTGGGGAAACCACTCCAGCCACACCGGGTCGAAGGGGGAGGCCTCGCGGTAGCCCGCGATCAGGTGGCCCAGGAATCCCTCCGCGAAGGATGCCGCATCCTCGCGCGCGGTCGGATGCCACAGCGCGTAGTACAAGGCCACCGCCAGATCATCGGGCAGCCAGTGGTAGCAGCAGTCGTCGAAGTCGTAGGCCGTCAGCCTCCCGTCCGAGCCGACGTGGAAGTTGCTGGTGTGCAGGTCCTCGTGGATCAGCCCGAAGTGCTCCCGATCGGTCGGCAGCCCAGCCAGCGCGGTTCGAACGGAATCCAGCCCCCGCCTGGCCGCCCGCTCGGAATCCGGGAGTACGCCCTCGGCGATGCCCAGGTAGGGGTTCTCGTCCCAGCGATGCCGTAGCCGATCCGTATGCTCCGCGTCTCCCGGACCATAACCCCTCGTCGCCGCGTGCATCTCGCCCAGCAAGCGGCCCCAAGCGCGGTAGAGCAGGGGGCCCCAGGTCACCTGGCCGGCCGGCTGCCCCTCGGCCCGCTCGAAGCAGGCCACGCTGAAGGTCGACCCATCCCGGGCCGAGACCGGCTCGACCAGCAGCCCATCCAGCGATCGAAGCCCCCGGGCCACCCCCACCCCGGCCCCCGCCAGATGCTCGATCCAATCCAACTCCCCCCGCACCGCCCGCGGCCCGCGGTGGCTGCTATGCGTCACCCGCAGGATGCGCCCTTCCCCAGCCGCACCCTCGAACGCATAGACATAGTTCTCGAAGTCGCCGAGGGGCTGGAGGTCTCTGGCCCGCGTGCCGTAGCGGGCGGCGGCCTCCTCCTGCACGGCCTGGCTGTAGAGCGCCTGGACACTGGCTTCCATAGGGGCTTGAACCACGGGTCGAGGGCCGGCAAAATGTTGCGTCGAAGACGGCCATCCTAGCAGAGGCGAGGAGCCCAGGTCAATGACTCGATCCCATTCTCGAAGCCCATTCGAATCCACGATCTCGGCCATCCTGACCTGCATCCTGCTCGTCGCGGCCGGCTGCAGCTCGAAGGACCTGCAGGCACCCGACCCAGAGGAAGAAGCCATCGCGACAACCATCGACCCACCGGCCACAGACCTGGAAGCCTTCCCTCCCGATCTGCCCATGCCGGAGGACCCGGCACCCTTTGTCGGATCCTACGCCATGACCGGGACCAGCCCGGAGGGACCGGTCGAGCGGACCCTGTCGCTCAACGGCAACCTCGAAGCCATGATGAGCGCGCGCTGGCCGGAGTCCTCACCGGTCACGACGATCTACTCCGGCGTCTGGAAGGTCTCCGGAGCACCGGACCGGCCGACGGCCATCGTCGAGCTCAACACGGTCGACGGGCAGGCCATGGACGGGGCGGACGTCATCACCTTCGAGTTGGTGGCGCCTGGGGAGTTGGTGGCGATCATCTACAACTTGGATCGCTATGGGGCGGAGGGGTTGCACTTTGTTCGGGCCGACTGATTTTTGTGGGGCGGGCGGGGGC
>CAZJWJ010000145.1:0-7650 GCA_964549495.1 uncultured Anaerolineales bacterium | reverse complement strand
CATGGGGGCTTCTAACTGTCGCCGATGTCCGTTTCTAACTGACGCTTGACACGTGTCTCCTGGTCAGTCATTGGCCTCGGTTCGCGCCTCTGCAATGTAGCCGGATCACGCCGGGCATGCCAGCGTGACCGCCCGAACCATCCATGACTTGGCACGGTCCGGTCGGTCCGGCCAAGAAGCAACGCCGAGTCATCGGCCTGTCGACGAACAGGCATCGATCGTGCGTCCTAGGATTCCAGCTAGCGCGCACCGTGGCGATCAACCATGATCTACCAGAAGGAGGAAACGACATGTTCAGTCGGAAGTTCGAAGGCAGGCATCTCCGGGCTCGGCGGTTCTGGTCGATCCTGGTCGTCCCGCTGGTCTGCATCTCATGTGCTGAAAGCCCGGAGCCTGTATCGGGCTCGCCGCATGCACCTAACTCGCCGGCAACGTCGCTCGGGAACTCGTTGCCCGATCACGGTGTCGATCCCGAGCCACACGCAACAGCGGGTCCCGAGACCGAGATCACCGCCGTGCCCAAGCACCGATCGAACGCCGCGATTCCCGAGGAGGACATCGACACCGCCTTGCAGTCCGTGCTCCCTGCGGGCGCGCGCTTGATCGGCAGCGGTCTCGATTCGGATTCTGGCTCCGGCATCGAAGGCATGGACCTCACCTTCCAAGCCTACGAATGGGATGGCCGCCCAGGCATGGCGGTGGTGAACTCGGATCCGACGGAGCTACGGTGGGACCTGAACCGAGACCTCGAGCTCGATCGCCCACCGGATGCCGTCTGGCCATTACGGATTCGGGGTGCCACGATGGCTGCGGTCATTCAGAGCAAGGCAGGCGACTCGCTGCTCGTCTTCCATGCCGAGGACCGCGATCTCCTGGTCATGCACTTGCGCCTACCCGACCTGGATGTCGATCACATCGTGGAAGCTGGTAGACCTTCGATCGACGGCACACTGTACCATGAGATGGACTTCAGCGGTGACGGGCTGGAAGATCCGATCGTGCAGTTGGCGGAAGGCGGGCCGCTCCTGTTGTACGAAGCGGAAGCTGGCCAGGACCCGCGAATGGCCCACATCGCTACGTACCGAAGCGTGCTGCTCCGTCGGGGCTCCGGGTCCCCACCGATGTTGATCGAGCCCTCTGGGTCCAACTCCTGGACCCGCAGCACCTGGCAGAATGGCCGGTTCGAAGTCATCGATGTTCTCGATCCGCCCCTCCCGCCCGAGCCGATCGCGATCAAAGATGGAACTCTACCCGAGTTGCCGGGCCAGTTGAGCTGGATATCACATCGCGAGCAAGCCTTGAATCGATGGGCTCGCGAAGGTGGTTCGATCCATACCTTGTGGCAAGATCGGTCCGGTGAGATCGCGATTCGTGGACTGAAGGTCAGCCAAGACGGAAGCGCGATGCTCCTTGCTACAACGGCTCCGGAAGCCATGAGAAGTGATCATGTCGAGCTTGCGCTCGTTCGGGCCGACGGCACCGAGACCGCCCTTCCGACGCATGGTTCATTGCGAGGATACGACCTTTCGTCCGACGGTCGTCGGGCGACCTATGTCGGCCTAGGCGTCGATGGTGAGGGGAAACCACTCGCGATCAAGGATGGCATTCCGGCCATTGAGCGCGGCACCATCTTCGGTATCGATCTCGACGATCCCGAAGACGCTCGACCCCTTGCGCCATGTGAAGCAGAAATGGTGCATTCGTGGTGGACGGTCGGCTGCCTGGGCGACGTGCGTCTGGATCCAGATGGCCAGGAGGCAGCATTCGCCGATGTCCGCGGGTTGTGGCTGGCACCTTGGGATGGAAGCGAGCCACGCCAGCTCATCGAACAGTTCTACGTCGAAGATGACGGCCCGGGATCGCGCATCTACGCACCCGACCGCTGGTCACCGGATGGCTCTCGGCTGCTAGCGCGCGTCGGAGGCTACGAGGGCACGTCACCGGTGGTGCTCGATCGTCGAGACGGTACATTGCGCAACGTCCCAGATGCCTGGACCTACGGCTACTCGAGCGAACTCGCCTGGTCTGCCGACGGTGCGAAGCTGTTGGTCACGCGCCTGGGCCCGCCTGGAGAACGAGCATCTTCACTCCGCTTGGTCGACGCCGCCGATCCCACTCGAGACCTGCCGCTTCTGAACGTCGTGCTGACGGATGCGCACCGGTATCGGACCCTCGGACCGGCCATCGCGCCAGACGGCAGTCTGCGCTTCGCCTTGTGGAGTCGGGTCGAAGGGATGTGGCCGCCCAACGGCATCTACCGATCCTCGAGCGATGGCTCCTCGCTGAAAATGCTCGCGTCATTGCCAAGTCTGTCCGGTGCGGGCTCAGATCCCACCCAGGTACCAGGTCGATTGCTCTGGTCAGCGGCTGCGGATGCCTTCGTATTCCAATTCGAAGCCGAAGGCGAACACCGAGCCTTGGTCGGGCTGGAGGACGGCGGCGCGCTGTGGGATGTCAGCGAGCTGCTGGCACGTGCCGAGTGGATCGCTTGGTCCGACTGACGCAGTTTTTGGTGCGAAACCGTACATGCTTCGCCCGTTACCGCGCCCTACTTCAGCGATCGGGATCGACCAGGGCCAGCACGCGCATGCGAACCTCGAGGATGAGCGAATCGGCTGCCGTTTCGATGAACTCCGCCTCCCGGGCTCGCCAGTCGAGGCTCTTGACCTGGTCGCTCAGGATGCAACCCTGTACCGAACAGGCATCCGGCAGCGAGACCTCGAAGGGGTAGCCCTTGACGCGTGAGGTGATCGGGCAGCACAGGGCCAGGCCCACCCGTTCATTGTATGCGCGAGGCGAGAGCACGAAGGCCGGCCGGCGCCCCGCCTGCTCATGCCCGGCCTGGGGGTCGAAACGCAGCCAGACGAGGTCTCCGCAAGCCGGCACGTAGGAATCGTACACTACCAGGCCTCGCGTCCAAGCGCCGGACCGGTATCGACTTCGCCCTGAAGGTTCTCGTCGGTCACCGCGGCCAAAAGGGCTTCGAGGTCGTAGCGTGGAGAGGCCTTGGGGTGGATGATCAGGCGCTCGCCCTCGACCTCGAAGTCCACCTCGGCGCCCTCATAGACCCCGACCTGCTCGGCGATGGCCTTGGGAATCCGGAGCCCAAGGCTGTTGCCCCACTTGCGAATCTTCGTGCTCACGAGCGACCTCCTGGATCCATGGCAGTCGGTATATCCAATGAGTATACCGCGGGTCATGGATCCTTCAAGTCCCTTGCTCGATTCGACCGGTCACATCTCGCTTCACGCTCGTGAATCGGCCAGGCGGCCCTGCAGATTCTCTCGCAACGTCGGTAGCTGCGGATAGCGCCGCGCCATCTCGTCGCGCTCCAGTCGCTCCAGCTCGGCCATCGCGGCAGCCGGCCCATCGACCATGGACAGCGCGACCAGGCGGTTGATGCGGAGCACCACGTCACCGGGACTGGAGGACACCAGATCGTCGTAGAGGGCCAAGATGCGCCGCCAGTCCGTCTCCTCGTAGCTGCTCGCCAGAGCATGGCAGGCGGCGATGCCAGCCTGGAGGTGGAAGCTCGTCACGACCCGCCCGCGCGAAGCCCTGGCCAGCAGGTGCATGCCGGCCTCGATCCGCTCCGGGTCCCAACGCGACCGGTCCTGCTCGGCCAAGGGGACGGGCCGGCCCGCGCCATCCAACCGGGCATCCGAGCGCGAGGATTGCAGAAGCATGAGCGCGTTCAGGGCCTCCACCTCGGGACCGCTGCCGGCCGGATGGCGCGAGAGCATCTCGATCAGACGCAGGGCCTCGTCGATCAGGTCGCACCCGTCGGACGCGATCGAGGTCGTGGACGCACACGTCGAAGGGTCGGCCGCGAAGCCTTCCGTCTCTTCGACAACAATACCCCCGATCGCCCCCTGACCGACACGGCCGTAGCCCTCGCTGAAGATCAGGTAGATCACGTCCAGCACGGCCGCGCGCCAGCCCTCGAGCAGCTCGGCCGAGGGCATCTCCAGCGCGACCTCCCCAGCGCGGATCCGCCGCTTGGCGCGCACGATGCGCTGGGCGATGGTGGCCTCCGGCAACAGAAACGCGCGGGCGATCTCGGCGCGGCCGAATCCGGCCACCGCCTCCAGGGTCAGGGCCACGCAGGCCGGGCGCGAGAAGGCCGGGTGGCAGCAGAGGAAGACCATGGCCAGCATCTCGTCCTCCAGCCCCTCGCGCTCCACCTGCAGCGACTCGATCGCGCGATGGGATTCGGGCCGAGCGCCCGGCTCGGTCGCGGCCGAATGCGCCCTCGCCGCGTCGTAGCGCCCACCGCCTTCCCGCGCCTCGATCCGCAGCACGTCGACTGCATGATTGCAGGCCACCCGCCACAGCCAGCCCTCCGGCCGATCCGGGATGCCCCGGACCGGCCAGAGGATCACCGCACGGCTCATCGCCTCCTGGATGGCCTCCTCGGCCAGGTCGAGCCGGTGCGCGCCGAAGCGACGCAGGAGCCGGGCCAGGATGGCCCCGTGCTGATGCCGGAAGAAGTGCTCGATCAGGCCGTCGGAGCGGCCGCCATCAGGCATGCCCGATGGGTCGCAACTCGATGGTCTCGCCATGTCCCAGACCCGGACAGCCGCGTGCGATCTCGACCGCGCGCTCCAGGTCCGGCGCCTCGATCAGGAAGTAGCCGGTCAGGACCTCCTTGGTCTCGGCAAAGGGACCGTCGACAATCTCTCCATCGACCGTGCGCAGGAGCCGGGCGCCCTCGTAGCCCAAGGGGTTGCCGTCCTTGAAGATGCCCTTCTCACGCAGCTCGGCCACCCAGTCGTAGTACTGCTGTAGCAGGCGCTGCTGCTCCTCCGGTGGGAAGCGCGACCAAGCCCGGTCGTTCTCGCGCATCAGGATCATGTACTCGGCCATCGACCACTCCTTGCTTCGTGGGGGACGCTCGCCACTCCGGCGAGTCCCGTCTGCGGGCAAAGGATCTCGCCCCGTTCACCCTCTAGACGGAGATCCCCTTCACGAATCGACACGGATCTGACCGTGATCCTGGACGGCCACCACGCGGGTCCCCGCAGTCATTCTCGAACCCCGTCTGATCCGCGCACCGAGATCCCCGCCAAACCCGCACCGCTATAGCCCGGGTCGCCGGTGATCTCGCGCGAAACGAAGGCCGGCGGATGGAAGGCGCGAGCTCCAGCCTCGTTCTCGAACTCGCGCTCGAAGATCGCCAACCCATCCTGCGGTGACTCGAAGATGTCCAGCGAGCCGCCGGCGACGCGAAAGCGCCTCTTCCGGATCCGCCGGCCCGGCAGCCCCGCCAGCAAGCGATGTTCGTCCGCGTCGAGGTAGAGGTTGGTGATCGGCTCGGTGAGCTCGGAACGCCGCCCGTACTTCTTGCAGAGCTTGTAGACCGGCTCCCGGCCGGTCCAGGTCATGCGCCGCAGGCGAAGCCGCGTTCCCTCGATGTACAGATCCTCGATCTCGAAGTTGGGCCGCTCTCTGAGGTCGCCGACCGCGTCCAGATCGACCAACCAACGGCGCTCGATCTCCGCCAGCGCGTACTTGGGCCCATCCTCGGTGCTCATCACCCCTCCTCCAGGGCTCGACCACGACGACCGCGATGGGCTCGGGTCGGCGTGACATCTGCGTCAGCTGCAGGAAGATCGCGCCATCCAAGGCTGTTCCGGGTTGACAGGGTGAATCTAGAAGGAGGGCAGGGCCTCGAGCTCACACGCCCCAGAGCCAGTAGATGAAGATGGGCGTGACCACCGCCAACGCCAGGTTGAGCGGCAGGCCGACGCGGGTGAAGTCGAGGAAGCGATAGCCGCCCGGACCGTAGACCATGGTGTTGGTCTGGTAGCCGACCGGGGTCGAGAAGCTGGTCGAGGAGGCGAACATGATGGCCAGGATCAGGGCCTTGGGATCGATGCCCAACTCGAAGCCGGTGACGATGGCCACCGGGGTCAACACCACCACCGTGGCGTTGTTGCTGATCAACTCGGTCAGGATCGCAGCCATCACGTAGAAGACGCCGATGACCAGCAAGGGGTGCCGGCCCGAGGCCCAGTCGGAGGCCAGACCGGCCAAGAGGTCGGCCGCGCCGGTGGACTCGATCGCCAAGCCCAGCGGGATGACGCCGGCCAAGAGGAAGATGACGTCCCAGCGGATGGTGGCGTGCAGTTCCTGGGGCTCCAGGCAGCCGGTGAGCACCATCAGCACGCAGCCGGCCATGGCGCTGACCAGGATGGGCACGATCCCCAACGCCGCCAGCCCGACGACACCGACCACGATGGCCAGGGCCGGCAGGATCTTCTCCTGGCGAAACTCCTCCTCCTCCAACTCCTCGGTGACGATGAAGCCCGGCTCGCGCTTGACCTGCTCCAGGGCCGCCGGCTCGCCCTGCAAGAGCAGGGTGTCACCGAAGCCCAGGCGGACCTTGCCGAAACGCTCGCCGATCAGCTCGCCGCGCTTCTGCATGGCGATCACCGAGCAGTTGAAGCGGTTGCGGAAGTTGGTCGAGGCCAGTGTACCGCCGATCAGATCGGAGTCCGGGCCGATGACCACCTCCATCAGCCGCATGCCCTGGTCTTCCTGTGCCCGACCGACCCGATCCTCGAACTCGATGCCTTCGGTGTCGCGCAGCTCGAGCAGTTGTTCGCGTTGCGCGCGCAGCACCAGGACGTCTCCGGACTCGAGCCGCTGTTCCGGCTGGACCATGCCTAGGCGCTGCCCGCCGCGCTCGATGGACAAGACCGTGATATCGTAGGATTGGCTGAGCCGGCTCTCCTGGAGGGTCTTGCCGCCCAGGGGCGAGTCGGAGAGGAGCTTGACCTCGGTCAGGTAATGCTGCACGTCGTAGCGCTCGGCCACCGCTTCGTCGTGGCGCCGCTCGGGCAGGATCGCGCGACCGACGGTGAAGATGTACAGACTGCCGACGGCCGCCACGGCCAAGCCGATGAGCGCGAAGTCGAACATCCCGAAGGGCGTCAGGCCCTCGTGCTGCCCGGTCAGCTCGCTGGCCAGGATGTTGGTCGAAGTGCCGATCAGGGTCACCACGCCGGCCAGCTGGGCAAAGAAGGACAGCGGCATCAGCAGCTTGGAGGGCGCCCGATCGTTGCGCCGCGCCATGGTCAGGACCAAGGGGATCAGGATCGCCACCACGGCCGTGTTGTTCAGGAAGGCGGAGATCGGCCCCGCGATGAGCGCGAGGACGGCCAACTGCCGCAACTCGCTCTTGCCGGCCATCGGGATCACCTTGCGCGCCAAGAGGTTGATGGCACCGGTGCGATAGACCGCGCTGGACAGGATGAACATGGCCAGCACGGTGATGGTGGCCGAGTTGGAGAAGCCGCTGATGGCCTCGGCCGGCGTCAGGTCCAGGATGGGGCCGAGGATGAGCACCACCGACATGATGGAGAATGCCACGAAGTCGATGGGCAAGATGTCCAGCGCGAAGACCACCAGGGCCACCGCCAGCAGCAGGAAGACGAGCGCGATCTCGAAGGTCATGCCAGGTTCCGTTCCAGGGTTCTCGGTTCGATTCGGGGGTGAGATCTGCCTCTCCAACGATGCCCCAAGCCGGCCCGTCGTGCGAGTCATGCCGGCTCGATGTCCGATCGGCTCCAAGCCGGCGATCCTGATGTCTACCGGCGTTCGACAGTCGTAGGGTCAAAACGGCCACTTGAGCGGCCGAAAAGCCCG
>CAZJWJ010000144.1:0-7841 GCA_964549495.1 uncultured Anaerolineales bacterium | reverse complement strand
GGTGGACCATGGTCAGAAAGGTGTTGGTCTGGGCCGAGAGGTAGCTGAAGCGCTGGAACTCGCCCTCGTCCAGCTCGCTCTGGTCCCAGACGATGGCGTTGAAGCTGGCGTCCAGCCCGGTCTGGCGGCTCGGATCCTCGACGATGTCGACGATTCCGTCGCCGTCCGCGTCATCCCAGAGCAGCGTGTCGTCGTCCCAGTCCGTGTGCTGGAAGACGCCCAGGCGCCAGAGGTTCTCCGGGGTCTGATTGCCGTCGGGATCCTCGGCGCTGACGTCGGTGTCCAGCTCGTCCAAGGGCAGGTTGGCCCGGACGATCATCAGCTCGGTCCCCTCGGGGATCTGGTCGAGCTCGATCTTCTTCATGTAGTCCGGCGCGTTGAAGTGGTAGTTGCGCTCCTGGCTGCTGTCCTCGGTGGTCCAGTCCTCGTCGAAGGAGGAGATCATGCGCAGCGAACCGTCCTGCAAGGCCACCTCGACGTCCTGGTCGCCGGCGTTGGACAGGGTGAAGGTGGCCTGGTGGGACTCGCCCGGGTGGGCGATGCTGGCAAAGCCCGGATGGACCTGGCCGTCGTAGTCCCCGGCCGTCCAATCCGAAGGCGAGGCGCTGACGCCGTGCATGCCGGCCGCGATGCGCACCGCGTCGGCCGCGTCGACCGTGCCGGCGCCGGTGCGATAGCCGTCGTAGCCGTTGAAGCGGGCGCCGGCCATGAAGATCTCGCGGGCTTCCAGCCAGGTCGGCCAGCGATCGTGGGCCTCCTCGAAGGCCTCGTAGACCAGGGCCAGGTTGCCGGCCGCGATCGGGCTCGAGCGGCTGGTGCCGCCCCAGGTGGTGTTGGCGAACTCACCCGAGCGGCGCTCTTCCGGCAGGCTGGCATTGGTGGTCACCGAGTTGATCGGCAGGGCGCCGGCGGCGTAGGCGCCATCGGCCGCCACGTGGACTCCGGTGCCGCCGATCATGGCCGGGCCGGCGTTGGACCAGGGCACCAGGTCGCCGAAGGTGATCTGGCTGCTCTCGAAGATCGAGTCCCAGCCGGTCGAACCCATCTGGGTCGAAGCGGCGATGCCCATGCCGGTCAAGGGCGCCGGCTCGACCAGGATACCGTAGCCGGGACCGCCGTTGCCGGCCGAGACCAGGAAGACGGTGCTGGGGCTAAAGGTTCGCACGTGCCAGTCGATGGTGCGCGAGTTGGAGCCCCAACCGGCGTCGTTGTTGCCGGAGAAGCCGTAGCTATTGGAGACGATCTGGGCCTCGTCGCCCTCGACATCGGGGTCCGAGCCCAGGACGGCGTAGCGCCAGGAGCTGGCCAGCACGGTCAGCGGGCCGGCGTAGATGTTGCCCACCGCCACCACGCGGCTGTCGGGCGCCATGCCCGGATTCATGCCGCCGAAGGGACCTTCGCCGGGACCCAGGTCGCGGAAGTTCAGATCCAGCGCCTCGGGCACGCCCAGGCGGCCCTGCGAGGCCACGTTGGAGGCGCAGAGGGTGCCGTGGCCGCCGGTGTCGTAGTGAAAGCCGACCACGGTGCCGGCCTCGGGCGCCGTCTCGGCCTCGCCCAGGCCCCAGAGGTAACCGCCGGGGATGGGCGTCTGCCCATCGGAGATGTAGTACAGCAGGCCGCCGGAGAGGTCGGCGATGCCGTCGCCGGTCAGGTCGCGCCAGGACAGCGGGCTTTGCTTGGATGCCGGCTTCTCGTTGCCGAAGTCGTGGTCCAGGTCCAGGTCGACGTAGACCGTCTCGTAGCTGCCGTCGCCGTCGCCGTCGACGGCCAGGACGCCGGCGAACTCGTTGAGCACCGGCGGATCGGCCGCGCCGTTGGCGCCCTGGGAGGCCAGGTAGTTGTCGGGATGGTAGCCGTAGCGGACCATGCCCTCGCCGATGCCCTCGGGCAGCTTGTATTCGCAGTCCTCCTCGAGCAGGCGGCGCACGTTGCTGGCCTGCCCGGTCTCGGGATTGGTCTCGCGCACCGTGCCCAGGGGCTGCAGGCAGGCGGTGGCCGGCTCGCCATCGGCGGCCGGCGCGACCACCTCGGCTTCTTGATCGAGGACGATCAGGCCGGACTGGGCGTTGGTGCCGTAGTTCGTGTCGTTGTCCGGGTCCTCGTCGCGTTGCGAGGCGTAGTCCAGGCTGTGGAGGTAGGCCGAGACCGGATCGTAGACCTGCGGCCAGCCGGCGTACATGTTGCCCTCGGGCAGCACGGCCCAGGCGCCTTGCAGATCCTGGTGGGCGAAGTCGATGGAGGTGTCCATCACCGCCACGCGCACGCCCTCGCCGCGGTAGCCCATGTCCCAGGCTTCCATGGCCGAATGGCCCTTGCGCACGTCGAACCAGCCGTCGGTGGTGGCCGGCGGCGCGCCCTGGATGCCCTCGCCCTCGCCGCCGGCGGCCGCACGGGCAGCCAGCAGGGCCTCGGTCTCGGCCCAGCTCGGCGCGTCGGCCAGCCGGGCGCGCATCTCCTCGGCGCTCAGCGGCGCGTAGTCGTAGGCCATCTCGGGCTCGACCGGCTGCGGCATCTCGCGGAGGATGTCCGGATCCCCGCTCTCCACCGAGGCCACGCCCGGTTGGGCAGCGATCTTCAGCAGCGCCGAGGGCCGGGCAGAGACGATCGTGATGTGCTCACCGCCCGGCCACTGGAAGGCGTGGGCCCATTCGGCATGCGCCGATAGGTCCACCGGCCGCTCGGAGCTGACCACCAGGAAGATCGGATCGGTGGCCGACTTGTCGGCGCCGAGCTCGCGCAGGCTGGCGTCGAGCTTGTCGATGGCCGGCCGGGCGGAGAGCGCGGCCAGCTCCTCCAGCGGCGCCGGAACGGCCTCGACGGCCGCGGCCAGCGCGCTCGATGCCGATGGGCTGGGCTGGGCCAAGCGGGCGGCAGCAAAGCCGAGGGCCACCAGGGCGGTGGCCGAGAGGATGGTGAGGAGCCAAGGACGGCTCGGACGTGGCATGGTGATGCTCCCTGTCGGTATTCTCGAGTCGTGATCGCCCTAGCGGGCATGCGTCAGATTGTAACGCAGGCGCGCGGAGTGGTGTGACCCAAGGGATGGTCCGAGGAGCCCGTCGGCGGCGAGGGATCAACCGGCGGAGCCACGGTGGCGGTCCGCGCCGCTGCAATGGAGGGGCAGACGGCGCGGGCGGAAGGGCTCAGGCGGCGGCGTCGCCGGCGGGACCGACCTGCCTGACCAAGCGCGCCAGGAGCCAGAGCAGGCCAGTGCTGGCCAGCAGCAGGGGTGGCCGCGGGCAGCATCTCGCGCAGTGCTCATCGCTCGTCCTGCCGGAAGACGAAGCGCTGGTAGACCCAGCCCAAGAGGATGAGGCTCGAGCCCAGGCCGAGGAAGGAGAGAACGCGGAACATGCCACCCAGGTTGGCCGTGTCGAAGAGGAAGACCTTGGCCACGGCGATGAGCATCACCGGCAGGCTCGCCCAGCGCGCCAGGCGGGTGCCGCGCCACACGGCCAGGCCGAGCAGCAGGCTGCCGAAGAGGACCCAGGCCAGAGAGTAGCTGTAGCTCTCGGCCGGCAGCAGCGCGGGCTCGTCGAGGAAGCGGCCGTGGAAGAGCTGCCGCACCTGCAAGCTCAGCCACAGCAGCGCGAAGATCAAGCTGACGACGGCCGACGGCCGCAGTGAGTCGCGATCCTCGCCCTCGGCCTCGTCGAAGGAGCGCGCGGCGACCAGGGCCAGGATGGCCGGCATACCGTAGGCGAAGAGCAGCCGATTGAGGATGGGCCAGCTGCCCACCGATGCGTGGGTCCACAGCGGGTTGAGGAAGATGGCCGGCAGGAAGAGCAGCTCGAGCAAGGCCAGGTTGGCCAGCAGCCCCGCGGCCAGGGGTGGCACGCGGCCCGGCCAGCGCCGTCCGGCCTGCAGCAGACCCAGGGCCAAGAGCAGCCAGGCGATGCCGTAGCTGGCCGCCTCGAAGAAGTCGAAGCCGGAGAGCTCGAGCAGATCGCCGGGGCTGAAGAGCTGCCGCAGCTGCAGGCTCGCGAAGGCCAGGCCCAGCAGGATGGCCAGCCATTGCGTCAGGCGCGTGACCTCCTCGTCCTCGGCGGCCAGGGCCAGCTCGGCGGCCGCCACCAGGGCCAGGATCGGCAGGCCGTAGCCGTAGCCGATCCAGTTGAGCAGCGGCAGCCGGCCGATCTCGTAGGTCAAGACCCAGGGGCCGAGCAGGCCCAGACCGACGAGGCCAGCCAGGGGCCAGACCAGCCGGCGCAGCTGGGGCACATCCAGGCGCAGGGCCAGCCAGCAGAGGGCCAGGAGCTCCAAGGCCCAGGCGGCGGCCAGCCATTCGCGAGGCAGCTCGATGGGCACCGCCAAGGCCAGAAAGGCGCTGGCGCCGGCGGCCATGTAGGCCAGGCTGTCGTTGCCGCCGGCCATGGACTTGCGTCGCTGCAAGAGGGGCCAGCAGGCCAGGATGGCCAGGGCAGCCAGGGCGATGGCGATCGGCCCCCAGGGCGGTTCGAGCTCCGAGCGATGGGCCAGGTAGGCCAAGAGGTAGGCGGCCAGCGCTGCGGTGGCCGAGAGCGCCGTCCAGCGCGGGGCCCGCTCGGAGCCGCGAATGGCCGCGTAGGCCGCTAGCGCGTAGAGCGCGCCGAAGGCCGCGACGGTCCACAGGAAGCGCGGCCCGGGATCGGCATCCGCGGGCGCGATCCGGGTCTGCATCGAGCCCTCGAGCGGCCAGGCCAGGAGCATGACGGCCGCCAGCGCGCCGGTCATCCAGGGCAGCCGGGCGTAGTCCTCCTCGCGCAGCCTCCCCAAGAGCAGGCTGGCGGCGCAGAGCAGGCCGGTGAAGAGCCAGGTCGTGTTGCTGTAGTCCGCCGCGAAGCCCAGGCGCAGCTGCACCAAGAGCGTGGCCAGCAGCGACAGCGGGATCAGGTAGCGGCGCAGCTCGGCCTGGCGGGCCGGCTCCTCCGGGTCGGTCGCCTGCCAGCCGAGGGCGAGCATGAGGGCGAAGGAGGCCAGCAGGTAGAGCCCCAGCCAGGTTGGGTCGCCCGCCCGCAGGCCCATCGCGATCCAGAGCAAGACCCAGAGCAAGCCCGCGCCCAGGCTGGCGGCGGCCAGTGGCCACCAGCCACGTCGACGGCCGACCAGTCCGACGGCGGTCAGCAGGAGCAAGAGATAGGCAAGCAAGGCCGGTCCCGGCCGGTCCGCGCTACCGACCAGGATCGGGGTCGAGTATCCGCCGACCAGGCCGACCACCGCCACGATGGGCCCCTGGCGCAGCGAGAGGCCCACGCCCACCAAGGCGGTGAGGCCCATCAGCAGGAAGCCGGCGCCGGGCGGCAGGAGAGCGTAGAGCTGGGTGGCGGCATAGAAGCTGGCCATCATCACCGCCACGCCGGCCGCCGAAAGCGCCTCGCCGATGCGCGGCAGGTGCCGGGCCCGTTCGCCGCTACCCAGGAGGCCGAGGCCCAGGACCAAGCCCAAGGACACGCGCACCGTGGGCACCAACCAGCCTTGGTCGATGGCGTAGCGCACCAGGAAGATGCCGGCCAGGGCCAGGGCGATCGCCCCGAGCCAGACGTATAGACGCGTCCCGAGCAGCTCCTCGAAGCGAATCGGGGGTTCGGGGCGGGCCTGGCTCCGGCTCCGAGGTCGCTCGGCTTCGGCGAATGGAGAAGCCTCTGGCGCGGTCTGGCTTGCCGGCAGCTCGGCCGATGGGCCATCGGAAGCCGAGGCTCGCGATGGGGTCGAAGGGGATGCCAGCGGCGGGGTTGGCGACTCCGAACTCGGGGACGGCGGGGCGGCGGAGGGTCGCGGGATCGGTGATCGGTCTTCCTCACTCGGGCCAGCCGGCGTCGAAAGCTCCGGCGCCGGGGGCTTCCGGGTCTCGATGGGCGCGTCGGAGCCCGTGCGGCCGGCCTGCGACTCCATGCGTCGCAAGCGCATGTGGAGCTCCGCGAGCTCGCGCTGGATACCGGCGATCTCGCCGCGCAAGCTCGTGTAGGCCAGGATCGGGATCAAGAGCAAGGCGATGGGGATCAGGCACAGCAGGTATTCGGAGCCCAAGGCGCGATTCTCCCTGTAAGGGCTCGCCCGGCAATAGGATCCCCGACCGAGGGCGTCGCTGCGCCGCTGTGTTGGTGCGCTGTGAGGAGGGAATAGCAGAGCTATTGCCGACGAACAGCGGGCCGACACAGTGGATGCAGCGGCGTCCGAATCGGGGATCCTATTGCCGGGCGAGCCTTAAGGCCTCGCGGATCATCGGCTTGTCGTCCGGAGGACACGGATGCATCCAGCTGCGGCCATGGTAATCGAATGCAGAGAGCTTGTCAATCGTGTGATTGACTCGGGCGCATTGAGCAGATCCGTCCATCAGGGGTGCAGCGCAGAGGAGGCGCGCGATCGTCAGAAGCGTCCCAGGATGGTCCTGTTCGCCGGCCTAAACGGGGACTAGAATCTCGGGGGAAGCCCAGGTCAAGCGCAGACGACCTCGGAGGCGCGGGGCTCGAGGAGCGAGGCACATGCAGGCAAGAGATCGCGATCGCATCCGCCGTTGGCTCTATCTCTGCGCCGGGCTGATCGCGCTGATGGTGACGGTGGGGGGCTTCGTACGGCTCTCGCGCGCGGGCTTGTCCATCGTCGAATGGGACGTGGTGATGGGCGTCCTGCCGCCGATCGGCCAGGAGGCCTGGCAGTCGGCCTACGACCTGTACATGCGGTCCCCGGAAGGGCAAAAGGTCAACGCCGGCATGTCGATGGCCGACTACCAGCGCATCTTCTACATCGAATGGTTTCACCGACTCTTGGCTCGTGCGGTCGGCCTGGTGGTCGCCCTGCCGCTGCTCTACCTCTTGTGGAAGGGCATCCTGCCTCGCCGCGAGCGGCCGGCCTACGTGCTCATCGGGCTGCTCTTCGCATTCCAGGGATTCTTGGGCTGGTACATGGTCGCCAGCGGCTTGGTCGACCGGCCCAGCGTCAGCCACTACCGGCTGACGACGCACTTGCTGGCGGCGTTGACCCTGCTGGCACTCTGTTTGTGGAAGGCTTTCGACCTGCAGTTCGACGACCCACCGGCCGACGCGAGGCGCGTGCCGGCCGGTCTGCGGCGCCTGGGTCGCTGGCTGCTGGTCGTACTGGTCCTACAGATCGGTTGGGGCGGCTTCGTGGCCGGACTGAAGGCGGGCCACGTATCCAACACTTGGCCGCGCATGTTCCAGCAGTGGATCCCTTGGGATGCGCTGACCGGCCTGGAGCCGGTCTGGCGAAACTTCATGGACAATCCGGCGGCGGTGCACTTTGGCCACCGCTGGCTGGCATTCGGCGTCTTGGCACTCGCGGTTTGGACGCACGCTCGCCTGCGGGGCTTCGGCGGCGCTGCTCAGGCATTGGGCGCATCGCGCTTGGTGCTGACCCTGATCGGGGTCCAGATCTTGTTGGGCATTCTGACCGTCCTGCTAGATGTCCAACTCTGGATCGCGCTAGGACACCAAGCCAACGCCGTGCTGCTCTTCTCGACCGTGACCCTCTTGGTTCACCGGCTGCAACATCGCTGAAGGCGAGCCTCCACCGGGCCCGCCCCGCGCAGGGGCAGGGCGGGTCGCGATCGCGTGGGGTCGGATCAGCCGAGACCGGCAGCCAACACCAGCCAGCGGGCGATAGCGAGCAGCAAGCTCAACAGGAAGGCCGTGGTCCAGGTATCGATGCTGAAACCGTCGACCATGGCCTCGGTGATCTTGAAGAGGATGGTGTTGACGCAGGCCTGGAAGACCACGAACAGCACTGCGCCCAGGCCGAGTGTCACGATGGTCAAGCCGACGAATGCAGGAGGCTGTTGTGTTGATTGTTGGGGCAGGCGTGGGGGTGGCGCAGGGCGGGAGGGCTTTGGGGTGGGGGGCCGATGTGGC
>CAZJWJ010000143.1:0-8061 GCA_964549495.1 uncultured Anaerolineales bacterium | reverse complement strand
GTCGTCCTTTCATCGGGGTCCAGGCAGAAGGATCGGGTCGGGGGGGGGGGGGGGTCGCTCGGGATGTTGAAGCGAGCGCCGCGGGACCCGTCCGTCCCCAAGCATAGCCGATCGGCCGATCGTGGTGCGCGCGGCTCGACTCGCCGGGCGCGGATGATAAGATGCGGGCCCCTTCTCGCTCGCCGGCTCTCTTGGACGCTCGGAAAGGACGCCCCGTGACCATGGATTTCGACCTGCAAATGCCGCGCGCCCTCGGGCCGGCCCTGGCCCGCGGGCGCATCCGCTCCTCGCCGGAGGACTTCGAGGTCATCGAGGACCTGGGCTTCGAGCCCTTCGGCGAAGGCGACTACCTCTTCCTGCGCATCCGCAAGCGCGAGGCCAACACGAACTGGCTGGCGCGGCGGATCGCCGAACTCGTCGGCGTGAAGGTTCGCAACATCAACTACGCCGGCCAGAAGGACCGCCACGCGGTCACCGAGCAGAGCTTCTCGGTCCACCTGCCGGGCCGGCCCGACCCGGATCTGTCCGAACTCGAGGCCGAGCCGGGCATCGAGATCCTCGAGACGGCGCGCAATCGGCGCATGATCCGGCGCGGCGCGTTGGCCGGCAATCGATTCCGCATCGTAGCGCGGGAGCTGCGGGCCTGGGAAGACGGTGCGGAGCTCGACCGCGAGGCCATCGAGGAGCGGCTTCAGCGGATGGCGGAGCGAGGTCTGCCGAATGCCTTCGGACCACAGCGCTTCGGTCATGGCGGCGGCAACCTACCCAAGGCCTTGGCGCTCTTCGAGGGCCGGCTGCGAGAGCGCGATCGCTTCAAGCGGGGCATGTACGTGTCGGCGGCGCGGAGCTGGCTCTTCAACCGGGTGCTGGCGGCGCGGATCGAGGCCGATACCTGGGATGTGGCGCTGCCGGGCGATGCGATGATGCTCGAGGGCACGCGCAGCTTCTTCAAGGCGCCGGAGATCAATGCGGACATCGAGAGGCGGGTGGCGGAGAAGGACATCCATCCGACGGGGCCGCTCTGGGGGCGTGGGGAGCCGCTGGTGAGCGGCGGCGTCCTGGACCTGGAGCGCGAGGCGATGGCGGGTTTCGAGCGTTTGCAGGAGGGGCTGGAAGGCGTGGGGACCAAGCAGGAGCGGCGGGCCTTGCGGCTGCCGGCGAAGGGCTTGGCTTGGCGGTGGGTCGGCGAGGATGCCTTGGAACTGTCGTTCTTTCTGGCGCCCGGGGCCTATGCGACGAGCGTGTTGGAGGTGCTCGGGGAGTTCGCGTGATGTGATTTGGTGCAATCGGTGGAACGACGGACGGAACGAATCCGACGAACGGAAAGAACAAGATTGTAGAGGCGGGCCATGGTGCGGGGCTGGAGGGCCTTGGCGCGGGTCATTATTGGTTGGGAGGGGTGCCCGAGGCGGGGGCGAAGGCGAGCGGGGTGCGTACGATGGCAGAATGCCCCGCGCCAAGGCCCTCCAGCCCCTCCGGTTGGGGTCTACGGAACGGCCCTGAAAGCTAGGGACCGGACCAGTCGGCGCAGCTGACCTTTGTCACACGATCCGCGTCATCGAATCGCAAGACAATGGGACCGACCTTGTGTCGAAGTGGCGTTCCCACTCCGCCACCGCCCAGGCTCAGGCCACTACGGCTCTCGGGTACCCAGTAGGTCCGGGGAGATCCAGCAACCATCAGCTGCCATCCCGTGAGGCGTTCGACGTCGCGCTTGCTCTTGCCAAGAAGTGAGGGGATGTAGGGCACAGAGCCGCAGTATTGCGGGGGGCCGTCCAGCATGGTCGAAGCCCGCTGCGCGAAAGAAGAAAAGGTGAGCGTGAAGAGCAGCAGGATGATCCCGGTGCCATGCGAAGAGCGACTCCCTGCTGCTTCCCGTCGTGGATCACGCATGGTGATACGGTAATCCGATCCGGCATGGAAGCCAACTCAGGGCTCATCCGGCAAAAAGATGCCCAACCGAGGGCGTTGCTGCACCGCCGTGTCGGTTCGCTGAGAGGAGGGAATAGCATCGCTATTGCCGACGAACAGCGGGCCGACACGGTGGATGCAGCGGCGTCCGAATTGGGTATCTTATTGCCGGACGAGCCCTCAGCATCCAATCGAGTCACGTCGAGGCAAGGCATCTCAGTGGGCTTACAGCCGAGCCGAAGCAGCTGGATTCCAAGGTATGTGGTGGTCTCCCGGGTTTCGAGTCCACGTTCGGCCAGGGACGCGGCGAGGTCCAACTCTGTGGCGAGGGGGCGCGCAAGCAGGAGCCAGAGGTCTGAGGACGGGGTGAGATGCTGAGCGATTCGAAGGGCTTCGGCGTCGGGGTCGAGTTGGGTGGGGTGGGGACCGCGGAGGGCCAGGGCGAGCGGTGAGGAATCTGCCTCCATCTCGCTGGCAGGGTTGATCGCGTCGAGTCGTGCATGCCGGGCTCGGTAGTAGCGGAAGGCCGGCCAGCCGCCGTCGCTGACCCAGACGAGGTCGCGATCCTCGAGCGATTCGGATAGGTGGGCCAGCGCCGGTTCCATCTCCTCGCGAGGCACGGAGAGCCAAGGGTTCCAAGGAGCTTGCTGGGGAAGGAAGAGGAGAAGGTTTAACAGGACGAGAGCTCCAAGGGTCCACCCGCGAAGACCTCTCGATGGCGCGCCGTGCCCATCCTCGTGACATGGCTCGGTCCCACGCAACGGGGTGAGGCCAACCGCCAGGCACAGCAGGTAGAGGGGGCTGGTGAAGAGCAGCCATCGGTGGCCCATGGGGTAGAGGCCGAGGATGTCGGCGGGGTAGACCAGGAGCAGGCTGCCGAGGAGGCCGACGAGCAGGAGGTGACGCCCTGATGGGGCACCTCGGCCGGAGATCGGAGCGGGCACATCGACATCTCGGGCGAGCACTTCGGGCGATCGACCGACCAGCAGGTAGGCGCCCCAGGCGGCAAGGATGGCCAGGGAGCCTGCGACCCAGGTGGCCGGCCCGCCGGCGAAGGGCAGGCTTCCGAAGACCAGCCAGTCGCGCCACAGCCGATCGGCCAGGTAGTCCAGTTCCTTGATCGGATGGGTCCCGAAGAGCCGCGCGTCGAGGTGGGGTGTCGAGGCCCGGTCCAGCAGACCCAGGGAGAGGAGAAGGGTCAGGGTCAGGCCGAGCAGGAGGAGGTGGATCAGCAAGCCAGCGGGCCGGCCGGGGTCGGACGTGGACTTCTTGGCATGTCGGGCTCGCCGCGTTCGCCAGTCGCGAACCGAGCCCCAGAGCAGATCCAGCGTGGTGGCCGCGACGAGGAAGGCCATCCCGTAGTGCAGGGTCAAGGCGATGGCACTGAGAAGGCCTAGCCAAAGCCAGGGTAGGGCCCGATGCCTTCCGGGGGCTCGGATCGAGGGCGAGCCTATCTCCTCTCTGACCCGCTCCCATGCGATGAGGACGGCAATCGATCCGAGCGGGATGAAGGCGTACTGGTTCAGCTCCTGGGCGTAGTGGACCTGGATGGGCGCGATGGCGATGAGGAGGGCGAAGGTCCTACCGATCCGTGGACCGAATCGCCGCGATGCCCAGGCGCCGCCGAGGGCCACCGCGATCACGCCGCAGAGGACACCCGGAAGCCGCAGCCACCACTGGCTGGTCGCGACCAGCGAGTCGGATCCTCCCCCCAGCTCGATCCAGAAGCGCCATAGCAGCGCCGCCAGCGGTGGATCCTGATCGATCGCCCGGCCGAGCAGAAGCTGCCGGATCGGCGCCGTGGCCCGCTCCAGCTCCAGCACCTCGTCGTGCCAGAGGCTGGCCTCGCCCAGGCCCCAGAGCCGCAGCGCCAGGCCGAGCAGGGTCAGCCCGGCCAGCGAGACCGCCGGTCGCTTCATCGTCTACTGGAGCCAACGGGCCCCGCCTCCGCAAGGCCTTATCCGAATTCGATGCCTTGCGCCAAGGGCATGTCCTCCGACCAGTTGATCGTGTTCGTCTGCCGCCGCATGTAGGCCTTCCAGCTGTCCGAACCGGACTCGCGCCCGCCGCCGGTCTCCTTCTCGCCCCCGAAGGCGCCGCCGATCTCCGCGCCCGAGGTGCCGATGTTGACGTTGGCGATGCCGCAATCCGAGCCGGCCGGCGACAAGAAGCGCTCGGATTCGCGCAAGTCGCTGGTGAAGATCGCGCTCGAGAGCCCCTGGGGCACGCCGTTGTGGATGGCCAGGGCCTCGTCGAGATCGTCGTATTCCATGATGTAGAGGATGGGGGCGAAGGTCTCCTCGCAGACCATCGGGCCTTGCTGGGGCATGCGGATGATGCAGGGCTCGACGAAGTTGGCGCCGATGTCCTCGCGCCGGCCGCCGCCATAGACCACCTGCCCGCCCTGGGCCTTGGCCGACTCGATGGCCGCCATCATGTCCTCGACCGCCCGCGCGTTGACCAGCGGGCCCATCAGGGTGCCCTCGTCCAAGGGGTTGCCGATGGGCACCTGGGCGTAGGCCGATGCCAGGCGGTCGGTCAGCGCGTCGGAGATGGAGGATTGGGCGATGATGCGCCGGGTGCTGGTGCAGCGCTGGCCGGCCGTGCCCACCGCGCCGAAGACGATGCCGCGCACCGCCAGGTCCATGTCGGCCTCCTGGCTGACGATGATCGCGTTGTTGCCGCCCAGCTCGAGGATGGTCCGGCCCAGGCGGCCGGCCACCGTCTTGGCCACGTGCTTGCCCACCCGCACCGAGCCGGTGAAGCTGATCAGCGGCAGGCGGTGGTCGTCCAGCATGCGGTCGCCGACCTGGTGGCGGTCGCCGATGCAGAGGTTGAAGACCCCGTCCAGTCCGTGGTCGGCCGCCACGCCGTTGCAGATGTGCTGCACCGCCACCGCCGTCAGCGGCGTGGTCGAGCTGGGCTTCCAGATCATCGTGTCGCCGCAGACCGCCGCGATGGCCGCGTTCCAGCTCCAGACCGCCACCGGAAAGTTGAAGGCCGAGATGATGCCGATGGGACCCAGCGGATGCCATTGCTCGTACATGCGGTGGCCGGGCCGCTCGGAATGCATGGTCTTGCCATAGAGCTGCCGCGAGAGCCCGACCGCGAAGTCGCAGATGTCGATCATCTCCTGGACCTCGCCGATGCCCTCGGCTCGGATCTTGCCCATCTCCAGGGCGACCAGCTCGCCCAGGGGCTCGGCCTGCTCGCGCAAGGCATTGCCCAGATCGCGGACCACCAGGCCGCGCTTGGGGGCCGGCCAGCCGCGGAATTCGGCGAAGGCGGCCTTGGCCCGCTCGACCACTCCGTCGTAGGTGGCGCCGGTGGCCTGCACCACGCTGGCGATGGCCTCGCCGGTGGCCGGGTCGTAGCTGACCAGCTCGGCGCCGCCGTGGTCGGTGATCCAATGATCGGGGCCGGCGGAGGCGCCGGGATTGCTGGCAGCGATCTGCAGTCGATCGAGAATGGCTTGGACGTTCATCGCGGGGTCACTCCGGTATGTGCGGGCGAGCGATCGGTGGAGGCTCGTGTCATCGGGACCCTGGATTCTACCAGAGCCCGGATGGCGCGGGCGACGGACGGGTTCTCGACGCTGCACGATCGCGATCTACACGCGAGCCTCGTCGAGACGGGCACGGAAGCCATCCGGGTAGCGCTCGCGCCATTCCTCGCTCAGGATGCCGTAGCCCAGGCTGTCGTAATGCTCGCCCCGGACGATGCGCGCCTTGCGGAAGCGGGCTTCCAGCCGGTAGCCCAGCTTCTCGGCCAGGCGCATCATCCCGAGGTTGCCCGACCAGGTGCGCAGGTCCAAGCGCACGAATCTCGGCTGGCGGGCGAAGAGGTAGTCGGTCCACAACCCCAGCGCCTCGAAGCCCAGTCCCTGGCCCCATCGCTCGGGCTCCCAGATGCCGATGCCGGCCGCCGGCCACCAGGTGTCCTCGTCGATCCAGTACCAGGAGACGGTCCCGATGGGACTCGGCCCGTCCAGGCCCGAGATCAAGAGCCGCCCGCGCGGGTCGGGCATCGGCCGGCTGGATCGCAAGCGCGTGCGCAGCCGGGCGATCCGATCCTCGACCTCCGCCACGACCTCTTCCGCGCTCTCGTCCGCGCCGTAGGGCGCGTCGAAGTCTTGCCAGCGGTGGCCGGGCAAGAGCCAGTGGCGGTAGATGGGCAGGTCGTCCAGCGTGAAGTCCCGCAGCTGGATCCGGGGCCCGCGGAGCGGCAGGGTGGAGTCGAGCCGCGTCACCTCAGTCGCCGTCCTTGATGCTGGCCAAGGTCAAGGCCAGGAGGGCGAATCCCAAGGAGGTGGCGGAAACCAGGAGCCAGCGTGGGGGGTCGAAGAGGCCGGGGAGTGGGACCATGGCAAAGAGCAGGCTGCCGAAGCCCAGAACCAGAAGGACGCGAAGGAGGCGCTCGGCGAGATCGGACATGGGTGGTCTCCAGGATCGTGACACGGCGAGGACGGGTGGCTTGGCGGATCGAGTTACGGGATTCATCCTCGCTCGACTTCAGGAACCAGATCGGTCGCGTCGAACGACAACGCTTCGCAGCCACTCGGCTAGCACCAACAGGACGAAGCGGACCAGGCCCAGCTGGCGGCGCCAGCGCCAGGGCTCGGTCAGCAAGCGGAAGAGCCAGATCAGGCCGGCCCGCTCGACCCATCTCGGCGGGACGCGGCTGCGGCCGGCCAGGAAGTTGAAGCTGCCGCCGACCCCGATGGCGACCGGAATCCTGAGCCCTGGCTGATGGCGTGCGATCCACAGCTCCTGGGCCGGCGAGCCGTAGGCCACGAAGAGGGCGTCGAGCGGGGCCGCGGCTTCGATGCGCCGGCAGATCTCCTCTGCCTCGGCCGGATCGGGCGATCCGGCGTGGTGGCCGGCGATGACCAAGCCCGGGTAGCGCCGGGCCAGGACCCGGCCGGCCTCGGCGGCGACGCCCTCGGCCGCGCCGAGCAGGAACCAGCGCTCGCCGCGCGGCGCGCCGCGCTCGGCCATGCGCTCGATCAGGCGGCTGCCGGGGATGACCGCGCGGATGGGCTGGCCGAGCAGCCGGCCCGCCCAGCGCAGCCCCACCCCGTCGCAGGTTACCAGATCGGCCGCCTCGATCGCGGCGCGGAAGTCGTGATCGCGGCGCGCGGCGAGGACCAGCTCGGGGTTGGGCGTCACCACCTGATGCGGACCGCCGGCCGAGCGCATGGTGTCGATGCGGTCCAGGGCCTCCGGCCAGCTCAGATCGTCGACGCGGACGCCCAGGACCTCGCTCCGCCGCGGCGGAGCAAGGCGTGCCGGCTCGATTGTCGCGGCCTTTGAATCGGGTATCATCAGGGCCTCCCCGCGCCAGCGATTATAGGTTTCCCTTCGAAGGGGCGCATCCTCTGGCACGAATCCCCCGTGCCCGCGCGCTGGCCGCCCTTCCCGAGAGCGCATGAGCCCATCCCAACCCGCAGAGCCAGCCGACCGCGAGCTGCCGGCCCCGACCGGCCGCTCGCGCAAGTATCGCTTTCTGCTGTCGGGCTACGTGCTGGGGACCCTGCTGACCTTCTGGGCGGTCTTCCGCTATGTCGAGCGCTGGGCGCCGCTCTGGGACTACAACATCGAGAACGACCTGATCCAGTGGTCGACCTACGTGCTCATCTTCATCGTCGTGAGCATCGTGGCCTACGAGTTCAGCCGGCGGCTTCCCATCCCGCTCAAGCCCGAGAACCATCTGCGTCTGACGGTCCTCGGCGCATTGACCCTGGCCCTGATCGTGGCCATCTACCAATCCCGCTTCGGTCAGGACTCCCCCTTCCGGCGCCTGGTCTACCTGGTCAACTACTTCGGCTTCGGCGCCCTGGCCACCTTCGGGGTGGTGCTCTGGATCACTCGCCAGCGCTTCGGCTTGGTGGAGGTCATCGCCCGGCCCTCCCGGGAAGCGGTCGAGGCGGTTCGCAGGGCACATGCGGACGTCGCGCTGGCCACGGGGCTGCGCGACCGGGGCAAGCGGCTGGTCGAGTGGCTCCTGACCCTGGTCATCATCGTGGTCTCGCTGCCCTTGGCCAGCTTGCTGGCCATCGCGGTCTGGCTGCAGGACCCCGGGCCGCGCTTCGTGGCCGAGGTGGGGGTGGGACGCGGGGGTCGCCGCATCATCCAGGTCAAGCTCCGGACC
>CAZJWJ010000142.1:0-8321 GCA_964549495.1 uncultured Anaerolineales bacterium | reverse complement strand
ACATCGCGCGCGCCACCACCCCCGGCGACTTCGTCGTGCCGCCGGCCAAGGCCGAGGAGCTCTTCCATCCGGAGACCTTTGGCCGCTCGGGCAGCGACCGCCTGCGCGTCGTCGAACCCTGATCATCGCGCCCTGATCGCCACACGCTGATCGGAGAGACCCTCCCGAGACCCGGCATCCGAATTGGACGCCGGGTCTCGGCGCATTTCGGGAACCCAATCGGTCCTTCCTGTCTCAATCGACATGAAGGCGGAGACGGGCCCGAAATCGTTTCGGGCACTTCGACTGGCCGTGTTCGCTCGCCGTCGATTCGACCGCCGTCATATTCGACTCGATACGCCATCGTCGCCTCGACCGAGCGCGACGCTCACGAGACCGAGGAGTCCGACATGTCCAGCCCAGCGACCAGCCCCCAGATGACCATCGAGGTCGGTATACCCGAGGCGCAGCGCGTCGAGATCGCCGAAGGCCTCTCGCGCCTGCTGGCCGACAGCTACCTGCTATACGTCAAGACCCACAACTACCACTGGAACGTCACCGGACCGATGTTTCAGGCCCTACATACCCTCTTCGAGGTCGAGTACACCGAACTGGCGGTGGCTCTCGACGAGATCGCCGAGCGCATCCGCGCGCTCGGTGTCCGCGCGCCGGGCAGCTTCGCCGAGTTCACCGAGTTGGCCAGCATCGAGGAGAACGCCGAGCCGATCGCGGCCGAGGCGATGATCCGCGACCTGGTCCGCGGCCAGGAGACCGTCGTGCGCACCGCCCGCGCCGTCCTGCCCTTGGCCGGCGAGGCCGACGACGAGCCCACGGTCGACCTGCTCACCCAGCGCATGCAGGTTCATGAGAAGAATGCCTGGATGCTGCGCAGCATGTTGGCCGACTGACGCGCGGGGACTATGCTCGGGTGATCATTCGAAACCACCGAGCAAGGAGTTGGCGATGTCGCGTGATCTTCGTTCTCGAGCCGTCTGGCGATGGCCTCGGATGCTGCGACTCCCGACCCTTGGATTGATCGCGATCGCCGCGCTGGCGATCGCCGGATCGACCGTCGACGCCCAGGACGAGGCCGATCCGGATCCCTTCGATCCGGAAGTCCTGCGCAGTTGGCGTCTGGACTTCGAGGACGCGGATTGGCCGGCCCGCTTGGAGGCCGGCCAGACGGTCCTGGCCGATCTCGAGGTCGAGGGCGAGACCTACGCCGACGTGGCACTCTCGGAGAAGGGCAACAGCTCGGCCCGCGTGCCGGGGCTCAAGCAGCCGATGAACTTGACCCTCGACGAGGTTGTCGAGGATCAGCGGCTGATGGGCTACGATGTGGTCAACCTCAACAACGGCTTCGTCAACCCCACCTTCACGCGCGAGGTGCTGACGCTTCGCGCCCTAGGCCAGCACATGCCCATGCCCAAGGCCGGCTGGTCCCGCATCGACGTCGGTGACGACTTCTTTGGGCTCTACGTCCTGGTCGAACAGATCGAAGGCACCTTCCTGGAGCAGTGGTTCGAGAGCAACGACGGATGGCTCTTCAAGGCCGACATGCCGGATGACGAAGGGGGTGGGGGCGGACCCGGGCCTCGCCCCCGGCCGCTGGTCGGTGGAGACGCACCTGCATCCGCGAGATCGGGTGGTGGCGCGATGCCGGCCGCCCCCGAGCAGGGTCCGGGCGGCGGCTTCCGATCGGCCCTGCAATGGCTAGGTGAGGACCTGGCCGGTTACCAGTCCAGCTACACCCTCAAGAGCGACGCCGAGGACGACGCGCCATGGGAGGCCCTGCGCGAGCTGATCCGCGTGCTCGACGCACCGGAGGCCGAGGGCGGACCGAGCCCGGCCGACTTTGCCATGGCCATCCGCCAAGTGCTCGACGTGGACGCTGCGCTCTGGTACCTGGCCGGCCAAAACCTCTTCACCAACTATGACAGCTATTACGCCGGCCACAACTACTACCTCTACCAGGCCGAGGAGGACCAGCGCTGGCACGTTCTGGCCTGGGACCAGAACGAGGCCTTCGGCGTCTTCCCGGGCGCGGGCATCAGCCCAGACGACTCGACCGCCGTGGCCCAGACCGATCCCTTCCTGATGGCAGAGGGCGCGCGGGCGGCAGAACGACCGCTGATCGGGCGGCTCCTGGCGGTGCCCGAGTTTCGCGCCGACTACCTGGCCCACTACCGCACGCTGCTGGCGACCGTCTTCGAGCCGGCCGGCCTGGCCGCGCGCATCGAGACCTACCAGGACATGATCCGCGACGCGGCCCAGGCCGACCCCAATCGGCTCTATCCCTTCGACCTCTTCGAGCAAAACGTCCGCGAGGACGTCCGGGCCAACGGCCGCGCGGTGCCCGGCATCCTGAAGGTGGCCGAGGCCCGCGCCAGCTGGCTCGCGGCGCGCGAGGACTTCGCGGCGCCCGATCTGGCACTTTCCGAGCATCGGCTGGAGCCGGCCGAGCCGGTGGCGGGTCGGACGACGCGGGTCGATTTGCTGCTCGAGGGCCAGGACTTCCCGCGTGGGGTCGAGCTGGTCTACCGGGTCGATGGCGCGGCGCCCGAGCGACTGACGATGGCCATCGGTCGCGAAGGGTCCTGGGCGGCCAGCCTGCCCGCGCTCTCCCGCAACGATGACGTGACCTACTACGCCCGGGCGGTGACCGACGACGGCCGATCGGTATTCTTCCCGGCCTCGAACTTAATCCACCCATGGCGCTTCGAGGTCGCCGGCCAGAGCCTGCCCGTCGAGCTCGGAGAGCCCTTGGTCATCAACGAGCTCTTGGCCGACAACGACACGGGTCTGAGCGATCCGGAGGGCGAGCTGGACGACTGGCTGGAGCTCTACAACCGTGGTGACGAGCCGGTCGACCTGGCCGGCTACTTCCTCTCGGACGACGAGGAGGATCCCTTCGTCTACGCCCTGCCGGATATCGAGTTGGCGCCCGGCGAACGCTTCCTGGTCTGGTGCGACAACGACCCGGACCAGGGCCCGGACCACGCCGACTTCCGCATGTCCAAGGATGGCGAGACCCTCATCCTGTCGACCGACTCGGTGACCGTCGATCGGGTCGAGTTCGGGCCGCAGGAGACCGACGTCAGCTGGGCCCGCCAGCCGGATGGCGGGGAGGTCTGGGGCTTCTGCGAGCCGCCATCGCCCCGCGCGCCCAACCGCTGCGATGGCCAGGTGCCGCCCAGCGCGACGCCGACCGGCGAGCCGGACGAGCCGACGGCCACGCCGGATGGCGTCGAGCCGGTCGGCTGGCTCTACCTGCCGCGCCTGGAGCGCTGAGCGGGCGGTCCACGCCGCGGCGGGGAGGTCTCGAGACGAGCCTTGACGCATGCCGGCCGGCCATCTGCTAGATTTGTGTGGCCGGGCGTTCGTCCCGGCCCGACCTCCTCGCCGGTGCTCGAGCGGCGGAGTTGGGCAGGCGCCCCTCCGCCGGCCGAATCCGCGACCGACCTCGCGACCGGCGTCGATCCCTGGTCCGAATCTTGCTGCGCGCGAGCCGCGGCCTCGTCCCGGGCCGCGTCTCACCCAGCCAGCCCGATCGGAGGTGACCGGATGCTGTCCCCCCTCACGTGCACTTCATTCCCGCGCGTCCCCATCGTCCTCGTCCTCTTCTTCGCCATCTTCCCCATGCTCGCCCTCGGCGCCGCATCCGAGGTTCAGGCCCGTTCGTTGGTCCAGTTGAATACCCTCCAGAGCCCGGACGCCTGCGACGTGCGCGTCGGCAAGACCGCCAGCCCCAGCAACGTCGAGGTCGGCCAGCAGGTGCGCGTGCGCCTGACCTTGGCGGCCGACTGCCCCGACCGGGAGGGTGGGGGCGGGCCGGCGGACATCGTCCTGGCCATCGATCGCTCGAACTCGCAGCTGGAAAACGGAACCTGGCAGCCGACCGTCGACGCCGCGGAGATCTTCCTCGAGCTGATCGACTTCGACCTCCATCAGGTGGGTCTGGTCACCTTCGGTACCGACGTTTCGCTCGATGCCAGCGAGGCGGAGCTGGCACAGCCCCTGAGCGCGGATCGCGCGGCCGTCGAGGCCAGCCTGGGCGCCATTCCGGCGCCTCCGGAGGTGAGCCTCTGGACCAATATCACGGCAGCAGTGAACCTCGCGCAAGAAGAGCTGTCCGGGTCACGACACCGAGCGGAGGCGACGCCGATCCTGGTCGTGCTCTCCGACGGCGATCACAGCGCCTTGCTCACCGGATCCCCGGTGGCCGCCGCCCAGCGCGCCAAGCAGGCCGGCACCTTGGTCATCACCGTCGGCCTGGGCACGGATGCTTCGGCGCGTTCGACCCTGACCGCCATGGCCAGTCGCGAGGACCTATACTTCCCGGCCCCGACGGCGGATGACCTGGAGCAGGCCCTTCGCGACGTGGCCGGCGCGGTCACCATCCCCGGCCAGCTGACCAACTTGGTCATCACCGACCTCCTGGGCGAGGACGTGGTGCTGGTGGAGGGTTCGGTCGAGCCGCCGCCGGTCAGCTCCAGCGGCGGGACCTTGGTCTGGGAGCTTCCTAGCCTGCCGGCCGAGGGCTGGAGCGCGACCTACCTGGTGCTGCCGCAGATCCCGGGGCGCTACAGCACCAACAAGCTGGCCTACGTGGACTTCGTCGACTCGGATGGCGAGCCCGGCAGCCGCTTCTTCCCCGACCCCTACATCACCGTGCGCGAGGTGGGCGCGGCCATCGAGATCTTCGCCCCCATCGCGCTCAACGGCTGGTGCAAGCCTGCCCGGCCCTTCGACGTGGTTCTGCTCTTGGACAGCTCCAGCAGCATGGAGGGCGAGAAGCTGGACGCAACCCGCGAGGCGGCTCGGGCCTTCCTGGGCTACCTCGACCTGCCGCCCTCCCGCGCGGCCGTGGTGGCCTTCAACGCCCTGCCCCAGGTCGTCGAGGACCTCAGCGCCGATCGCGAGGCCTTGCGCGCGGCCCTCGATCGCCTGCCGAGTGGCACCGGCACGCGCATCGACTACGCGCTCTCCGAGGCGGTGGCCCTGCTCAGCGATCCCGGACGCGATCCGGAGCGCGGGGCGGCCATCATCCTGATCACCGACGGCCGGCACGATTCGGAGGACAGCAGCGTGCAGGACGTCTACAACGCGGCGGCCGGTGCGCGCCGCGCGGCGACGGTGTACACCATCGGTATCGGCCAGGACGTCGATCCGCAGCTCCTGACCCGGGTGGCCGGCGACCCGGCGCGCTACCACGCCGCGCCCGGTCCCCAGGATCTCCTGCGGATCTACGTCGACATCGCCGGCGCCCTGCCCTGCGGCTCGCAGTAGTCGATACCGAGGAGACCGAGATCGAAGCGTCGGAGCTCGGGATCGGCGCCGGTGGTGGCCGGCGACGTCGGCTGCAACCGATGTTGATCCCGGGCCCGCATTGCGCCTCTCATTGCTTGACGAGCCCTGAGTCCCGAATGCTCTCCGCTCGGCTCGGGCGCTGGCTGCTCTGCGCCCTGAGCATGATGCTGGTGGCCTGCGGGCCGAGCGCGGCCGAGCGGGGCACGGCGACGGCCGAGGTGGCCGCCGACCTGACCGCGCTGGCCGCGTTGCCGGGTACGACCGCCTTGCCGCCGGCCCTCATGACGCGGCGAGCGGCGGGCGCGGCGAGCGGGTCCGACGCTGCCTATCCGGGCCGGGACCTCGATTCGGGGGGCGACCGACAATCCGTCGGCTCGGCCGACGCGGGTGACGGGGCCTACCCTGGTCCGGACGCCTACCCGGGGTCCGATGCCTACCCTGGCCCGGAAGGTGGCGCTGGAGCGGCTGCGTGGCGACGCGGCTTCTACTTCCCTCGGATCGAACAGGGCCAGCCGCCCGCGCCGAGCCCGACGCCGACGCCCGCGTGGCCGGCGGGTCTCGACGCGGCCGCGCTGGATGCCCTGGGGCTGCCGGAGGCCGACATTGCCGCGCGGCGTGCACTGCTCGCCGGCGCCGAGGGCTACGGGGCTTCGGCCACCGGCGGCCTGGCGGGTCCGCTGATCTTGGTCAGCTCGCTGGCCGATGCCGGGCCGGGGAGTCTGCGCGAGGCGTTGGAGCGACCCGGGCCGGCCTGGGTGGCCTTCGCGGTCGACGGGCAGATCCGCCTGCGCAGCCCCATCGAGCTGGCCTCGGACAAGACGGTGGACGGACGGGGCCATCGCATCGAGATCGTCGGGCGGGGGCTGGACATCTCGCGGGCCAACAACGTGGTGGTCAGCCACCTGATCCTGCATCGGGGCAAGGGCGACGCGATCTCGGTGCGGCACGAGTCGCGCGGGGTCTGGCTGAACCACCTGACCCTGGTCGATTTCGACGACGGCTTGGTCGACGTGACCCACGGCGCGACGGACGTGACGCTGTCATGGTCGAGCCTGCAGGATCACGTCAAGGGCGTCCTGCTGGGCGCGCACGATTGGGATGCCAGCGCGGCCGTCATCCGGGTGACCCTGCACCACAACCACTTCCGATCGGTGCAGCGGCGCCTGCCCAAGCTGCGCTACGGGCGGGCGCATAGCTACAACAACCTGATCGAGCTCTGGCGCGGGCCGGCCGTCGAGGTGGGCTTCGGCGGACAGATCCGCCTGGAGGGCAACGTCTTCGTGCCCGATCCCAAGAAGTCCAAGGCCATCTCCGCACCCGAGGAGGACGGGCCGGGGCTGGCCGGCGGCGGGGGCAACTGGACCGGCGGCTTCGAGTGGCAGCCGGAGCCGGTCTTCGAGCCCGACTACGCCTACGGGTTGGAAACCCCTTCGGAGGAATTGGTCGAGCGGCTGCGGACCCAATCTGGTTGGCAGCCGGTGCCTTGGCCCTTCGGCCAGACGGGCGCGCCGAGCGATTGACCCTCCGCGGCGGGGGGTGATATACTACCTCGCTCATCTTCGAACGGCGCCATCGCCCCGAACGCCCACCGGTTTCGACACCTCGGAACCGCGCAACCCGGCCAGGACCATCGCCCCGACCATGCAAGCGCGCATCGACACCCCCGACTACTGGATCGACGGCTTCGAGCCCAACGAGAAGGACATGGCGGCGCTCTACGAGCGCATGATCGAGGTCGCGCAGCCGCAGGACATCGAGGCCATCGCGCATTTCGTCATCCACAACCGCGTCGAGCGCGAGGTCGAAGCCCGGCAGGCCCGGGCGGCGGCCAAGGGCACCGTCTACCGGCCCTCGCATCGCTACGACAAGGGCCAGAAGCTGCTCTTCTCGGCCCTGGACGGTGTGGAGGGCGTGGTGAAGGGCAGCCGGCCCGGCAACAATCCGGCCTACGGCGACTACGAGGTGATCCAGGTCGAGATCGACGGCCGACAGCGCGAGTTCGCCGCCGGCCTGGAAGCCGAGCACGCCCTGAGCCAGACCGAGGTCGATTTGGACCCGGAGGCCCTCAGCGATCGCTTCGCGCCGGTCATCGTGCCCCAGATGGCCTCGCGCCTGGCCGAGGACGCCGACTGGCTCAGCTACGGCGACCGCTGGATCTTGAAGGCGCTCTTGCCCGAGGTCAACCAGGGCCATCGCAACCTGGCCGAGGCCATCATCATGCTGGCCGGCGAGCCGCTGCCGGCCGAGCAGATCCTGGGCGATTTGGATCTGGACAGGAAGCTCCCGGCCGAAACCCGCGCCATCGCGCTCGAGCTGGCGCTTTCGGCGGACCCGCGATTCCGGAACGTCGGCGCCCTGGAGGCGCCGCTGTGGACCCTCGAGAGTCAGATCTAGACCCATGCATGCACGCAGCGACGTCAACACGGCCTTTCACATCGACCTGGATTGGTGGGATGCCCGCGGGCGGAGCCTCGATCGCTTCCTTCGCGAGATGCTCGACGGGGAGGAGCCGGAGGACCTGCCCGAGGGGCCGATGGACACCATCGATCGCGAGACCGGCGAGGTCTTCCAGCTCGGCCCGCTCTGGGCCCGGGTGCTCACCGAGCGGGCGAATCGGCCGGGCTTCATCACCAGCGCGACGCCGATGACGAATGCGGTCTTGCGGGCCCTCATCGAGCGGCGGAATCAGCCGATGACGGTGGTGGAGTTGCATCGGCGGATCAATCGGGGGTCGCCTCAGGCTCTGCTTCGGATGTTGCGGGCGGCTCGGCAGCAGTATGGGATCGTGCCGGTGTTGCCTGAGGCTTGACGGCGTGTCTTGACGGCATGGCTTGACGGCGTGTAACGGATTTCGTTGGTTGTGGAATGAGCGGTGAGCGAGAGCTTGCCGCTTTTCTTGTTGTTGGTTGGTGTGTTGTGGAACCGAGGGGTGGGGGGAGGTGGGTGGGGTATTTGGGGGCCTAACGAAGTCGGGGGACGGGTGGCGGGGCGAAGGGGGGGAGGAGCGCCGCGGACCGGTGGGGAGCGTGGTG
>CAZJWJ010000141.1:0-8771 GCA_964549495.1 uncultured Anaerolineales bacterium | reverse complement strand
ATGTCATCGCCGCCCTCCTGGCTGGTCGCCGGCCCGGACATCGTCGCGCCGAGCTTCTGCAGTGCCAGCCGCGCCCGGGTGTGGACCGTGCCCAGCGGCGCCCCGGTGCGCTCGGCGATCTCGCGGCGCGTCAAGCCGCCGAAGTAGGCCAATTCGATCACCTCGCGCTGCACCGGCGAGAGCGCGTCCAGCGCGGCGCGGACCCGCTCGCCCCGCAGCTGGGATAGGGCCGCGCCGGCCGTATCCTCGCCGGCGGTCCCGCCCGCTGCCGGTACGTCGCGGGCCTCGTCCGGAGGCCCGTCGGGTCGCGACTGCCGCCGGCGCAGCCAGTCGATGGCCACGTTGCGCCCGATGCCGTAGATCCAAGCGCCCGGGGCCCCGCGCCCCTCGTCGTAGCGATCGGCGGTCTTCCAGACGCGCCAGAAGGTCTCCTGGACGATGTCCTCGGCCGTCTGGGCATCGCGGAGCATGCGCAGCCCCAGCGCATAGACGGTGGGGGCGTATCGGTCATAGAGCTCGGTCATCGCGTCAGGGTCGCCTCCCCCCATCCGCGCCAGCAGGCCCATGTCGCGCGCGCGGGTCTCGGATTCGTCCTCGGCGGTATGCGGAGCCACCGCCAGCGATAGGCGCGTCTCGAAGATCTCTACGCAGCGGGCGACGGCTCGCATGCATGCCGACATCGCGCGACGCCAGGCCGGATGGCTTGCGCGCGCCGGATGGGGCGCGGCGCCGGGGGAAAAGGTCTGGAGATCGATCAGGGTGAGGTCTCCGAGTTGCTCGCGCGATCGGATGCATGGCTCCGGGCATCGAGCTGCCGGCCGGCGTGACCTGAGCTTCCGAATCATATCGCATCGCGGTTTCCGGGCAATCGAATCGCGGTGAATCCGAACTCGATGAATGCGGATGTGCTGGGCTTGCGAAGGGCAGGCTAGAGGACGGTGACGGCAAGGGACGATGCGCCGCGCCGGCCCAAGTCTGCCGAGACGGCCGAGGATCCGCCTCTTCGGCGGCCCGCGGCCCGACACACGAGGAGCCTGTTCATGCAATCGACTCGAAGACCTTGCACCCAACCATCGCCTCGCCGGCGCTTGCCGGCCCTGCTCGGCCTCGCGCTGGCCATGCTCTGCGGGTTCATCTTGGGCCCGACCGCCGCGGTCGAGGCGTCCAGCCATCGCGAGGCGCCGCTGATCGCCCTGGATCCCTTTGCCGACACCACCGACGTCTACGCCTTCATCAGCCCCGACCGACCCGACGCGGTCAACCTGGTCGGCAACTGGATCCCCTTCGAGCACGCCGACGGCGGTCCGAACTACTACCGCTTTGCCGACGACGTGCGCTACGAGATCCACGTCGATTCGAACGGGGACGCGCAGAGCGACACGACCTACCGCTTCGAGTTCGAGACCAACACGGGCAACCCGGCGACCTTCCTATACAACACGGGACCGGTGACCAGCCTGGACGACGAGAACCTCAACATCCGCCAGACCTACCGCGTCACCGAAGTGCGGCGTGATGCCGAGGGCATGCTGACCGAGACGGTGATCGGCGAGGGCATCCCGGTGCCGCCGCCGAACATCGGCAGCAAGTCGACGCCGGATTACCCCGCCTTGGCCGATGCGGCGGTGCGCGCCATCTCGACGCCCGCCGGCGACATGATGGTCTTCGCCGGCCCGCGCGACGATCCCTTCTTCGTGGATCTGGGGTCGATCTTCGACCTCTTATCGCTGCGGCCGCAGCCGGATCCCATCGGTTACGACCGGCCGAGCCCCGGCCTGGACGCGCTGGCCGGCTACAACGTCCACAGCATCGCCCTGCAGGTGCCCATCGATCATCTTCTGACCACCGAGGAGACGGTCATCGGCGTCTGGGCCACCTCCAGCCGGCAGGCCATGCGCACGATCGCGCCCCTGGGTCAGAGCCAGAGCTCGGGCGACTGGGTCCAGATCTCGCGCCTGGGCATGCCCCTGACCAACGAGGTCGTGCTGCCCCGGGCGCTCAAGGATGCCTTCAACGGCCTTGCGCCGTCGGGGGACTTCGATCTCTTCACCTCCGAGGAGCCAGCCGGCCAGCTCCTTGCCCAGAGCGTGCTCGATCCGGAGATGGGTCGATTGCTGAGCGGTCTCTACGGTGTCCCGATGCCCGAGGGTCCGCGCAACGACCTGTTGTCCATCTTCCTGACGGGAATGGTCACGACCAAGCCCTACACCATCGTCGTCGACGGAGGGGATCGGGGCAACGGGAATGGCCGAGCCAGGGGCTTGCAGCAGGAGATCGAGGTGCCGGCCGGCACGGTCGTCAACCAGCCGACCGATGTGCGCCCGGCAGAGATGTTGCGCCTGAACACCGCGCCGCCCTTCCGCCCCGGTACGGAGGACAGCTTCTGCGGCCGGCCCAACCACGACCTGGGGGTCCTGGGCGGGGACGTCTGCGGCTTCCCCAACGGCCGGCGCCTGGGTGACGACGTGACCGACATCGCGCTTTTGGCGGTGGCCGGCGCGGCCTATTCCGTCCTGACGGATGGCGACTTCGACTTCAACCCGGACCTGATCGAGGTCTTGGACGATGGCGTCTCGGTCAACGATCGTGGCTTCGCCAGCAGCTTCCCCTATCTGGCCACGCCCCATCAGGGCCAGGAGCACGAGCACGCTGCGGTCCACCGGGTCTACATGGCGATGGCGATGTCCATGTACTAGCGGCTACTCTCGTCTCGTTCTTGAACCTAAAGATTGAAACGAAGATCCCGGGCCACGGCATGGTTCGCCGCGGCCCGGGATCTTCGTCGTCCGCGGCCCTCGAAGGAGCCTCAGTCCGCCTCGTTCCGATAGGGCTCGTCAAGCAATAAGAGGCGCAACCGAGGGCGGTGCTGCGCCGCCGTGTTGGTTCGCTGGGAGGAGGCAATAGCAGAGCTATTGCCGACGAGCAGCGGGCCGACACGGTGGATGCAGCGGCGTCCGAATTGTGCCTCTTATTGCTTGACGAGCCCATAGCGCAGGTAGACCACGCCAGTCGGCAGGGGCTTGGCCTCGACCAGCTGCATGTCGATGCGCTTGCCCTCCGGGAAGAGGCGCTTGCCCTGGCCTAGGGCGATCGGATAGACGTGCAGGCGGTATTCGTCGACCAGATCCGCTTCGGCCAGCGTTCGATGCAGGACGCTGCTGCCGTCCAGCAGGATGGCACCGCCTTCCTGTGCCTTGAGCCCCCGCACCGACTCGGCCACGTCCTTGCGGATAATGCTCGAGTTGCGCCAGAGATCGGCCGAGTCGAGCGTGGTCGACACGACCTTCTTGGGTAGGGCGTTCAGCGCGTCGGCAAAGGGGTCGCCGGCCATCTGCTCGAAGGCCGTGCCGTGGATCTCCCAGGTCTTGCGGCCCAGGAGCAGCGTGTCGGCCAGCTCCATGGCCTGGCTGAAATGCTCGCCGATGTCGTCGTGCCAGTAGGGGTGGGTCCAGCCGCCGTGCGGGAAGCCGCCCTCGGTGTCCTCGTCGGCGCCGCCGGGTGCCTGGATCACGCCGTCCAGAGTGATGAACTCGGCCACGATCAAGTCTCGCATGGTCTTCGCTCCTTGTTGTTGAGAGAGTTGGGGGGCACGGAACGTTCGTCTAGGCTGCGGACGTTGACATCCCGTATCGATGGGCTCGCTTCGCCGCTTCTCATCCTAACGACGGATGGGCATCGAGAATTTCGACAGCTTTCGGCACCACGCTCGGAATCGGTCTTCCTTTCGGTTTCGAACTCGCGGCTGACCGGCCTCCTGTCGCTTCGCGCAACCCGATCGGCAGGACGGTGTACCATACCCAGACCGTCATCCCAGGAGAGCATCGATGTCCGACACGAGGATCTCGCGCCGCCTGCACAAGTGCCAGCTCGCCCTGCCGATCTTGTTCTTGCTCGTGCTGCCTGCCTTTGCCGACGCCCGGCCGCTGCCTCGGCGAGGTCCCGACTCCGCGATCCCGTCGCCCGCGACCGGATCGACGGAACCGCTTGGATTGGCGCAGGATCCGGAAGAGCCGGCCTGCCGATCGGCGCAGTTCGGTGGGCCGACCAGCGACCTCTATCTGCACCTGGCCTTGCACCTGCCGGGAGAGGACCTGTCCGGCAACGACCTGCCGGTCACCATCGAGTCGGATCCGGTCGAGGGCTGGCGGAGCATGACGGACCTGCGGGATCGCAACGTCGAAGTCGACCTGGGGACGGGGCCGAGCTCGGGGGATTGGAGCCTGTCCTTCAAGCTCCTGCCGGCCGAGGCGTCCTTGGGAGAGGGGGAGATCTACGAGATTCTGCGGGTGGGAGATCTCGCGATCGCACATCTTGAAGACGGGCTGCGAGCAACCGACATCGTCGCTGGGATCGAGATCGACAGCGCTGGCGACGGGCTCGACGCCTACGGCTGCAACCACGTCGCCTTGGTGCGCCAGGGCGATGCGCTGAGCCTCTACCTGAACGGCGTCCCGACCTCGGTCGGTGGCGCAGACGATCTCGCCGAGTTGGCCGGCCGGCTCCAAGCCGGACCCTACGCCGGCCGGCTCTGGGACCTGCGAATCTACGAGCGCGCGCTCACCGATGACGAGGTCGACGCCTTGGCCTGGAAATGCGCCGACGCGCCCAACCCTGCCTTCGTCGACGCCCCGTGGCCCGACGAATACCCCAACTTCCTGTGCGCGACCTACGTGTGCCAGTGGTGGGCCGATGGGGCCGAGGTCAGCCAGTCCTCGCTGTTGCACTACATCCAGGCCCAGGACATGGTCTTCGAGCGCCACATCTTCGAGGCGCGGATGCACCCGCCCGGGCAGATGTGCGACTACGTGGCCGATGGCGCCGGGCGCGAGCTGCAGCTCTCCGAGGGCATCCTGCAGGGCTTCGTGCGACCCTTCAGCCTGGAGCGGCCGCTGGACCAGCAAAACGGCCAGCATTGGCTGCACGAGAACTTTCACAGCTTCCAGGGCAATTTGATCCGCTACCAGGGCTTTGGCGGCAACAAGTTCCTGGCCGAATCGACGGCCAGCTGGGGGGCGGACTTCATCATCCCGGCCGTCCACGACACGCTGCTGGGCTACTATACCCTGCACCCGCACTTGCCCTTGTGGACCATCCAGGACTCGCCGGTGGACGACTCGCTCGGCCACGAGTTCAAGGGCGGGCACCAATATGGGGCGCACATCTTCGAGGGCTACCTGACCCGCTACGTGGTCGACGAGCGGCTGATCGGCCACGTCTACACGCGGCGCGGCGTCGAGCCGGCGCGGGCGATGCACGACTACCTGGCAGCGGCCGGCCATGACATGCGCAAGGTCTTCCTGGACTTCGCGGCGCGAACGATCACTTGGGATGTCGAGCACGGCGATCTGTATCGGGCATCCGAGGAGGCCTCCCTGCGGCGCATGCAGGGCGCCAAGCCGGATGCCGGGAGCCACGACAACAAGATCGCGGCTCGCTACGATGCCGCCGGGACGGGCGAGGGCTGGGTAGCCGTGCCGCCGGAGCTGCAGCCCGGCGCCTGGGCCTACAACGCCTTCGAGGTGGCCGAGACCGATGGGCAGACCTATGCGGTCGCCTTCCGTCCCGATGCCCAGGGGCCGGCCGAGATCGAGTTCCGCGCCACGGCGGTCCTGGTCGATGCCCAGACCGGGGATCGGAGCTACCATCGGCTGCCGGTGGTGGCCTCGGGCGAGGTGGCCCGCGTGGAGGTCGAGGCCGGCCCGGGCGATCGGCTGCTGCTGGTGGTGGCCACGACGCCGTCGACCCTCTTCTCGGGCTTCGAGCGCTACGCCTACGACTACCGGATCCATCCCCTGCAGCCGGTCGAGCCCAAGCCCTTGGCCAGCCTGATCCTGATGGCCGGCCAGTCGAACATGGTCGGCCACGGCAACACCGGCACGCTTTCCTTTCTGGCACCCGAGCTGCAAGCGGCGCGTGGCGATGTCTTCGCGCGGGCCATCATCGAGCCCGATCGCGGGCTGGGGCCGCTGCAGCCGGGATTCGGAGCCGGCGGGCGAAGCTTCGGCGTCGAGTTGCGCATGGGCCAGGTGCTGGGCGATACACTGCCGCAGGACATCTACCTCTTCAAGGCGGCCAAGGGTGGCACGACCCTGGACGAGCCGAGCGAGTGGCGGCCGGCCGGCTTCGGCGGCGAGGATGGCAACCTCTATGCCCAGATGATCGAGGGGCTGGGCGACTTCCGTGCCTCACTGGAGGCCGAGGGGGTCGAGCACGAGCTGGCCGCCTTCGTCTGGTTCCAGGGCTACAACGATACTTTCGAGGGCCGCGAGCCGCGCTACGAGCAGCACCTGCGCGATCTGCTGACGGCCCTTCGTCGCGACCTGGACCAGCCCGATCTTCCGGTGATCATCACGCAGATCAACGACAATCGCGGCGCGGCGGGCGACGTCGTGATGGCCGCCCAGGCGGCGGTCGCCGCGGCGGACGCGCGGTCCAGCCTGGTCACGACCGCCGACCAGCGGCCCTACTACCACTACGGGCCCTTCAGCTACCTGGCCATCGGCGAGCGCATTGCCCACGCGCTCTTGCCCTGGCTAGGCCGGCCGGCGGCTCGGCCGGACGAGTACCACGTGGCGCCGGGAGCCATGCTGTCGGTCGATGCATCGGATGGGCTACTGGCCAACGATCTCGGCGATCCCGCCACCGCGTCCGTCGTGGATGCACCGGCTCGCGGCGAGTTGATGCTGGAAGCGGACGGATCCTTCGCGTTCACCGCGCCCGCCCAGGTCGGTCCGCAGTGGCTGAGCTACCGGAATGTCGACGCGGCCGGCCGGCAGAGCAATCTCGGCCGGGCCCGCCTGTGGGTGCGCGACGCGACCGATGACCTAGTGCTGCACTACGACTTCGACGGACCGGCCGAGGTGGCCGGCGTCGATGCGGCGGCCGGGATGGAGGCGCGAGTTGTCGGTGAGGTGGACTTTGGTGAGCCCGGGCGATTCGGGGAGTCGGCGCGCTTCGAAGACGCGGGCTACTTGGATGTGCTCCACGAGTATCCGGTGCCGGACTTCCTGCAACTGGCCGGTGGCGAGGACTTCAGCTTGTCGCTCTGGCTGCGCATGGACGAGGCGCCGGCCGAGGAGCGCATCCTGGCCTCCAACAAGTACTTCTTCCGCCGCGGGGCCGGCTGGGCCCTGACCACGGGCAACGCGGACCAGGCGGCGACGGTCTACCTGGCGGGATACGATCACGCGACGCATCGAGAGAGCCGCGTGACGCTGGCGGCGGAGGGCGATCTGGCCGATGGTCGGTGGCACCATCTGGCCGTCGTAGCAGACTTCGGCGCTGGCCGGGCGCGGCTCTACGTGGATGGTAAGCTTGGCGACGAGGCGGACCTGAGCGGGCTCACCGGTTCGCTGGACCAGTACGAGACGGCCATCGGCGACGGGTCCGAGGGTGGGGACGGAGGGTCCAATGGCTTCGTGGGCTGGATCGATGACCTGCGGCTCTATCGACGCGCGCTCGATGCAGCGGACGTGGCCGGCTTGATCGACCCGCCCGAGGGGACGCCGACAGCGGAGCCAGCAACGCCGGAGCCGACAGTGACGGAGACTCCGATTCCCACGTCCGATCCGGGCCGTCCAGACGCGATCTATCTGCCCGTGCTGGGGCTCGAGTCCGGTGGCTGACCTCGATCGACCATCATGTGCCAGCCAACCGAGAGTCGACGAGCCCTCAGCTCGGGGTACCGACGAAGGGTGCCTGCCGAACCCAGCCATCTTCACGCGCCGCGCGAAGCATGAAAGCGGCCACGTCCCCGCGTGTGACGAGCGGGCCCGGCGGCCTCTCGAGGCTTCGGTGTATCCCCCTCGAGCTTCGTTCCGGCGCCCGAGATGGAGACCAGGCGTCGGACCCCGGTCTCCTGCATGATCGACGTGATCCGCTGGAGTGCGTCGCCGAAGAGTTCGACGGCCGCAGGGCTGTTGTCACGCGATCCGAGTGCGCTGATGACCGCGTCGGCGCCCTCGATGCACCGACGAATGGCCGCCTCGTCATCCAGTTCACCGGTGTATGTGGTCAGCCCGGGATGTTCCGGAAGGCGGCTGGCCGATGCCGGCCGAGCATAGGCGTGCACGATGTCGCCACTTGCGAGCGCCTGGCGGACGATCTCCGCACCAACCTGACCGGTGCTGCCGAATAAGGCCAAGATCATCGCTGTCATCATTCCTTTAGGGCTCGCCCGGTAATAGGATCCCCGACCGAGGGCGTCGCTGCGCCGCTGTGTCGGTGCGCTGTGAGGAGGGAATAGGCCCTTACATAGGAGGTCGGTCTTGCGCTGCGAGACCCCGTTCTTGTCCTTGCGACGCAATCGTGGGCCACGGCGCGCTACGCAGCAAACTCCCTGGCGATCTGGTGTCGATTTCAGTGCGCGAAGATGAACCGGGGCCGCGCTCGATGCGCGGCCCCGGTGGGGTCGGCTAGTTTGTCGAGTCAGCCGATGGATGACTCGGGAACGTCAGAGGCTTCCGGTCACGGACCGAAGCTCGGCTGCCCCGGGCAGACGGGCGGCTGACCCTGGCCACGATCCTCGATCCGGAAGTGGTCGAAGATGGGCGCGGCCTCGAAGGCCTTGCTCTCGTCACCCGGGATGTCCGGCTCGCCGAGCCGCGATCCGACGCGCTCGACGACCACGCCGCCGAGTCCGACCAGGTTGCGGACGAAGCCACCCTGCGGGTCGAAGACCTCGTGCTCCCAGAAGGTGGCCGAGACGACGGCCGAGCCGAGGAAGTTCGGCGGCACGTAGCCCCAGGTTGCCAGGTCGATGTACTCCACCT
>CAZJWJ010000140.1:0-8918 GCA_964549495.1 uncultured Anaerolineales bacterium | reverse complement strand
CAGCGCTCACGCTCCGCACCGCCCCGCTGGCCGTCGTGCCAAGGGAGCCACACCCGAATCGAATACCGGATCATTGCACACAGGAGTGAAGGACCCATGTCGAGTTCGAATCCCAAGATCATCGCCGTCGTCGGCGCCACCGGCGCGCAGGGCGGCGGCCTTGCCCGCGCGATCCTCGAGGATCCCGATAGCGAGTTCACGGTGCGCGCGATCACGCGCGACGCGAACTCCGATGCCGCGCGGGAGCTCGCGGCCAAAGGGGCCGAGGTGGTGGAGGCGGATCTCGAAGATCCGCAGAGCCTGCGGCGCGCCTTCGAAGGTGCCTACGGGGCCTACTGCGTCACCTTCTACTGGGCGCACATGTCGCCCGAGAAGGAACAGGCACACGCCAAGATCATGGCCGAGGCGGCCAGCGAAGCCGGCCTGAAGCACGTCATCTGGTCCACCTTCGAGGACACGCGAGACTGGGTTCCGCTGGAGGACGACCGGATGCCCACGCTGATGGGGAGCTACAAGGTCCCGCACTTCGACTCCAAGGCCGCGGCGGATCGGTACTTCTCGGATCGCGACGTGCCGACCACCTTCCTGCACACCAGCTTCTACTGGGACAACCTCATCCACTTCGGCCTCGGTCCGCAGCGCGGAGAGGACGGGCAGCTGGCCATCACCTTCCCGCTCGGTGAGGCGAAGATGCCCGGCATGGCGGCCGAGGACATTGGCAAGGCGGCCTACGGCATCTTCAAGGCCGGCCCCCAGATGGCCGGCCGGCGCATCGGCGTGGCCGGCGAGCACCTGTCCGGTGCCGAGATGGCCGAGAAGCTCGGCCGCTTCGTCGGAGAGCCCGTGCGCTACCAAGCCGTCCCGGCCGAGACCTACCGGAGCTTCGACTTCCCGGGCGCCGACGACATGGGCAACATGTTCCAGGTCAAGCGCGACTTCGAGTCCGACTACCGCGCCATGCGCGATGTCGAGTCCACCCGCAAGCTCAACCCGCAGCTGCTGGACTTCGACGATTGGCTGCAGCAGTACGGGGATCAGATCCCGATCGGCTAGAGATCGTCAGGTCCTACCCTTCATCGCGTATGGCGGATGCTTCCCGCCATAGCAGCCGCAGAAAGGCGCCGTGCGGGTAGCACGGCGCTTTTCATGGAAATCCCTTCGACTGGTACGATCTGTCCCTCAGCGGACCAGGAGAAGGGAGATCCGAATGCCCGACGCGTTGCCGCGGGATCGGGACGTCGAAACCCGAGCCGGCGACACTTCCAGCGAGCTCGCCTCCGACTTGATCGTGGCCGAGTTCAACTACATCGCTCAGACCGCCTTCCAGGCCAACGAGGACCGGGCCCGGGTCTCGCAGCTCTTCTTCGTCACCTTCGGCACGGTGATCGCCGCGCTCTACTCCTCCCAGCTGAGCCCGGACGAGGCCAACCTGCGCGAGGTCTACTACGGCTTCGCGCTGCTCTTCGTCGTCATCGCCGGCTACGGCCTGCTCACGCTCATGCAGCTGGTGCGCCTGCGCCAGGCTTGGCGATCGAGCATCGACGCGATGAACGAGATGAAGATGCGGGCCACCCAGGCCCATCCGGAACTGCGTCGGCTGCTCGTCTGGGGCGTCGAGTCCGCTCCGCCGCCGCCGCTCTACAAGCCCTGGAGCGTGGGCTTCATGATGGCCGCGACCGTCTCCGCGCTGAGCGGCATCGCCGCCGGCGCGGCCTTGGCCTTTCGGGGGCTGGCTGTCCGATACGATGGGGGTCAGGGAACCGTCGACTGGCCCCCGGCGCTCTTGGTCGGGGTGCTCGTGACCGCGGCCGGCCTGGCGCTGTATCGGAACCGGCTGCTGGCTGGCAGCCCCGAGCCCGCGGCGGAGCCCTAGGCGTCCGGCTCGCGCAGCCCGAGCCGGATCGCAGCGTCCATGCCCAAACGGCGCCCCCGCTCGCTCGCGGCCCGGTAGCCATCGGTCCCCAGCGCGTTCCGGACCTCCTGCACTTGGTGGTCCAGACCTGGCGCGTCGCCAGGCGATGGCTCGATCTCCAGCCGCTCCCGCCAGCCGGCCGCCGCGCCCTGCAGGATGGCCGCGCGTTCGGCTTGGCCGAGGGCCTGGGCGAGGCGGGCCAAGGCCTGCAATAGGTCGATCAGCGCCGCGCGGTCTCCCGCCTCGGTGGACAGGGCCGCGCTGGAGGCCAGCTGGCGCCGGGCCTCGACCCCATCGCCCTCGTCGATCGCGATCTGCCCCAGGATCAGGTGGCCGTAGGCCATGGCGGTCCGATCCTCGAACGCGGACTTGATGGCCAGGCCCTCCTCGAGCGCCTGGCGGGCCCGGTCGCGCTCGCCCAGCCGCCACTCGATGCCGCCCAGATTGACCAGTGCGTGGCCGATGGACCAGCGATCTTCCTCGCGCCGGGCCTGCGCCAGCGCTTCGGCCAGTTGCTCCCGGGAGCGGGGGTAATCGCCTCGCAGTTCGGATAGCAGGGCCAGATTGATCAGATTGGACTGAATATCCCCGGCGATCTCGCGGGTCCGTTCGAAACAGGCCTCCGCCATCTCCAGATCGCCCCGCCGCAAGCCTTCGATTCCCAGGTTGGTCAGCGACGAGACGATCGCTTCGGGATCGCCGATCCGCTCGGCGATCTCCAGCGACTGCTGCAGGTACTGCCGCGCGCTGGCCAGATCTCCTTGGAAGCTGGCCAGGGTGCCGGCTCGGTCCAGGGCCGAGCGCAGCCAGTCCGGATGCGCCTCGACGCCCGGCAGGGCCAAGGCCCGATCGACCAGCGCTCGCCCCTCGCCCAGCCGGCCCCGGGCATAGAAGGACCAGCCGATGCAGGCCACCAACTGCAGGGCCTGCTCGGCGGCTCCAAGCGCCTCGGCGTAGTCGAGGGCCGCGAGCAGGTTGCCGTGCTCGGCATCTAGGCGAGCGAGCCAGGGTTGCCGGTCCTCGGCCTGATGCATCCGGCGGTCGATCGACCGCGCAAGCTCGGTGTAATAGTCCACGAAGCGTCGCCGTAGCCTGTCGCGATCGGCCGTCTGATCGAGCTTGAGGCTGGCATAGGCGTGGATCGTCTCCAGCAGGCGATAGCGGTTGCGCTCCGCGCCCAGGCTCGCGCTCACCAAGGACTTGTCCACCAGTCGGCCCACAAGATCGAGCACCTCCGCGCGATCGATGCCCTGGCCCGAGGTGACGCTCTCGGCTGCCGCCAGGGTCCACGTGCCTCGGAATACCGCCAGGCGTGCGAAGAGCAGCCGTTCCGCCTCGTTCAAGAGCTCGTAGCTCCAGTCGAGGGTCCCTTCGAGGGTTTCCTGGCGCGACTGGGCCTGCCGCCGGCCACCGCCCGGGCTGGACAGCAGCTGGTCGAATCGAGCCAGCTGCTGCTCCGGGGTCAGCAGCCGAACGCGCGCCGCCGAGAGCTCGATGGCCAAGGGCAGACCATCCAGGCGGCGGCAGAGCCTGGCCACGGCTTCGGCATTCTCCGCGGTCAGCGCGAAGTCGGCGCTGGCCGCCGCGGCCCGCTCGACGAAGAGCCGGACGGCCGACGCCTGCAGCAGGCGCTCGGGTTCGGGAGCCTCGGCGGGTCCGGACGGCGTAGCGGCATCCTCCGGCAGGTGCAGGGGCGGCACGGGCCAGACCCTCTCGCCCGATGCACGCAGCGGCTCGCGGCTGGTCGCCAGGATCCGCAGCCGCGGACAAGCTTGCAGTAGCCGCTCGACCAGCTCGGTCGTGCCGTCGAGCAGGTGCTCGCAGTTGTCCAAGACCAAGAGGAGATGCATGCTGCGGAGCCCCTGCACCAGGCGATCCTGGATGCTCGAGCCGGCCTCCTCGCGCAGGCCGAGGGTCGCGGCCACGGTCTCGGCCACCCGCGCCTCGTCGGTCAGCGCCGAGAGGTCGACGAACCAGGTCCCTTGCTCGAAGGCCTTGCGCAGATCGGAGGCCAGCTCCACGGCCAAGCGCGTCTTGCCCGTGCCGCCGGGCCCGGTCAGCGTCAGCAGCCGGAATTCCGCCAGGAGATCCTGGAGTCCTGCCAGCGCCTCGCGACGTCCGACGAGCGCCGTGGCCGGCATCGGGAGCCAGGGATCGCCGCTCGGGCTGCCCGGTGAGGTCCGGTTGGTCGAACGCTCCATCTCGCGCAGCAACTGGGCCAGCTGCTCGCAGGCTCGCTTGGCCCGGCGGTAGAGCATCTTCTGCGAGATGCCGATGCGCGCGGCGCTGGCCACCGGCTGCTCGACCTGTGCCAGGTAGCGATAGTAGAGGGCGCCCCAGGCTTCGCGCTCCATGCTGCCCGAGCGAAAGTCGGCCTGCAATCCGTCCAGCGCCTGCTCGGCCGTCAACGTCGCCCAAGCGCTTTCCCCATCGCCCTCGCGAAGCTCGTCGAGCTTGGCCGTGACCAGGTCGGTGAGCAGCCGGGTCAGGGCCCAGCCGCGCGTCTCGGGCTTGTCGGACATGCCCTCTTGACCGAGCGCGTCCATCACGATGGCCAGATCGGTCAGCGGCGAGCGCGACAGCGGCTGGGCATAGTGCACCGCGTGCAGAACCTCGCGCACCGCTTCGCTTGTCAAGGCCTCGATGGACGACACCGGTCTCTCCTCGAAGATCCGCATGGGGAGTGGGGATCGGGGCGAGGCACAGTCTAGCCCAATCCAAGCGGCCGATTCCAGCGGCGGTGTCAGCTCGACCCACAGTCTCATGGGGGAGACCCGCCTTGTGCCTTGATCGTCGCGGCTGTTAGGCTTGACGCGAACGGCTGCCGGGCGGTCGGCTGTGCCGCGCCCACGAACGCGACCCGGACAGGATGTCTCGTTTCGACCGCGATCGCATAACATCCCGATGAACTCTCGAACGGACCAAAAGGAGGCCTCGATGCTCGAGCGAACCGCTCTTCATTTCGATGACGCTTGGGCCCGCGGCATCGGCTTGGCCGCATTGCTTTGGCTGATCGCCTTCCGCGCTGCCGGCGCCGCACCGCTGGCCAGCCAGACCGTCACGCTGAACCCGGTCGAGGATGCCTACGTCGACCAACAGCTGCCGGCGAACAACTACGACAACGCGCCGGCCTGGCCGGTCGAGATCGACGCCCAGTCGCGCGAGCGCTACCCGCTGCTGCGCTTCGACACCAGCGGCATCCACCCCGAGAGCCAGGTCCAGTCGGCCGAGTTGCAGCTCTGGCTCGAGCAGGGCGACGGCGAGGATCTGGTCGATCTGGTGGTGCAGCGCATCACCCTGGGCTGGGACGAGAACACGGTGCGCTGGAACAATCGCCCGCCCATGCAGGGAACCTGGGCGACCACCACGGTCGGCACCGGCCCGGGCTGGCGCGATTGGGACCTGCGCGTGCTCACCCAGAACTGGGTCCGCGAGAGCCTGCCCAACCACGGCCTGGTGCTGCGTGGACCGGCCGGGAGCGAGTTCGAGCGCCTCTTCGAGAGCACGGGCGGTCGCGAGCCGCGCCTGGTCGTCGTCTTCGAACCGCCGACGCCCACGCCCAGCGATACGCCGACGAACACCGCGACGCCCACGGACACCGCGACGCCCACGAACACCGCCACGTCCCTGCCGAGCGCGACGCCGACCCCGACCGCCACGGCCACGGCCACCGCGACGACCACGCCGACCGAGACCGACCTGCCGACGCCGACCCAGACCCCCGACCCCAGCCTCACGCACACCCCGACGGCCACGGTGACCTCGACGCCGACGGTCTCGACGACGGCCACGGCGACCGGCACCGTCCAGGCCACGCCCACGGTCAGCCTCACGACCACCGCGACGCCGACCGGCTCCCTCACGTCGACCCCGACCGGCTCGCCGACCCTCACCGGCACGCTCACGCCTTCCGCCTCGCCCACCGGGTCCGGCACGCCCGGCATCACGCACACGCCGACCCCGGGCGCCGGCACGCCGGATCCGACGATGACGGTCACCGGTACCGTGCCCACCCCGAGTGCCACGCGCGACACGCCGACGCCCATCACGGTGGTCGACCGCGCCTACCTGCCCGTCCTGCACTTCGGAGCGCCCTGACCGACACTTGTCTCACTCCTGTCTCAGCCTTGTCTCGAGGCGGGCGAAACCGCCCCGCGACTTGGGCAGACTGGGATCGTCAAGCCGATCGAAGCCGATCCCAAGCAACAGGAGCATGCAGATGTCCCGCCAGAACTCGTCCGCTCGCCACACTTTCTCCCAGACCCTCGTCCTCGGCCTTTGCCTGATCCTCACCGCCTGGCTGGCCGGCCCGTCCGCCGCGCTGGCCCAAGACGAACCGAACAGCGATCCGATTCCCGACGCCGCCGCCTGGTCCGAGCTGCACGCGATCCCGGAGGGCGAGGACGTACCGGGCGTGCCCGTCCAACCCTTCCAAGCCCAGTCCGCCTCGGGCGCCGCCTCGCCCGACGCCGCCACCATACAGATCTGGATCGACCGCGGCTGCGGCGCCACTTACCCCCTGGGTGCGCCGATCCGCGTCTACATGCGCGTCTCGCAATCCGCCGTCTACACCCTGCGCAGCGAGACGGCCAATGGCACGAACACGCTGGGCAGCTACGGCATGCAGGCCGGCCTGACCTACTGGCTCAGCGGCCAGGTGGGCCTGCCGCAGGGCCTGCACACCCTGCGCCTCTCGGGTGCCGGCTCTCAGTCCAGCTGCGGCTTTCAGGCGGGAAGCAGCGCGCCCCAGCCCGCCGGTGACATCACGCTGATCAAGCAATGGTCCATGGACGCCTACCTGCGCCCGACGACCTGCATCCCCAGCGGCCAGCGCGTCTACCTGGGTGCCAGCGTCCGCAACGGCCGATCGACGCCGGCCACGGTCTCGGTGGTCATGATGATCCAGGGCAGCCTCTCCTCCTACACCGTGGAGCATATCGAGACCGTCACCCTCCAGCCGGGCCAGAGCCGCGACTTCCACGGCTTCTCCGATGGCCTGAGCGATCGGACCTACAAGTACAAGGTGATGCTGATCTCCCAGGCCCAGGAGGTCGACGGTGGCACGACCAGCTTCCGGGTCGGCGGCTGCTGAAGGTCTTGCCCCGATCTCGAGATCCGACGCGCATCGACCCTCGAGCGTCGAGGTCGAGTCGAAGGAATCCGAAGCACCCCCGGAGGTCGGGGGTGCTTCGTCACGTCCACTACCCGTCCGATCCGGTTCCGGCCGGGGGCGCTGCCTCAGGCCTCGAGGTCTCGGTCCCAGGCTGACGATCCACGCTCTGCCCCGCGGGTGATATCCTAGACTGGCCGGCCGCAACCGGGCGGCCGGCCAGAGCCGGGGAAGCCCGCGATGGACGTCGCGCGCATCACAGCCCAAGCGATCAAGGCCGCGCTGGAGCGCATCCGCCAGGCCAAGCCCATCGGCGACAACGCGCTGGTCGGCATGGACCTACTCGGGCTGCAACTTCGCGAGGACGGCCTGGACGACAATCCGGAGAGTCGGGAGTGGGCCCTGCAGCAGGTCCTGCATCGATTGCTGTCCGAGCAGCTGGCGGCGCGGCGAGGGCTGGATGCCCTGACCGAGCCGTTGGACAGCGATGCGCTGGAGGCGGCGCTGGCCGAGGACTTCGCGGCCGAGGACATCGAGCGCGAGGCCTTCAGCAGCCTCTACCACCGCTTCCTGAACCCCGGCCCGCCCTTGCAGATGCGCCAGCTGGCCGAGATCGCCCTGCCGGGATACCGCGGGCGATCCGGCGAGCGGCAGGTGCATCGGCGCATGACGCGGGGCCTCAAGGCCCTCGAAGGGCAGCTGCGCGAGCGGGAGGCGGCGGCGCACAAGGCCTTCGGGCGCCACGCCGGCGCCCATCCCCGCGAGCGCATCCGGGTGCGATCGACCGCCGCCGAAGAGAACGAAGGTCCATCGGCCGCAGCCGGACGCGAGGGCACTGGCGGCGGTGACGTGGACGCCCGGCTCGCGTCCGACGAGACCGAGCTGGCCAGGTGGCAAGCGGCGTTGCTGGCTGCGGTCCGCGACGACGAGCGGGTGGTCGAGCTCGCGCCGGCCGCGCTGGAGGCCATCGCCAGCCGGCCGGCCGAAGACGCGACCGCCTGGCGCCTCTCGCGCGTGGCGGCCTGGTCGCGGCCGCGCTACCGCCTGGACGAGCGCTTCGTCGGCCTCAGCCTGCTGGTCGATCGCGGCGAGCAGCAGGTCGCCGAGCGATGGCAGGTCGTCGAGCGGCATGCCGACCTGCAGGCTTTGGTGGCCGAAGGCCAGGATCTGGCATCGGTGCTCCTCGGCGCGCCCGGCAGCGGCAAGAGCACGCTCCTACGGCGGCTCGAGCTGGACGAGGCCATCGCCGGCCTGCGCGGCGAGAGCCGGCGCCTGCCCTTCTACCTTCCGCTCGGACTCTATCCGGCGCCGAAGCCCGGCGGCCAGCCGGTGCCGGCCGGCGACTGGTTGGCGGCGGCCTGGGCGGCGCGCAACCCGCGCCTGCCATCGCTGTCCTCGCTGCTGGCCGAGGGGCGGATGCTCCTCTTGCTGGACGGGCTCAACGAGATGCCCCACGCCGAACCGGCCGGCTACCGCGCTAGCGTCGGGGCCTGGCGCGCCTTCTTGGCCCAGCTGGCGCAGCTCGCGCCGGGCAACCGCTTGGTGATCTCCTGTCGCAGCCTGGACTACAGCGCCCCGCTCTCCAGCCCGCAGCTGCGCGTGCCGCACCTCCGCGTCGAGCCCCTCACCGACCCGCAGGTTCGGCGCTTCATCCAGGTGCACCTCCCCGCCCGCGCGGAGGCGATCTGGTCGGCCCTCGAGGGCCGGGCGCAACTGGACTTGATCCGCACCCCCTTCTTCCTGAGCTTGCTGCTGGAGCAGGTCGGTGCCGAGGGAGGGCTCGCCCGGGGCCGCGCCGGACTCTTCACCGGCTTCTTGCGCGCGGCGCTGCGCCGCGAGATCGAGCGCGGCAACCCCCTCTTCGAGCCGGGCGAGCTCCTGGAGGAGCGGGACTAT
>CAZJWJ010000139.1:0-9267 GCA_964549495.1 uncultured Anaerolineales bacterium | reverse complement strand
TGTCGTGGCCCATCCCTTCGCCGATGGGCATGGCTTCTTGCGTCACGGTGGTGGCCTCCAAGGTCTCGGCCAGGAGCTGTCGCGGAACGGGCTGCAAAGCGCCCGCCAGATCCAGATAAGGACGGGGGCGACGGGCCGGCACCCTGCGACTTGGCAGGGCGCCGGCCCGATTCGGGTCAGGGTGTGGACACGAAGTCCATCGCGCCCAGGCTGGGCAGGGCCACGATCTGGCTGACCACGATCACCTCGATGCGGTTCGATCCCGCATCGAGGCCCGAGGTCGTATCGGAGCCCAGCGTCACCTGCCAAGCGCCGTCCTCGACCGCCTCGGCGTTGCCCGAGTCGACCAGGGCGCCGGAAGCATCGAAGAGCAGGTACTTGACCTCGCTGATGTCGTCGATGGCGTAAGGCTCGCCGTCGAAGCTGACCGCCACGTCGAAGACGGCTTCGTCGCCGCCGGTGACGCGGCCGGGCCCGTCGATCTCGACCGTGGCGATGGCCGGCTCTTCGAAGCGCGCCCACTTGTCGGCCGGGTCGGGGAAGTCCGGGTTGCGCTCGAGCACCACCGTGCCCTCGACCGGGAAGGCGCGATCGAGCACGAGCGGCCCGGTGCCCACCCAGAAGTGGCCGCGCTCGTCGTACCAGGCCTGCAGGTTGGCGGCGCGCGCCGCGATCTCCTCGGCGTCGATGTACTCGCTCAAGGTCGCGGCGTAGGGCAGCTCGGACTCACCGAGGGATGCCAGCTGCGTGGAGAGGGTCTCCAGGGTCGGGCCGGCGATGTAGCTGAGCTGCTCGACCTCGTTGGCGGTGGCCTTGTCGGCCGAGAAGGCGGCCTGGCCGCCGGCCTCGGCGGCGATGCCGAGCGCGACCGTGTGCCAGGGGGCCTCGCCGAAGCCGTAGTAGGGCCAGAGCGAGCGCAGGTTGCTGATGGCGTTCTCGGCGTCCAGCGACCAGTTATCGGTGTAGAACTCGACCGTCACCGGGTCGGTGGAGGTGATGCGGATGCCCTTGAAGGTCGACATGAAGGAATCGAGGGCCGGCACCTGCGCCTCGTCGTAGACGGCGCTGGCTTCCTTGGCCTGGTCGAAGTTCATGATCAGGCTCATGACCATGTCACCGACCGACATCGGGCTGCCGTCGTGCCAGGTGGTGGTTTCGAAGAGATCGGCCGGGTAGGTGGTCACGGTCTTGACCAGGGCCGTCGTGTTGGTCTCGGTGTAATGGTCGGCGGCCGTGACGAAGGTCTGCGACTCGGCGTCCCAGTCGGCCCAGGCGTCGTCGGGCACCGCGATCTCGGGCTCGAAGTTCAGCTCGACCCAGTCGAGCGTCTTGCCCACCGGCAGGCCCTCCTGGACGGTGACCTCGAAGGACTCGAAGCGCTGCGGCCAGTTGAGGCCCGTGTTCGGGTCGGGCATGAAGGACCATTGTCCGGTCGAGCGGTAGAGGGTCGAGTCGTAGATCCAGTTGGTGCCGGCGATGGGGTTCCAGGGCTCGGTGAGGATGCTGGCGCTGGCCCAGGTCAATTCGCCGCCTTCCTCGCCCTCCAGGCGGAGGGTATAAGGCCAGAGCATGGTGCCGTAGATGCTGCCCGAGAGGTCGGCCGAGACCGAGACGCCCTCGCGGTAGGGTGCTACGCTCGAGCGGTCGAGCAGCCAGATGCGCACGCTGTCCTCGAGGGCCATCGGCAGGGCTTGTGCGAAGAGCTCGGTACGCTCCTCGAGGCTGCTGAAGTCGGCATCGAAGAGGCGCTGGGCGATCTCGGCGAACTCCTCGGTGGGCGAGTAGGCCTGCCACAGCGGTCGGGGGAGACCCGAGGGGGTATAGAAGAAGTTGAAGTTGGTGGCCGCGTCGCGGCTGATGGCGGTCGAGACCCATCCGCCCGTGTAGTAGCCGAACAGACATTCGGTCGGCTCGCTCTGCTGCCAGATCGGCGCGGCTTCGGCCGAGGTCTTGTAGTCGGGCAGGACCGTGAAGCCGATCGATTCCAGCTGCGAGGCGAAATAGTCGCCGATCTGGGTGCGCTCGTCCTCGCTTCGGATGATGCCGATGATCTCCACCGGCTCGCCCTGGTAGGTCCACAGTCCGTCGACCCGCTCGGCTCCCAGGGCCTCCATCTCCTCGGTGACCACCTGCTCGGCGCGCTCGGCATCATGGGCGTAGGCCGCCTCGATCTGCCGGATCTCGGCCGCCAGGGTGCCGCGGTCGGCCGAGGCGCCGTTGATGGGCACGTAGCGCGGCGTGCCCAGGCCGCCCATGATCTCCTCGACGATGTAGTCTCGATCGACCAGCCAGTTCATGGCCTCGCGGATGCGGGGCACGCTGAAGGGATTGATCTTGCTGGTGTCGGCGCAGACGGCCGGGTTGAAGGTCAACTCGTTGTAGGAGCCGTAGGAGGTCTTGTACTCGACGCCCTCGGTCTCCAGGATCCGCTGGTAGGTGCTGGGCGATGAGATGGTGAAGGCGTAGACATCGATGTCGCCGGCCTCCAGGCGGCTCACGGCCGCGTCGGCGCTGGGCTCCTCGACCACCGTCAAGCTGTCCAGCCAGGTGCCGGTGCGGTCGGTGGAGGGCGCCGCGGCCTCGTCTTCGCCGGCATCGCCCTCGTCTTCACCTTCCATCTCGCCTTCGGTGCCCTCTTCGCCGTCCTCGGGCTCGGCGCCTTCGCCCTCACCTTCTTCGACCACCGGAGGGACCTCGCCCTCTCCGGCGTCACCGCCTTGGTCGCAGGCGACCAGGCCCAGGCTCAAGCAGCACAACATTGCGAACGTCCACAGCTTGCGCATCGACATCTCCTTATCTCTCCTCCCGTCGCTCCGCCGAGGCGGAAATCGGATCTAGACGCCCTCGAAGCGGTCATGCAACGAGCACCGCCGTCTTCGCGGCCGCGGCAGCATATCCCGGCTCGAGCGGATCGGTCAAAGCGTCCACCGATGAAGCCCTTTGGGCATCGCGTCGACTTGTTGCGAAGAGTACGGCCGCGGCCGGCTTTCGGTTCATGCGCCCGGCGATGCGGGCGCTCGTGACGCGAGGTTCGGCGGCGAAAGCAAGTGGATCATACAGGTCTTCCCTGATCTTCGTGTCGGAGCGCACGTGCCCTCGATTGTATCGTTAGAGGGCTTCGAGGGCCTTGGCCCAAGGCGCTCGAGCCGCTACAAGTAGCACATGAGCAGCAATCGACACCTGTGAGACCATCACGTCGAAGATCTTGACCGAGGTGAGGCGATCATGAACGATCGAGCATCCCCCATCAGCCGGCGCAAGGCGCTGCGGCTCTTCGGCGGTTCGGCGGCCGCGACGCTCGTCGTCGTGGCCAGCCGCCGGTCCGGCACCGATGCCGGCGACTTCCATCGCATCGCCGGCGAAGCCGCCGCGGCGCCAGCGGCACCGCAGGGGCTCACGCAATCCTGCGTGGTCCGGCCCGAGCAGACCGAAGGGCCCTACTTCGTCGACGAGCTCCTGCGGCGGGTGGACATCCGCTCCGATCCGTCCACCGGCGACGTCAAGGACGGCCGGCAGCTCGATCTCGAGTTCCGCGTCACGCGGGTGGGCGACAACGCCTGCACGCCGCTGGAGGGCGTCCTGGTCGACGTCTGGCATTGTGACGCCGAGGGCCTCTACTCCGACGTGCAGGATCGCAGCTTCGACACCCGCGGCCAGCAGTTCCTCCGCGGCTACCAGGTGACCGATGCCGAGGGACGCGCGGGTTTCACGACCATCTACCCCGGATGGTATCAGGGCCGCACGGTCCACATCCACTTCAAGATCCGGACCGATCCCGAGGCGGAGCGGGGCTACGACTTCACCTCGCAGCTCTACTTCGACGACGGCCTGAGCGACCGCGTCTTCGCCGAGGCGCCCTACAGCGCCAAGGGCGATCGCGGGACCCGCAACATCAACGACGGGATCTACCGCCAAGGTGGGGCCGAGCTCCTGCTCGACGTGGTCGAGGAGGGCGAAGGCTATCGCGCCACCATCGACATCGGGCTGATGAACGTGCCGGCGGTGCCCACGGCGACGAGCGCGCCCACGGAACCGACGCCCGTGGAGCCGACGCCGACCGAGCCGAACCCGACCGCGCCCGCGCCGACGAGTCCGGCTCCGGAAGAGGGCTCCGAGATCTATCTGCCGCGGGTCGAGACGCGACGGTCCTAGAGGCACAGGTCCAGGCGCTGCCCGAGGTCGACCGCCGCGATCCCCTCGGCGCGATGAATCCGATACAATGGGGGCATGGATTCGCGGCAAGAGGTCCGGACTCGTAGGGGAGTGAGCGTTTGGGCACTCCTCGCGTTGACCCTCGTCACCGTCGCAACGGCGGCGTGGAGCCTCCGGCCGGCCGTCCGCGCTCAGCCAGGCGACGACGGGACGAGCGTCGAGTTGCATCTGCCCATCGCGATGCTGAACCTGCCGCCGGCCGACATCCCCGCGCCGCGGACCGCGGTGCCGGCCCCCACCGGGCTGGCGACCGCTGCCGCGACGGCCACGTCTTCGCCGGCCACCCCGACGGCTTTGGCCTGTGAGGGCCTGGCGGAGCGCGTGACCGTGACGTCCAACGACCTGCCTGCATCGATCCTGGCCAACGACGAGTACCATCCGCTTCCGGTCGCGCCGCTGGGGGCCGGGAGCAGCTTGGTGGCCTGGCGCGAGCAGGGGACGCCTCGGATCCGGGTCGGCCACTTCGACGAGGCCGGCGAGCTGCTGGCCACGCCGATGAGCTTCGAAGGCCAAGAGGTGCACGCCCTCGTCGCGCACGAATCGGGCGGCGCGATGGCCATCGTCGACGAGGATCCGGACATCTACAGCCCGAAGTACTGTCGGGGTCCGTCCACACCGGACCAGGCCCTCTGCGGCAAGCTCGACCTCTGGCGCTTCGACGAGGCGGGGGAGACGCTCTGGCGCAGCACGGTGACCGACAAGCAGAACGTCGACTCGGATGGTGCGCACTTCATCTGGTGGTATCAGCACACGGCCCGCCTGCTCTGGACCGGCGATGCCTATGGCTTGTACTTCCGCTCGGCCACTTCGACGCCCCGACCGGGCGTGCCCGGCGAGATCGACATCCACGCCGGCGACCACTTCCAGCTGCTGGACGCGGCCGGCGAGCGGCTGGACAGCGCCTGGCGATGGGGCTGCTCGCATAGCTGGGCCGTCCAGCTGGCCTTCAATGGTCGCTTCGGTTCCGCCTGCCACGGCGACGCCTACCCCAACGCCTTCCATGTCAACGTCTTCGACCGGCAGCGGCATTCGGCCGAGGCCAACCTGCACGAAGGTCTGGACCCGACCCAGCGGGCCCTGGGCGGCATGGTGCCCACGACGGACGGGTTCTGGCTGCTGCACATGGCGCGCGGCGCGCAGGACATGGAGTTGCACCTGGCCTTCTTGGACCAGGATGGAGGGCTGGCCAGCGACCTGACGATCGCCGAGGCGACCGGGCTGGCGACGGAATACCCCTTCCGGGCCTACCTGGCTGCTTACGGCAGCGACCGGATGCTGGCCGGCTGGTACCATCAGGGCCGCCTGCAGCTGGCCGAGTTCGACCTGGGCTCGGGCGCGGTCCTGACCACTCCGGTGGCGGTCGACGCCCGGATCGACAACTGGTCGGAGTTCGTGTCCTATCCGAACGGGGATGTCGGGTGGGCCTGGAGTCCCGGGCGAACCGATCGGCTGGATCTGGTGCGGGTCCGCGCCTGTCCGATCCCCTAGCGCGACCGACGAGGAGGAAGCGAGATGGCCTTTGGCAAGCATGTCGACAGCTACGCCGCATTCGTCTACCCGAACGAGTCGGGGACGAGCCGCGCGCGCATGAACCTATACTGCAAGGATGGCTACCGGCTCTACGTGATCTTTGCCGACGATCCGGGCGTGAACGCCTACACCGAGTCCAGCAAGACCGGCATTGCCCACGCGCCGTCGGACCACTACCCCTGGTACGTCGACCTGCTGCGCAACGAGAAGCCGGTCTACGTGACCTTCGACCCGGATCACGACCCGCCCCGCTTCACGGTCTACGCGGGCACGGAGCCGGTGGGGGAAGAGGAAAGCTAGATCGCGCGAGAACGTTTCGGATGCCGAAGGCCATGCAGGGGTTCCAGCCGATGGCCTGGGCGCATCCCGAGCACGGGTCGAGCCGCTGCCGTCAGCGGGTGATCCAGGGGATGAAGATCTTCGGTTCTTCGACGTCGGGCGGCTCTCCCGGCGACCACTGCACGGGGATGCGGATGCGCCGCGGCGGGCTGCCGTAGTCGAGCTCGACCAGTCCCCGCATCGGCCCCGCCAGGTCCTCCACGCCTTCGGCGCAGATCTCGGCCGTCAGCAGCTCGCCGGCGCGCACGAGCCTTGGCGCGCCGCCGACGGTAAGCTGGGTGCCGTGGACGAGCCGCGTCTCGAGCTGGAAGCGACGATCCGACCCTCGGACGCTGATGCCGTGGACCCAGACCTGGTAACGTCCGGCCGGCAGGCGCCGGTTGACGGTCAGGATGCGGTAGCCCTGACCTTCCCAGCCTACGTCGACCAGCTCGGATGGGTAGTCGAAGCGGCCGTCCGCGTTGGCATCTCCCAGCAGGTAGAGGCCCGCATCGTCGCCCGCCTGTAGGTCGATGCGCAGGCTGAGGAGGCCGGCCTCGCCGAGGATGCTCAGGTCCTGCTTGTAGCCGGCCGTCGAGGGATCCGAGGGCTCGTCCCGCGTCAAGGGCAGATCCTGCAGCCGCTGGGCGCCGGGCGGCACAAGGCCCGAGGCCGTCAGACGCGGATCGGGGATGTCGATCTCCGGCGTAAAGGTGAACGGCGTGCAGCCCGAGCCCTGCAGGGCGATGAATTCCGGGAACTGCCCCACCCGCTCGGCGACCTGGATGCGGTTGTGAATCCAGCGGATGGGCCTCTCACCCGGCCGCTGACCGCCGAAGGTGTAGCGGCGGTTCAATGCGCCCGAGTCGGGCCGCCCGTTCCCGTCGGCGTCGATGGCGAAGGTGTTGTGGAAGAGGTTGACCAAGGGTGTGACGGTGCCGGCCTCCAGGCGCTGTAGGAGCAGGCGATCCCCGTCGCGGGTGATGCGCAACGTGGCGTCCCACAGGGCCTGGTTCATCTCGGCATAGGTTCCCACGAAGGCATCCCACGAGCTGGGCGAGGTCTCGAAGCCGGTGGTGGAGCGCGGGATGACGCCGGCGACCTCGCGCAGCGCGCAGTGGAGCGAATCGTCCAGCGAGGCGGCGGTGTTGTCCAGGATCGAGATGGCCACGCCGCGTTCGGGCACCCAGGACAGCTCCGAGCCCCAGCCGGTGGTGTTTCCGGCATGGTCATAGACCGTGACGAGCTGTCCGGGATCGTCTCGGTCCTGGAAGCTGGTGACGAAGATCCCGTAGCCGTAGTCCGTGAAGGGGGACCAGTCGGTCGATGCATGCGGCGACTGCATGGCCGCTGCGGAAGCCGGGCTGAGTACCTCGCCACCGCCCTCGGCTCCTGCACTCGGCGATGGGAACGGAGCCCTCGTCCGACACAAGCCCTCGCTCATCTTGCCGAGCACTCTCCGAAGGATCATGCGAGCTTGCTGGGATCCCCCATGCTCCAGGCAAGACCTTGGCCGCGGTCCATGGTGGCGATCTCCGCCATGTCCTCGTCATCGAGCTCGAAGGAGAAGAGGTCGATGTTCTGCGCGACCCGCTCGGGGTTCGTGCTCTTCGGGAGGACGGCGTAGCCCTTCTGCACGCCCCAGCGAAGGAGCACCTGTGCTTCGGTGACGCCGTACTTCCTAGCCATGCGCTTGAATGGCGAGTCCGCGCTTTCGCCCTCGGCCTTCAGCGCTTCGGACTTGGCGCTGTCTTGACCCTCGACGTCCCGCCAGCTGGATAGGGGGAGCAGGCTGCTATAGGCGATGATGCCGATGCCCTTGCGCTCGAGCTCGGCGACCAGCTCCGGCTTCTGCGACCAGGGGTGGAGCTCGATTTGATTCGCATCCGGCAAGGGCAGCCCCGCAGCCTCGATCTCCGCGATATGGGGCGAACCAAAGTTGCTGACACCGACCGCCCGAGCCTTGCCTCGCCGCTTCAGCTCGACCATGGCGCGCCACTGCTCGAGACGATGTTCCTTGGCCACCGGGGCGTGCATCAGGTAGAGGTCGACGAAGTCCAGCCCGAGGCGGTCCAGGCTGGCTTCCAGCGACTCGATCGTCGTGTCGTAGGTCTTCTCCTCCTGACCCCATTCCGCGTTGCCAGGCCAGAGCTTGGTCGTCACGAAGATCTCGTCCCGGGTTAGCCCCAGCTCGTCCATGGCAGCCCGGATCGCCTCGCCCACGCCCGGCTCGTTGCCGTAGGCTTCGGCGGTGTCCACATGGCGGTAGCCTGTGCGGAAGGCTCGGAGCACGGCGGATCGTGCCTCCTCGTCCGGGATGAGGTAGGTGCCAAAGCCCACCATGGGCATCGGGGTCGACTCGTCGAGCAGCAGGGTCACGTCAGCAGCCTCCATGTGGATCGCGGGTTGGGTTTCGATGGCGCGTCCCGCGCTGTCGTACTCTATCAAGCACGGGCGAGGGCCCCTATACCCGATTCTCTGGATTTGTTGTCCAATCCTCCGAATGCAGGAGCTATAGTCTACTCTATTGACCTGAATCGGTATACGATTCTCCTGGGGTTGGATCCGAGTACAGGGGGCTCTGTGGTGGACCGCAGCTTGAAGTTGGCGCAGCTGTCCGAGATCATCGACGGTCGGGCGCTTGGCGAGGGGAACACGCCGACCGCCATCGACGGCGTATCCGCCTACCGGGTGAGCCGGCCGAGCCCGGTCCAATGCATGGTCTACCATCCTTGCGTGATCATCGTGGCGCAGGGCGCCAAGCGAGCCAGCCTCGGCGGCGTGGAATACGACTACAGCCCGGCCCGCTACCTGGTGCTGCCGGTCTCGCTGCCCATCGACGCCCAGGTCGTCGAAGCGAGCCCGGAGCGGCCCTTCCTCTCCATGGCGATCCAGGTGGATGCCGTCATGCTCGGCGAGTTGGTGTCGACGCTCGACCGGGGCCGGCTGCGCCCCATGCCCGCCGTCCGGGGCATCGCCGTGTCGGAGACGACCGATGAGATCCTCGATGCCGCGCTGCGTCTGCTGTCCTGCCTGGACTCGGAAGCGGACTGCAGGGTCCTGGCCCCCCAGATCCAGCGCGAGATCCTCTACCGGATCCTCCTGGGGCCCCAGGGTGAGCTGCTCCGAGGCGCCGGCCAGCGGGACGCACGGCTGGGACAGATCTCGCGCGCGCTGAACCTGATCCACGGGCAGTTCGACCGACAC
>CAZJWJ010000138.1:0-9448 GCA_964549495.1 uncultured Anaerolineales bacterium | reverse complement strand
GCTCGGAGTAGACGTTGACGTCGTTCTCGAGCACCGTGGCCGGGTCCAGGCTCGGATCGACCTGAACGTCGAAGGTCAGGACCACGGGCGGCGGGCCCTCGTCGCCGAAGGGCAGCATGCTGCCCAGGCCACAGGTCATGCGGTCCAAGGGCTCGCCGGGCGTGCCGGTCTCGCAGCTGCCCTGGGAGATCGTGAGGCTGCCCGGGACGATCGTCACGCCGGCCGGCAAGCGGTCGGTGAGGACCACGTTCTCGGCCGTCGAGGGGCCGAAGTTGGTCACCTCGATCTGGTAGCGGATGCGCCGTCCGGCGGTCACGTGGGTCGGGCTGGTGGTGTAGTTGGGGGCGGCCGGGAAGGCGCCCGGATTGCCGATATCGAAGATCTGGCCTGGCTGGCCGGCCACCTGGATCTCTCCGAGGGCTGCCTTGTTGACCGCCAGATCGACCGTGTCGAAGACCGACAGCGGAACCATGGCCATGTTGTTGGCCGTGTTCGGGTCCGGCGTGTCGGCCGTGACCGTGGCGACGTTGGTCAGGTCGAGTCCTTCCTCGGCCGTGGCGTTGATGGTGATGATCACCCGGCCCATGTCGGTCGGGCTGCGGGGATTGAGCCAGTTGGCGCCGAAGGTGCCGAGGTCGAAGACGCCCGTGGAGAGGGCGAAGTTGCAGTTGAACTCGTCGATGGCACCGCCGTCGGTGCGGACCGCGATGGAACAGCCGTTGGCGCGCACGAAGCCGCTGGTCACGAGCGTGTCGGTGACGACCACGTTGCGAGCCGAGGACGGACCGAGGTTGTCGACGAGCAGGGTGTAGGTGAACTGCTCGCCGGCCTGGACGCCGGTATGCGGCTCGACGATCTTGGTGATCTTCAGGTCCGCCAGGTCCTGGACGAAGCAGCTGTCCTCGTCGAAGTTATTCTCGAGATTGGCGTCGGCCGAATCGGAGGTCACCGAGGCTTCGACCGTGATGACCGTCGTGCCGGTCGGTTCGTCGCGAACCAAGGTGGGGTCGACGCGGGTCTTGATCAGGAACTCGACGAAGTCGAAGCGCTCGATGTCGCCGAGGTCGCAGGTCAGGATCGTCGGGGCGTCGCCGCCGCCGGCTGGCGTGCAGCTGTCGGTGTCGGCCAGGTACTCCACGCCCACCGGAAGCGTGACCGTGGCGGTGGCGTTCACCGCCGTGTCCGGACCGTTGTTGAATACCGAGACGCGGTAGACGACCTCGTTGCCGGCCCAGACCGTGTTGGGCGGAGGATCTTCCTGCTGCGTGTTCGATGGACGGTCGCTTCCCGCCAGATTGTCTCCACCACGCGGCTCGTCGGCCTTGAGGGCCGAGATGACGATGGACAGGTCGGCCACCCGCAGCTCGAAAGCGCCGATGTCGTAGGCGCCACTCTGCGGGCGCGGGACACCGCGTTGATCCCGGTCCAGTCCCTGGGCCGCGTCGGCCGCGTTGTGGGCCGGGCTGGAGAGGGGGATGGCCATGGTCGGCGTGTTGCCGGGGCTGTTTAGCGTCAAGGGACCCAACTGCGGGTCAGCCGTCTGCACGACGCCCGGGCAGCTGGCAGCGCCCACGCCGTTGACCTCGACCAGGTTGCCGCTCCCGGTCTCGGATTGGACGAAAGATATGCATTCCTCCGCACCGTTATTGGCCAGGATCGTGTTGTGCAGTCTCAGGTTGCCGGCACCTTCGATCGGATCGCCGTCGGCCACCAGGCCTCCGCCGAGGTCGTCGGTGGAATTGTCGCTGATCGTACTGTGTTGGACGATGACGTTTCCGTTGCGTGTGAAGATCGCCCCACCGCGACCGACTCCGGGATTGCCGCCAGTTGGCGCGATGCCGCCGGTGGCCGAGTTTCCGGCGAAGCTGCTGTTCTGGACGGTCAAGCTGCCGCCGTCGACGAAGATCGCGCCGCCCAAGCCGGCGCCGCCGCCGCCGATGCCACCGTTGCTGGCCGAGGCCGCGCCGGCGAAACGCCCTGCGCTGCCCGCGGTGCCGCCCGGCGCGGCCGCACCGCCACCGCCACCGTAGCCGCCCGCACCGCCATCGCCGTCGCTGTCCGTGCCATCGCCACCGGCGCCGCCACCGCCGCCGAAGCCACCCGGCCCTCCGTCTCCGCCGAATCCGACGCCGAACTGGCTGCCACGGCTCTCGCCACCGCCGCCTCCGCCTCCGCCGTAGTTTCCTGCCCCACCATCGCCGGCCGTGCCGTTGCCATTTCCGGCCCCGCCGCCACCACCACCGCCGGAGCACGGGGCTTGGTTCCCATCGCCCCCGACGTAGTCTCCACCTGCAGCGCCACAGTTGACGCCTCCGGCTCCGCCTGCAAAGCCCGAGGTATTGAAGCTGCCTGCAGTGAGCGTTCCGCCGCCACCACTACCCGAATTGCTGCTGCCCGGTCCTCCAGCGCCTCGGGCTCCACCGCCGCCAGCGCCGGAGCCGTTGCCGGCGGCGCCACCGACGGCCGAGCTCGAGACTCCACCGCCTCCGCCGCCTGGACCGCTGGCCGCGGGCCGCGTGCTCCCGTCACCACCCCGGACCGAGTTGGCCTCGAAGGTGCTGTTCTCCACCAGGAGGCTTCCGTTGCGGACGTAGACGGCGCCGCCGGCACCCATGCCACCGCCGCCGCCTTCACCGCCGTCGCCACCGCGGGCTCGGAAGCCCACGATGTGGAGGTTGCGAAGCGTCAGGCTGCCGTCGGCGTTGCTGTACTCCCCACCCGGATCGTCCTTGTTGACCATGAAGGCCCGGTAGTCCAGGATCCCGGCGTGCTCCAGTCGCGCGCCATTGCCCTCGATCGTGATGGTCGAGGTCACCGATGGCGTCGCCGTGAGGCCCGCCGGATTGAAGGGGTCTACGATGAAGCCTTGCATCGGGTAGACCGCGCCCGCTGCCAGGACGATCGTGTCCGCGCCACTGCCCGGCGTGCAGCCGGTGGTGATCATCTGGCTCGGATTGATGGGATCGATGGCCAGGTTGTCGTCGAAGTTGGCCGCGAAGATGGCCTCCGGAAGCGAGCATTCGCCGTCACCATTGACGCTTTGAGCCGTGGTCGTCACGTCGATCGTCCCGTCCATGGTCTGCGGAGCCAATGGCGCCTCTACCGACTCGTCGTTCTGGATCGCGTCCGGTGCGGAGGCCAGTGCGGTCGTCTCCGAACTGGGCGGCCCGCCCAACGAGGACCAGAGCGCCAGGACCAGGAGGCTTGCCGTAGCGCCGATTGTTCGCGCCAGCCATGGTGTTGATACGGGCATCCGTTCGACTCCTTGATGGATGTTGGTTCGAATGGTCCAAGCCACGAATGTGTCCGCAATTGGGGACGCGTGAGATGAGCTTGGTTCTGACAGGCAGAATCGGCGCCGACACGGCGCACGCTCGCGTTCGAGCCGGCGATGGCACTGCCGTCCCTGATAACGGTCTTCGACACCGCCAGGATACGGCTGCGAAGCGAATACGAACTGTTGCGCGCTCACCTGGTTTGGCGTGCAGCGACGGGGCATGAGTCTCGGTCGAGATCGGGTATCCACCCATGCCCCATCGCGCTCCGCATCTCCAGTCACCGGGCGGGCCGAGTTCGCCTTGGGTCGTGATGCCGGCACGGCCCGTCTATAATCGGCAGCATGTTCCACCACCATCGTCAGCGATCCGCAGGGCTCGCGATCTTCTTGATGTCGATGATCGTCGCCTGTGACGGCGATCCCTCCGTCCAACCACCGGCTGATTCAGCCGCGCGCGACATGCAGGTGACTGCGGCGCCCGCGTCCCTCGAGAAGGACGCAGCCCCCATATTCGTCGATCGTGCCTTGGCCACCGGCCTCGACTTCAGGCACGTCAACGGCATGTCGGGCCAGCGTTACATGGTCGAGATGGTCGGGGCCGGCTCGGCCCTCTTCGACTACGACCGCGATGGGGATCTGGACGTCTACCTGCTACAAGGGCATCCCCTGATCGAGGGCGCCAGCGGATCGGGCGCCGATGCCGAGCATCGCGATCGGCTCTATCGCAATGACTTGACGGTCGACGCCGAGGGCCGGCCCGAGCTGCGCTTCACCGATGTCACCGATGATGTGGGTCTAGACGCTCGCGGCTACGGCATGGGCGTGGCGGCCGGCGACGTGAACAACGACGGCTGGACGGACCTCTACGTCACCAATTGGGGTCCCAACCAGCTTTGGATCAATGAGGGCGGTACGGCTTTCCGACTGGCAACGGAGGCCGTGGACAACCCGGTCGACGCCTGGTCCACCAGCGCTGCGTTCCTGGACTACGATCGCGATGGCTGGCTGGACCTCTACGTGGTCAACTACTTGAACTACAGCCTCAGCCAGGACATCCCCTGTCCATCCGCCAAGTCCGGCGCGCCGAGCTACTGCGGTCCGTCGGTCTATCGACCGCGTGCCGATGTCCTGCTGCACAACCGCGGTGATGGGAGCTTCGAGGACGTCAGCCTGGTCACGGGCATCGCCGCGGCCTCGGGGCCGGGCCTGGGGGTCATCGTCTCCGACTTCGATGGGGACGGCCGCGACGACGTCTACGTGGCCAACGACGGCGCCGACAACTTCCTCTGGATGGCCGTGGACGGCGGCCGCTTCGAGGATCGAGCGCGGGCCATGGGCAGCGCCGTCAACCGCGACGGTCAGCCCGAGGCCAGCATGGGCGTGGTAGCCGCCGACTTCGATGCCGACGGGGACGAGGACCTCTTCATGACCCATCTGGCCGGCGAGAAGAACACGCTCTACCGCAACGACGGGCTGGGACGATTCCGCGACGAGACGCGGGGCTCGGGCCTGGACACGGCCAGCCTGGCCTACACCGCCTTCGGAATCGGTGTGCTGGACTTCGACAACGACGGCTGGCTCGACCTGGCCATCGCCAACGGCGACGTCAAGACCATCGACGAGCAAGCCGCGGCCGGCGACCCGCTGCCGCTCCGTCAGGCCAACCAGCTCTTTCGGAACCTCGGTGGTGGCACCTTCGAGGATGTCACGACCGAGGCGGGGGCCAGCTTCGGCCGCCTCGACGTCAGCCGCGGGATCGCCACCGGCGATGTCGATAACGATGGGGACGCCGACCTGCTGCTCAGCAACAACAACGGGCCGGTGGAGCTCTTGATCAATCAGCGGGGCGAGCAGGCGGCCTGGCTCGGCTTCGATCTTCGACTCGGTGAGACGGGGCGCGAGGCCTACGGCGCCGTCGTGGATCTGATGGCCGGCGACCAGGTCGCTGCCCGGCGCCAGGTGCGCGCTGACGGGAGCTACTGCACCTCGAATGACCCGCGCCTGCTCTTCGGTTTGGGTGAAGGCTCGGCGGTCGAGGCCATCCGCGTCCGCTGGCCGGACGGAAGCCTGGAAGTCTGGCCGGCGCTCGAAAACCGTCGCTATCACCGCTTGATCCAGGGCCAAGGAGAGACGGTCCCATGAGTGAACTGCGCAATCATCCGGGGGCCATGGGCCTCGTCATCGGCCTGGTCCTGGTGGCCCTCGTCGCGCTGGGCGCCGGCCTGGCGCAACGCGGGGGCGATGTGGACGAGCTCAGCCGAGCCGAGCTGGACGGTCTGGTCGATATCCCCTGGCCATCGCTCGACGCGCTCGAGGAGCCGGACCGCGAGCAGATCGAGGAGCAGCGCCTGCTCCTGACGCAGAGCCTTCACAGCGGGGCCGACCGGGCCATGCTGGCGCAAACCTATGGCCGATTGGGTCAGATCCTGCTCACCTTCGACCTGGCCGAGTCCGCGCAGGTGGCCTTCGAGAACACCCTGCGCCTGCAGCCGGACGATGGAGTGGCCTACTACTACCTGGGCTATCTGCACGCCAGCCAGCAAGACTGGCAGGAAGCGGCCGAGCGCTTCGCGCAAGCTCTGGCGCTGCGGCCCGAGGACGGCGTGCTGCGCGTGCGCCTGGCGGAGGTCTATCGGGAGCTCGGCCGGCCCGAGGATGCCCGCCCCCTGCTGATGGACGCGCTCGACTCGGCCGAGGCATCGGCCCGTGCTCGTTACGTCCTGGGTCAGCTGGCGGCCGATGCCGGCGACGACCGCTCGGCCATCGCCAACTACAATGCCGCGCTCGAATTGCAGCCCAGCGCGGACCGCCTGCACGCTCTGGCCGCCGAGGCATGGCGCCGGCTCGAGCAACCCGACCGGGCCGCGACCCACGACCGGCTCGTCGGCGAAACCGACATCTTCATGGAAGATCCGCTGATCTTCTCGCTCAACCGCTTCCGCAAGGGCCCGACCCAGCTCCTGCAGCAGGGCACGCAGCTGATGGATTTGGGCCGGCACGAGATGGCCGCCGATCTCTTCGAGCAGGCCAGCCAGGCCGCGCCCGACAACCTGTCCGCCTGGCTCAACCTGGGCGCGGCGCGCTTCCTGCTCGGTGACGGCCCGGCCGCCAAGGATGCCTTCGAACGCGCGCTCGAGATCGATCCGCAGAACAGCAAGGCGCGCTACAACCTGGCCATCCTGGCCCGGTCGGCTGGCGACGAACAAAGCGCCGAATCCCAGCTGCGAAGCGTGCTCGAGAGCGATCCGGGCAACCTGGAGGCGCGGTTGACCCTGGCCAGCATGCTGCGGCAGCAGGCGCGCTGTGCGGAGGCCATCGATCACTACCGCCAGTACCTGGAAATCGACCCGGCATCCAAGCCGGCCCGCCTCCAGCTCATCCTCTGCCTCACCCGCACCGGCGACCGCATGGCGGCCCTCGAGGAGGCGGAGCTCGGGTACCAGAGCGATCCGCAGAGCCCCGGTTTCCTCGACGCCCTGGTCCGGCTCCTGGCTACCGATCCCGATCCGAGCCTCCGGGACGGAGCGCGCGCGGTCGAGCTCGGGATCGAGCTGGTGAACCGGGCGACCAACGTCGAGTCCGGCGAGGCCCTGGCCATGGCCCACGCGGCGGCCGGCGACTTCGAGCGCGCCTCACGCCTGCAGGAGCAGCTCCTGGAGCGTGTGCAACAGCAGCGTCCGGGCTCCGACTGGATCGACTTCATCGAGGCGCAGCAGGCCCGATACGCGGCGGGCGAGCTGGCCGAACAGCCCTGGCCGGACTTCGTCTTCGAGGAGTAGCACCCGCGAAGGTCTGAGCCGTTCGTCGGGCTCCGCCTCCGCTCGGGCTCGGAGGTCACATCGAAGGCACACCGGGCGTGGCCGTCCCCTCGCTTCTCCGAACGTCGAATGCGGCCGCAGCCGTCGGTGGGGTGAGCTGCGCGAGTACGGGCTCGTCCAGCACCAAGCGACGCAACCGAGGGCGGTGCTGCGCCTCCTATGGCTCGAGGAGCCCCAAGGCGGTCGCACCTGCCCATGCCGCGACTCTGCGCGGACCGAAGAATCACATACCGCACGAAAACCGGCGGGGCCGATCTCGAAGATCGACCCCGCCGGACTGCGTCGGGTTTGTATCGGATCCGGTCAGCGCGCCGACCGGATCCGAGATCTAAGGCTTACGGCTGGCCGGGACAGACCGGCACGCCGCCGCCCAGACAGATGTCCTCGCCCTGCTCGCCGGCAAAGGGGATGCCTCGCGAGCCGGCCGCCTCGTCACCCGGGACGTCCTCGTTGAGGCGCGTGCCCGTGCGCTCGATGCTGACCGCGCCCAGACCGACCAGGTTGCGGACGAAGCCGGAGCCGATGCCACCGCCGCCGCCACCCTGCTCGATCGGGAGACCCCAGCGGATCGACAGGTTCGACAGGTCGACCGCGGTGTCACACTGGTAGGTCAGGGGGTCACCGGCTGCCAGATCCTGGATGCCGATCGTGGCATCGTCGGCGAAGGTAGTCGTGAGGCGGCCGTCGTAGGCCATCACGAACTCGCCGGTCGCGTGGTAGAGGTAGACCTCCATGTCCCACGGCGTGCTGGTGCTGAACTCCTCGATCTCGTTCCACATGACGATCGTGCAGGAGCCGGTCGGGCCCTCGTCCGCGGCGCGGGGGCAGGTGCTGAAGTACTGGGTGTAGATACCACCGGCGCCATTGGCCGTGTCCATGTCGTCGTGCAGGACGCCCATGATCGCGCCGGAGTGGCTGGTATCCGGGTAGGGGCAGGAGTTCGTCAGGTCACTGGTGCTCGAGCTGGTCGAGACGAAGCCGTTCGTGCTGGCGAAGAGCTGCGTGTAATCCACGCCGTAGTAGTTGAAGGGCTCCTGGAGGTTGACGGCGAAGACGCTGTCATCGGCCGTGCCGATGAAGGTGCCCGTGCCGCTGATCTCCGTGAAGGTGTGACCCACACCCGTCTCGTTGCTGTCGGCGAAGAGGTAGCCGAAGGTGTTCGGGCCACCGGCCAGGTCCAGCGAAGCCGGCGTCTCGCCACCGCAAGCCGGGCCCTCGGCCGCCGCCACGATCATCTGGCCGTCGATGGCCTCGATCAGACCGTCGGCGTTGAGGTCGGCGTCGATGTCGCCCAGCTCATAGCTCTTCTGCCAGGCCACGACGTCCGACTGGTCGACCTTGCCGTCCTGCGTCAGGTCCAGCGGGCCGCAGTCCACGGCCTCGGTCTGCGCGTAGGACACCTGGACCGGCTCGCCCTGGGCAGGATCCTCCAGGGTGCGCGGGTCGACGAAGACCTCGTGCTCCCAGAAGGTGGCCGAGATGATAGCCGAGCCCTTGAAGCCGTTGTTGACGTAGCCCCAGGTCTGCAGATCGATGTACTCGACCTGGCGGTCGTGCAGCTTCTGGCAGACGAAGTCCAAGAGGCCGTTCTGGTCGTAGATGTAGATCGCGAAGTCCGTGAAGCCGGGCTTGGCCACCAGGTTCATGATGGCGACCTCGCTGGTCGTGCCCGTGCCGTCCAGGTCCTTGAGCAGGCTGGGGATGGCGATCAGGCCGACGCCCGAGTAGGTGCCACCCGCGCCGCTACCGACCTGCCAGATGTAGCTCTTGTGCTCCGGCAGCAGGTTGTAGGCGATCGCCTCCTGCGTGTCGGTGCGCGCGGCGTCCGAGTACTTCATCAGCGTCGCGACGCCGACGATGTTCGGAGCGTCCACCGGGTTCGTCCCCGGCGTCCACCAGTCCTGGCTCTCGATGCGGATCGAGCCAACCCAGGTGCCCGGCAGGTCCGCGACCACCGGCAGGAAGAAGGTCTGGCTGCCGCGCGGGCAGATCCAGTCCACCAGCGTCGTGATCACGTCGCCCGAGCGGTCCAGGAAGTAGACCTTGACCTTGGCGTTGACCACCTCGCTCAGGTTCTGCACCTGAACGCCGGTGTCCCAACCCTGGTACTCCGAGTACATCAGCGGACCGTAGGCCACCTTCTCGCCCGTGGTCGGCGTGGTCTCGAAGATCGGCGAGCCGTCCTCCTCGAAGCCGACCACGTAGTCGTAGGGCTGCGGCTCGCCGATGTAGGTCATCAGCACGTCGCGGCCGAAGATGTCCACCGCGATGCCCAGGACCTGGCTCGAGCGCAGCCATGCGCTGCCCTGCCAGTCCGGGCCGACGCAGTCGGAGGCGTCCCACTGGTAGCTCT
>CAZJWJ010000137.1:0-9860 GCA_964549495.1 uncultured Anaerolineales bacterium | reverse complement strand
TACGAGGGGCTGGACGAGAGCAAGGCGCTCTACGAATGGGAGTACGCCAAGCAGATGCTCTACACCCAGCTCCTGCGCGACAGCCTGCGCGATACGCTGGAGGGCGCGGCCAACCTGAGCGAGGCCGCCGAGCGCTTGGCGGCCGAGGAGAACGTCTTCTTCTCCGACCACTTCCTCCTGCCGCGTCCGCTGCTGGCGGCCCTGACCAGCCCGGAGCCGGCCCTCTTGCTCATCGACGAGATCGACCGGGCCGACGTGGAGTTCGAGGCCTTCCTGCTGGAGATCCTCAGCGACTTCCAGGTCAGCATCCCGGAGCTGGGCACCATCGCCGCCCGACACCGGCCGATGGTCCTGCTCACCAGCAACAACACCCGCGAGCTCTCCGAGGCCCTCAAGCGGCGCTGCCTCTACCTCTTCGTCGACTACCCGGACCTGGAGAGCGAGCTGGAGATCCTGCGCCTGCGGGTGCCCGAGATGCGCGGCGAGCTGGCCGAGGAGGCAGTGCTCTTCGTCCAGCAGCTGCGCGAGCTGGACCTGCGCAAGGTGCCCTCGATCAGCGAGACCCTGGATTGGGCGCGGGCGCTGCTCGCGCTCAACGCCGAGAGCATCGAGCCGGAGACCCTGGAGCGCAGCTTGGGCGTGCTGCTCAAGTACGAGAGCGACCTGGCGCGGGCCTACCGCATGATGGGCCGGGTGCCGGGTCGCGGGGGCCGCGGCCGCGGGCCCGGAAGCGAGAGCGACTATGGACGATCGCCTAACTGAGTTCCTGCGCGGACTGCGCGGCGCCGGCCTGCGCGTCTCGGTGGCCGAGGGCATCGAGGCCATGCAGGCCGCCCGGGCCATCGGCCTGGCCGACCGCGAGGCCTTCCGCCGCGCCCTCTCGGCCACCACCGTCAAGTCTCGCGAGGACCAGCCGGCCTTCGACGCCCTCTTCCCGCTCTACTTCGGCTCGGACGGCCCGCCGCTGCAAAGCGCGATGGAGGACCTGGATCCGGAGGACCAAGAGCTGGTCCGCGCCGCGCTCGAGGCCCTGACCGGCAAGCTCCAGAAGCTCCTGGACTGGCTGACCTCGGGCGATGGCCCCAGCCGCGAGGAGCTGGAAGAGATGGCCCGGCGGGCCGGCATGCAGCATCTGTCCAACCCGCGCCAATCGCTGTGGATCACGCGCCGCATGCTGCAGGAGATGGGCTTCGGCCAGCTGGAGGGACTGCTCTCGCGCCTGCGAGCCGAGTTGGCCGCGGCCGGCATGAGCCAGGAGGCCATCGAGGCCTTGATGGGCGTGGTCCAGGCCAACCGCGATGCGCTCTCCGAACGCGTGTCCCAGCAGGTGGGCCTGGACATGGCACGTCGCCGCGCCGAGGAGCAGGCGCGGCGAATGTCCGGCGGCGAGGCGCTCTTCGATCAGGACCTGCAGGCCTTGGGCGCGCTGGACGCCGAGCAGCTGCGCCTGGAGGTGCGCCGCCTGGTGGCGCGCCTGCGCAGCCGGGCCGCGCTGCGCCAGAAGCGGGCCAAGGCCGGCCGCATCGACCCCCGGCGCACCCTGCGGGCCAACCTGCGCCACGGCGGCGTGCCCATCCACATCCAGCATCGGCGCCGCAAGCTCAAGCCCCGCCTGACCCTGATCTGCGACGTCTCGACCTCGATGCGCCCGGTGGCCGAGTTCATGTTGCGCCTGATCTACGAGCTGAGCGACCAGGTGGCCACGGCGCGCTCCTTTGCCTTCAACGACGACCTGCAGGAGATCAGCCCGGCCATGAGCGGCAGCAAGGCCGCCGAGGCCGTCACCGAGGTGCTCTACAGCATCCCGCCGGGCTACTACGCCACCGACCTCGGAAGCAGCCTGCGCACCTTCGAACGCCGCTACGCCGACGCGGTCGACCGCCGCGGCACGGTCATCATCCTGGGCGATGGCCGCAACAACCACAACGACCCGCGGGTGGACCTGCTGGCCGGCATCCGCCGCCGCGCCCGCCGCCTGGTCTGGCTCAACCCGGAAGGCCCCGAGCAATGGGGCACCGGCGACAGCGACATGCTGGCCTACCGTCCGCATTGCGACGAGGTCTTCCCGGTGCGCAACCTGGCCCAGCTGGCCACGGCCGTCGACCGGCTGCTGGCCGAGGGTGGGGCCTGAGTGCCGGTCTCCGAGGTCGATTCGACGGGGCTCGAGATGCGGGACCCCTCGGATGACCGAGCATCGGGCAAGCCTCGAATCGTGGACAGTCGGGCGCGCCACGCCTACCATTGTCGTCGAGCCGCGTCGCCTCGATCCGCCTTGCAGCCAGGAGAGCGCCCGTCATGTCCAGCAGCGGCAACGGAAGGCCCCGCGTCGGCATCCTGAAGGCCGACGGCACCAACTGCGAAGTCGAGACGGCCCACGCCTTCGAATTGGCCGGCGCCTCGGCCGAGGTCTTGCCCATGAACCGCCTGCGCTCCGGCGAGGTCCGCCTGGCCGACTTCGACGCCCTGGCCGTGCCGGGCGGCTTCTCCTACGGCGACGACGTGGTCAGCGGCAAGATCCTGGCCGTCGAGATGATGAGCTTCCTGGCCGACGCCCTGGCCGATTTCGTGGCCGCCGGCAAGCCGGTGCTGGGCATCTGCAACGGCTTCCAGGTGCTGGTGCGCACGGGGCTGTTGCCCTTCGGCCAGCTAGGCGAAGCCCGAGCGACGCTGGTCCAAAACCAGAGCGGCCACTTCGAATGCCGCTGGACCGAGATGCGGCGCGATTCCGATGCGGCCATCGTGGCCGGCCTGCCCGAGCGCATCCGCCTGCCGGTGGCCAACGGTGAGGGCCGCTTCTACGCCGAGCCGGAGACCCTCGAGCGCATCGAGGAAGCCGGACTGGTGGCGCTGCGCTACGTAGACGCCGAGGGCCGGCCGACCGAAGACTATCCGGAGAATCCCAACGGGTCGATGGCCGCCATCGCGGGGCTCTGCGACCCCAGCGGCCGCATCCTGGGCCTGATGCCGCATCCGGAGCGCTTCGTCCGCGCGCAGCAGCATCCGGATTGGCGCGGCCGGCCGGCCGGGGAGCGCCCCGACGGCCTGGCCTTCTTCGAGCAGGTGATCGCGCTGGCTTGAGCGGCGATCCGAGGCGCGGCGGGGCTCCGGCTCAGAGCGCCTCGACGTCCACGCTGCAGCGCAGCTCGATGTCGGTGTCCTCGCCCTCGATCTCCAGCGTGAAGCCGCGCTCTGCCTCGAAGCCGGCCGTGCGGTAGAGCCGCGCGCTGCCATGGGAGTGGTCGTCCGGGCTCAACAGATCCTGCTCGGCGGCGTGCACCTCGACGTCCAGGTAGTCGGTGTCGGTGTCGACGTCCACCTCCACGCTCGCACCCACCGGCACCGTGCCTCCCTTGCCGACCTTCAGCGGCTCGGGGCTCTGCCAGCGCTCCAGGCCGTTGACCTTGAAGCTCAGCAGGTACTCGGCTTTACCCAAGAGCTCCGGGTTGGCCTTGGCGTGCAGGGATTCGAGGCGGATGGTCAGGCGGGCGGGACCGGTGAAAGGGGTCGCTTCGATGGGTTGGGGCATGATGGATGGCTCTCCGCGCGTGCTCGATGGGGTTTCGAAGGGGATTCTGGGTACGGGGTCCAGCATGAGACGTGGATTCGCGTACGACGCGGCCCCGACCGGGGCTAGGCCGGCCCCGAGCGCAGCCGGCTGCCGGTCGTCTCTCCCAGGATGGTGACCAGCCGATCGAGGCCGGCCTCGATCGAGCTGCCCAGGAAGCGGCCTTGCATCGCATCGCGCAAGTCGTGGTCGGCACCGAAGGCTCGACCCGCGAAGCATAGCGGCGGCCGGCCCTCCTTGGCCAGCTCGGGCAGATGCTCCGGCCAATCGAGGAGCGCCCGGCCGGTTTCGGGCAGCATGGCCACCAGAACGATGGCCGCCGGCCGGCTCCGGCGCACGAATCGGGCCAGGTCGGGCAGCGGCAGCGAGGGGCCCAGGTACTGCACCGGCCAGCCGCGCCGGCGCAGGAGGACGGCCATCATCAAGAGGCCGTCCTCGTGCCAGTCGCCGGGCGCGCAGGCCAGGATGGTCGGCGGCACAGGTCGCGGGCTGGGCCCGGAATCCAGCCAGGCCAGGAGGCGCTGGCGCACGTAGTAGGAGGCCAGATGCTCGGTGGCCACCGAGACCTCGCCCTCGACCCAGCCTTCGCCGATGGCCACTAGCGAGGGACGGATGACCTCGAGGATGATGTCCTCCAAGGAGTAGACCGCCAGGATCTCGCCCAAGAGCCGGTCCGCCGCGGCCAGGTCGTGGTCCAGCAAGGCTTTGACGAATCGCCGCTGATGCGCCTCGACGGCCGCGCCCTCGGCCGGCGTGGCTTCGGCTCCCAAGCCGGGCGGCTGTGGCGGGCTGGTATCACCCTGCTCTTCCAGGTAGACCAGGGCGCGCACCGCCTGGCCGGTCTGCATGCCCTCGTCGATGCGCGCCTTGACCCAGCGCAGGCGTTCGACCTCTCGTTCGGAGTAGATGCGGTGCCCGCCCGGCGTGCGCTCGGCTTCCGGGAAGCCGTAGCGGCGCTCCCAGACCCGCAGGGTAGCCACCGGGACACCGGTCATGCGCGAGACGACCCCGATGTTGTAGAGTGGGGCCTCGTCGCGGGTCGCGCCGGGTTCACGTTCGATGTCGAGCATGCGATAACCCTACTGCCTCCTCGCCGTCGCGTCAAGGATCTGTCCTGTAATCATGTACAATACATTGACAATAGGCCAACAAGTCGCTAGGCTGGTGTTCAGTTGTCGTCTAGGTCGCCGGATGGAAAACCGCCACCGGCCGGCCCGATCCATCGAGGAGTCCGAGCATGAAGGTCATCATCACCGGAGGTAGCGGGCTGATCGGCAGCGCCCTATCGGCCAGCCTGGCCGCCAGTCAGCACGAGGTGATCGTGCTCAGCCGCAATCCAGATCGGCACCGGGACGACTTGCCCGAGGGCGTGCGCGCGGTCGAATGGGATGCCGAGAGCGCGGAGGGCTGGGGGCATCTGGCCGAGGGGGCCGACGCCATCGTCAACCTGGCCGGCGCCGGCATCGCCGAAGGCCGCTGGACGGACGAGCGCAAGCGGGCCATCCGGCAGAGCCGCGTGCAGGCCGGCCGGGCCGTGACCCAGGCGGTGGCGGCCGCCGAGAACAAGCCGAGCATGGTGCTTCAGGCCTCCGCGGTCGGCTACTACGGCGTGGATGCCCAAGGCCAGCTGCGCGAGGACGCGCCGGCCGGCGACGACTTCCTGGCCTCGGTCTGCCAGGACTGGGAGGCCTCGACCGCCGAGGTGGAGTCGATGGGCGTCCGGCGCGTGGTGACGCGCACGGGCATCGTGCTGGCCACCCAGGGCGGCGCGCTGCCGCGCATGCTCTTGCCCTTCAAGCTCTTTGCCGGCGGCCCGGTGGGCTCGGGCGACCAGCCCTTTCCCTGGATCCACATCGATGACGAGGTCGGTGCCCTGCGCTTCCTGATCGAGAACGAGGAAGCCCGGGGCGTCTACAACCTGGCCGGACCCGAGCTGCACGACAACGGAAGCTTCAGCCGGACCATCGGTCGGGTCATGAACCGGCCGGCCTTCCTGCCCGCACCCGCCTTCGCCATGCGCATCGCCTTCGGCGAGATGGCCGACGTCCTGCTCTACGGCCAGCAGGCCGTACCCGATCGCCTGCTCGACTTGGGCTACGACTTCCGCTTCCGAACCGCCGAGGCCGCCTTGCGCGACCTTCTCGCTTGAGATCCGCGTCTCGCAAAGGCATTCGAGGAGAGCACGATGCAGTTCACACATCGTTTCGAGGTCGATCAGGATCCGGCGCGGGTGGCCGCCTTCCATACGAGCCCCGATAGCATGGCCGCCATCACCCCGCCGCCCATCGTTACCCGCATGCATCGGGCCCCGGATCGGCTCCACGAGGGCGCCGAGATGGACTTCACGCTGTGGCTCGGACCCTTGCCCTTGCGCTGGAGCGCGCGGATCGAAGATGTCGGTCCAGAGCGCTTCACCGATGTCCAGCAGCGCGGGCCCTTCGACTCGTGGGTCCACCGTCATGCCTTCGAGCCCCTGGGCGATGGCCGCACGGCCGTCGTCGACCGCATCGAGGCGCGCCTGCGCAGGCATCCGGTCTGGGGCGCCATCGGCGTCGCGATGTGGCTGGGTCTTCCACTGCTCTTCCGCTACCGCGCGTGGCGGACCCGCCGGCTGCTCGAGTCCGGACGGACCACTGTTGCGGTTTCCTAGACAGAATCGAGACAAAACCTTGACAAGTCGCACGAGATCTGATATGCTCTTGATCACTGGAACGCGAACGATCGGAATGTTGAACGCAAGACATCGCTGAACGGACGAACCTTGAACCGTAGCTCTTGAACGCCGACCAGACCGTCCAACCGCCCAGATTCGCCGATGAACCACCAAGGAGTTTCAACCGATGAACCGTCTGATCGCCCTCTTCACCGCCTTCGCGATGCTGGCCGGCTTCGGCCTGATGGCCGCCAGCCCGGCCGCCGCCCAGGACCAGGCCCGCGTGCGCGTGGTCCACGCTTCGCCCGATGCGCCCAACGTCGACGTCTGGGTGGACGGCGAAGCCGCCTTCACCAACGCGCCCTTCAAGGGCATCACCGACTATGCCGCGCTCAGCGCGGGCAGCCATTCGGTCATGGTCGTGCCGGCCGGTGAGACCGAGCCGGCCGTCATCGAGGCCGACCTGGACCTGACGGGCGGCACCGACTACACGGTCGTCGCCGTCGGCACGCTGGAGAACATCGAGCCGCTGGTGCTGCAGGACAACAACGCCGCGCCGGCCGCCGGCAAGGCCCACGTGCGCTTCGTCCACGCTTCGCCTGACGCGCCGGCCGTCGACGTGGCCGTGGCCGATGGCGGCCCGGTGCTCTTCTCCAACGTGGCCTTCAAGGGTACGGGCGACTACACGCCCGTGGATGCCGGCAGCTACGACCTCGAGGTCCGCTTGGCCGGCAGTGACACCGTCGCCCTTTCGGTACCGGGCGTGGCCCTGGATGCGGGCACGGTCTACACCGTCTTCGCCATGGGCCTGGCCGAGGGCGAGCCGAGCCTGAGCGCCGTGCCCAGCGCCGACAGCATGCACGCTTCGATGTCGGCCGAGGCCGCGCCGGAGGCCCTGCCTAAGACCGGTGCCGCCGACCAGACCCCGCTCTGGCTGGCCATCCTGGGCAGCCTGCTGATCGTCGGTGGTCTGGCCCGCCGCCGCCTGGCCGGCCAGCAGATCTGATCCCGATCCGCTCCGGTGACGCGGCCTTTTGCCAGGCCACGCTGCCGGAGCCGAGCAAGACTCGAGCGGGGCACCATCCACGGGTGGTGCCCCGCTCGCTTTTCGGTCAGGGCCCTGCGTCAGCCGAGCGTCAGCTTACCGCCAGCCAGCGGTAGCCCTAGAGACAGGTGGCGGTCATGAAGAGCTTAAGCTGGCCGCGTAGACTGGAGAGCAGATGACGGGAGCGTACCCGTCCGCTGACAAGGCCGGCAGCAATCGAAACATCCTTGAACGCACACCCGCTGAACGCGCCTTTGAATCTACTGGATCACGTTTAGGAGATCGAATCGATGAACTCGCTCAACCGCCTGACCCTCTTCGCCGCCTCGCTCGCGCTGGCCCTCGTCTTCGCCGCGCTGCCCGGCCATGCGCAGGCCCAGAACAACGTCGAGAACTACCGGCAGGGTATGCCCGACCTGATCGACTTCAGCGACCGCTGGCTCGACGAGGCCGATGCCTACCTGGCCACCATCGCCGCCAAGCCCGAGCAGGCCTGCGGTTCCGACTACGCCGCCTTCCTCCTTCGCGGCAACTCGATCGTGGCCGACTTCGCCGGCTCCGGCTGGGACGCGCCGGCCGACTTGGTCGAGGCCCACGAGGCCAGCGCCGAGGCGCTGGCCCAGGCCTTCGAGGGTGTCCGGCTGGTGGCCACCAGCTGCGACGGCAGCCAGCTCGAGGCCGCCCGCGCCCAGCTGAACCAGGGTCGCTTCGACTTCGGTCTGCACTCGGTGACGCTGCGCCACTTCCTCAAGCCCATCTTCGTCGGCAGCGAGCTGCCCAGCCTGCCGATCACCGGCCCGGCACAGCAGTAGCCAGCGGGGGCGCGATGCCCTCCGCCACGTAGCAACGCGAATCCACGAGCGGTCCTCCGGGGCCGCTCGTTTCGCGTGTTGCGGGATCGATCGATTCCGCGGCTCCCGCCCGACAGCTCGTCGAGCGCCGCCGAGCCCGACTTGGCATGATAGAATCGGAGACCACCCGTCTCGATCTCGACCAAGGGGGACAGCAGCCATGTGCGGACGCTTCACGCTCTCGGCCTCGGCCGAGGCCATCGCCCGACTCTTCGAGGTCGATGCCGCGCCGGCCGAGTCGCTGGGGCCGCGCTACAACATCGCGCCGACCCAGCCGGTGCTGGCGGTGCGGGCTCGGGCGCTAGCGACGAGTACGGTGACGGTCGACGGGGATGAGGACGCGCCGCCCGGCGACGACGAAGCCGTGGCCCGCGAGTTGGCCATCCTGCGCTGGGGACTGATCCCCTCCTGGGCCAAGGACATCGGCATCGGGTCGCGCATGATCAACGCGCGCTCCGAGACGGCGGCCGACAAGCCGGCCTTCCGCGCGGCCTTCAAGCGCCGGCGCTGCCTGGTGCCGGCCGACGGCTTCTACGAATGGCGCAAGATGAACGGCGGCAAGCAGCCATATCACATCCACATGGCCGATGGCGGTCTCTTCGGCATCGCCGGCCTGTGGGAGCAATGGGAGTCGCCCGAGGGCGAGGTGATCCAGAGCTGCACGCTGCTCACCACCGAGGCCAACGCGCGCGTCCAGCCCCTGCACGACCGCATGCCGGTGATCCTGCCGCCCGAGGATTGGCCGCTCTGGCTGGATCCCGAGGTCGAGCACGCCGAGATCCTCCAGCCGCTCCTAGGCCCCTTCGATCCGGAGGCCATGGACGCCCACCCGGTCAGCACCTACGTCAACAGCCCGCGCAACGAGGGCGCGGACTGCATCGAGCCGGTGGATCTGGGCGACGCGGACGCCGAGCAGCAGCGGTTGCTTTGAAGGCTCGTCGAGGTCAGCGCCTGTTCCTTCAAGCACGTCCGTGGCCTTGGGCTGGCTACGAACCTGGCTCGAGGAACAGGCTCTCGGGCTTCAGCGCCAGGGCGCCGGCGGGGGCAGCGGGGGATCGGAGCTGCGCAGCTTCTCCCACAGCGGGTCCTGCAGCTCGAAGCCGAAGCGGCTGCAGACGTGGCGCGTGTCGCCGTTCTCCATCTCGACCCGTCCGATGGCCAGCTCCCAGAGCAGGTAGCCGTCGACGCCGTCCTCGATGGCCTGGCGCAGGTCGTCCTTGACCCGCTCGGCACGCGCATCGACCGAGTCCTTGCCGGAGAGCGGCTGACAGCCCTCGTCGTAGGCGATGTCGTAGATCTCGCCGTAGAAGATGGGCCGCTCGCGATCGTCGGCCGCTTCCAGCTCGTCCTCGGCCTCGTCGGTGGAGCGCTTGTGGACCGAGAGGATCTCGATGGCGTCCTTGCCGTGCAGGGTGCGGTAGTGGTCGAGCTCGCTGTCGAAGTTGCCGGCGCCGATGTAGGAGGTCGAGACCACCCGGCAGCCGTCGATGGCCTTGATCTCTTCGGCGATGCTGCCCATCCAGGCGCGGATGGTCTCCAGGCATTCGTCGTCATATCGACCGTCACCGCAGTTGGGCTCGTTGACCGGCTCCCACATCAGGATCTCGGGTCGATCCTTGAAGCGCTCGACGGTGCGGTGGATGTGGGGCACCGAGCGCTCCTCGTCCTCGGTGCCGTGGAACCAGTCGATGCCCTTGTGCACCGCGTCGGCCATGTCCTCGAGATCACTCCGAGAACCGTCGCGCT
>CAZJWJ010000136.1:0-10371 GCA_964549495.1 uncultured Anaerolineales bacterium | reverse complement strand
TCATGTTGGCCAGGAACTCGCTCTTGAGCCGGTCGACCTCGCGCAGGCGCTCCATGACCTTCTGCATCTCGGCAAAGAGCCGCGCGTTCTCGATGGCCACGCCGATCTGGCCGGCCAGCGTGCCGAAGGTGTCCAGATCGGCCGCGCCGAAGCGCCCCGGCTGGTCGTCCTGCACGTCCAGCACCCCGATCACGCCGTCGCGGGCGCGCAGGGGCACCGCCACCTCGGAGCGGGTGGCCGGCAGGAGCGGGTTGGGCAGGTGGCGCGGCTCCTCGGCCACGTCGTCGACCAGCACCACCCGCTCCTCGCGCGCCGCGCGGGCCACCAGGCTGCGCTCGGCGGCCAAGGGGATGGCGTGGCCGGCGGCCACCATGCGCCGGCCGGGCTGGCCGGTGCCGGCGCGCACCACCAGCTGCCCCCGATCGCGGTCGATCAGGTAGACGTGCACGTGGTAGAGTCCGAAGCGCTCCTGCATGCGCGCCACCGTCTCGCGCATCAGCCGCTCCGGGTCGAGGATGGCGCCCAGCTGCTCGGCCGTCTCGGCCGCCGTGCGCAGCTGGGTGTTGGCCTCCGAGAGCGCGGCCGTGCGGCGCGCCACCTCCTGCTCCAAGTGCCCGCGCGAATGGTCCAGGTCGCGCAGCGCGTCCTGCTGGCGCGAGAGCGTGCCGCGCAAGAGACCCGCCACCCGGTGCATCAAGACCGCCACCAGGGCAAAGACCAGCGCGTGGGCCCAGAGGTTGAGGCGGGTCGAGCCGGCGGCGGGCACGAGGGGCAGGCCCGTGCCGGCCGCCTCGGCCCAGGCCAGGGCCAGCATGCTGGCGCCGCAGAGCGCGGCGTAGGCCAGGCCGGCGCGGGCCGGCCAGAGCAGGCTGCCGATGGCCACCAGGAAGACGTAGCCGCCCAGGCCCGGGCTGCCGGCGCCGCCGAAGACGGCCAGGGTGAAGCCGAGGGCCGCCCAGCCGCCGATCAGCTGCAGGCCGGCCGCCCAGTCCGGGCGATCCCGGCGCAAGAGCAGCCAGACGCCCAGCTCCAGGGCCAGCACCAAGCCGGTCAGCCACCAGCGCAGGCGCCGGATCTCGCCGGCCATCGCGTCGCCACCGCCGACCAGGGCCGCCACCAGCACCAAAGCCGAGATGGCCAAGGCGCAGGTAGCGAGCAGGCCCGGCCGCCAGGCCGTATCGGGCGAGGCGGCCCGCGAGGCCGCCGGCTGCGGGCGATCGGTCATCGAGCCATCATCTCCGCCATCCAAAGGACGTGTCGCCAAAGGCAAATCGGGCCGACGGGGATGACTCTACCCGATCGCCCTGGGGCGGTCAACGGCCCGGGCCGGGGACCCTCGCGCGTCGCATCGGGATCCGCCCGGGTGCGGGGCCCGCCATCAACCCCGGGCATCACGCCGGGGCCTGCTGCGGCGTGCCTCCGGCGGCGGCTCGACCAGGGCCTGCATGCCCTCGAAGGTCTGTACCAGCCCCGCCACCAGCTCCGGTGTCGGGCCGCCGCGCGGCCAGGCGTCCTCGACCAGGGTCCAGGCCGCCACCAGGAGGTCCTCGGTCCAGTCATCCTGCCCGGCGTCCAGCTCGGACAGGGCCTGGTAGGCCTGGCCGAAGGCCGACAGGCGATCCTCCGGCCCGGCCTCGGGCTGCTGGCGCATGGCCCGCTCGACCACCTCCACCGCCAAGTCCATCCTGCGCTCCTCGATGCTCATCGTCTTGCCTCCCATGGCTGCTTGGGCGCACACTGGCGCCTCGTGTAAGGTGAGCCCGCCGGATGGCGGCCTCGCATATTGAACGTTTCGGACCCGCGAACGGTTCCATAGGGTGCATGTCCAGTCGGTTCTGAGATCAAGGCTGAGGAGGCGAGCGTGAAGACGAATGGTGAATCCAGCTGGTATGGCTCCCGAGACGGAGGTCCAGGCGGCGCGCGACCGATCCTCGCGCTGGCGATCCTCGCGGCGCTCCTCGCGCTCTGGACGACCCAAGGCGCCGCGGCGCAGTCGGTGGCGCCTTGGACCCTCACGCAGATCAGCCCGGCCGACGACGGGACGACCGGGGCCCGGCAGCCGGACATCGGTGCAGACGGCAGCGTCATCGCCTTCCGGCACGATGGCACGGGGCCGGATCCGGACGACAATCCGGAGGGGGATCGCGAGATCTTCGTCTGGATCGATGGCAGCGGGATGCGCGCCATGCGGCGCCGGCCGGGACGGGCCGATGGCAGCAAGATCGGCGAGGACCGCCCGACGGTCAGCCAGGATGGATCGCGGGTGGCCTTCGCCAGCGACGACGATCTGGACCCTCGACCCGGCGGTCCGGGCAACGCCGAGGGCAATGCCGAGGCCATGCTGATCCGCGCCTTGCGAGGCGGCCCGGCGGCCCGGGCCTTCGCCCAGCTCTCCGATGGCCCCGAGGGCAGCGCCGTCGAGTCGCCGGCATTGTCCTCGGATGGACGCGTGGTCGCCTTCTGGCACGACGGCGATCTGACCGGCGACAACCCGGACGGTGGGCTGGAGCTCTTCCGGGCCGAACTGGACGGACGCATCGACCAGCTGACCGATCTCACCGGCCGGCCCTTCCACGGACCGCCCGACATCTCGGCCGACGGCTCGCGCATCACCTTCATCGCCGAATCCGATCTGAGCGGCGACAACGCAGACGGCAGCTGGGAGCTCTTTCTCTGGGAGGGTCCGCCCGCCATGCCGGGCGATCCGGCCCGCTTCCGCCAGCTGACCGATTGGCAGCCTCCGATGACCGGCCGCGAGATCTACGACGCCTCGATCAGCGACGATGGCCGGCGCGTGGCCTTCGCCGGCCGCGGCCATGTCGACCGCAGCCTGCCCGACGAGCACGTGCCGCTGGAGATCTACCTCTGGCGCGATGGAGCCGGCCTCGAGCGCCTGACCACGGCCACCGGCGGCCGCGCCAGCAGCCTCTCGCCGCGCATCGCGGCCGGCGGCCAGGCGGTGGTCTTCCTCTCGCTGTCGGACTTCGGCGGCGGCAATGCCAACGGCAACGCCGAGCTCTACCTATGGAGCGAGGGCGGCGGGATCACGCAGATCACCGACACTACCGGCCGGCCGCGGGTGACCAGCATCGTGCCGGAGCTGATCCCCGGCCTGGATGGAGGGGCGCTGCGCGCAGCCTACATCAGCGAGACGGTCGATGACCCGGCGCCGCTGGTCCTGACCAGCCGCTTGGGCATCCTCTTCCGCGCCGACCGGCCGGTGCCGGCCATCCCCAGCCCCACGGCCGGTCCGAGTCCGCCGCCCGAGCCTGCGGGCTCGGTCTGCCCCAACCTGGCCGCGCGGGTGCCGCCGGCCGTCATCGCCGCCGCGCTGGCGTCGCCGGGCAGCGTCGAGGGCTGGCTGCAGCCGGCCAACCCGGCCCTGCCGCCGGGCTGGAACAACCCGCCGCGGACCTGGCTGGCCCTGCGCGACTGGTCCAAGCCCTTCGGGCCCTTCAACTCGGTGATCTGGAAGGTGGGCTGCCCTTGATTCGTCAGGTCTCGGCAGCGATCTCGCCGGACCTCGCGTCGAGCCAGGCCTCGATACCGCCTTCCAGGTCCCAGACGTGGCGGAAGCCGTGCACCGCCAGCACGCGGCAGAGCGCGCGGCTGCGCCGGCCGGTGTTGCACTGGAAGACCAGCTCGGCGCCGGGGTCGAGCTCGGGCCACCATTGGCAGATCTGGCTGAGGGGCAGGCGCTCGGCGCCCGGGATGACCGGGGCGCCGGCCTCGATCTCGTAGGCCTCGCGCAGGTCGATCAGGCGCAGCGGCTCGCCGGCGGCGCGTCGCTGCTCGAGCTCGGCCGGGGGCATGCAGCCGTATCGACAGCCGGCCGAATCGCCTTGTGGGGAGTCCATGGCCGGATTATACTCTGCCCTCATGCGCCCCCGTCAAGCTGGCCCCCCCACCGCTCGCGCCGGCTCCCCATGTCCGTGACCGCCGTGCCCGATCCAACCGCGTCCTCCGCCAAAGCCGCCGGCCGAGAGGAGGCGAATTCGGACGCATCCGATCGGCAGCTGTCCAAAAAGGGCGCCGAAGGCGTTAACAAGGAGGGAACGGAGGACGAGGACCGTGCCCTGGTCGAAGCGGCGAGCGGAGATCGTGAGGCCTTCGGGCAGCTCTACGACCGCCACTTCGATGCCATTTACAACTACATCGCCCGCCGGGTGGGCGGCGACGAGGTGCTGGCCGAGGACATCTCGGCGGCGGTCTGGGAACGGGCCCTGTCGGCCATCGAGCGCTACGAGTTGCGCGGGGTGCCCTTCAAGGCCTGGCTCTACCGCATCGCGGGCAACCTCATCGCCAACCACCACCGACGGCGCAAGCTGCGCCAGTTCGTGCCCTTCCTGCCCCATCACGGTCGCGAGCGCCCGCAGCAGCGCTGGGACGATCGGGCCGCGGTCCAGGCGGCCCTCGAGTCGCTCTCGGAATCGGATCAGGAGGTGCTGGCCTTGTACTACTTTGCCGGCGTCACCCCGCCCGAGATCGCCGAGAGCCTGGGCTGCAGCACGGCGGCGGTGCACAAGCGCCTGCATCGGGCGCGAGAACGATTGAAAAAGCAGTTGCAAGGAGACCCTGGTGTCACCTGAGTCGAAGAATCCGGAGCCGGTGAGGAGCGAAGATCCGCTCGCCGAGCTGATGAGACCCGAAGTGGTCCATCAGCCGCGCGCGGTCTTTCGCGATGCACTGCGCGACGACTTGATGCGCCGGCCGCCGGTGGCGCCGGCCCCCTGGCAGACGCTGCCGGGGCCGGCCGCCACCGTGGCCGCTTTGTCGATGATCCTCGCCCTGGGTGCCATCGGCCTCATGCTGCGCGACCGGGCCCCCGAGACGCCGGTCGCCCCGCCCGCGGCGACGGCCACCGCGGCGCTCCAGGAAGTTCCCGCCGAGCCGGAGGATACAGCGGCCGATCCGTCCATCCTCCCCTCGGCGCCCTCGCGCCCGCCGCTCCAGCCGGACGCGGGCCTGCCGAGCCTACCCGGCGCGTCGGGCGAAGAGCCGGATGCCCAGCAGCCCGTCATGCCCAGCGCAGCCCAGCCGCCGGCCGGCAGCGCCGCGGGCCCGATCCCGACGACGGCACCGCCCTTCGTCCCGAGCGATCCGGAGGAGGACGAGGAGGAACAGGTGCCGCCGACCGCATCGGCCACGGCCACCGTCCAGCCGGAGCCGACGGGCATCGTCTTCGACGACCCGACCCCCGGGCCGACCGAGACGCCGCCGGTGTCCTCGGGCCGCCCGACGAGCGCACCGCCCACCGCCACCCGCAGTCCCTAGCTCGATGCCGGATGGCCGCGCCCCGAGATGGCTGCTCGCGGCCCTGCTGCCGGTCCTTTTGCTCGCCTTCGCGCCGCGGCCCGACCGCCTCGGCGCGGAGTCGCCGAGCCATGCCTATTTGCCCATCGTCTTCCGGCAGGTCGATCTGGGCCCGCCGGAGCCCTGCGCGCCGCCGGATGCCATCGAGGCCAGCTGCCCGGGCCATGTCGGCTGGGATCTGGTCTGTGGCGGCATCGGCCAGGTCCGCGACCTGGTCGACCTCGGCGCGGACGGCACGCTCTTGGCGCTGGGAGACGGCGTCGCGCGCATCACGCCCGAGGGTCTGTGGAGCGCGCAGATCGGACAGGTCATGGTCGGTCTGGAGGCCGGTGCCGAGAGCAGCGTGGCGGGCCTGCCGGTCGCGGTGGCGGTGGGGGACCAGGACCAGATCCTGATCCAGGAGCGTAGCTGCTTCGCCGAGTCCCCGCCGGATTATTTCGACGAGAGCGTGCGCTACCAATCCGTCCAATTGACGCGGAGGCCCTTCAAGCCCGACGAGCTCTACGGCTGGGCGACGGGCGTCGAAGCCGATCCCCTGCTCGGTCGGGCTTGGGCGGCGGTGGCGTACAAGGACGACAGCAGCATCCACGCCTGGTCGGAATGGCGGGACGGGCTGCGCCTGCCCGACCTCATGCGCCTGCCCCCCATGCAATCCATCCGCGCCATCTGGCGCTCGGACGGCTTCGGCGGCTGGGATCCCGAAGTCTGGATGGTCGGGGCCGACGAGGAGGCCGATCGCGGGGTCTTCGTGCGCGGGGATCGCCTCTATGCGCCGGAGCTCGAGACCGGCGCCGGCCGCCTGCCCCGGCAGCTGCTGCGGCATGTCTCGCCCAGCGGCCTGCCGCGTGCTTACGCCTTGGGCCAAGCGCTGGGCGAGTCCGACGACGAGCCGCGCACGGTCGCCTGGCGCTACGATCACGCGGCGCGCAACTGGTCCCAGGCCCCGATCACGCGAACGGGCCGCATCACCGATACGCCGCGCCGGCTCGGCGATGCCCTGATCGGGCAGCTGGTGACCGATTCCAGTGGCGCGGCACCGACCGACTACTGGATGGCCTTCCGCCCGGAGCCGGGGCTCGAAGACTGGATCGAACGGGTGGACTGGAGCCGCTCGGTGGTCACCGAAACCTACGGCCGGCCACCGATCGGCAACGCGGTCGACCCGGAGGATCCCTTGGCTCTGGCGACGCGCCTGATCGACGATGGGGGGCCGGACAAGCGGCTGGATGGCCTGCTGTACAGCCTGGGCGACGAGGCCTGGCGCTGGGATGCCGACAGCCGGATCTGGACGCCGTCGCGCCAGCGCAAGGACCTCTTGGGCTTCGTGCCCGACGGGCCGGACGGCATGGCGCTGGTCGAGTCGGAGCGAGGCGCGCGCCTGCTGCGCTACCGGGGCGGACAGCTGCGCGAGGATCTGCGGCTGGCCGGTCAGCTCGAGGGCCTGCCGGCCATACGCCACATCGATGGCCGGCCCGGCGAGATCTGGCTGGCCGGCGATGCCGGCGTCAGCTTGCGCTGGACCGGCGGAGCCGAGGCGCCGCAGCAGTTCCGCTTGCCCCGGCCGGAGAACCCGCCGGAGCGTGATCCGCGCGACTTCGTCGACGTCGTCGGCCTGGAGCGCGGCGAGGCCTGGGCGCTCACCCGGCAGGCAGGCTTGCCGACACCCCGCTCGCAGATTTGGCAGTTCGACCGATATTCCGAACGATGGCGCCCGGTGCTCGAGGAGCCCGTGGCCGGCCAGCTCCGCGCCATCGACGCCGGCCGCGAGCCCGAGGGCAGCCACGCCTGGGCGGTGGGCGAAGGTCTGGCGCTGTGGGTCGAACCGGGCTGCGAGGGTGGCGTCTCGCGCGCCCGCCGGCCGGCGGGTGCCGCGACGGCCAGCGGGGATCGGAGCCTCGAAGAGCCCTTGCTCGATCTGGCGCCGGACTGCCGCTGCCATCGCCCGGAGGGCGGCCTGCCCAAGCGGGTCTGCCAGATCGAGGCGCCCGGGCTCTCGATGGCCGATGTCGACCAGTTCGCGGCCGGCGAGGCCTGGGCGGTCGGGCATTGGGATGGCGTGGGCGAGCGCCTGATGCGCCTTTCGGCCGGCCAGACGGCCCGGGTGCGCACGCCGATCACCACGACGCTCACCCTCGCGCCCGAGCAGCCGGGCGGCATCGGCCTGGGCAGCCGCTTCACCGCCCTGGCCGCGGCCGGCGAGCGCGACGTCTGGGTGGTCACCCGCTGCGGCCGCGGCGCCTGGCGCTGGCTCGACGTGCCGGAAGACCGGCGCTACACCAGCATCGCCTGCGGCGACGATCCGCCTTTCTACAGCGCCGTCCTGCGCTTCGACGGCCGGGGCTGGACCCAGACGCCCTATCCCGGCGGGCCGGCCACCCTCGCCACCGAGATCAACGTGCCCCTCCACGACATCGACGTCGTCCCGACCGGTGAAGGCAACCAACACCGCGTCTGGCTGGCCGGCGACTGGACCACCCTGCTGCGGCGCGACTACGAGCCCTGATCGGACCCGCCGCCTCGAGCGTTGAGGTTGATTACGCGAACGTCCCTGCGTTGGAGCCGTTCGAAGTCGGTGTCGGTGGTGTAGATTGTCGTTGCATCCTCGGCTAGCAGGCAAGCCAGGATCAGCGAGTCCATTGCGGCAAGGCCGAGTCCCTGCGTCAGTCCCGCAGCTTCTGACAACAAGTCAACCTCATCCACCCACCGCACCCGTACAATCGCCGGAATGCTGTGACGCAGTAGATGTACCGCGTCCCGATCGATGACGCCGCGTAGCGCCAGACGCTCGAGTTCATACATGCTCAAGGCAGAACATGTGGCCTCATCCCCCCCTTCGATCAAGCGCTCCCAGACCTGAGTCGGTTCTCGTCGACCTTCGATCAAGGCCACGAAGTAGCCGGTGTCAAGACCCAGCATCTGCACGCTCTGCTTCGAGGACGTCGTATACATCGTCAGCGACCTTGACCTTTCCTGCGATCGCCAAGACCGCACGCCCGAGCTCGCGCCTGCGTGTCTCTTCGATGTATCGCTCCAATGCTTCGGCGAATAGTCGTGATACCGAGATGGCCTCGCTCCTCGCCATCTCCTTCGCTTGTTGGCCAAGTTGATCAGGCACATGTACGGTGACGCGCATCTCCGCCTCCTTCTGTGTATGTGTAGCGATTATGCCACGAATTGCATACCTCCGCAAGAGAGGCATGAGAGCAATCGGCATGTACTTCGAAGCGGCGTTCCGGAGTCGCATGTCAATTTGTGCCCTCCTCGCGTGTTAAGACCTGCTTGAGGAAGGACATCGGAATGACTCGCGCTTCGTGGCAAACCAATCTGCTGAGCCTGGGCTTGGCCACTGCTACAGGGATTGCTCTTGCGCTCGCGCAGGACGCCCCGGCCCGGTCGGTCCAGGCCGACCAAGCACCTGCCGCGCCCACGGATTGTCCCAGCCGCTGCCTGGTGCACTCCAGCACGCTGGCCCACCCGCCGCTGCTCCTGGCCGGCGAGGCGACCACCATCACGCTGGCGGTGAAGGCCGCCTGCGTCCCCACCTTCGAGGCGGTCCACGTCGTCTTTGCCATCGACCATTCGAGCCGGATGCCCCCGCAGGCGCTGCAGGAGGCGCGGGAGGGACTCCGAGCGCTGATCGATCGCATGCGGCTCGACCAGCAGCCGGCCTGGCGCGTCGGGTTGTCCTACTACGACGGGGGCCGGCCGAATCGCCTGGCGCTCACCAACGACCGGACCGAGATCGACTCCGTGCTGGATGGGCTTCGAGCCGGCGGCAAGCCGCAGGTCGACGATCTGCTCGAGAGCGCGCGGGCGGAGCTGCTGCGCGCTCGCGTTCCAGATTGCGCGCGCAGCGGCCTTCGCCAGTTCGTCGTCTTGATCAGCCCGGAGATCGAGGTCCGCGATTGCGCGCCGATCGCGGGCGCTGCCCGCGACGCCAAGCGGGCGGGCCTGCTATCGATCGTCATCGATGCCAGCGATCCGCCCGACGACGATCGCTGTCTGCGCGCCTTGGCCAGCTCGTCGCGCTACCTCTATCAGCTCGATCAGCTGCCTTGGCTCATCGAGGCGTTCTACCGGATCTATGACGAACCGCCGCCGCTGATCCCCCTGCGCCAACTCGAAATCGTCGACCACCTGCCCGAAGGGGTCGAGCTGGTCGAGGGCGGCGCCTGGCCACCTCCGAAGGTCGACCCGACCACCGGCGAACTGCGCTGGCAGCAGAACTTCGTTCCTCGCGACGGGGTCACCTTCACCTTCCAGGTCCGGCCGACGCGCCCGGGCTTCCAGCCCCTGACCGAGGGCGCTCGGCTGACCTGGCGTGATGCGCAGAACCGAAGCGGCACGCGGCTGCTCGATCCGAGCTGGGCACAGGTCTTCGCGCCGCGAGGGGTCGACCCGTGATCGGTTGCAGAGGCCATCGAATGCTCGATAGGACAGCGAAGACGGTCGCCGTAGCCTTCGCGCTCGCCTTCGCGGCGGGGCTTGCGCTGTCCTTGGTCGCAGCTCGGCCGGCCGATGCCGAACCCCTCCAGCAGAGTCGTGGCTGGCCCTACGGCTGCCGGAGTTCTTGCGACGGATTCGCCCGCAGCAGCCCGCTGCCCAGCCTGCTGCTTCACGGTGAGGCGACCACCGTCACGCTCGACTTCCACGCCACGTGCTATGGGGCGCCGGCGCCGCTGCACATCGTCTTCGCGGTGAACTCGTCCAGCATGGAGAGTTCGAGGGAGGCACGAGATCTGAGGGAGGCACTCCTCGAGATCGTCGATGACTTGGATCTCGAGAACTCCCCTTCGACGCAGATCGCCCTGGTCGATGGAGGAGACGGTGCACGCACGCTGATGCGGCTCGGGAGCGACCCCGAATACGCGCGGCGCGCGATCGGGCGGCTGGAGGCGGGCGGAGACACGGACCTCGTGGCGGTGACCGACGAGGCGCGGCGGGCCATGGAATATGAAGAGCCGGAGGATCCCTGCACGCAACCCTACGCCAACGAGATCGTGGTCTGTTCAGCGACAGTTAGAATTGGACAGCGGCGACAGTTAGAAACCCCCACGA
>CAZJWJ010000135.1:0-10497 GCA_964549495.1 uncultured Anaerolineales bacterium | reverse complement strand
CTTCTGGTGGCGGGTGATCGCCGCCGCACCTCAATTCGGTCCGGCGCTCGAATTCGGGCAGCGCTTGGTTCTGCTATTGATCGCCTTCGTGCAGAACGAGATCCTGGCGGTGGCCATCAGCTTCGCCGACCGGCCGATCTACGCCTGGTACGCGGCTCAGCCGCGCGTGCAGGGCCTGGGCGTGATGGACGATCAGATGATCGGCGGGGCCATCATGTGGATCCCCGGCGGCATGATGTACGGCCTGGCGGCCGTGCTCCTGATCGCGCGCATGCTCGAGCTGGAGTCGCGGCGGGCCACGGCATCGCCGTCGCTCGCCGCTAGACGCCCGGCCTGACCGCGACCCGGTCGCCGCTCGCTCGCGCTCAGATCGTCGCGACGCTCTACGGAAGGGCCGCGGGCCAACAACGCCGGGAGCGGGACTCCAGTTGACCGATCCGCCGGCGCTCGGCTATCGTAGCGCTGTCCGCCCGGCGCGGCTTCGCGCCGAGCCCTTCCCGTGCGGGCCGGCAGGGCTTGCCGGCCACGCAAACGATTCGGAGGAGAGCCCCATGAAGTCGATCCCCGCGCTGCCGCTGCGCGCCCTCGTCGTCGGCGCCTTGTTGGCCGCCACGACGGTGGCCTGCGGTGGCGAGCCCACCGAGCCCGCTCCCTTGCCGACCAATGCCGCCGCGCAGTCGGTCGACGAGCCCGAGCCGACCGAGGATCCGAACGCCGACCGGCTGATCTTCGCCCACCCGGCCGACGCGGCCAAGCTCGACCCGGCCGACATCACCGACGGCGAGTCGCTCCTGGTCACCTGGCACATCTACGAGGGGCTGACCCGCTACGTCTCCGGCTCGACCGAGGTGGAGCCGGCCCTGGCCACCAGCTGGGAGACCAGCGAGGACGGCCTCACTTGGACCTTCAACCTGCGCGAGGGCGTGACCTTCCACGATGGCACCGAGTTCAACGCCGACGCGGTGGTCTGGAACTTCAACCGCTGGTTCGATCCGGCCAACGAGTACCACTTCGAGGACTTCGACTTTGCCTACTGGGCCTACATGTTCCAGGGCTACAAGGATGCCGACGAGGACGAGGACGGCGAGCCGGATACCTTCTTCGTCTCGGCCGAGGCCATCGACCCGCTGACGGTGCAGCTCAACCTCAGCCGGCCCAACGCGCCGCTCCTTCAGAACCTGGCCATGGGCAACTTCGGATTCTCCAGCCCGGCCGCCATCGAGGCCGATGGCAACAGCTACGGCACGCCGGACGGCCAGAACATCGCGGTGGGCACCGGCCCCTACATGCTCAGCGAGTGGGAGGTCGATCAGCACATCCTGCTGGAGGCCAACCCCGACTACTGGGGTGAGGCCCCGGCCTCGCCGGAGCTGGAGCTCCGCGTCATCCCCGACGGCACGGCGCGCTACTTGGCGCTGGCCGCCGGCGAGATCGACGGCATGAACCAGGTCAACCCGGAGGACATCGAGTCGGCCGAGACCGACGAGAACGTACAGATCGTCTTCGAGCCGGCCAACAACGTCGGCTACCTGGGCTTCAACCAGGCCCAGGCGCCCTGGGGCAACCTCGACTGCCGCCTGGCCGTGGCGCATGCCATCGACCGCCAGGGCATCGTCGATTCGCTCTACGCCGGGGATGCCGAGGTGGCCAAGAACATGATGCCGCCGGGCCTCTGGGGCTACAACGACGCCATCGAGCCCTATCCCTACGACCTCGAGATGGCCCAGGAGTACATGACGGCCTGCACCGAGGCCGAGACCCTGCCCGAAGAGGTGGTCTTCTACGTGCCGCCGGTGCAGCGCTTCTACTACCCCAAGCCCAAGGAATTGGGCGAGCTGGTCCAGGCCTCGCTCTCGCAATTGGGCATCAACGCCCAGATCGAGTCGCCCGACTGGGGCAGCGTGTGGCTGCCGGCCGTTCGCGAGGGCCAGGCGCACATCTTCCTGCTCGGCTGGGGCGGCGACAACGGCGATCCGGACAACTTCCTCTGCCAGTTCTTCTGCGGCGGGGACGCCTCCTTCAACAGCGATGCCGAGGGCAATCCGGCGCCGCCCAACGAGGAGCTGAACACCCTCTTGCGCGAGGCGGCCACGCTGTCGGATCAGGCCGAGCGCGAGGCGCGCTACGTCGAGGCCAACCAGATCGTGCACGACACGCTGCCGGCCCTGCCGCTGGTGCACCGCTCGCCGCCCTTGCTCTTCGGCGCGGATGTGAGCGGCTACACGCCCAGCCCGCTGCAGACCATCCTGACCGGGGTCTCCAAGTAGCCTCCGGCCCCGTCCAAGCCTAGCCGCCGGTGGGGCGGCCCCCGAGGGTCGCCCCACCGGTTTCTCTTTCGCCTCGAGGCGAGCGCGGCGAGCCGAGCCTTCGCCGCTCCGAGACCAGCCCCGCGAGCGCGCGCCGCATGGCCACCTACATCTTCCGCCGGCTGCTCCTCACGCTGCCCGTGCTCTTCGGGATCACCCTGGTGACCTTCTCCTTCCTCAAGGTCACCGGCGAGCGCGGCGGGCCCTGCGCGGCCCTGCTCGGCGAGCGCTACACCCAGGCGCGCTGCGAGGAGATCCGCGAGCGTTACGGGCTGAACGACCATCCGGTCATCCAGTATCAGCGCTACCTGCAGCGCACGGTGACCGGCGACTTGGGCCGCTCCATCCTGACCAAGCGCGAGGTGGCCGGCGAGCTGCGCAGCGTCTTCCCGGCCACGGTCGAGTTGGCCCTGGCGGCCATGATCATCGCCATCGTGGTCGGCATCCCGCTGGGCGTCCTGGCCGCCGCTCGACATAACAGCCTGGTCGATCTGGGCTCGATGGTCGTCGCCCTGGTGGGCGTCTCGATGCCGGTCTTCTGGCTGGGCCTGATGCTGGTCTACGCCCTGGCCTTCAAGCTGGGCTGGTTTCCGACCAACGGGCGCCTGGGCTCGGGCGTGCAGCTCGATCGGGTGACGGGCTTCTACCTGCTCGACAGCCTCATCTCCGGCAACACGGTCGCGCTCGAGAGCGCCTTGCACCATCTGGCGCTGCCGGCCTTCGCGCTGTCGACCATCCCCTCGGCCATCATCGCCCGCATCACGCGTTCGGCCATGCTGGACGTCTTAGGTCAGGACTACATCCGCACCGCCAAGGCCAAGGGTCTTCGCGAACGCGCCATCATCCTCAAGCACGCCCTGTCGAATGCCATGCTGCCGGTGGTCACGGTGATCGGCCTGCAGACCGGCTTCCTGCTCTCCGGGGCGGTCTTGACCGAGACCATCTTTGCCTGGCCGGGCATGGGCCGCTGGATGGTCAACGCCATCTCCTCCAACGACATCCCGGTGGTGCAGGGCGGCGTCTTGATCTTCGCCACGGTCTTCGTCTTGATCAACCTCCTGGTCGACATCAGCTACGCCTGGCTCGACCCGCGCATCCGCTACACATGAGCGCCTCGACGCCGCTGGCCGATCTGGAGTTCTCCGCCCGCGCCCAGGCGCTCGAGGGCCCGGTGCGCCGGCCCTGGAACGATGCCCTGCGGCGCCTCCTGCGCAACCGCCTGGCGGTGGCCGGTCTGGCCATCATCGGCTTCTTCGCCCTCTGCGCCCTAAGCGCGCCCCTGCTGGCCGCCGAGCACCCGGACGACAACGGCATCTGGCAGATCGCCCTGGGCGACACCCGCCTGCCGCCCTCGGCCGCGCATCCCCTGGGCACCGACCAGCTGGGCCGCGACCAGCTCAGCCGCATGCTCTACGGGGCGCGCATCTCGCTGGTCATCGGCTTCGCGGCCGTCAGCCTGGCCATCGTCATCGGCAGCCTGCTGGGGGCCTTGGCCGGCTTCTTCGGCGGCATCGTCGACACCCTGATCATGCGCGCCATGGACGTGATGCTGGCCTTCCCGAGCATCCTCCTGGCTCTGGCCATCGTGGTCTTCATCGGTCAGGGTCTGCTCAACGTGATGCTGGCCGTCGGCATCATCTCGGTGCCCACCTACGCCCGCATCGTCCGCTCCAGCGTGCTGGGCGAGCGGCGCAAGGAATACGTGGACGCCAGCATCGCCGTCGGCGCCAGCCGCGGTAGGGTCCTGATGCGCCACGTGCTGCCCAACTCGCTATCGCCGCTGATCGTGGCGGCCAGCCTGGGCATCGGCACCGCCATCCTGGACGCGGCCGGCCTGGGCTTCTTGGGCCTGGGCGCCCAGCCGCCCTTGGCCGAATGGGGCCTGATGCTCTCGGACAACCGTCAGAAGCTCTTCAGCGAGTGGTGGCTGGTGGTGGTGCCGGGCGTGGCGATCATGCTCACCGTCCTGGGCTTCAACCTCTTGGGCGACGGCCTGCGCGATACCCTCGATCCGCGCCTGCGCCGGGGCAAGCGCTGAGGCCAGGGCTTGAACTGCATCCGTCGTCCCGCCTTGCGCCGACGTCGCAGGTCGCCGCGGACGACGTACGGACCGCCCGAGCGACCCGACTTCGCTACCCTCGACGGACGGCTGGGCGATGTTCACCGCGAAACCATCGCCATGATGTGGTAGGCTGTAGCCTACCTCCCAAAAACATCGAGCGCGGGATGCGCCAGAGCCCGAGGAGCAGCTGACCATGGCCAGTTACGAGTTCCAGCTCAACGGTCGCGCCGCGACCGTCGAGGCCGAGCCGGAGATGCCGATCCTGTGGGTCCTGCGCGACCTCTTGGGTCTGACCGGCACCAAGTACGGCTGCGGCGTCGGCAGCTGCGGCGCTTGCACGGTCCATCTGGACGGGCGGGCAGTGCAGGGCTGCCAGATGCCGGTCTCGGCCGTCGAAGGCAAAAGGGTGACGACCATCGAGGGGCTGAGCGAGGCCGGCGACCACTCGCTGCAGCGAGCCTGGGTGGCCGAGGACGTGCCGCAATGCGGCTTCTGCCAGGTGGGTCAGATCATGACCGCAGCCGCCCTCTTGTCCGAGAACGCCGAGCCGGAGGACGCCGACATCGATCGGGCCATGCGCGGAATGATCTGCCGCTGCGGCACCTACCAGCGCATCCGCGCGGCCATCCACCGCGCCAGCCAGGAGGTGCGAGATGGAGGCTGAGTCCCGGTCCACGAATCGAATGTCTACGACAATCACCCGGCGCCAGCTGATCGGCGGCGCGGCCGGCCTCCAATTGGGCCTCTTCCTCTCTCAGACCGATCGCGCCCTCTTCCGATTGCTCTCCGGCGCCGGCGCCCTGAGCGCCGACACGGCCGCCGCGCAGTCCGGCGAGGGATTCGCGCTGGGCGCCTTCCTCCAGATCGAGCCCGACGGGACGGTGACGATCACGATCTCCAAGCCCGACATCGGGCAGGGTTTGCGCACCTCCTTTGCCATGCTGATCGCCGAGGATCTGGAAGCCGACTGGGACCGCGTCCGGGTCGAGCAGGCACCGGCCAGCGACCAATTCGGCAGCCAGGGAATCGGCGGTAGCTTCGCCGTCCGCGGCAGCTGGCAGGCCCTGCGCGGCGCGGGCGCCGCGGCCCGCAGCATGCTGGTGGCCGCGGCGGCCGAGCGCTGGGGCGTCGATGCCGGCGATTGCGAAGCCGAGAAGGGCGTGGTGCGCCATCCGGCCAGTGGTCGCGAGATGGGCTACGGAGAATTGGCCGAGGGCGCTTCGAGCCGGCCGGTGCCCCAAAACGTTCCGCTCAAGGACTGGTCAGAGTGCACCATCGTCGGCCGGCCGACGGCCCGGGTGGACAATCGCGACGTGGTCACCGGCCGCGCCGGCTACGGACTCGACGCCCGGCCGGAGGGCTTGCGCTTTGCGGTCATCGCCCGACCGTCGGCGCTCGGCGCCCGCCTGACGGGCCACGACGAAGCCGCCGCGATGGCGGTGCCCGGCGTCCTGGCGGTGTTGCCCGGCGTGGCCGGCGGCGTGGCGGTGGTCGCCGAGAACAGCTGGGCGGCGATGCAGGGCCGGCAGGCGCTGGCGGCCGAGTGGGATACCAGCGAGAATGCGGGGCTGAACAACGCGAGCATCCGCCAGCAACTGGTCGATGCGGTCGCCGACGCGCCCGAGATGCCCGGTTCGGCGGCCAAGACGGTCGAGGCCGGCTTCGACTTGCCCTACTTGGCGCATGCCATGATGGAACCGCACAACTGCACCGTCGATGCCTCGAGCAGTCCTTGCCAGGTCTGGGCGCCCACCCAGAACCCGCAGAGCGTGCGCCGCGCGATCTCGCGCGGGCTCGGTGTGGAGGAGTCCGAGGTGGTCGTGCATACCACCCTGGCCGGCGGCGGCTTTGGCCGCCGCATCGACACCGCCGCGGCTTCCGAGGCGGCTGCGGTCTCGCGCCAGATCGGCGCCCCGGTGCAGATGCTCTGGACCCGCGACGACGACCTCCAGCAGGCCGCCTACCGGCCGGCCAGCCACCACGCCATGCGCGGCGCGCTGGATGCCGATGGTCGGGCCATCGCCTGGTCCCACCGCTTCGGCATGTCCGGCCGCGGTCGGGCCGCCGAGCTGAGCGCCGACGATGCCGAGCGGATGCGCTTGCAGGGCCTGGACGGAACCGACCAGGGCCGCGGTGGTCTCTACGACATCCCCGGCTTCGGCCAGGAGAAGGTCGAGGTCGGCACGCCCGTCCCGACCACCTTCTGGCGCTCGGTGGATCACGGAAACGTCAACTTTGCCACCGAATGCTTCGTCGACCTGCTGGCCGAGGCGGCCGAGGTCGACCCGATCGCGTTCCGCAAGCAGCACATCGCCGACCCGCGCATGCTGGCCGTCCTGGACGCCGTGTCCGAGATGTCGAGCTGGGGCGAGCAGCTGCCGCCTGGCCGCGGTCGAGGCGTGGCCTGTTTCGACGGCTACGGAGCGGTGATCGCGCACGTGGTCGAGGTCGAGGTGGCCCCCGAGGGCCAGGTCCGCGCCACCCGCATCTGGGCGGCGGTCGATCCGGGCGTGGCCATCAATCCCTTGGGCGTCGTCGCCCAGGTCGAGGGCGCCGCCATCGACGGGCTGTCGACCGCGCTGAGCGCCGAATTGACCATCGAGGGCGGGGCCATCCAGGAGAGCAGCTTCTTCGACTACCGCTGGCTGCGCATCGACCAGGCGCCGCCGACCGATGTGCGGGTGATGCCCTCGGGCGGCAGCCCGTCGGGCATGGGTGAGGTGGGCTATCCGTCGGTGGGGCCGGCGGTGGCCAATGCGGTCTTCGCCGCTACCGGCAAGCGCCCGACGGGCCTGCCGATCCGGCCGGCCGAGCTGGCCGGCTGGGCCGAGGGTCTGCCGACGCCGACCCCGACCGCCACCCCGGTGCCGCCGGAGCCAACCGCGACGCCGCGGCCGGAGGGCAGCACCATCTACCTCCCGGATCTGCGCAGTGGCGAGTGAGGGTTCGGAAGGCTGGATCTTCCAGATCAACAGCTCGCCGGGCGGCGTGCCCAAGCGGCCGCGCAGCGAGGACCGGGTCGGTCCGCTGGGCCTGGCCTCGGACAAACAGGCGCATCCGGGCATCCACGGAGGTCCGGAGCGGGCGCTGTGTCTCTACAGCCTCGAGCGGATCCTGGCCCTGCAGAAGGAAGGCCACCCGATCTACCCGGGCGCGGTGGGCGAGAACCTGACACTGGCCGGGCTGGACTGGGATCGGATGCAGCCCGGTAGGCGCCTGCACGTCGATGGCGGAGTCGAGATCGAGCTGACCAGCTACACCGTGCCTTGCGGGAGCATTCGGGCGGCCTTCGCGGACGGCGATTCGCGGCGCATCGCCCAGACGCTTCGGCCCGGCTGGTCGCGGCTCTACGCCCGCGTGATCGGCGAGGGCCCACTGCGGGCGGGGCAGCGGCTGCGTTTCATCGATTAGTACTCTGTCAAGGAGATTCGTGCGGGATCCACTCGCGCATCATCGGACATCGCTCGACCGGAGGGGGGAGGCAGATGGGGAAGGTCGTATGGATCACCGGGGCGGCGCGCGGCATCGGGCGCGGCTCTGCCGAGCGGCTCTTGGAGGAGGGCTTCAGGGTCTACGGTGGCGACATCGAATACGACGCGATGGCGGACCTGGAGGCCCGCGGCATGCGGCGCTTGCGCGTCGATGTGACGCGCGACGAGGATGTCGACGCGGCGGTGGCCAAGATCATGGAGGCGGAGGGGCGCATCGACGGCCTGGTGGCCAATGCGGGCTACATGTGCCTGGGCATGATCGAATGCGTGTCGATCGAGGAGGCCAAGCGCAACTTCGAGGTGAACCTCTGGGGCATGGCCCGCTGCACCTTGGCGGTGCTGCCCCATATGCGCGCGGCTGCACCGGAGGGCCGCGGGCGCATCGTCTTCATGTCCTCGGGCGCCGGCAAGGTTCCGGCACCGGGCATGGCCTGGTATCCGGCCACCAAGCACGCGTTGGAGGCTTTTGCCGATGGCTTGCGCATGGAGATGAAGGCCACCTTCCCGGGCATCCAGGTCTCGATGATCGAGCCGGGTTGGGTGCGGACGCATCTGCTGGAAGCCAGCCTGCCGACCTGGGAGGAGGCCAGCCGGTCCGAGAACGCGGATACCTACCGTCGCCAGCTCGACGACTTCAAGGCCAACGTCAGCGCCGGCTTCGCCGACGGCGCGGCGGTCGAGACGATCAGCGAGGTCGTATACGAGGCCCTGACCACGGAGCGTCCCAAGCAGCGCTACATGCCCAACCTCAGCGCCCGGGCCGGCATCTACGCCGAGCGCTTCCTCGAAGGCACGACCTTGCTGGACGACAAGCTGATCGATGTCTTTCTCGGGTCGCCCGAGTAGATCACGCTGCCGGTCCAGTCGAGAAATAGGGCGCGTCGAGAGGGAACGAGTTTCCCCCTCGACGCGCCCGTTTGGCTACAGCGTGGAGCCTGATGCCTCGAGCTTGGATCAGTCCAGGTCGAAGCGATCCAGGTTCATGACCTTGTCCCAGGCGGCCACGAAGTCATCCACGAAGGTCTCGCCGGCGTCCTGGCTGGCATAGACCTCGGCGATCGCGCGCAGCTGGGAGTTGGAGCCGAAGACCAGGTCCACGGCCGTTCCGGTCCACCGGAGCTCGCCGCTGTTGCGGTCTCGTCCCTCGTAGACCCCGTCCTCGGTCTCCGAGGGCGCCCACTTGGTGCGCATGTCCAGCAGGTTGACGAAGAAGTCGGTCGTCAGCGCGCCAGGCCGATCGGTGAAGACCCCGTGCTTCGAGCCGCCGGCATTGGCGCCGAGCGTGCGCAGGCCGCCGACCAGCGCGGTCATCTCGGGCGCGGTGAGGGTGAGCAGGTTGGCCCGTTCGACCAGCATGTGCTCTGCCGGGATGGGGTGATCCGCCTGATGGTAGTTGCGAAAGCCGTCCGAGGTCGGCTCGAGCACGTCGAAGGACTCGGCGTCGGTCTGCTCGGCGCTGGCGTCCGTGCGACCGGGCGCGAAGGGCACGCTCACATCGTGGCCGGCCTCGAGGGCCGCCTGCTCGATGGCCGCACCGCCGCCCAAGACGATCAGGTCGGCCAAGGAAACCCGCTTGTCACCGGACTGCGCGGCGTTGAAGTCGGCCTGAATGCCCTCGAGCGTCTCCAGGACGGTCTGCAGCTGCGCCGGATCGTTGACCGGCCAGTCCTTTTGCGGGGCCAGGCGGATGCGGGCGCCGTTGGTGCCGCCGCGCATGTCGGTGCCGCGGAAGGTGGCTGCCGAGGCCCAGGCGGTGGCGACCAGCTGGGGGATGGTCAGGCCCGAGTCCAGGATCTTGGCCTTCAGCGTGGCGATGTCGCTATCGTCGACGAGCTCGTGGTCGACGGCCGGCACCGGGTCCTGCCAGATCAGCTGCTCGTCGGGGACCCAGGGTCCGAGGTAGCGCGAGGTGGGGCCCATGTCGCGGTGGGTGAGCTTGTACCAGGCCTTGGCGAAGGCCCGGGCGAACTCGTCCGGGTTCTCGTGGAAGCGCTTGGAGATCGGTCCGTAGATCGGGTCCTCGCGCAGGGCCAGGTCGGTGGTGAGCATCATCGGCGCGTGGCGCTTGTCCGGATCGTGGGCGTCGGGAACGGTGCCCTTGGCCTCCGGGTTGGTGGGCGTCCACTGGTAGGCGCCGGCGGGGCTCCGGGTCAGCTCCCAGTCGTAGTCGAAGAGGTTGTCGAAGAAGCTGTGCTCCCAGCGGGCCGGCTCGTTGGTCCAGGCGCCCTCCAGGCCGCTGGTGTAGGTGTCGACACCCATGCCGGTTCCGGCGCTGCTGGTCCAGCCGAAGCCTTGTTCTTCGAGCAGCGCGCCCTCGGGTTCCCGGCCGACGTACTTCTCCTCGACGGCGCCATGGGTCTTGCCGAAGGTATGCCCGCCGGCGATGAGCGCGACGGTCTCCTCGTCGTTCATGGCCATGCGCGAGAAGGTCTCGCGGATGTCGCGGGCGGCGGCCAGCGGGTCGGGCTTGCCGTTGGGGCCTTCCGGATTGACGTAGATCAGGCCCATCTGAACCGCGCCCAGCGGACCGGCCAGCTCGCGATCGCCGCTGTAGCGCTCGTCGCCCAGCCAGCTGTCCTCTGGACCCCAGTAGACGTCCTCCTCGGGCTCCCAGATGTCCTCGCGGCCGCCGCCGAAG
>CAZJWJ010000134.1:0-10504 GCA_964549495.1 uncultured Anaerolineales bacterium | reverse complement strand
AGCGGCGCATCGGCGCTCGAGCTACCCGCAAGCATCTCCCTGACAGAGTACTAGCCCCTCCTGAGGCCCGGGTCGACCTTGCCGGCCGGCTTGCCATCGTCACCGGAGTTCAAGAGCTTGGAGACCGTCGCGATTCGGCGGGTCAGCTCGACCGCTTTGGCCGCGTACACGAGCTGGGCCTCGTCGTCCGCCTCCATCTGCAGGTACCGGATTCCGGGCAACGCATGGGTCAACTCGCGGACTCGTAGACGAAGGCAACAGGTTCGCAATTCTGAGACCATCGCCACATCCGTCAGCGGCGGCTGGGCCAAGGCCGCATCCCGCAGCTCGGCAGCATAGCCGGCCAAGGGCTCCGGCAGCGCATCCAAGCGATGCTCCGCCGGCGCATCCGGCGGCGCCGCTCCACCCGACGCATAGCCCAGGGCCTGGACCAGATCGCGCTGGAAATGATCACCGAAATCCCCCGGCCCCAGCGCCGGTTCCCCATCCTCCCGCAGCCGCCGATTCAGCTCGATCAAGCGTGTCGGATCCACCAGCAGGTTGCCCAGCAACCAAGCCACCAGCCGATCGCTCCCCGCCCGCAGGCTCGGCCGCTCGCCCCCCGAGTCCCAATCCTCCGCACCCGCGCTCGAATCCGATTCGGTAGCCCCGTTGCCATCCGGTCTCGAATCCCGAGACCGGCCACCCCCTCCCTCCACCTCACCGGCCTCGTCCTCATCCGGCATCTCGGCCGCGCGCGCATCCAATGGCACCTCGGCCGTCACCCAATCCGGCAGGTCCTGAGCGTCGCCAGTGGCTGCACCTGCCTTCGCCCCATCGCCTGTTCGACCCCCTCCGGCATCCGATGACGCATCCTGCCGGACCTCCCCACGCGCAGGTGGTGCAGTCTCTCGCCCGCTACGATGTACCCTCGCTTCTGGATCGTTCCGCGCAGGCTTCGAGCGGCTCCTCTGCCGCCTCCTCAGCTCCCTTCTCAGGGCGTCCAGGCTCTCGCCCAGCTTCTGCTCGTCGACCTGGGTCATCTCCGCCAGCCGCGCCACCCAGGCGCCGCGCGCCACGGGATCCTCGACATCGGCCAGGACGGGCATCAGCCTCTCGGCCGCGGCCGTCTTCCCCATCGGCGACTTGAGGTCCAGATCCTCGGTCAGGGCATCGAAGAGGAACTCCATCACCGGCCGGGCCGCGGCCACCAGCTTGCGCCAGTTGGCCGGCCCCTCGCGGATCACGTCATCCGGATCCTTGCCCGCCGGCATCGAGACCACCTTCAACTCGACGTCCACCCGCCGCGCGTAGCCGATGCCCCGCCCCGTCGGCACCGGCATCACCCCGCCGGCCGCCGCCTCCCGGGCCACCTCCAGCCCCCGCAGCGTGGCCGCCTGCCCCGCCGCATCCGCGTCCAGGGCCAGCACCATCGTCCGCGTGTAGCGCTTGAGCAGCCGCAGCTGCTGCTCCGTGATGGCCGTTCCCAGGCTGGCCACCACGTTCTCGAAACCCGCCACATGCGCCCGCACCACGTCGGTGTAGCCCTCGACCACCACCGCCGCCTCCTCGGTCCGGATGGCCCGCGCCGCCCGATGCAGCCCGAAGAGCACCTGGCTCTTGTCGAAGATCTCGCTGCGCGGCGAGTTCAGGTACTTCGGCAGCCCTTCCGGATCCAGCGTCCGCGCCCCGAAGCCCACCGGCCGCCCCCGCGCATCATGGATCGGAAAGACCACTCGCCCCCGAAAGGCATCGTAGACGCCCCCCGCATCCCGCTGCTTGACCAGCCCCGCCGCCAGCAGCTCGGCCTCCTCGAAGCCCTTCCCCTTCAGATGCTCAAACAGCGCCGTCCACTCGTCCGGCGCCCAACCCAAACCAAAAGCCTGCGCCACATCGATTCCAAAGCCCCGATCCCTCAGATACTGCCGGGCCGGCTCCGCATCCGCCCCCCGCATCAGCCGCTGATGGAAGAACTCGGCCGCCGCCGCCGTCGCCTCCCTCAGACGCTCCCTGCGCCCCTTCTTCTCCGCCGCCTGCGGCGACGGCGCCTCCAGCTCCACCCCATATCGCCGGGCCAGGAGCTCCATCGCCCCCCGAAAGTCCAAACCCTCCACCCGCATCACGAAGTCGAAGGCATCCCCCCCGACCGCGCAAGCCCCGAAACAACGCCAGTTCCCACTCTCCGGAAAGACCACGAAGCTGGGCGTCTTCTCGTCGTGAAAGGGACACAGCCCCTTGTACGACCGCCCCGACCGCTTGAGCTGCACGTGGTCGCCCACCACCTCGACCACGTCCACCCGCTCCCGAAGCTCCTCGATCCCGCTCATGCCTCCATGATAGCCCAAGCCCGTGGGAGCGTTCCGTGTGCATTCTGCAGCCGTTCCGACCTTCCCCAACCCGCCCGCCACGAAGCCCCGCCTCTACAACTCCGTATCCGTCCAAAGCAAACGGGGCAGGCTCGCGCCTGCCCCGCTATGAAATCATGTCCTGCTTCGATCAACCTTCGTCTTCAGCACCTTCGACTTCCGTGCCTTCGTCGCCTTCGTCGCCCGCGGAATCACCGTCAGCTGCGTCATCGGTGTCGGCGTCGTCGGTGTCGGCATCGTCCTCGGCGTCCTCGTCGCCACCATCGGCGTCGTCGGTGTCGGCGTCATCCGCTTCGTCGTCCGCCGCCTCCGTCGCCTCGGCCGTCGGTTCCGCCGTCGGCTCCTGCGTCGGCGGCAACTCCGCACCCACCGACCGACAAGCCGACCAGAAGCGATCCCAGTATCGATCGACTTCCGCCACCGCCGCCCGATAGGCCGCGTTGGGGTTGCCCTCCGCGTCCTGGTAGATCGGCTCGCCATCCTCGTCCGTCTCCGCCAGATTCGGCAACTTCGGCGCATCCTCGAACTCTTCGGCGCGCCCGGCCTCCTCCAGATCGGCCCGGCAGACCGTCTCGTAGCACTTACTCTGGTAATCCGGATTGCTCGGCGCGACGTCGTCCAAGGTGGCCCGACAGGCCTTCACCATCGCTTCCGAATCGCTGGCGTCCGGGAAGTAGGAACGGAAGTTGACGATGTAGTTGGTGATGTCGTGGATCTGGTCACCGCGCAGCGGTCCGGCGTACTCCTCGCTCCAGGGCGGCATGGCCATCGCGTTCGGGTCCTGCGCCGGGTAGCGCTCGGGTCGCGTGGAGACCGTCTTGCCGGCCGCGATCGAGGAGTAGACGTAGCCGTAGGCGTCGCTTCGGCTCCAGTTCATCTCCTCCAAGCGCCAGGCGATACCCTCGCCCAGATCGCCGCCGTGCAGACCGGAGGTCTCGTCCAAGGGCGGACAGTTCAGCCCGCTGGCGTTGAAACCGTGGCAGGAAGCGCAGTACTGGTCGAACATCTGCGCGCCGGCCTCCACGCTGCGCACGTCGAAGCCGCGCGAGGCTCGGGCCATGCGACCCTCCTCGCCAAACTCCCCGATGCCGACCAGGGCGGTGATGGCGATGACGCCCAAGATGGACAGCAGGCCCAAGGTGATCTCGACTCGTGTCATGCTAGCTTCTCCTGGCGGCGTCGCGCGCTGATGCTGCGTCTAATGCGACGAGTAGTTGGCGTCGCGATGTACCGCGATGGCTTCGGCTTGCTCGTCGGGGACCGGCTCGGGCTTGCTCATACGCTTGAACTGGAACTCGCCCCCGTCGCCCAGGATGGGCTCGCCCTCGGCATCGCGCAGGATCTCGTCCCAGGTGATCTTGAACTCGACCCACTTGAGGCCCGGCGCGGTCTCCTCGACCGTCACCTGCGCCAAGGGGTACTCCTGCCAGATCGGCGCGATCAGGCGCGGCTGGTTCTCGACCTCGGCCTTGAACTCGCGCAGCACGTGCAGGAACTCGTTGTCCTCGGCGATGCCATGTTCCTCGGCGCTCATCTCCTCGCCCTCGGGCTGGACGAAGACGAAGAGTTCGCGGTCCGCGTAGGCCTCCATCGACTCCCAATCCTCCGGATAGGAGACGAAGTAGGTCCGCAGGCCGGCCACCCCGCGCTCCTCGTTCATCGGGCCGGCTTCGATCTCCTCCCAGGGCAGCTCCTTGACCGGCCCGGGATGCGTGGCCGGCACCAGGTGCGAGAGGATGTTCTGCGCCGGCGGCGTCTCGATGCCGTAGCCGGGCGTGCCCATGTAGGTCAGCACGATGGTGATGACGACCGTGGCGATGCCCATGACGATGGCCGCCGGCCGCTTGCTGGGCAGGCGATGCGGGTTGCGGTCGAGCCAGGGCACCACGAAGAGGATGCCGAAGATGATGCCCGGCAGGATGACGCCCATCCAGACCGGATCGCCCAGCTTGAGCAGGCCCTGCAGCCAGAGGAAGTACCAGGGCGCCTCGGTGTGCAGGGGCGTCACCTGCGGATCGGCGTGGGCTTCCAGCGGTGCGTGGTAGAAGGTGGCCACCGCGGCCACCATGATCAGGCTGGCCACCGAGGCCAGCATGATCTCGTGGATCATCAGGTCCGGGATGATGTCGATGCGCTCGGTGGCGTGCTTGTACTCCTCCGGATCCATGTCGCCCTCTTCGACCGAGGCCGGCAGGGAGATGGAGTGCTCGCGCGCCACCTTGTAGTAGTGGACGCTGATGAAGATGATGGCCAGAAGCGGCAAGAGCAGCACGTGCAAGAGGTAGAAACGCAAGAGCCCGTCGGCCCAGATGTCGACCGCCCCGCGCAGGATCAGGTTGACCTCGGTGCCGATCACCGGCGCCTTGTCGGCCATCGAGGTGCCGATGGTCACCGCCCAGTAGGCCAGCTGGTCCCAGGGCAAGAGGTAGCCGCTGAAGGAGAGGGTGAGCGTCACCAGGAGCAGGATCACCCCGGTGAACCAGGTGAAGGCCCGCTCGCCCTTGTAGGAGCCGGTGAAGTAGACCCGAACCATGTGCAGCACCACCACGGCCACCATGCCCTCGGCGCCCAATCGGTGCAGGTCGCGCATGAAGAGCCCGAAGGGTACGTTGCCCATGATGTTGAGCATGTCGCCGTAGGCTTCCGCCGGCGTCGGCGCGTAGAAGATCATCAGGATGATGCCGGTCAGCGTCTCGACCACGAAGAAGAAGACGCTGAACCAGCCCAGGCGCCAGGTGTGGGTGAACCAGGTGCTGGCCCGTTGGTAGAACTTGGGCCGCAGGTGGAGCATGAAGCTCTTGACCTGGGCCTTGTAGCGCGGGTTGGGCCGCTCGGTGGGCGGGTCGCCGCGCAGGACCGCGCGCAGCTCCTTGGCGCTGAAGCCGGCCGTGATGCCGCGCACCACGCCGTCGAGGACCATGGCAAAGTAGGCCTTCCACTCGAAGGCCTTGAGGCGCTCGACCTCCTTGCTCATGTTCTCGCGCAGCTCGCGTGGGGATCCGATTCCGAGCATGGTTCTCGCTCCTGGAGCGTCGTTGGCGGCGATGGCTGCCGCGGCAGGCGCCGGACTTCGAGCCCGCGGGCCCGACCGGCGGATCGGCCTCGGGTCAGGCGTGCGAAGCGCCGATGATCTTCAGACCGGTCTCGACGATCACCTGCGAGCCTGAGGGGACGACGACCGGATCTCCGTTCTCGTTGGTGCGCGCTAGCTCCGTGCCGGAGGCAGGATCGATCGCGCGGACCACGAACTGATCCAGGCTGCGCGGCGCCGGGCCGGCGATGAACTTGCCCTCGCGCTCGAACTGCGAGCCGTGGCAAGGGCAGATGTAGCGGTTCTCGTCCGGCTTCCACTTGTAGATGCAGCCAAGGTGGGTACAGACGGTGAAGAGCGCCTTGGCCCCCCCGGTCTCGTTGTCGACCACCCACCAGAACTTGGCCTTGGGAAAGTTCAGCGGCTCGGCACCCTCGCCCGGCAGCGCGTCGACGTTGCCGATGGGCACCGGACCGCCGAAGGAGCCGGGCCCGAGGCGGGGCAGCGCGAAGAGGTAGCTGACCACGGCGAACTCGGCCGTCACCACCCCGATGGTCGCCAGCCACGCGTAGTTGAGGAACTCGCGGCGCGTGATGTCGCTGCCGCCGGCCGGCATGGCATCCGTGCTTGCCGTCATGATCTCTGCCTCCTAGAGCCCATAGATCCGAGGCCGCACGCCCCATGGCGCGCGCCTCGCGGGGTGCATTATAGAAGGGTCGGCGGGCCGTGCAAGGCTCCATCCAGGCCCGCCGGCCACGTTGGACCGGATTTGGACGCGGCTCGAACAGCTCCCGCCAGCGGCCTCAGCCCTCGTAGTCGCCGCGATCCCCGTACATCTTCTGGTAGTAGGCCTTGAACTCGCCGCTCTTGATCGGCCGCCACCACCATTCGTTGTCCACGTACCAGCCCACCGACTTGCGGATGGCTTCCTGGGGCGTATGCCGCGAACGCCAGCCCAGGGCCTGGATCTTGCGCGTATCGATGCAGTAGCGCCGGTCGTGCCCCGGGCGGTCGGCCACGTGTCGGATCAGGCGCTCGTCCTTGCCCAGGCTCTCGAGCACCAGCTGGGTCATCTCCATGTTGGTGATCGAGGTGCCGGTGCCCACGTTGTAGGCCTCGCCGGCCACCCCGTCGCGCACGACCAGGTCGATGGCCTCGCAGTGATCGCCGACCCACTGGTAGTCGCGCTCCTGCAAACCGTCGCCGTAGACCGGCAGCTGCTGGCCCTCCATGGCGTTGGTGGCGAAGAGCGGCAGCACCTTCTCCGGGTACTGGTAGGGGCCGATGTTGTTCGAGCCGCGGGTGATGGTCGTGTGCAGCCCGTAGGTGACGAAATAGGCCTGCACCAACAGATCCCCGCCGGCCTTGCTGGCCGCGTAGGGCGAGCGCGGCTCCAAGGGGTCCGTCTCGACCGAGGCGCCCTCCGGCACATGGCCGTAGACCTCGTCGGTGGAGACCTGGTGGTAGCGCAGCCCGCGCTGCCGAGCCGCCTCGAGCAGCACGTGGGTGCCCAATACGTCAGTGCGGATGAAGGCGTCCGGATCGCTGATCGATCGGTCGACGTGGGTCTCGGCGGCGAAGTTGACGATGGTGTCGACACCCTGCTCGTCCAGCGCCGATGCCACCGCCTCGGCATCGCAGATGTCGGCGTGGACGAAGGTGTAGCGCGGATCCTCGGCCCAGTCCTTCAGGTTCTCCAGGTTGCCGGCGTAGGTCAGCTTGTCGAAGACCACCACGCGGTCCTCGGGATGCGTCCGCAGCACGTGATGTACGTAGTTGGCGCCGATGAAGCCGGCGCCGCCGGTGACCAGCAGGGTGCGTCCCATGATGTCGCGTTCCTCGGTTCTCGTTCGCTCCGGGAGCCTCGAGGCCCCGGACTTCGACCCGCCTCAGAGCAGGCCGACGTCGCTGTAGTCGCCCAGCGTCAGCTTGTGGGCGGTGGGCTTGATGGGCGAGCGCGTCAGGTGCACGTTGCGCCCGATCAGGCTGTCGGCGATGCGGCCCTGAATGCCCTCGATATGCGAGTTCTCCAGCACGATCGAATGCTCGATCTCGCTGTCCTCGACCACCACGTCGTGATAGATCGAGGTGAAGGGGCCGATGTAGCTGTTGACGATGCGCGTGTCGCGGCCGATGGCGGCCGGCCCGCGCACCACGCTGTTGATGATCTCGGCGCCGGCCTCGACCGTCACCCGCTTGTCGACCTGGCTGTCGCGATCGACGAAGCCCTCGACCCGATGCTGCTTCTCCTCCAGCACGTGGTCGTTGGCGTCCAGCATGTCGATGGGCTTGCCGGTATCGATCCACCAACCGCGGTGCACGTAAGGGTGCACCTTGTGCCCCTGGTCGACCAGCCATTGGATGGCGTCGGTGATCTCGAGCTCGCCGCGCCAGCTGGGCTGGATGGCCTCGCAGGCCTGGTGGATGTGGGCATCGAACATGTATATGCCCACCAGGGCCAGATTCGAGCGCGGCTCGCGCGGCTTCTCGACCAGGCGCAGGATACTGCCGTCCGGGTTCAGCTCGGCCACGCCGTAATGCTGCGGCTCCTCGACCTCGGTCAGCACGATCTGGCTGTTCCACTCGCTCTGGCCGAACTGGGCGATCAGCTCGTTGATGCCGCCCTGGATGACGTTGTCGCCCAGGAACATCACGAAGCGCTCGTCGCCCAGGAAGTCGCGGCTGATCTTGACCGCGTGGGCTAGGCCCTTGGGCTCGTCCTGCGGGATGTAGGTCACCGCCACGTCCCAGCGGCTGCCGTCGCCGATGGCCTCGCGGATCTCCGGCCCGGTGTCGCCGGTGACGATGCCGATCTCGGTGATGCCGGCGGCGCGGATGGCCTCGATGACCCGCACCAGCACCGGCTTGTTGGCCACCGGGATCAGCTGCTTGGCCCGGGTGTAGGTCAGCGGGTAGAGCCGCGTGCCCTTGCCGCCGGAGAGGATCAATCCCTTCATGCGGTCCTCACTCCTCGCTTCCGTAGGTTCCGTAGCCCGCCTCGTCCGGCTCGACGCCGGTCAGGACCACGCCCAGGAGCGTGGCGCCGACCTTCTCGAGCATCTCGCGGGCGCGTTCGGTATGGTCGCGCCGGCTCTGGCCGGCCGCCAGCACCAAGAGGCAGCCGTCCACGCGCGGCGCCAGCACCGCGGCGTCGGTCACCGCGATGACGGGCGGCGCATCGACCAAGAGCAGGTCGGCCTGACCCGCCAGCTGGGCGATCAGGGCCTCCATGCGGCCGCTGCCCAGCAGCTCGGCCGGGTTGGGCGGCGTGGGGCCGGCGGTCAGGACCGACAAGCCGGGCTGATCGGTTTCCGTCAAGGGCAGCGCACCGAGGTCGCCCTGGCCGGCCAGGACCGTGCTCAGGCCCTGCTGGTTGTCCAGCCCGAAGATGCGGTGCTGGGCCGGCCGGCGCAGGTCGCAGTCCAGCACGATCACCCGCTTGTCGGACTGGGCCTCGACCACCGCCAGGTTGGCCAGCACCTCGGACTTGTCGGCCTCGGGCGCCGGGCTGGTCACCAGGAGGCTGCGCAGGGTCTGGCCGGGCCGGGCGAAGGCCAGGTTGGTGCGCAGGCCGCGGTAGGCCTCGGCCACCGCGGATCGCGGCTGGAGCAGCGTGATCAGTTCGCTCATGTTCCCTCCCGGGGCGGGATGACCGCCAGAATGGGCAGGCCGGAGGCCTGGCCGGCCGCCTGCGGTCCGTCGATCAGGCCGCGGCGCGTGCGAGCCAGGAGCCACAGGGCGCCCAGGCCCACCAGGGCGCCCAGAATGGCGCCGGCGGCCGCGCTGGCCAGGGGCTTGGGCGACCAGGGATCGGCCGTGATCACCTCGTCGCGCAGGCGGGCCTCGATGCGGTCGCGCTGGTCGCGCTGCAAATCGTCGGCGCGGTGGGCCACGATGAACTGCGTGGCCCACTCGCGGGCGATGTCGGTGGCCAGCACGGGGTCGGCGTCGAAGACGTCGATGCGGATCTCGTAGACCCCGGTATCCTCGGCCACGTTCAGCCGATCGGGCTCCAGCAGGCGCTGCTCGGGCAAATCCAGCTGCAGGGCGTCGATGACGGCCCGCGCCATGCGCTGGGTGCGGATGTCTTCCTTGAAGCCGCGCATGGTCTCGCGGATGGCCTGGGCATTGCCCCAGTTGCTGGTCACCGCCGGCTCCAGGGCCACCCGGGCCCGGGCGCGGTAGGTGGGCGTCTGCATCTGACTGAAGGCCCAGGCGGCGCCGGCGCCGATCAGGGCCAGGGCCAGGACGGGCAGCGCCAGGCGCAAGATCTCGCGCGCGCGGCCAGCCAATTGCCCCAGCCCGCGGCGGATGGCGCCGGGCCCGCGGCGCTTGCCTGGACGCGGCGGCAGGGTGGCCAAGAGCGGCAGGCGGCTGGCCCGGGCGGCGTCGCGGCGATCGCGCACGACGGCGCTCTCGAGGTATTCCAGGAGCAGCATCAGGGCCGCACCGGCGACGAGACCGAAGGCGGCGCCGGCCGCCACGAGCAGCTTGCGCCGCGGCTTGTACTGAACGTGCGTGGTGTCGTCGCGGATCAGCGCCTCGACCCGCTCGTCGCGGTCACGCTGCAGGTTGCGCTTGGCCCGCCGGTCGGCGAAGGTCTCGGCCCAGCGCAGGCTGATGGCCTCGGCCACGGCCGGGTCTTCGGCGCGGGCCGTGATCTGGACCTCGAAGACCTCCGGGTTGGCGCTGACGCCGAGCTTGCCGGCGAAGAGCAGCGTGTGGAGGGTGTCGGTGGTGACGTCGTTGGCCGTCATCCACTCTGTGCCTTGTGATTCGTATAGGCGCGTGGCGACGGCCTCGGCCATGTCGTGGGTCCGGATATCCTCGACGATGCTCGGCAGGAGCTCCTTGACGGCCTGGGTCTGACCGAAATCGGCCGGCTTGGCCAGCGCCAGGCGCAGACGCGTGATGCCTTCGTAGCCCGGCGCCTGCAGAAGGGCCAGGGCCAAGCCGAAGGCGGCGCCGGCCAGGCCGAAGACGATGGGGAGCCAGGCGCGGCGGGCGAGCATGCGGGTAAAGGCGGTCAGGTCCACGGGGCGCGATTGTAGCACGTGGGGGGGCGGCTCGAAACGGGGGCTTGTTGTTGACGACGGAAGGAAGGACGGGAGGATACGGCGGGACGGCA
>CAZJWJ010000133.1:0-10843 GCA_964549495.1 uncultured Anaerolineales bacterium | reverse complement strand
CCGCGCCCGGCAGGACGCGGAGACCGACGATGCCGGCTGGACCGCCGCCCGGACGCTGCCGATCACCGAATCCTACGGCCGGCCCATCGCCAGCCCGCTCTCCGCCGAGCGCGCCGATCTCGGCGACGAGCGCGCAGGGTCGATGTCGAGTGAAGCACGTCCGCTGCAAGACCCCGGCGCGGAGCCCGAGCCGCTGCTCTTCGACGATAGCCTGCTGCGCCAGATCGACATCGAGTTCGAGCAGTCCAACTGGGTCGAGGCCCTGAATTGCTCGCGCCGGCCCGGCGGCCGGCCCGGCCAACCCGTCGAGCCGCAGCCCACCGAGGACATCCCCGTCACCGTCACCATCGACGGCGAGCGGCTCGAGGAGGTCGGCATCCGCTGCAAAGGCAACAGCTCGCTGTCCATCGAGGGCAACAAGAAGCCGCTCAACCTCACGCTGGATGCCTTCCTGCCCGGACAGGACCTCTGGGGCCACGACATCATCAACCTCAACAACGGCTACGCCGACCCGACCCTGCTGCGCGAGGCCATCGGCTACCGCATGTTCCGCGACTACATGCCCGTGCCGCGCTTCGGCTTCGCCCGCGTCACCGTCAACGACGAGGTCCTGGGCGTCTACCTGACCGCCGAGCAGATCTCCGGCGAATGGTCCGACCACTGGTTCCCCGACGACGACGGCATCGTCATCAAGGGCGATTCGCCCATCCGCATCACCCTCAACAGCTCGGAATTGACCTGGGAGGGCGAGGACCTGGATGACTACAAGTCGGGCTACGAGGTCAAGGGCAAGCACGCCGACTCGGACGAGGGCTACATCGCCCTGCGCGAGATGATCCGTGCCCTGGACGCGCCGGTCGGCGCCGGTGGCCTGTCGGACGCGGATTTCGAGGCCGGCATCTGGCAGGCGCTCGACGTCGACGTGGCGCTCTGGTACCTGGCCGGCAACAACCTGATCACCAACTTCGACAGCTACTACGCCGGCCACAACTACTACATGTACCTGGGCCGGCGTGACCCCCGCTTCAACATGCTCAGCTGGGACCTCAACCTCTCCTTCGGGCTCTTCGGTTTCTTCGTCGTCGGCGGGCGGCCGGGCCGGCCCGGTGGCGACACGCCGGTCCAGGAGGTCAGCCCCTTCGTCCTGGACGCCGAGCCCAGCCGGCCCTTGATCAGCCGCATCCTGTCGGTGCCCGACTACCGGGCCGACTACCTGGCCCATTACCGCACGCTGCTGGAAGCGGTCTGGACCGAGGACTGGGTGCGCGAGGTCGGCGGTAGCTACCAGACGATGATCGCCGAGGCGGCCCGCGAGGAAGAACGCTCGCAGGGCGGCATCGCCGGCGAGTTCAGCTACCAGCAGTTCCTGGACAACTTCGAGGGCGAGATCCAGATCCAGAACGGCGGACCCTTCGGCGGCAGCAAGCCCGGCATCCTCTCGCTGGTCGAGCAGCGCGGCGACTATTTGCGCGGCCTCGAAGTCCTCGAGGCACCCGACGTCCGGCTGGCCGAGCAGGGCTACCGGCCGGCCGAGCCCAGCGCCGCCGACCCGGTCGAGGTCCGCGCGCGCTTCGAGGGCGCCGACCGACCCGAATCGGTCGAGCTGCGCTACCGGGTGCGGGGCGGCACCGAGGTCCGGCTGCCGATGGCAGCCGCCGGCGAGGACCCGGCCGAATGGCGGGCCACCATCCCGGCCCAGCGCGCCGGCCGCGTGGTCACCTTCGCCTTCCGCACGCTGGACGCCGGCGGCCGTGCAAGCTTTTTCCCGGAGGCCAACTGGACCTACCCCCTGTCCTACCAGGTGGCCGGCGTCGAGCTGCCGATGGCCCAGCCGGGCGACCTGGTCATCAACGAGCTGATGGCCGCCAACGAGACGACCCTGGCCGACGAGGCCGGCCAGTTCGACGACTGGGTCGAGCTCTACAACCGCGGCAGCGCGCCGATCGCCTTGGACGGCCTGTTTCTGTCCGACGATCCGGCCGACCCTTGGGCCTACGCCCTGCCCGACATCCAGCTGGCCGCGGGCGAGCAGCTCTTGATCTGGTGCGACAACGACACCGATCAGGGCCCCCTGCACGCCCCCTTCCGGCTCGACCGCCAAGGCGAGGCGGTCTCCTTGGCCAGCCAGAGCCAGATCCTCGACCTGGTCGAGCACGGGGAGCTGGATGCGGACGTCAGCCTGGCGCGCTTGCCCGATGGAAGCCCGGTCTGGGAGACCTGTTTCAGCCCATCGCCGGGCACGACCAACGCCTGTAGCGACGCGCCCGTGCCGACACCGACCACCTCGCCGGTCGAACCGACGCCGGATCCGGGCGGACGCGAGGGCCAGATCTACCTGCCGGTATTGAGCCGGCAGTAAAGCCCCAGGGGCTCGGCCGGGCACCAGAGCGCCAACCGAGGACGTCGCTGCGCCGCCGTGTCGGTTCGCTATGAGGAGGGAATAGCAAGCGCTATTGCCGACGAGCAGCGGGCCGACACGGCGGATGCAGCGACGTCCGAATTGGTGCTCTGGTGCCCGGCCGAGCCCCCTCCTAGCGCAGGAAGTCGCGCAGGCGGTTGGATCGGCTGGGGTGACGTAGGCGCCGCAGGGCCTTGGTCTCGATCTGGCGGATGCGCTCGCGGGTGACCCCGAAGCGGTCGCCGACCTCCTCCAGGGTGTGCACCTGGCCGTCGGCCAGGCCGTAGCGCAGGGCCAAGACCTCGGCTTCGCGCGGCAGCATGCTCGAGAGCACCTCGGCGATCTCGCTGCGCAGCATCTCGGTGGCGGCACGTTCGCCCGGATCGGGCGCGCTATCGTCGGCGATGAAGTCGCCGAAGGAGGCTTCGGCGTCCTCGCCGGTGGGCCGCTCGAGCGAGATGGGGTGGCGCGCGATCTGCAGCACGCGCTCGACCTCCTCGGCCGTGAAGTCCAGAACCTTGCCGATCTCGGCCGGGGTCGCGTCGCGGCCCATCTCCTGCTCCAGCTCGCGGCCGACGGCCGCCACCTTGGCGATGCGCTCGGCCATGTGCACCGGCACGCGGATGGTGCGGGCCTGGTCGGCCAGGGCGCGGGTGACCGCTTGGCGGATCCACCAGGTGGCGTAGGTGCTGAACTTGAAGCCCTTGGTGTAATCGAACTTCTCCACCGCGCGCATCAGGCCCAGGTTGCCTTCCTGGATCAGGTCCTGGAAGGGCACGCCGCGGTTGGTGTACTTCTTGGCGATGTGGACCACCAGCCGCCCGTTGGCCCGGGTGAGCTGGCGGCGCGCCAGATCGCCCGCGTCGACCTGCTGGCGCAGGTCCTCGATCTCCGCGTCGTCCATCTCGAAGAGCCGAGCCGGGTTCTCCAAGGTCTCCAGGGCCTCGATGCCCTCGGCGATGGCTTGGCCCAGCTCCTTCTCCTGATCGGCCGACAGCAAGGGGATATTGCCGATCTCGCGCAGGTACTGGCCGATGGTGTCGTCGGCCTCGGCATCCGGCACGTCGCTCATCACCCCGGGCTCGCGCGGCATGCCGGCCGGCTGGGCGCCCTCTCGGGTCTGGCGCTGATGCCGATCCAAGAAGCGCTGGTAGGCCCGGCTCGGTTCCGGCCAGCTCGCCTTGTCGGTCAAGCGCGACCGCACCGCCTGCTGCCGTTTCCGCTCGGCTCGGCAGTCCGCGCAGGCTTCCAGATGGGCTTCCAGCCGGCCCTCGGTGTCCACTTCGTCCGCGATGGCGCGCTGTGCCTGCGCGCAGCTCAGAGACTTCATTCCGCTCCCTCCAAGCTCTCCTCGAAGCGCTTGCAGGCCCGCTGCCAGCGCTTGTGGGCTGCCTCGACACGGATTCCCAAGATCTCGGCCGCTTCGGTGGCGCTCAGGCCGGCCAAACCCTTGAGCAACAAGATCTCGCGATCCTTCGAGTCCAGAGCGGCCAGCGCGGCGCGCACGGCCAGCACGGTGGGCACCTGATCATCGATGCGCGGGGCGGGATCGCGAAGATCGTCGCCGTCGAGGGGCTCGGACTTGCGTCGCGCCAGACTGCGGAGGTGGCTGCGGGCGGTGTTGGCGGCGATGGCATAGAGCCAGCTGCGGGCATGGGCTTCGTCCTGCAGGCTCGATCGGCCGGCCCAGGCCTTCAGGAAGACGTCCTGGGCCAGGTCCTCGGCCTCTTCGGACACGCCCAACATGCCCTGCAGATAGCGCAACAGCCGCAATCCATGCCCTTCGACCAAGTTCCCATAGCAACGGGACCGCCAGCTATCCTCGGACTCGCTGTAGACTGCCATCGGCGTCCTCGATCGCGTATCCCGACCGCATCGGCCGGGACCCGAACCCGCTCGGCTGGCCGCCGCCATCCGATCTCGGGACGGCGCGGCCCTGCGGGCCTTCACTGTAGAAGACTCCGAAGCAGGGTCAAGCTGGACAGCCGCGAGCCAATTGCCTTGGAGTTCGGTTGCTCCGGTCTCAGCGGGATTCGGCGCCGGCCAGCCAGGTCTCTGGATGGTAGTCCTTCCAGCCGAACCAGAAGGCAGTCGTCGAGGGGATGGGCTCCAGGCGCTGGCCGGCCGAGGGCCCCTCGAAGGCGGCGCCATTCCAAATCGACCAATGGCTGCCGGTCTGGTCATCGACCATGATGGGCGGGCCCTGGGAACTCGCCTCGACCAGCTCGAAGTCGAGCGCCCGGCCATCGACGCGGCGATCGTAGAGCATGGTGCTGCCAGCCCGCGGCTCCTGCACGGCCAGCACCGGCCGGCCCGCGATCTCCACCTGATGTAGGCCCCGGGCCTCGAGCCACCGTTTCGGCCAGGCGGCCGGTTGCCCACCGATGATGGCGCCGGTGACCAGGTCCTTGGTCGCCAACCGGTCGTCGCGACGGGTCTCCGGCACCACGCCGCTGCGCGGGCTGTCGTAGTAGGCGCCGTAGGCATCGAAGGCCCGATCCGGCCCGATGTCCAGCGCCTTGGTCTCCGGGAAGGCCTCGCGCCAGGCCGCCCAGCGGGTCTGAACGGCCGGGATCGGCTCGAGGCGCATACCGGTCAGCGGCCCCTCGACCGCTTCACCCAAGAGCTGGCTCCAGAGGCTGTCCGTCTGCCGATCGTACATCACCAGCGCGTTCATCAGCAGCCGGCCGCTGACGCCGAAGTCGAGCCGCCGGCCGTCCACCTCCGGTCGGGCATACACGATGCCCGTGAAGCAGAGCGGTCACCAGGTGACTGTGATCGGCCGGCCGGCCAACTCGTCGTTGACGATCTCGTGGTCGCTCAGGAAGGGGATGGAGTAGGCGCGCTGCCGGCCCTCCAGATCCAGGCCCAATACCAGGTCCTCGTCGCGGTAGACCCGGTTGGCTTCTTCGACGCTCCAGAATCGCGGCTCGTCGATGGCCGGGATGGCGTCCTTGGGCACGATCTGTTGGATCTGGTCCGCCAGATCGGCGTAGCGGTCCTGCTGCGCCTCGCCGAGCGCGAGTGTGGCCGCGGCCTCCAGCGCCGCGCCGCGATCCACCTGCGGGCCGGCGGACGCATCCTGTTCGGTCGTGGGGCCGGACTCCTGCCCTCGGTCCGGTGAAATGGCACAGGACGAGAAGCCGAGCGCGAGCAGGCCGGCGACCCACAAGGACCCCACCATGTAACCACGTCGAGCAACCCGGTCTCGATGAACGCTTCGGCCTTCTTCCTTCGGCACCTGATTCACGTTTCGCTCGCCCTCCGCTCTCGTCACCCGATCCGATCGCCGCAGACCTTGGATGCAGCGCTCCCTGAAGGTCTCACGTCCTGCTCGCGGAACCTCGGCCAGCTGCAAGGTGTCCATTTCCACGATCGGCCCGTGTTGTAACTCTAGATTGTCCATACGCTTGGCCCATCGCGCCGAGCCAAGCAACCGAATCCATTGGGGGAGGCCAGCATGTCGTCACGAAGCGCCCGTGAGCTCCTGAAGCGACCGATCCCGAGCGACCGACGCGCGTCGCGGCTAGCTGGCTGGCAGGTCTTGGTCCTCGCGCTCGGGCTCGGTTTCGCGGGCGGCTGGCTCTCGCCGGCGGACCCATCCTCCCAGGCGACTCCCGTCTCCGCCAGGCCGGCAGCACAGGCCGGCCCGCAGCAGCAGGCGGGCGCGGTTCCGTTGGCCGTCCCGGTCCTGAACTTCGGCAGCTTCCGCATCGGACAGGTCGACGACATCTGTCGCAGCTGGATCGCGGTGCAGAACGTCGGAGAGCAGCCCAGTCAGGCCTTGATGTTGACCTGGGCCGAGGCCGATCCGCTGATCCCGGACGATGGGCCGCTCAAGGTCGAGTGCAGCGGTCTGATCCGCCCGGGCAGCAGCTGGGATCTTCTGGGCGCCCAGATTCCTACCGGCAGCTTCAGCGGCATGATCTTTAGCTTCGAGGCCCGGCTTCTGAGCGAGCTGGGCGTGGACCTGGGCTTCGACGACGGCGCCGCCAGCTACTTCTGCGATCTGCTCTTCTTCGAGGTGGTTGGCGACCCGGCGGACTACGCCCGCTTCCGCGCGGCTTACGAGAGCGGTGCCAGCTTCGGCGGCGTCCCGCTGTCCCTGGTCAAGGGCGCGCCACTCGCGGCCCAGGTGCTGCGCAACTGCCCCGGCAACCTGACACCGGGCGTCGAGCTGGCTTCGAGCTATGCCGCTTTCGAGGTCGAAGCGGAGCGCTCGAACGAGGATGGCTACCGTTACCACGTCGCGCCGGCCTTTGCCCGGCCGGCGGCGGGCACGGTCGGCAGACAATCACCCTGGAGCATGGCCTACCTGCAGAACAGCAGCGCCATGACCGCCACCGTCCAGGCCAGCTTCCGACGGGCTGCCGACTGCACCGGAGCGGAGATCGCCTGCGGCGACTTGGTCATCCCGCCGGGTCAGAGCCAGGTAGTGGACGTTCTGGCTTGCGCAGGTGAGGGTAGCGTCGGCGCGCTGCGCCTGGAAGCGGACCAGCGGCTGGCGGTGCTGCTGGACAGCGTCGGCAGCGACGGGCTGAGCAGCCACGGCGCGGCGGCAGAGCCGGCTGCGTCCGAGGCGCCCGCCGAGGGTGACTACCTGCTCGAGGGCGGCGCGAGCCAGGCCGCCGATCATGGCTGGGACAACCTGGTCAGCGTCACGAATCCCGGCCAGAGCCCTGCCCGAATACAGGTCGAATTCTTGGATGCCGGCGGACTGCCCGTCCGGCAAGAGGAGCGGGATCTCTGCCCGGGTGGCAACGAGCTCTTCCGATGGGCGGCCACGGACGAACTGCCGGGCATCCATCCGGTTCGCGTTCGGGTCCGAAGCAGCAGCGACCCGCCGGGCCAGGCCGGCCCGCCGGTGCTGGCCAGCCTGCGCAGCACCGAATTCGAAGCCGGCGCGGTCGGAGATCTCCGCAGCACCGCGGCCGACCGACTCGAGCCGCTTCCGAGCGGCCAGGGCGTCCCCCTGGCCCGCGATTCCATGCCCGTGGCCGGCGGACAAGCCGTCCTGAGCCTCCCCTTGCTGACCAAGGACCTCGACGGCACGGGACAGATTAGCGAGCTGGTGCTGGTCAACCACAACCTCAGACCGGGCTGGACCGACGTGGCCCTGCTGCGCTACGACGTCAACGCCCTGGCCAGCGTCCGCTGCCACCGCCTGCGGGCCGGCGAGACGCAATACATCGACCTGGCCACCCAGCACCGACCCTGGCAGGGCGCCCGCGGGTCCCTGCTGGTCTCGGCGGCCTGGTGGACGCATGCCGAAGACGGCTTGGCCTATCCGCCGATCTTGGGGGCCAGCCTGATCTGGCGTACCGGCACCCGTATCGGCGAAGACGTCCCGGGCGACGAGTTGGCCATCACCCGCGGAATCCCGGTGCAGAGCCTGCCGGAGAGCCTGCGCGGCCCGATGTCGCGCCGCTGCGCCCCCGAGCCTTCGGCGATCGCGCCGACGGCCACTCCGCCCTCCGGGCCCAACCCGCGCGCCGATGCCCTGGCGGCGCTGTCCCACCTGCCGGCACTGCGCGACCTGGGTCAGAACGATGTCTGTCGGGCCGAGCTGACCATCCGCAACCAGGGAAACGTGGACGCCCGCGCATTGCTGGTCATCCATGACGAGCCCGGCTTCGTTGCGCCGCAATACGCGGGCCCGATCGATAGCCTGTGCACCGACCCCATCGCGCCGGGAGCGCAGCTGAGCCTTCCGCCCGAGGAGCTGCCAAGTGGCGCGTTCAGCGCGCGGGTCTATAGCCTCGGGCCGGCCACCCTGGCCGAGGCGGGTGTCGATCCGGGTTCCTCCGAGCCGCTGTCCGAGGCCGTCTGCCAACAGGTCGCCGACGAGATCGTCGGTGACCCGCGCGACGATCGCCGCTTCCATCTGGCCTGGCTGACCGGCGGCATCGCCGATCAGCTGCCGCTGTCCGAGGCCATCGGGCCGCCCCTGACCATCGAGGTCGAGCGGACCTGCCCCGGGGACACGACGCCCGGCCTGGAGATGACCGCCTCCTACGAGGCCCCGACCGGCGAGGCCTACGACCTGCGCGATCCGGAGGCCCACCAGCAGCAGTTCCGCTACTCGGTCCTGCCGGTCATGGCAAGCTACGCCGACTACAACAGCCTGCTCTACTTCCAGAACGGGGGCCACGAGGGCGCGGATGTCCAGCTGCACTTCTCGAGCCTGGGCGATTGCATCTCGGGCCGCGTCTGCCGCATCTACGGACTCGCACCCGGCGAGGCCTACCAATGGGACGTCGGCGACTGCGTCGGCCCGGGTTGGGTCGGCAGCGTCGTCGTCCGATCGAGTCAGCCGCTGGCGATCATGGCCGAGCGGATCGGTCGAGACCAGCTGCACACCCTGGTCACCCGCCAGGGCGGCCAGCCCTTCGACCTGAACGGGGATGGCCAAGTGGACGCGGCCGATCCGGCGCGGGTCGCAGCGGCGATCGGCAGCCAGCCTGGCGACGCGGCCTGGGATCCGATGCTGGACCTGAACACGAACGGCCAGATCGATCAGGACGATGTCGAGTGGGCGCGAGCGGGCCTCTGTCGGTGGCGCCCGGAACCGAGTGAACTGCAGCCACCGCAATCCCCAGCGCCCCGCCGCCAGGTCCACCTGCCGGCCCTGAGCCACGACGGCCCGGACGCGCCGGTCTGCGACCCGGAGATCGGCATCCAGAACGTCGGCGATGTGGCCTCCAAGGCCATCCTGGTGCTCTGGGGCCCGCGCTCGGCCAATCCGGATTCTTGTGCCGGACCGGCCAAGGTCGAGTGCTCGGGCCTGCTGGCACCGGGCGGCAGCTGGACCTGGGCCGGCGGGATGATCGGCAGCTTCGCCAGCGGGACGATCTACAGCATCAACGGGCTGACGCAGCTCAGCGAGGTGGATCCCAACCCGCCAGCGATAGAGGCTCCCGTCGCCGACATCCTCTGCGAGGTACTCTTCTTCGGCGTCATCGGAGACTGCGACGACTACCGGCGCTTCAAGCAGGCCTGGGATCGTGGAGGCGAGTTCACGGGGATCGACCTCGGGGACGAGCGGGTGCTCGGCGCGCCGCTGGCAGTGCGGGTCGAGCGCGAATGCGATTCCAGCCGCTTCGGCGCCCCGGCCGGCTCGCGCGAGCTGGCCGCCTACGGCGGCATCGCCGACACGCAGTTGGCCGCGTGGAACGAGGACGTCGGTGGTTTCGAGACCTTCGTGCCCATCGTGTTGGGCGACAAGGCCGGGCTGGACTCGCAGACCTGGCTACAGAATGCTGGGCTGGAGACGGCCTCGGTCGAGGTCTTCATGGCCTACCAGAACGACTGTAGCGCGCGCAGGGCCTGCGAAAGCCTGACCATTCGAGCCGGCGAAAGCGCGCATGTCGGCTCGCAGTGCTTCGGTCCGGACGCACAGGGCACGCTCTGGATCCGCTCGGACCAGCCCCTGGCCGCGGTGGTCGAGATGCGCGGTCGGGGCATCCGCAACGCCTACGCGGCCCGGCCGGCGCGGATCCAACACGATCTGGCCGGCGAGGACCTGCCGGCCGCACCCGGCACGCGGCTCTTCGCGCCGCTCTCGCCCCTTCCGGTGGACGGCTGGGACCTGGGCGTCAACGTCCAGAGCGCCGATCTACAGCGCGGTGCCTGGGTCGACGTGGAGTTCCTGGATACCAAGGGGCTGGTGATGGTGGCTTACGAGGCCTACATCTGCCCCGGTAACACCGAGACCTTCTTCGTCCCGATCTCGACGGTCGCCCAGGCCGCGCGCGGCAGCGCCGCCGGCAGCATCCGGGTGACCAGCCGGCCGCCGGAACTGGCGCCCTGGGAGCCGGCGGGAACCATCAAGGCCGTCGCCTGGCATTTCCGCTACGAGGATGCGACGCGCAATAGCACGCTGGAGTCCATCGCCTACGAGTTGTTGCCCGAAAACCATGTCGGTACCTGGCCGCTGGGCAGCGGGGCCGGCGGCACCGAAACGGGAACGGCGCTGGTGGCGCTGCCGAACCTGGTCTACGAGCCGGATGCGGGCGATGCCCGATCGGTGGGGCGGATCGCGGTGGCGAACCTGGTCGGCCTGCCAGGACGCACCGAGGCGCAGCTGATCCTGCTCGAGGGCGACGGCCGGCCGGTGCTGCGCCATCCCCTTGAACTCGGTCCCAGCGAGACGGCCTTGGTCGACCTGGCCGATCTGGGGCTCGATCCGGGCTTCCGCGGCTCGGCGCTGGTTTCGGCGACCTACTGGGATCATGGGCTGCCGGGGCCCGTGGGGGCTGGGCGTCAGGTCGTGGGGCTGGGCGCGGTGGGCGTGACGGTGCGCGGGCCGGATGTGCTGGGGGCGGGGCTCGCGGGGCCGCGGATGTCTGTCGTGGCGGGCGAACCGCTGCGGCAACTCCCGTTGTTTGGCGAGGAAGTCTTGCCACCGGTCGGGCCTGGGGCGTTGTTGCTGCCCTTCTTGTTGAA
>CAZJWJ010000132.1:0-11077 GCA_964549495.1 uncultured Anaerolineales bacterium | reverse complement strand
GTGTTCCCGCCGCAGTGCTGTTCACCTGACGACCGACTTTGCAATCGCCCTGGCGTTTGCCATACGGGTTCGAGCGAGCATGGGTCAGCGCGCTCAGGTGCGACTGCCGGCGATCGTGATCGCGCCGGCGGCGCCGGCCGCGCGGCGCAGAGCCACGAAGCGGCGCAAGCCCTGCAAGGGCGGAAGGAGGCCGATGGAGGCCACGTGGACGGCGCGTGCGGTGGCCGCTTCCTCGTCCAGCGCTGACGGCGACCGCCTCGCGAGGCGGTCCGACGCGCTGCTGAGCAGCACCAGTTGGCCCGGCAGGGCCTGGAAGCCGAAGCTGTCCGGGCGGTCGGCGCGCAGCCGGCCGGCGCTGGAGAGGTGGACCAGCCGGCGGTTCGACGCGCCCAGGCGGTAGGCCGCCGGGGAGTCGAAGGGGTCCGTCAGGTGGGCGCAGCCCTCGCCCAGGATCAGGCCGTGCCCCGTGCCGCGCAGGCGGTCGAAGGCCAGGAGGGTCAGCGAGCAGCTGGCCGGCCCGGCGAGGCCCTCCGGCGGCTCCAGATGCTCGAGCATGCCGAGGAGGTCGATCAGGTACTGCACCGGGCGCTGGCGCGCGCGCTCGGCCAGGATGGCGACCAGGGCATCGGACAGGCCCTCGCCGGCCTGGTCCTCCGCCATGGCCAACAGCAGATGCCGGCCGTCGTCGCGGGCCAGCACCGCGCCCGGCGGCTCGGCGCCGGGCCGGCGCGAAAGCCAGGCGGCCGCGGCCGTGTTTCCTGGTCGCAGCACGATCTCGCTTCGCGGTCGGGGCGAGGCCAGCCTCGAGCCGAAGAGCAAGGCCTCGACGGGGCGTCCGAGATCCGCCGCCTCGCGCGGAGGTTGGTAGCGGGCGGTGGGTTGGGGGGATCGGGACGGGGTGCGGGCGCTTGGCGGGGGGGACGGCAGTAGGCGCGGGGCCGATGCCCGGCCGGGACCGAAGGCCTGGATCGTCACGCAAAGACTCCTGACCGGATTGCGCCGCCCGGGCTCCGGCACCGCGGGCTGCGCGAGGACGCAAATGGGCAAACAGGCGTCTCGAATCGACCTCGGGTCAGCGGGAGCCGGAGATCTCGCCGCCCGTCCCCAGCATCCTAGACCGGGCGCGCCGACATCACCATGGTCGTCGCACCCCGGCTTCGTGCACGGGGGAGCCGATCGTGGCCAGCGTCGCGGTGGCGGCGCGTGCGCCCGCGGTGCATTGTCCGACGGGTCCGTGCGCGGCCCGGGCGCAGAGGCAACGAGTTCTGCAGGCGCGGCCTCGCGCAATGCTCTACGTGGAGCCCGGATCAGTCCTCGCGCTCGGGGACCATCAGGATGGTGCCGGCCCGCAGGTCGTTCGGATCGCCCAAGGGCTGGACGCGCAAGAGGTCGCGCCAGCGGGGTCCGGCGATGCGCCACAGGGTCTCCCCTTCCGAGAGGATGTGGGGCGTGTAGCGCTCGGCCAGGCGGGCCTGGTTGGTCGGGGGCGGCGGGCCCGGGTCGACCGGCGGGGTGGGGTCGACCGGCCGCGGGTCTTCCAGGGCCATCATCACCTGACGCACCCGGGCCAGGGTCTGCGGGTCGGTCGAGAGATCGAAATCGTCCCAGTCGCCGGAGATGTCGGCGAAGCCGAAGTCGACGCCGCCGACCACTTGCCCGTCCTCGGCCCAGCGGTCGCAGGTCCAGCCCAGCTGGCTGGCGTAGTCGCCCAGGACCGGATGCTGCCACCAGATCGTATCGCGATAGGTCTTGTAGCCGCGACGCCGGCCGACATCGGGCCGGGGCTGGATGTCGTCGATGCCGCTCTCGGTGATCACGATCTTGGGCAAGGGGCTCAAGCCCAGGCTGCGCCAGTGGTCGAGCACGCGCCGGTAGCGCAGGACGAACCAGCCCTGCACGCCCGGTCGGGTCACCGGGTCGATATGCTCCCAGCGGCCGCCGATCAGGTTGGCCGCCTGGTTGGCGCCGACGCCCCATTGCATGGCCGGCGCCCCGTACTCGTGCAGGCCCACGTAGTGCCCGTTGGCGCTGGCGCGCTGGAGGGCCGGCAGGTAGCCGGCCCAGTCGTCGGCTTGACCCGTCAGCGGCCACTGCGGCTGCCCCACCGAGAAGCTGCCGATGACCGCCTTCTTGCCGTGGCGCTCGCAGAGCTCCATCAGCCGGATGTCCATCTCGGCCCGCCGGCGCACCTCCGGCAGGCGCTGGAAGGTCTCGTTGTAGCCTTCGTGGGCGTCGAACTGCGGGTAGCGCTGGATGGAGGCCTCCACCTTGGCCAGGAAGTTCTCCTCGTGCGGGTTGCCCAGCTGCTGGTTGGGCTCGTAGACGCGCTGGATGGTCAGCGCGCCGTAGACCTTGGCCAAGTCGACCAGGCGCGGGTCGACCCCGTCGGAGAGCCACTTCATCACGCTGGGCTTGACGTCGCGGATGTAGGCCTCGACCAGAACGTTGGCCCGCGTGGAGTGGACGTGCAGACCGATCGGCTTGACCATGCAGGAGGGCTCCTGGCAGCTGGGCGATGGGGCGAAGTGCCGGACGATGGGCGATCATTTGGGCCGCCGCGCCGGGGCGCCTAGGATGATACACGCCGGCCTTGCCCGGCGCGAAGGCATGCTACAATCTCGTCTCCCGTGGACGATTCTAACCAGAAGGGTGCTTGACCTCATGAGAGACAGCGTTCGACTCCTTACGCTCTTCCTGATGGCCGTCGTCGCCATGACGCTGGCTTACGGCATGGGCTTCGTCACCGCATTGCGGCTCGAGGACAGCACCACGGTGGCCGCACTGCGCGACGTGGTCTCGCCCGATGCGGCCAGCCCGCAGGTGGCCGGCAGCGGCCAAGCCGGCGCGCTGGCCGAGGGCGAGACGCCGGCCAACTTCGGCGTCTTCTGGGAAGCCTGGGACTACATCCAGGACGAGTTCTATGGCGACTTGCCGGCCGACGAGGAGATGACCTACTCGGCCATCCGCGGCTCCTTGCGCTCGCTGGACGATCCCTTCACCGCCTTCATGGACCCGGTCGTCTCCGAGGTCAACAGCGTCTCGCTCGACAGCGAGTTCGAGGGCATCGGCGCCTACGTCACCTCCAGCGAGGACGGCCTCCTGATGATCCAGACGCCCATGCCCGGCCAGCCGGCCGAGAAGGCGGGCGTCCTGGCCGGTGACATCGTCATCCGCGTCGACGGCGAGGACATCACCAACCTCGACGTCAACGAGGCCGTCCTGAAGATCCGAGGGCCCAAGGGCACGACGGTGGTCCTGACCATCATCCGCGAGGGCGAGCCCGAGGAGCTGGAGATCTCGGTGGTGCGCGATCGCATCGAGGTGCCCTCGGTCAACAACGCGCACCTCTTGGAAGAGTACGACGCGCCGCAGATCGGCTACGTCCAGCTCACCCAGTTCGCCGCCGAGAGCAAGGCCGAATTGGACCGCGAGATCCAGCGCCTGCGCGACGAAGGAGCCCAGGCCTTGGTGCTGGATTTGCGCAACAACCCCGGCGGCTACCTCAACACCGCCATCGAGGTGGTCAGCGAGTTCATCGACGAGGGCGTGGTCGTCATCCAGCAGGATGCCGACGAACAGGAGGAGCCGGCCTACGCCAAGCGCGGCGGCAAGGCCCTCGACTTACCCTTGGTGGTCCTGGTCAACCGCGGCTCGGCCTCGGCCAGCGAGATCGTGGCCGGCGCCATCCAAGACTACGACCGGGGCATCATCGTCGGCGAGACCACCTTCGGCAAGGGCTCGGTGCAGAACGTCCACCAGCTCTCCGACGGCTCGGAGCTGCGCGTGACGGTGGCCGCCTGGCTCACCCCGAATCGCACCCTGATCCACAAGACCGGCATCGAGCCCGACATCGCCATCGGCATCGACGGCCAGCTGCTGGGCGGTGAGCAGGAGACCGGCGTCGTCGAGCCGGAGCCCGAAGTGGAGGCCCAGGCCGAGCTGCAGGACGATGCCCGGGCCGAGGCGGATTCGGATGCCGAAGCGCAGCCCGACCAGGACGAGGACGAAGAGCCGAGGGATTACCAGCTCGAGCGGGCAGTGCGCGAGGCGCTCGGCTTGCTGGCGGAGCCGGTCCGATAGACCGATCGCCTGCGCTTGGCCGAAGGCCGATGCGGCGCAGCGCGATCCTCTTCGCCGGCACCCTGATGGGCGCCAGCCTCGCCTGGCTCGTGGGCTTTGCCACGGCGCTGCACGTCTCGCCGCCGGGGCCGACAGCCGGCCTGCGTGCGGCGCCCGCCTTCGCCCTCTTCGGCGAGGTCTGGGCGTGGGTCGACGCGGAGTTCTACGGACGCAAACCCTTACCCCGGCAGGTGACCGCCGCGGCCATCGAGGGATTGGTCGAATCCCTGGACGACCCCCATGCCGCCTACCTGTCCCGCGACGACGCGGCCAGCGCGCGCGCCGCGTCGAAGCCGGCCGAGGCCGAGGGTATCGGCGCCTGGGTCGAGCCGGCCGCCGCGGGCGCCTTGGTGCTCTCGACATTGCCCGGAACGCCCGCGCGGCGCGCTGGATTGAAGCCGGGCGACCGGATCGTCGAGCTCGACGGCCGGCCGGTTGCCGGACTCGACCGGGCCGGGCTCGAAGGCGCCCTGCGCGGCCCGGAGGGAAGCTCCTTGCGCATGCTGGTCGTCTCGCCCGGGGGCCAGGCCCGCAGCCTGGAGTTGGTCCGCTCGCGCTACCCGCGGCCGGCCCTGCGCTTGCGCCGGCCGGCCTCGGGCGTAGCCTACCTCGAGCTGGCGCGCTTCGACGGCGATGTTCTGGATCCGCTGGACGCCTCGCTGGAAGGACTGGCGGCCGAGCCTGCCGAGGCCCTCGTCCTGGACCTGCGCGACAATCCGGGTGGCTCGCTCGAATCGGCGCGGCGGGTGGCCGGCCGCTTTTTCGATGACGTCCTGTGGCTGCAGCTGGAACGCGGCGGTCGCCCGCGCCCTTGGCGAAGCATCACCGAGGACGCGGCGCCGGTGCACCTCCCAGAGCAGCTGGCGGTCCTGATCAACGGCGGTACGGCCAGCGCGGCCGAGATGCTGGCCGGCGCCTTGCGCGAGCACCGCGGCGCGCGCATCTACGGCCAGCCCAGCTTCGGCAAGGACCGGATTCAGGGCCTCGTCGCCCTATCGGACGCATCGATGCTACGCTTCACCGTCGCCCGCTGGACCACCCCGAAGGGGCTGAGCGTGGGCGATGGTGGCCTCAGGCCCGATGTGCAGATCGACGGCGACGAGGCCAGGGGCGCATTCGACCTCGCGTCGGACCCGGTATTGGCTGCCGCCCTGGCCGCGCTGGAAGGCGAGCCGGCTCGGACAGGCGGCGAGGAGCGGTGAACATGGCGGACAAGCAAGGAGCCAAGGACCCCGGCGATCGGGTCATCGCGACCAATCGCAAGGCGCGTCACGAGTACGAGATCCTCGAGCGGCTCGAGGCAGGCCTGGTGTTGACCGGCAGCGAGATCAAGAGCATCCGCGACGGGAAGGTCAACCTGCAGGAGGCCTACGCCGCCATCGACGGCGGCGAGGCCTGGCTGGTCGGCTGTCACATCGCGCCCTACCCGATGGCCGGCTACGCCGACCACGTTCCCGACCGGCGGCGCAAGCTGCTCTTGCACCGCCGGCAGATCGACCAGCTGCACTTCGAGACGCGGGCCAAGGGCATCACGCTGGTTCCGCTGCGGCTCTATCTGAAGGACGGTCGGGCCAAGGTCGAGATCGCCTTGGCCCGCGGCAAGAAACTGCACGACAAGCGCCGCACGATCCGCGATCGCGAGACCCAACGGCAGATCGATCGCGAGATGGCGCGACGCGATCGGCGCTGAGGTCTCGGTCTACCGATGCGGCGGCGCCTCGAGACGCGGGATGACCGGTCGGGTCGGCGCCGCGTGCTGCTCTATCAGCCGCCGGTAGAACACGCCACCCTTCCCCTGGCGCTGCTGGCGCTGGCCTCCGCGCTCGACCGAGATCGCTACGAGCCGGTGATCGTCGATGCCCGGATGGAGGCCGATCCGCTGGCCGCGCTGGTCGAGCGGATCGACGAGCGCACGCTTTGCCTCGGCATCAGCGTCCTGACCGGACCGCCCATCGCCGGCGCGCTGGCGGCCTCGCGCGCGGCCAAGGCCCGCCGGCCCGATCTGCCCGTCGTCTGGGGCGGCTGGCATCCGTCGCTCTTCGCCGCCCAATGCCTGGCCGAGCCCAGCGTCGATTTGGTGGTGATGGGCCAGGGCGAGCCGGCCTGGGTCGAGATCGTGGGCGCGCTGGATGCGGGCCAGCCGGCCGCGGGGCTGGCCGGCTGCGCTTGGCGAGCCGAGGATGGCCGGGTCGAGTTCGGTCCGCCGCGGCCGGCCCTGCCGGTGGAGGCCTGCGAGGCCGTCGACTACTCCCTCTTGGACCTGGAGGCCTGGTTCGCGCGCAAGGGAAGGCGCCAGCTGGACTTCGTGGCCAGCCAGGGCTGCTACTGGCGCTGCGCTTTCTGTGCCGATCCGCGGGTCTACCGTCGCAGCTGGTCCGGGCTGTCTGCGGCCGGGATGCTCGAGCAGCTGCGCAGGCTGCATCGCCGGTATGCCTTCGAGGATCTGGCCTTTCAGGACGAGACCTTCTTCACCCATCCCGAGCGCGCCATCGAATTGGCCCGCGGCCTGCTGGAGGCGGGACCGCACCTGACCTGGACGGCCACCATCCGGGCCGATCAGGCCGATCGGATCGACGATGGGCAAATGGCACTCCTGGCCGCGTCGGGCCTCCGGCGAGTGCTGCTCGGGGTCGAGTCGGGCAGTCCGCGCATGCTCCGGCGCCTGCAGAAGGACGTTCGGCTCGAGCAGGTCATGCTGGCCGCCGAGAAGCTGCGCCGGCACGGCATCCGCGCCGATCTGCCCTTCATCGTCGGCCTTCCGGGTGAGTCGGAGCGAGACCTGGAGGCCAGCTTGGCCTGGGCGGGCCGCCTTCGGGCGATGAGCCCGGGCTTTCAGACACCCATCTTCTTCTACCGCCCTTACCCGGGCTCGGAGCTGGCCGAGCAGCTGCAGGCCTCCGGGCACACTCCGCCGGCCGACCTGGCTGCCTGGTCCCGCTTCGACCTGGACGGCCCCGGCAGCTGGGTCCCCCGCGCCCGCGTCGATCGGGCCCGGCGGGTGGCCTTCTATCTCCGGCAGGCCTGGGACCCGCCCCCGCATCCCTTCAAACGACCCATCCGCCGCCTGGCGCGCTGGCGCCTGGCAAGGGGGCGCTTCGAATGGCCATGGGAGTGGCAACTAGCGCGCTTATGTAAAGAAGTGCTTGACGCCCCTTCCCCACTGCGCTAGCATTGGAGTCATCCGGGGATGACAGGTTTCGACGGAGACGGCTGCGTCCGGATTGCAAGCCGAGTTTGGCTCAAACTCGCAAAACAGGGCCAACACCTTACTTGCCGAGCCTACGCTCGCGCTCGCTGCCTAAAAGGTAGCGATGCCCGCCCGGCACCCCGCCGGCGTGATCGGGATGGGTATCATGAAGCTGGCGTGCCGCTGACCTGACGCCGATTGGGCCAGCGAAAGATCATCGGCTGGCGCCATCCTCCGCTCGGTCGGGTGAGATGGGATGGCGTGAGAACCTGGTAAGCCCGACTAAGCTTGTAGGATATCCGGTCGCGAACTCTTCGGACGCCGGTTCGATTCCGGCCATCTCCACCTCGAAGCTCGGGCCCGATCTCACGCGAGATCGGGCCCTGCTTCGTCGCATCGGCCCCACCCGATTTGTTGTGATTGTTGGCAGTTTCAAAACATGCTGCTAGCATGTGGGGCGTTGGAAAGACGGAACGAAGTTCACGCCGCATGTCGCATACAACCGGCCAGGTTGCAGGTCGCTCTTGGGTCCGCTGTAGCATGACGGGCCGGCACGAACCAGGTCTCTCTCTCCAATTTGCAACATCCGTTCCCAAGCTCAGGAGATCTGTTTCAGATGAGCGATCGCATCACTGGTACCGTCAAGTGGTTCCGGCCCGAGAAGGGCTACGGCTTCATCAGCCGGGACGACAAGCAGCCGGACGTCTTCGTGCACTTCAGCTCCATCGAGAGCGACGGCGAGTTCCGTACGCTCGATGAGGGTCAGCGCGTCGAGTTCGGTGTCGAGCCGGGCCCCAAGGGCCCGCGCGCCACGAACGTCAAGAAGCTCAGCGCGGTCTAGACCGGACCCGCTTCCGGGATGGCCATCGCGCCGCCTCGGCGAGTCGAATAGCAGCTAGAAGGGCCGCGGGCGTTTCGCCCGCGGCCCTTCTCATGCGGCCCTATTCATGTCGGGGCTTGACGTGGAGGCAGCGGCGTCCGAATCGGGGAGGCGATTCCCGAGAGAGCCCTAGCGTGTCACATGACGAGCGTTGGGTCGCGGTCCGCGTCCTCCACGGCCAGCGGGCCGCGCAACTCGCCACGCAGGTTGCTTGCCAAGCGCCGGCGCACCTCGGAGGCATCCAGTTCCAGCGAGAGCAGGTGGTAGAGCTTGGCCAGCGCCGCCTCGGTGGTCATGTCCTGGCCGCTGATCACGCCGACCTGCTGCATGCCGCTGCCGGCCTCGTAGTCCCCGAGCCGAACCCGGCCGCGAAGGCATTGGCTGGTGGCGACGATGATCACGCCGCGCCCGATGGCTTCTTCCAGCGCGTGCAGGAAGTTTCGGTCACGCGCCGGCCCGTTGCCCACCCCGTAGGTCTCCAGGACCAGGCCCCGCAAGGGCGGCGCCAGGCTGTTGCGTACCCAGGCGGCGGTGATGCCCGGAAACAGCCGCAAGATGCCGACGGTGGGGTTGGCCACCGAACGCAGCTGCAGGCGGCTGCCCGGCGCGGGCGGCGGCAAGAGCAGCCGCCGGTCCACCTCGATGCCCACGCCGGCGCGCCCCAGCGGAGGAAAGTTCGGCGACTCGAAGGCGTCGAAGCTGGCCGCATCGACCTTGGTGCTGCGGCAGCCGCGCAAGAGCAGGCCGTCCAGGTAGATGCAGACCTCGGGGATGTCCAGCTCGGAGGCGATCGTAAGGGCGGTGATCAGATTGCCGCGCGCGTCCGAGCGCAATTCGCAGAGCGGGATCTGCGAGCCGGTCAGGATCACCGGCTTGGCCAGGTTCTTGAGCATGAAGGGCAGCGCCGAGGCGGTGTAGGCCATGGTGTCGGTGCCGTGCACCACCACGAAGCCGTCGAAGTCCTCGTAATGCGCATGGATGTCGGCGGCAATCCGCTGCCAATCGGCCGGCTGCATGTAGGCCGAGTCCAGCAGGGGCTCCAGCTCGCCCACCTCGACCTCGGGCATCTGATCGGACTCGAAGGCCGCCATCTGGCCCAGCTGCTGGCCCAGAAAGCCCGGCGCGGGCGCATAGCCCTGCGGGCCGGGTCGCATGCCGATCGTGCCGCCGGTGTTGGCGATGTATACGCGGCGCTTCTTGCTCATCCGGCGCGCTCTCGGTGTCGGGATGGGTTGGCGGGCGCTGCTCCGCTCGATGCCGTTTCGGAAGGCGTGATTCGGTAGCCGAGTGCGGCTGCCGGCGGATCAGTCGGGCAGGGCGGCCAGGTTGGTCTCGACCGCCTCGAGCTCGCGCTGCAGCTCGGTCAGCTGATCGCGGGCGCCCTGCACCACCTCGGGCTTGGCGCGCGCGACGAACTGCTCGTTGGACAGGCGGCCCTCGAGGCCCTCGATGCGCCCGCGCAGGTGGTCCCGATGCTTCTCGAGCCGGTTCCGTTCGGCTTCCAGGTCGACCACGCCGGGCAGGTCGATCTCCACATCCTGCACCACGGCCGTCGCGGCATCGGCAGCCGGCCGGGCTTCGGCATCGACGGTCATGGAGCTCAGGCCCGCCATCTCGGCCAGCACATGCCCCTGCTCGAGCAGCGTCTCGGCCGATGCGCCGCGACCGCGCAAGACGGCCTCCAGCCTGCGCTTGGGCGGAACGTTGTGCTGATTGCGCAGGTCCCGGATGGCGCGCACGGCTTCCTGGGTGAAGGCCAGACGGCTCTCGAGCTCGCCGTCGGCCCATTCAGGCCTCGCCTCGGGCCAGGCGGCGTGAACCAAGAGCTCGGCGCTCGGGAGCGGGGCCTCGATGCCGCGCTCGGGCGCCAGCCGGATCAAGCGCTGCCATAGGGCCTCGGTGATGAAGGGCAGGAAGGGGTGAAGCAGGCGCAGGCAACGATCCAGCGTGAACGCCAAGACCTGGCGGGCCATCGCGGCGTCCTGGCCACCGTCGTCGGCGCCACCAGCCAGGCGCGGCTTGATCAACTCAAGATACCAGTCACAGAAGTCGTTCCAGAAGAAATCGCGCAGCGCATGCAATGCCGCCGAGGGTTGATAGCGATCCAGCTCGGCATCGACGCGGGTCTGGGCGTTGGCCAGGCGCGAGAGGATCCAGCGGTCCTCGATGGCCAAGTCGCCGAGCGCGCGGACCCGGAAGGCCGAGCCCTCCAGATGGCCCAGCGCGAAGCGCGTGGCATTCCAGAGCTTGTTGCAGAAGTTGCGGCCCACCAGGAAGCGATCGCTGAGAAGGCGGGCCGAAGGGAGCTGGGGCATGCTGCCCAGGACGTCGAACTCCTGCCCCGTCTCCGGGTCGAGGTAGGTGAAGATCGAGCTGCCGTGCTCGGCCTCGGCCAGCTCGATCAGCTGGCCGGTGAAGGGCGAGACGGCCTGCACCGGCAGGCGGATGTCCTGGGTACCGGTCTGCATCTCGCACAGCACGTAGCGCATGGCGTCGGCGCCGTACTCCTCGATGATGTCCACCGGATCGATGCCGTTGCCCTTGGACTTGCTCATCCGCTCGCCCTTGCCATCGAGGATGTTGGCGTGGATGAAGGAGTCGGTGAAGGGCAGCTCGCCAAGGTTGTAGAGGCCCATCACCACCATGCGCGCCACCCACAGGGTGATGATGTCGCGACCGGTGACCAGACAGGAGCCGGGATAGTAGGCCTCCAGGGCCGACTTGCCTGAGGCGCCGGCCGCCAGCGGGCGCTGATCGGGCTCGACCCGTGCCGTCTCCGGGTCTGGCCAGCCCAGGGTGCTCATCGGCCACAGGCCGCTGGAGAACCAGGTGTCCAAAACGTCCGGGTCGCGCTGGAAGCCAGCTGCTTCGAGCCCGGCCGCCAGCTTGCC
>CAZJWJ010000131.1:0-11301 GCA_964549495.1 uncultured Anaerolineales bacterium | reverse complement strand
CGGCGTTGACCTACTACTTCGATCAGCGCGAGACCATCGACGCGAGTATCGCCGAGGACGAAGCATTGGTCGAGGCGCTCAAGCGCGAGATCCCGTCCAAGCTGGGCAAGCCGGCCCTTGGCTAGGATTCGGCTGCACACGGACGAACAGATCGCCAGAAGTATTATCCGAGGGCTCCGCACCCGTGGACTCGACGTCAGCACAACACCGGCCGCCGGGCTGCGTGGGCGATCCGATCGGGACCAGCTCGAGCATGCTCGTTCACGAGGTCGAGTGCTCCTTACTCGTGATGCCGACTTCTTGAGATTGCATGCTGAGGCGGTGCCGCACGCGGGCGTGATCTATGTCGTGCCAGGGCGAGGTATCGGAGACGTCATTCGCTGCGTGCTCGTGATCAGCGAGATCCTCGATGCAGATGCGATGCGCGATCACCTGGAATTCCTCTGATCAGACCTCGGTGACAGCCATCGATAAATGCGCTCTACGACTCAACACGGATGTGAAATGCTCGACTTGGACTACGCGCGCGCTAAGTTCCCGGCCCTGTCAAGCGGCCAGGTGTTCATGGACAACGCTGGCGGTTCCTTGACCTTGGCATCGGTCGCCGACCGCATCCGCGACTACCTGCTCCACACGAACGTCCAGCTCGGCGCCAGCTATGCGACCTCGACGGTCGCGGCCGAGCGCTATGCCGAAGCGCGCGTGCGGCTGGCGGAGATGGTCAGCGCGCCATCGCCTGAGGAGGTCGTCTTCGGGGCCTCGACCACCCTGCTGCTCGAGCTCTTGGCAAGCTCATTCGCGCCCACCCTCGAGCCCGGCGACGAGATCATTGTCAGCCGCGTTGATCACGAGGCGAACATCGGCTGCTGGCTGGCCTTGGAGTCCTCGGGAGCGCGCCTGCGCTTCTGGGAGCGCAATGTGGACACCGGCGAGCTGGCACTGGAGGATCTCGACCGGCTGCTCGGTCCGAGCACGCGGCTGGTCTGTGTGGGCCACGTCTCCAATATCCTGGGCTCGATCCACCCCATCCGTCAGATCGCCGATCGGGTGCATGCGGCCGGCGCGCTGCTCTGCGTCGACGGGGTGGCCTTCGCGCCGCACCGGGCCATCGACGTGCAGGCCTTGGGCGTCGACTTCTACGCGCTGAGCCTGTACAAGGTCTACGGGCCGCATTTCGCCATGCTCTACGCCCGCCGCGAGCCCTTCCTGGAATTGGGCGTGGCCAACCACTTCTTCTACGGTCCCGAGAACATCCCCGGCAAGCTCGAGCCGGGCAACGCCAACTACGAGTTGGCCTGGGGCAGCGCCGGGGTGGTCGACTACCTCGAGGCGCTGGGTGCACGCTGCATGGCGAGCGAGGCCTCGGAACCCGAGTCAGATGGTCGCGTGGAGCCGAACTCTGGTGCCTGCGACGCAAACGTCGGTGTGCCCGCCGACCCGGCGGCTCACCAGGCGCGCGATGCGGCCTGGCAGGCAATCGCCGACCACGAAGAGCAGCTATCCGAGCGCCTGCTGGCCTTCCTGCGCGAGCGCTCGGACGTGACCATCTTCGGCCGGCCCGAATCCGATCGCACCCTGCGCGTGCCGACGATCAGCTTCGTGCACGCACGCTTGTCGTCCTCGGCCATCGTCGAGAAGGTCGACCCTCACGGGATCGGAATCCGCTTCGGCCACTTCTACGCCCACCGCTTGGTCACCGACCTGGGCCTGCACGAGCGCGACGGCGTGGTGAGGGTGTCGATGGTCCACTACAATCGGATCGAAGAGGTCGACCGGCTGATCGCAGTGCTCGAGCCGATCCTGGACGGGTGACCGAGGGCCGGCCGCTGTCAGCTCGAGCTGACAGCGGTCGGCAAATGTTCGGTGGCGTTAGGCGGGCTGCTCTGTGGCGGGCGCGCTGGCCACCCAGATCATGCCGGCGCCGACGATCAGAAAAGCCAGGCCGAAGGCCAAGGCGATCAGGAACACGGCACCGCCCAACTGGATCATGGAGGCGGTCGTCGCCCCGACGCCCAACTCGGCGAAGAGCCCGTGAACCGTGCCGGTCCACGCCGCCTCGCGGGTCGGACCATCCAGCGGGTGCTGGCGGCTGAAGTCCGTCCAATACCGACCGTTGACCGGGACGACATAGGTGCCAGGCTCGAAGATCGCGTCCTCGTCCATGCCCCGCTCCTCGGGATCCCAGACCCCGTCGGGAAGGCCGGTGGGCGAGTAGACCGTTGCATTTCTGGAGATCTCACCGTCCCCATCCCCGTCCCATTCGGCCCGATCATCGAGGGTGATGTTCTGCGAGCCGTGCAGCACGTGGTAGGCGATGGTCGCCATCTGGTACATGTACTCCGTACCCGTATCGATCACCGGATCGTCCGGGTCCAGTTCGCTCTCCACAACGGGCCAGTGCCAGTCGTCGGTCAGCAGGTCCAAGATCGCCTCCGCACCCTCCTCGGTGCCTCGGTCGACCAGGTTCCCGTCGTCGTTGTAGCTCAGCGTGACACCCTGCTCCTCGCTGAACCCGCTGAGCGCCGCTCCCCCATTCTGAACCCGGTAGTATCCGTAGGCTCCGCCGGCCATGGCGACGATGCCGATCAGTGCCGTGAGCATCCCGAGTGTCCGTAGTCTGCTGCGCATGTTCTTCTCCTCCCCTTGTTTCTCGTTCGAGAGCCGTACCGTTAGGCGGTTCTTGGCGTTCGACCACCTCGGTATACCTCATGGTGAGGATACAATCGGTCCTTCCAAATATGTAGTCTCGAATGCGTCGTAGTTCGTCCAAACGCCATAGACCCTTCAGGCTGAGGGCCCGATGTTGACCACATGGTGGTCGCTTCAGCTTCGCGGGAGGATTGGCGCCCTAGAACCGATGATCTAGAATCGACGCATGCCCTCGCCCCGCACTGCACAGCCGGCCGACGATCGCCTTGCTCCGGCCGCCGCCGCGCCCGAGCTCGACGCGCTCGACCTGGGCGACTACCTGGGGCCGGCCGGCCGCGCCGCCCGTGCCATCCGCGACTACGAGGCACGACCCAGTCAGCTGGCCATGGCCGAGGCGGTGCGCCAAGCGATCCTGGCACGGCGCAATGCCATCGTCGAGGCACCCACCGGCACCGGCAAGTCGCTGGCCTACCTGGTGCCGGCCCTGCTCTCGGGCCGCAAGGTGGTCATCGCCACGGCCAACAAGAGCCTGCAGCATCAGCTCTATGCCAAGGACGTACCGTTGGCCAGCCGCATCACCGGCCGATCCGTCGAGTCGGTCCTGGTCAAGGGCCGCAGCAACTACCTCTGCAGCTGGAAGTGGGACAAGGAGCGCGTCGAGCGCCAGCTGATCAGCCTGGACGATGGCGAGGACCGTCAGGTCGAGCATTTGAAGGACTGGTCGGCCGAGACGCTGACCGGCGACGTCGACGAGCTGCCCTTCCTCCTGGCCCCGGACCTGCGCCCGCGGGTGGTCAGCTTCACCGACGACTGCATCCAGGCGGCCTGCCCCTACTGGGACGATGCCTGCTTCGTCAACCACATGCGCGACGCGGCGGCGGTGTCCGACGTGATCATCACCAACCACCACCTGCTGTTGACGGCCCTGCAGCTGGGCGAGGCCGGCGAGCGCATCCTGCCGCCGGCCAGCATCTACGTCATCGACGAGGCCCACCACCTGGTCGACACCGCCACGGCGGTCTTCGAGGTCGAGGTCAGCGACCACGCGGTCGAGTCGCTCTTGCAGCGCGCGGTCTACCGCGAGCAAGTCGACGCCGATCGGCTGGACGAGTTGCGCTTCGAGGCCCGCCTGGCCTTCGACGAGCTGCGCCGGCTGCGCGAGGACCAAGGCCCCGAGTCCTCCGCCTGGCGCATCGAGGTCGACCTACCTCGACTGCGTGACCTGGCCCGCAAGCTCAAGCATCTGGCCCAGCACATGCAGGACCAGCACCCCTACAAGGCCAAGAGCAAGCTGGCGCGCGTCGAGGCCGAGCCCGACCCGGACTGGCCCTTCGAGTCCGGTGACGCGGCGCCGGAGGCCGAGCGGGCGGATCAGGGTGACGGCGCCGCCCTCACCCGACCCTCCAAGCTGGCCGGCCGCGGTGCCGCCGACCTGGAGGACGACGGCTCGCGCGCCCGGGTCTACGACCTGGCGGTGAGCAACCTCAGCAGCTTGGCCGACAAGCTGGCGGCGGTGTCAACCAGCCGCCGCGACGGCAGCGTGCTGCGCTACGCCGAGCCGGTCTTCGGGCGGCGCAACCTGCGCCTGATGGTCCACGCGGCGCCGATCACGCCGGCACGCGGCCTGGAGCAGCATCTCTTCGGCATCGAGGGTCGGACGGTGATCTGCACCAGCGCCACCCTGGCGGCAGGCAAGGGCTTCGAGCACCTGCGCCAGCGTTGCGGCATCACCCGCGTCGGCCCCGAGCTGGTGGCGCCGGCGGTCTTCGACTACCCCAACCAGGCCCTGCTCTACCAGCCCCACCTGACGGCCTACAGCTGGGCGAACCGCGAGCGCTACTACGCCGACGTGGCCGGCGAGATCGCGCGCCTGCTCGAGGCCAGCCGCGGCCGCGCGCTCTGTCTCTTCACCAGCTGGACCGGCCTGCAGCAGACGCGGGCCCTGCTCGACCCCGGCGCCGAGATCGAGGAGGGCGAGCCGGCCCATGCCTGGCCGTCCGTCCCCTGGCCCCTGCGCGCCCAAGGAGACGCCCCGCGCGAGGCCCTGCTCGACTGGTTCCGCGACACCCCCAACAGCGTGCTCCTGGCCACGCGCTCCTTCTGGGAGGGCGTCGACATCCCGGGCGAGGAGCTGAGCCTGGTGGTCCTGGACAAGCTGCCCTTCCCCTCGCCGGGCGACCCGCTGCACGATGCCCGCATGCGCTCCATCGAGGAGGCCGAGGGCAGCAGCTTCGGCGACTACATGCTCCCGCTGATGACCCTGACCCTCAAGCAGGGCTTCGGCCGCCTGGTCCGCCGCGCCGCCGACCGCGGCGTGGTGGCCATCCTCGACGAACGCCTGACCCGCAAGGGCTACGGCCGGCAAGTCCGCGCCGACCTCCCGCCGGCCGGCTTCACCCGCCGGTTCGCCGACGTGTCCCGCTTCTACCGCCAGGCCCTGGACAGCGAGGCCGACTTCGCGCTGAGCGTCCGGGCCCGCGTCCTGAGCGCCGAGATCATGGCCGGCTCCGACGCCCACCTGAGCGGCGGCGCCGAGGAGCCCGCCCCGGCCGTGGCCTGGTGGTGGCAGCTCACCCGACTGATCGACGGCCGCTCGGATGCCCACGAAGGCATCGATCCCGAGCTGCCCGAGGAGATCTCCGGCGCCTTCCACGCGGCGGTCCTGGGCCTGACCGACTTGCGCCGCCGCGTCGAGTCGGCTGGCCGCGACCCGTCCGACTTCGCGGTCGAGCTGCGGGCAGAGGCCAAGGCGGCCGGCTGGCTCCAGGACGCGCCCGAACTCCCGCCGGATGCCACCGGCGGGCCGGCCACCGCGCGGCCCGAGAGGCTGGTCGAGGAGCTGGGGCGCTGGAAGAGCGTGCGCTTTCTGGCGCTTTGAGTTTCGGCAAGCGAGGCTCATATCTGTGGCTCAGACCGACCGTCACTCTGTCCAACCACGTGAACAGACCACGCTGTTACCGGGAGAGCATCGGTATCCATGACATCCATCAAGCCGAAGGTCCCGAATCTGACTTCCCTCATCGTCTTCTTCGGCATGGCCTTCGGATTGTCATGGGCGTCTTGGATTCCGCTGGCCATGGACTCGCGCGGCCAACTGGACTTCGCCTTTGACCCCACGTTGCTTGCGTTGGTAGGGGCGTTTGGCCCGTTTCTGGCCGCGTTCATCACAGCCGCGCTCCTGGAGGGAAAGCATGGAGTGGGCATGCTGCTGCGCGGTTTCCAGATTTGGCGTGTCGGCTGGCGCTGGTACTCGTTTGCCCTGCTATGGCCCTTAGCACTCTCTCTAGCCACGTCCGGGGTGCATGTACTCCTCGGCGGGGCACCGCCGGACCTGGCGCGGCCTCCGTTCTTCGACCTATACCCACTGCCTCAAGAGGCTCGTGCCCTTGGACCGTGGGCGTTCCTTCCATTGGTGTTCGCCCAGAATGTGTTTTTGGGGAGTGCCATGGGCGAGGAGCCAGGATGGCGCGGCTATGCATTGCCGCGACTGCAGGCGCGTTTCGGTGCACTTCGGGCGAGTGTGATATTGGGACTGCTCTGGGCGCTCTGGCATCTGCCCTTGAACTTCGTGCAGGGTGATCCTCGCGAGGGTTTCTTCGACGTCTGGCTGGTGCTCGGCTTGGTGGCCACGGCCATCTTGTTCACCTGGATCTGTGACCATGCTCGTGGCAGCCTGCTACCCGCCCTGCTGTTTCACGCATCCATCGCCGTCACAGGGTTGTTCCTGACACCGTCGCCGGCCCATCCCGCAATCGAGGTTGCATTGACTTGGGCCGCGGCCATTGCCGTCAGCACATGGTCTGGAGGTCACCGAGCGCATCGAGACCCGGTCGCCGTCTGAAAGAGCGCGCCTTGGCAAGGCGGACCGAGCGTCGAAAGCCGATACCCGGTCCCGGCATCCAATAGCCTGATGCCGGCCATGTGCACGGAGCCATGGCATCCACGTACCCAATGAGGATCGGCTTGGCCGAAGTACCGCGCAGTTTCGCGCTCCCGATCGCCGCGATGACCTTCGCGGTGCTTCTCACCCTACTCGTCCTCGGCCCATCGACGCGCTCGGCCGGCGAGCAGGAGTTGGTCGCGCTGGGTCAGGTCGGCGGCGCCAGCCTGGATCTGGAGATCTCGGGCGATATGGCCTTCCTGGCCGAGGGGAGCAGCGTGCAGGTGCTGGGCGACCTGGACTCGACCGAGCCGAGCCGCCGGGGCCGCAGCCCGGACTTGGGTGGGATGGTCACCACCGTGCTGGCCGAGGAGGATCTCTTGGTCGCCGCGGTACGAAGGGCTCCACGAGCAGAGCTGGTTCGGTTCAAGATTCTGCCCGATGGGGACCTGCGACCCACGGGCAGCTTGACCATGACGATGGGTCCGATCACGGCGATGGCGAGGACGGGCCATCTGCTCTTCGCGGCCGGTGGGAGCCGACTCCTGGTTGTCGATATCAGAGACCACGCCTTTCCTCGGCTTCTCGAGTCTCGCGGGCTCCAGACCGGGAACCATGCCTTGCAGATCGAAGGGAACACGCTCTGGCTCATCACCCACCTGGATGGCTACGCGCCGACCGAGCCGACGGATGTCCAAGTGCGCCTGCGGGCCTTCGATGTGGATCCGAGCACTGGCAGCCTGTCCTCTTCTGGAACGCTTGATCTGCCCCGCAGCCTTCACCGGGGGATCGTCCGCTCGAAAACGCATCTGATCGTGTCCGATGCAGATCACCTGTACCTGCTCGATCCGAACGATCCTGGCGCGCCGCGGATCTCTACCGTGGTAGATCTCGCGGCGCTGTTACCAGGCCTCCGGGCGCGAGCCGTGGTGGCACGAGGTGACCAGATCGCGATCTCGGCCCTCGGCCCGGGATCGCAGCCGCAGATCCACATCGTCGATCTGATGAGCATGCGCGTCCAGTCCACGATCTCGGGCTTCGTGTCCATCGGGAGCATGGCCTACGCTGACTCCGTGCTCTACGTCGACGAGTGGGAAGGGCCGCTCTGGCGCCTCGAACCGTCGGTCGATGGCGAGGTTCGGCGTCGCTGGCGATACGATCGGGTTGGTCGCGTCTGCACGCTGGCGCAAAGCGGCGATCTCGTCGCATTGACCTCGTGGCGTGGACCCGAAGAGGGTGGAGGGCTGTCCATCCTGCGCTTCGGGGACGAGGCCGGATTCGAGCTGGTTGGCCAGCTCCCAGGCATCGGGTCCTCTCTTCACGTCTTGATCCACCGCCAGCAGGCGATCTTGTCCGGCAGACTGGAAGGGCCGGTCCTTGTGGATCTCGAGGATCCGAGCGCACCCGTCGAGATAGCGAACCTGGGGCTCGACCGTCCGCTCGGGATTGCGGTCGATGAAGACCACCTCTTGGTCGGCACCGGGAATGCGCTCTACGTCTTCGACCTGACAGGGACCGAGGGGCCGATCCAGACCCAGCGCATCGACTTCGACGGCGGCGCATTTGCGTTACTCATCGATGGATCATGGCTCTTCGCGCTGGACACGGACAGCGAGCGCCTACATGCCCTGCCTTGGGACCACACGTCGGGAGAGATCGGCAGCAGCCGGCGCACCTTCGACTTCGGAGACATCATGCTGCCGAAGCTGGCGGCCCACGACGGCCGGCTCTACGCGATGGCGCAAGGCGCCCGCCTCTTCGAGTTCGATCTGGCCGATCCGATCGTCCTGGCACCGCAAACCTACGACCTGATCGGTGGAACCGACTTCGCCGTGGCGGACGGGCGCCTATGGCTAGCAAGTGCCGGCGAGGACATGCACGATCCGCTCGGGCTTCACGACTACGGATCCGTTGGCGTCCTCGACCTGGATGACCTCGACCGTGCCGAGCCCTCGACCCATGCCGAGGCCCGCGAGGAGGCTTGTTCGATCCACGCTGCCGGCAGGCGAGCGTTCCTCGGCGATGGCTACGCCGGCCTGGTGGCCCTGGAGCTGCGCGATCGCGCGACGCCGACGAGTACCGCGAGCTCCACGCCGAGTCCCCGGGCCAGCGATGTCCCGACGACGCCGGGAGACACGCCTCCGTCGATCCGACGGTACTTGCCGAGGGTTGTCGTGGGCATATACTGACCGCCCGTCCTTCGACTCGTTCTCTGAGGGCGTGCTCGAACGTAGTCGTCAGGAGGTGCCATTCGTGGCCTTGCTGAAGAAAGCCGTCGTGCTGACCGTGATGATATCGTCGCTGGTCGTGGTAGCGTGCACGCAAGGGAACCAGGAAACGCTACCGCAGTCGAATCTGCCTCCAGTTGTCGGCGCTCCCGTGCAGGCTGCGCTATCGGTCGAGGCGGCCATTTCCGAGACGCTCGCCTCCTTGTATGCCTTGGATGCCGACATCATGATCTCGGAGATCGAGGGCAGGATCATGACCGCTGGTGACTTCGAGACGATCTACAACGGCGAGGCGGCCAACCCACTCATGACCTCGTTCGACCGCGATGAGTCGGAGGAAGTCGTCGTGGTTTCATTCTTGACGACCTATCCGATGTATCAGACGCATTGGGTTCCCGGCTTCAGTGATGAGCTCACCCAAGAACGGACGCAGCAGTTGATGCAACCGGTAGATGAGAGTGGTGAAGCGCTTGGGCAAGGCTATTTCCACGCTCGAGACAGCGGGCTAACGAACGGATACGTGCTCTACGATCGGGATTCGGGTCTTGTTCGAAAGCGGGGCTTGCGAGGCGAGTTCTTGGAAGCGAACTACGGGAGCATACACGATGGCGTGAAGGCATTCGACGAGCCTTGAGCGCAGCTGCTAGGTGCGCCGTCGCAATTGCGCCCGAACCCGCGGTCGGGGATCCTATCACTGGGAGAGCCCTTAGGGCACGTCAAGCAATAAGAGGCCCAATTCGGACGCCGCTGCATCCACCGTGTCGGCCCGCTGTTCGTCGGCAATGGCGCTGCCATTACCTCCTCTCAGCGAACCAACACGGCGGCGCAGCACCGCCCTCGGTTGGGCCTCTTATTGCTTGAAGTGCCCTTACCTCGCTTCTTCGAGACGGCGGTTGAGGTCCGCGACGAAGGCCGCATGCGCCTCCGAGGCCAAGCCCTCGCGCAGCGTGGCCAGCAGGCCGGCCTTGTCGTCACGCCAGAAGGCCCGCGGATCCAGCCACAGGCCCGGGAAGACGGTGCTGCGCAGGCGCCCCTCGGCGTCGGCCTCGATCGCTCGATACTCGCCTTGCTCCGCGCGGTACCAGCGGATTTCGCGCTCGTAGACGGTGACGACCAGGTGCTCGCGCACGCCCGTCCGCCGATAGACCTCCAGCTTGTCGTGCAGTTCGTAGGCTGCGCTGGATCCGGTGACCTCGGCGACCAGCTCGGCCTTATCGATCTCCGGATGCACCGAGTAGCGGGCCTCGAACCCATCGCGCGACAGTTGGTCTCCGCTCTCCAGTGGGGGAGCGGAACGGGTGGCTGTGCTGCTCGATCGTCCCGGCCAAGAACCCCCAGCCGGCTGGCAGACATCGACGAGGGCTGGCCAAGCCGGCCAGCCCTCGCGAGATCCGAGTCGCCGTCCTACCGATCGGTGCTGTCTTGCGTCCGCCTTCCAGATCAGCGCGGCACGCGCCCGATGCCCACGTTGATCGCGTTGTGCAGCACCGCCGGCCCGTCCCCACGAGCGCGCTCGCGGAGCCTCGCGGCCAGGATGTCCAGCGCCTCGGCCTTCTGATCCGGCGTGGCCTTGGAGGCCATCATCGCGCCGATCGGGTTGCTGCTGGCGACCCAATCCCAGAGATGCTCGGCCGAGGGATGTTCGACCGGGTAGCTCCCGCTCTCGACATCGATCTCGGTCAGGCCCACGTCGGCCAGCACCTGGCGCAGGCGCTCGGGATCGGCCAGCCGCAGGGGCAGCGGTGGCGGGTCGCTGGGCAGCCCGTCGAAGCCGGGCACGACGGCCTGCAGCGCGCCCGTGAAGTAGCTGAGGAACTCCACCCGATTGGGCGAGCCCATCGTGATGAGCAGCACGTGACCGCCGGGCTTGGTCACGCGCACCAGCTCTCGCAGGCCGCGCCCGATGTCGGGAAAGAGCATCACGCCGAACTGCGAGCCGGCGGCGTCGAAGCGGTCGTCCTCGAACTGCAGATCGGTGCCGTCCATGACCGCGCCCTGCACGCGGTCCAGCCCGGCGGCCTTCATGCGCGCCTCCAGCCGCTCGATCATGGCCGGCGAGAAGTCGACGGCCGTCACCTTCGCGCCCTGCTTCGCGGCGGCGAGGCTGAGCGCCCCGCTGCCGGCGGCGACATCGAGGAAATGCTGGTCGGGACCGAGCCCGATGCGGCGGAGCGCGGCCTCGCCGATCCCGGCCCCCGACGGCGTCACGTGGGCGTCGAAGCCTGCGGCTAGTCGATCCCAGGCGGCCGGTTGGTCTTGGCCTTGGGTGTCGGTGGGGACGGCTGGAATGGCCATGGTCGTTCGGGAAAGGGTGGTCATGGTGCGTCTCCTTGTTGGTCGGGCCGCGGGATGTTCCGCAGCGTGACCTCACCGTAAAGGAGACGGTGCCGGCGGCGCATCGCGACGATGCACCATTCTGACCAAGGGCCGCATGGTCAATCTTGACCACGAGACCAACCGGCTGATGGTGCCCCGACAGAGTCTTAGGGCATCAGTCACAAGTTAAGCTCCGAGGCTGAAGGTCAAGCGCGCTGGCGGTAGGGT
>CAZJWJ010000130.1:0-11392 GCA_964549495.1 uncultured Anaerolineales bacterium | reverse complement strand
CTTCGCATTCACCCTTCTTGCTAGGTTCGGAAGTGCTCGGCCCTTGCAACTATCCCTTAGCCTCGGGTCCTCATCATCATTCGGGTCTGGGTTCTTAGGAGTATGGGAGCTTACGTTTTCCGTACCCAGCCCACATCCCTCTTGTTTCCAGAATGCAAATCCATTCAGTCGAACGGAGGTTTCACTTCTACAGAACCACCCTGCAGGAAGGTCACAATCGCCCCTTCTCTTACCTTTTGCAACACCAAGAGCGGTCGTCAATCCAGGCAAACCGAAACTCCTCATCCATTTGCACCAATCCCTCATCCCGATACACACAACGCCGTTTCCGGTTCCCCGGGCCTGGGAACATGAGTCACGTTGATCCCAGGATAGGTTGCCTTTTGTCCATTCGAATGCAGCATGGTTCGCTGCGTCCTCGAAGTTAACATCCGGTGCAATACCTTTCCAGGCCCATTCAGTTGAATAGGACGACGAGTCCATATCCCAACTGATTGTTGTAGTCTTAGTGCGCTCGCGAGGAAATCCCACCTGGTTTCGCCAGCATGCAAGATTGTTAAAGCAACCCTGCGCAAGGGCAGAATGATCCAGTACAAATAGTCCTGCCAGATGCGCAGCGACCGCGACAGCAGTAAAAAGGATCACAGACCTGATCGTTGATACCCATCTGATACTCTCGACTGATCTCACAAGGAATCTAAGCACTGTAGTATCCTCCATCTGATCCGATTATGACTTGCAAGTCCGGTTCGTGATTTTTTGGGGTGAATGTACCTTACTGGATCGCCAGTTTGGCCTAAACACTATGCTGGTGACTGTGTAAGGTCTGCGCCTGACGCCGTCACCACCGCGTGGTTTCCGATTTCGGAGTCTAACACGATATGTCGCTTCGGTGACCGTCGATCATCCGCCGAATCTCCTACGGTTACCCTGCGCTTGCCCAACTATAGCTTGGAAACTCATCTGCCAACCCTTACAACACTTGACAGACGGGTTTTGGACATCCGAGGCGAGTTTTTATTGTTATGTCGACATGGTTGATTCTCCACCCTCACCTAGCTTACCTACCCTTGCCTGAGAGTCAACCCTCTGGCCTGTCACAAAGCGGACATCTTGTGCTTCGGTCAGCGTTGGCCTATGTATATCGTCATGATCCAAGCCTGCCACCCCTCACCAACACAGCTGGACTTACGAACCATCACAGTATGGTATAGTTCCGGCATGACCAAGCAACGGATTGCCATTTCCCTGGATCCTGAGGCCGTCGCTCGGCTTGATCGCCTCAACGCTCGGCGCTTCGGTGGCGTCTATCAGGGCCGATCGATCGTGGTCAGCTGGGCGCTTGAGATCGCAGAGCGCGTTCTCTCCGACCCGGCCACCATCGGAGCCGCGGATGGCAGTGAGGTGCTTGAGGCCTACCTCGATTCCCGCCAGGCCGGGCTTCACCTATCAGTGGCCCCCGCTCTGGTTGAGCTCCTCCAGCGGATCGATGGCGTCTTGAACGATCTCTCCACCTACCCTGACTCACGGATCATGGATACCGCAGAGGCCGCACGGGAGGACATTGCTGAGACGCTCACTGCGGTTCTGCTCGGCCGTGCCGAAGAATGACGCTGACAGCCATAATATCATATAATCATACACACATAACAACATACATTTTGGTCTCGTGGTTGACATTTAGGGCTCCGTTGGTTTATGATTACGCATAGGAACTCACAATCATAACACCATAGAGACATACAATCATGAACTCATACAATCATAATACTCGTTCTCGGCGCGTGGTGGCAGTTGCTAATCAGAAGGGTGGAGTGGGTAAGACCACCACGGCCGTGAATCGGGGTTTCCGGCGCAACTCTTCGAAATGTACCGCTCGTCTCCACACCGATTCCTCTTCGTGCTCACTGCAACGGCACCCCAGCCTCCGCGATCAGCTCCCACAGCTCCTCCCTCCCCTCGCCCGCTTCGGCCGAGGTCAGGATCACCGGCACGTCCAGATGCATCTCGTGCAGGGTGGTCACCGCCTCGCGAAGCGCAGCGTGCTGCTTGGATCGCTTGAGCTTGTCGCTCTTGGTCAGGACCGCGATGTAGGGCACCGGCAGCTGGCTCATGCGGTCCATCACATCCAGATCGATGGGCGTGGGTGGGTGGCGACTGTCGATCAGGTGCAGCACGCAGGCCAGGGCCGGGTGCTCGGAGAGGTAGCGGTCGATCAGCCGCTCCCAGGCGGCGCGCTGCCTGCGTGAGGTGCGGGCATAGCCCAGGCCCGGCATGTCGACCAGGTAGAAGCGGTCGTCGATGCGGTAGTAGTTGATCTCGCGGGTCTTGCCCGGCGTGCTGCTGGTGCGGGCCACCGGCTTGCGCCGGCCCAAGAGGAAGTTGATCAGCGTGCTCTTGCCCACGTTCGATCGCCCCAGCATGGCCAGCTCGGGAAGGCCCTCCTGCGGAAGGCCCTCCCAAGCCACCACGCCCTTGACGAAGTCGATCCGATCGAAGCGCGTCGTCACGACGATGCCTCGGCTCGAGCGCTGCGACCGATCGACGTCAAGGTGACTAGCGACACGGCAAGGACCACGCGATCGTTTGGTAGATCGCCCCTAAGGCGCTCTGATCCGGCGCGTAGCTGTAGCGCGCGGCGTCGCCGGCCAAGTCCACCAGCAGCGCTCCGTCCGCATCCGCCCCCAGCCCGATGGTGAACACGTAGATCCCCGCGTCCCGAATCGCCTGCGCCTGCTGCGCCGTCGCCGCCTCGCTGCCGCCGGCCGGCCGCCCGTCGGTCAAGAGCACCAGGATGGGCAGGTTCCGATCGTCGCGATCCGGCCCCGTCAAGACCTTCCGCGCCTCCTCCAGCCCCAGGTCGATCCGCGTCCCCGGATCGCGCGGCAGCCGGTCCAAGGCCGCGTTCAGCGCGCCCCGGTCGCCCGTCAGCCCCTGCACCACCGTCGCCTCTCCGTTGAAGCCCACGATCGACGCCCGGTCGCCCGGTAGATCGAGCAGCTGCACGAAGGAGCGCGCCGCGTCGATGGCCGCCTCCATCTTGGTCCGGCCGCCGCCCGCGCTCTGCTCGTCCATGCTGGTCGAGGTGTCGATCAGGACCACGATGTCCGATCGCTGGTCTGGACAGGCCCGCTGGAAGAGCGCCGGCAAGTACACGATGCGGCTGCCATACACGTCCACGAAAGGCACCGGGAAGATCACCTGCCCTGCATAGCCGACGCCATCCACGTAGTCTCCGGCCGCAAAGACGTTCGTCGGCCAGCGCCCCACCTGCTGCGGCAAGAGCTGGTAGCGCAGCGTCGTGCCCGAAGGCGTCACGCCGTCCAGCGTCCAGCTCAGCCGCCGCCCATCCCAACGCGCTGGCGGCACCGACGAGCCCTCCACGTAGACCATGTTGGAGGGCACCTCGTCGATGATCGTGATCGACTCCAGAAGCGTGCCCGTCACCAGTCGCCGCGCGATGCGCCGGTAGATGCGCGACAGCTCCGCCGCGCCGGGCGCCTCGAAGTAGCGGTCCGCCTCGCCGGCCATCTCGCGCATCAGATCGCGGTCGATGTCGCCGCCCAGGCCGATGCTGTAGAGCGCGATGCCGGCATCCCGCGTGGTCCGCGCCTCCTCCCGCGCCCGCTCCACCGGATCGAAGCCCCCCTCCGGCTTGCCGTCCGTCAAGAGCACCAGCGCCTTGGCCGCCCCGGCTCGCCCGCGCGGCCCGAGCAGCTCCTCCCGAGCCTCCTCCAGTGCATCGGCGATGTTCGTCCCCCCGCCGGCATCCGCCCGCGCGATGGCCCGCACCAGCTCCTGCGGATCGCCCCCCAGCTCGCGCGCCAGATCGATCTGGCTGGCAAAGAGCACCACCCCGGCCTGCACCTGGCCAAAGTCCAGCTCCGTCACGAAGTCGATGGCCGCCGCTCGCGCGCCGGCCATCTTGGGCCCTTCCATCGAACCCGACTGGTCGATGACCAGCATCACGTCCAGCGTCATCGCCTCGCTAGGGCAGTCGCCCGCAATCTCGAGCGTCACCTCGACCGGCTCACCGGCCGGCACCCGCGCCGGTGCCGCCCGCTTGTCCGGATAGAGATCGCAGCGCTGCCCCGGCTTGGGCGGCTCGGCCGACCTGCCGTCCGTGTCCGGTCCGTAGACCAGGATGCGCCCCACGCGCCCGTCGGCCACCAGCACCCGCCCGTCCGGACTCACGTCCAGGTCGATCGGACTGCCCTCCGGCGAACCGTCCCAGGCCGCCCGAAGCTGCCCCTGGGCATCGTACTTCCAGATCCAGCCATCGTCCGTCAACGCGAACCAGGCCGCGCCATCGCCGCTGGAGGCCAGGCGCATCACCCGCCCCGGCGCCGCCCAGCTGGCCCGGGCGCTGCCGTCCTCGGCGACCAGTCGCAGCGCGCCCGTCTCGCGATCCGCCAGCAGGATTTGCCCGGCCCCGGCCGCGATGTCCACGATCAAGCCCTCGTAGGGCAGGATCGTCACCGGCCCCTCCTCCCCGCCGCCGGCCCGGCCATCCGGGCCGAAGCGCAGCAGCTGGCCCCGCCCGGCATCCAAGGCCCACAAGCCGTCGCCAGCGCGCGCCCCGGCCGCCAGCCACGAGCCCGAAGCGGCCCGCCAGGTCCAGCGGACCTCACCGCGATCCGAGACCCGGCGCAGGACATCGCCGGCCAAGACGTAGACGTCCCCGCCCGGTGCCGGCACCAAGTCGACCAGATCGTCGGCCCGGAACTGACTGCCCGGCACGCCGCCCGTCAGCCAGCGCTGCACCCGCGGCCAGCTGTCCGCCAGGAAGGCGCCGCCATCGACCGTGGCCGCCACCCGGCGCGGACCTTCCAGGCTGCCGGTGGCCGCCGGGAGGTCACCCCAACGCTGCGCGTCGAAGTTGCCCCCGAAGGCGCGGTCGAGTTGGTCGCGTTCCGGGTAGTAGAGCAGGCCGGCCGAGATGCGCCAGGCATCGTTCTGCGAGGCGACCAAGGCCTCGCCCGGCCCCACCGCGATGCCGGCCAACCCGATCGGCCGGTCCGAGCGGAAGGACAGGAAGCCGCGCTCCATGATGGTGATGCCATCGGCCGTGGCGGCATAGATGCCGTCCCCGGCCGATGCCACATCGAAGGGCAGGTTCTCCGGCCCGTCGTCGGCCGGCTCGATGGATCGTTCGAGCCGACCCTCGGGCGTGATGCGAAAGACCCGCTCGGCACCAGGGTCGGCCACCAGCAGGTGGCCGTTGTCCGGATCGACATCCATGCCCATCGGCCGCACCAAGCCCAGCCCCGAGCCATCGCCGGCCAACCAGACCGCCAGCTGCACCCCGGCCCGGTCGAAGACCGTCACCCGCGGCGCGTCGAGGTCCGAAACGTAGACCCGCTGACCATCGCTGGCGATGCCGCCCGGATGCCCCACCGACTCCCAGAGCGCCAAGAAGCGCCCGCCGGCCGCCTCGAAGACCTGCACCCGGCGGTTGCCGGCGTCGGTGACGTAGACCCGGCCGTCGGCCACCGCCACGTCGCGCGGATCGTCCAGCTGCCCCGGCAGCGAGCCTTCACTGCCGATGCGCAGCCGCTCTTGGCCACCGGCATCGAAGACCAGCACATGACCCTCGGCCCGATCGACCAGGTAGACCCGATCGCCCTCGACGTCCACACCGCCGGCCCGGGTCACCTGACCGGGCTGCCGAGGCTGCGGATCGGGCAGCCAGGTATCGACCAAGCGGTAGGCCTCCGGCGGAAGGCCTTGCTGGGCGGCGGCGGGCTGCGATTCGCCGCCGGAGCGGACGATTGCGACGCACAGACAAGCGAGCAGTACGAGCAGCGAGCGGCGCGTGGGAAGGGCGCGCATGGCGAGGCTCCTAGCGTTCAATGGCGACACGGGTGATGCGACGAAGGGATGATGACGGGCGAGCGGCCCGAACGGGACCACCGCAGATGATAACACCGGCCCGAGCCCGAGGTGAGCACCGATCGCAGCCAACGGCCCACCGACCGTCCCGACGCGGACCGAGGGGCGGCCGCCAGGACCGCCCCTCGGTCGGGATCATCTCACGGCATCCGCCGCATGGGCTCGCCGTCGCGTCGGGGACCTCGCATGCCCCGCGCGGCCGGCCTCAATCTCGAGACGGACCGCCCAGCAGCTCGCCCTTTAGCAGCAGCGGTAGGTGGATGACATCGACCGGGATGGGGATCGCCGTATCGGTCATCGCGGGCTGGATCGTCGCCGTCGGGCTCGGCCCGATCGGCGTCGCCGAAGGCTCCGGCGGCGGCGGGAAGGTCGGCGGCGCGCCGGGCGTCAGGGTCGGCTCGGACGGGAAGGTGGGCAGCGGCGGCGGCGAGGGCGGCGTCACCGGCGTGGCCGTCGCGCCCGGCTGGGGCGTCGGGAAGGGCAGCAGGCTGCCGCGGCCCCAATCCGGCTCGACGCCGTAGTCCAAGGGCCCCGTGACCGCGCCGCCGGTGGCCGGCACGATGTAGAGCGCGTAGCCGCCCTCGGCGAACTTGGCATGGAAGACGATGTGGCTGCCATCCGGCGACCAGGCCGGCCGGCGCAGATCCCAGCCCGGCACGCGGGCCAGGGTGCCGACCCTCAGGTCGTAGCGGTCGAGCAGCCAGATGGCGTGCTCGGTCTTATCGGCCGGCTGTCCGCGGTGGATGCCGGAGGCGAAGGCCAGGTAGCGCCCGTCCGGCGACCAGGCCGGGTCGATGTCGTCGTAGCCGGGCCGGCTGTAGCGCAGCACCTGGCTGGGGTTATCGGCACGCACGGTATAGAGCTCGCCGCCACCGGCATCCGAACGGACCGCGAAGGCGATCCGATCACCGCTGGGCGACCAGGACGGCCCGGCCATGGCATAGCCCGGCGTCCCGACGAAGATCAGCGAGCGCCGGCCGGTGCCATCCGGAGCCAAGAGGTCGATGCTGCTGCGGGTGACGATGTCGCCCACCCGCGTGATGTCGGTAAAGGCCAGGAGCCCGCCATCCGGCCGCCAGTCGGGCTCGAAGTTGTAGCCGCTCTGGGTCAGCTGGCTGTCCGCGCCGGTCGCAGTATCCAGCACGTGGATGCGCCAGGCATCGCCTTGCCCGCGCGACTCGGTATAGGCCACCCGCCGGCCGTCCGGCGCCCAGCTGGGCTGGGCCTCGTAGCGGTCGGCCGTATCGGTCAGCTGCCGCTTGCCCGTACCGTCGGACTGGATGGCGAAGAGATCCGACAGCGTCGAGCCCTCGGCGTACCAGTCGTAGACGATCTCGTCCCCTTCCGGAACCGGCGGCGGAGGCGGCAAGGTCGGATTGGGCGTCGGGAAGGGCGGCGTGGGTTGGATCGGCGGCGTGCTCGGGCCCGGCACGGTGGCCGTGGCCGTCGGCCCGGGCTGCTGGTCTTCGACCACCACCACCGTGCCGACCATGCCGGCATCGCGATGGTAGCGGCAGTAGTAGTCGTAGCGACCGGGTGACAGGAAGCGCAGGTAGAAGCGCGCTCCGGGCACCAGGGTCCAATCCCAGAGCCCCTGCTCGCTGGTCGAGCTGTGCAGGTTCTGCCCGTAGTTGGTCCAGCGCACGATCGAACCGACCGTGATGGTGATGGTCTCGGGCTCGAAGCGATCGTCGTGCACCTCGACCTCGTAGAGATCCTGCTGTTGCAGCGTGGAATCGGCCGCGGCCGGCGCCACGATGCGCGTGCCGGTCTCCGCGCTCCAGTTATCGGCAGCGGGATCGGCCCCGTCATCGAGAGCCGGGCGCCGCCGCGCGGGCAGCTCGCCGGCCAGGGCCGGCCGGCCGATCGGGTCGAGCAGGCGCGCCGGTCCGTCGCCAACGTCGGAGCTCACCACGGGAACCGGCGGCAGGTCGATGCGCATCGCGGCGCCCGCCCCGCCCGGATCCAGGACGCGGGAAAGCTCGATTTCGTCAGCCTCAATGGCCTGGGCAAGCTGAATCGCGCCCGCATCGGCGTCGACTTGGGCCGCCACAGAGGCGGCGGTCGACGCGGGTAGGGCCAAGAGCGTCAGGACGATGGCGGCGAGGGAGATCAAGCGCCACCAGGTCAACGGGCCGGAGTCGGGATTTCGGTCGGGGCTCGATCGGGGTCCTGGATCAAGGTCTCGGTTCTGGGTCGGAAAACGGTCAACTTCGTCGTCGTCGGAGCGGTTGTCGTTGTTCATCGCTAGCCTCCATTCATCATGTGGGCGCCCTGGCTGGGCGCGCCAGGTACTTGACGATAAACAACGTCACAGGGCCGAGATGGGTTATGGACAGGACGCTGACGGCTGCGTGACCGCTCGCCGACGCGGAAGAACGCCCCTTGGCCCGTCCCTAGGCGTTCCGGGTCACTCCCAGCTCCGGTCGCCAGGTCGCCAGCCGGCGCACGGCCACCTCGCTCGGGCCGGCCAGCTCGATCGTCAACAGCCGACGCCCCGCCTCGCACAGCGCCGCGGCATCGCCCATCGCTTGCGCCCGCTGCAGCAGCGCGAAGTCGATGCTGGCCTCTTCGCCCCCGAAGGCGTCCGGAATCGGCAGACGGGTCTCCGCTCCCGATCGAAGCTGGACGAATCGACCTCGGCCGGCATCCCCTTTGTGCAGCTGCCCCGTCGAATGCAGGAAGCGCGGCCCGTAGCCCACCGTCACGCCCATGCCCGTGGCCCCGGTGATCGCGTCGCGCAGCGCGGCCAGCGCGGCATCGAGCGCCGGCGAGGGCGCCAGCCAAACCTGGATCGCCAGATAGTCGCCTGGCTCCACGTCCTCGGTTGCAAAGCGCCACAAGACCGCGGCCGGCGATGGGCCGGCCAGCGCATCGCCGAAGGCGCGCGAGCCGTCCTCGCCAACGATCGGGTCGCCTTGGTCCTCCGGCTCGTCGCCACCGGCCCGCCAGCGATCGACCAGGTTCCGGGCCTGCCGCTTGGCCGCCTCGACATCGGGCTGGTCGAAGGGATTGACGCCGAGGCACCAGGCCGCGACCGCGGTGGCCATCTCCCACAGGTAGAGCTGCCCGAAGAGGTCGAAGGGCCCGCCGATGTCCATGCGCAGGACCGGATGCCCGGCGTCGGCGAGCCGTCCGACGTGCTCGAGCCGCCGGAGCTGCCCGCCCCGACCGGCCTCGACCGGAACCTCGGCAGCGCCCGAGCGCAGCTGCACGAAGAATCGATCCCCGCCATATCGCGCGGCCGGCCAGGGATCCTCTCCGACCACCGGCAGGATGCCGCGGCCGGCCTTGCCCGTGCTCTCGGCCACCAGCTGCTCGATCCAGTCCCCCAAGCCCGGTAGCGCTTTGGGCAGCTGCAGGGTCAGCTTGTCGCGGCCGGCCAGCGCCAGCGCGCCGAGCAGGCAGCCGAGGACGGCGGCGGGGTTCTCGACCGTCGCCGCGTCCGCCTTGCCGCCGCGGATCGCGTCATCGACCGCGGCGAGGTCGTCGATGTCCCCGGGCAAGTCTGCGTCCGGCTGGACATGGCAGCGCCGGGCCATGTCCTCGGCCCGGTCCAAGATCGCCTCCAAGTCCAAGCCCAGCAAGGCCGCCGGCAGGAGCCCGAAGGGCGAGTAGACCGAGAAGCGGCCGCCGATCTCCGGATCTCCGTGCACTACGGTCCGGAAGCCATGCTGCCCGGCCAGCTCCTCCAGCTTGCTGCCGGGATCGGTGATGGCCACGAAATGCCGGCCGGCCGAGGCCGCGCCCTGCTGCGCGCGCAGCCGACCGTGAAAGTAGCGCGCCAGCGAGAGCGTCTCGACCGTGCCACCCGACTTGGAGGCCACCAGGATCAGGCAGCCCGACAAATCCAGCTGCGCCTCGACCGCGGCGATGGCCCGCGGGTCGGTCGTGTCCAGCACCGTGAAGGGCAGGCCCTGCTCGGCGTAGCCGAAGCAGCGCGCCATCATCTCCGGCGCCAGGCTGGATCCGCCCATGCCCAAGAGCAGGACCCTCCGGAAGCCATCGGCGCGGGCCCGCTCGGCGATGCGGCGCAGCGAATCGAGCTCTGCGCGCATGCGGGCCGGGCTGTCCAGCCATCCGAGCCGGTCGCGGATCTCGCGGGGATCCGGCTGCCAGAGCCGGTGGTCGCGCTCCAGGATGCGCTCGATGACCCGCTCCTGGCGCAGGTCGGACCAGGCCGCCTCGACGCGGGCGCGATGGGCGCCCAGGTGCAGCTGGATCATGCTCGGCGCAGCTCGGCGCCCAGGCTCTCGGCCTCGCGCTCCAGCGCATCGAGGAAGCGCTGGCCGTCCTCGTCGGTCAGGGTGCGCTCCGGGCTCTGCAGGAGCACGTGGTAGGCCAGCGACTTGCGGCCCTGGCCCAGCTGGCTGCCGGAATAGAGATCGAAGAGCTCGACCTCGGCCACCAGATCGCCGCCGGCGGCGTGGATGGCCGACACCAGCTCGCTCGAGGGGGTCTGGCCGGCCACCGCCAGCGCCACGTCGATCTTGACGCCCGGGTATCGCGGCAGGGGCTGGTAGTCGCCGCGCCGGGCCGGCAGGGCCAGGATGGCATCGATGTGCACCGTCGCGGCGGCCGTGTCGACCCCCTCCTCCAGGCCCAGCTTGCGGGCCACCAGCGGATCCAGATCCGCCAGGAAGGCCAGCGCCTGCGGTCCCTCCGGACCCTCGGCCTCGGCCACCGCTGCCCGCCCCGGATGGGCCCAGCTGGGGATCTCGGCCTCCTCGGCCCGGCGCCAGCGGACGGGCGGCGCGTCGCAGGCCGCCAGCAGGGGCTCGATGACACCCTTGAGCCGTGCCTGAGAGCCGGCATCGAAGCGGGCCTCCTCGCCCGGGGCCGGCGCGGCCCAGACCAGTCCGATCTGATGCACCTCGCCCGGCTTGCCCCAGTCGTCGCGATCCTCCAGCCGGGAGCCCTTGCCGATCTCGAAGACCCGCAGGTCGGGCTCCTGGCGCAGGTTGACCTCCAGGACGCCCAGCAGGCTGGGCACCACGTCGCGCCGGATCCGGTCCAGACCCGAGGCGATGGCGTTGATCACCTCGGTGTAGGGCTGGTCCTCGGCCCCGATGGCCTTCACCACCCGATCGGGCACGAAGGAGTAGGTGTAGACCTCGTGGAAGGCCGGGCTGCCGGCCAAAAAGTCCTGGGCCGCGCGGACCAGGGCCCGGCGCCGATCCGGCGACCGCAGCTCGAGCGCGGCCACGATCGGCGCCTCGCGCATGTTCTCGTAGCCGTGGGCCCGGCCCACCTCCTCGATCAGGTCCTCCTGGATCGAGACGTCTTTCGTCGCGCGCCGCGCGGGAACGCCGACGCGCCAGGTGGTCGCGACCGACCCGGCGGCAGTCGACGTGGATTCGGCGGTCAAATCGTCTCCGCCCGCCTCGCGATCGACCTCGAAGCCCAAGCGCTCCAGCGTACCGGCGATCACCTCGTCGTCCAGATCCAGACCCAAGACCCGCCGCGCCCGATCCGGCTCGAAGTCGACGGTCAGGCTCGG
>CAZJWJ010000129.1:0-11445 GCA_964549495.1 uncultured Anaerolineales bacterium | reverse complement strand
ACACGGACCCCGCGTCACAGGGTTCGGTCATCACGTAGGCCCCTCGCCCCGGACACCACCCAGCCCGGCCCGGAGCCCCGCCTCTACAACTCTTCCTTGCCGTCGCTTCCTATGCCCAAAGCCAAACAGAAGACGGGCGCCTCCTCGGAGAGACGCCCGCCTCGAGTTGCTTCCGTATCCGCTCCGTCATCCGTCATCCGGAAGCGGAACCACCTTCAGGATCAGGCCTCGCCGGCCGGATGATCCCCGCCGTTCTCGCCGGAGGTCCCGGCCCCCGAAGCCTCCTTGGGCTCGCCGCCCAAGACCTGCTCGAAGGGGATCGGCTCCGCCTCGCGCCGGTCGAAGGCCAGGCTCTCGCCGTCCTCCGACACGTCCACCAGGATCGTGTCGCCGACCTCGAAGTCGCCCGCGATGATCCGCTTGGACAGCGGTGCCTCGATCTGGCGCTGGATCACCCGGCGCAGCGGCCGCGCGCCGAAGGTCGGGTCGTAGCCCTTGTCGGCCAGCCAGCTTCGGGCCGCATCGCTCAATTCGAGCGCCAAGCTCTGCTCCTCGATCCGCGTGACCATGCGCTTGACCTGCAGGTCCACGATCTGCTCGATGTCCGCGCGCGAGAGCTGGTCGAAGACGATCACCTCGTCGATGCGGTTCAAGAACTCCGGCCGGAAGGACCGCTTGAGCGCCTCGCGCACGTCGTCGGCGAACTGCGCGCTGGCCGCCGCATCGCCCGCCATCGCGCCGAAGCCCAGGCTGCCGCCGCGCGAGGCCAGCTCCGTGCCGACGTTCGAGGTCATGATGATCACCGTGTTGCTGAAATCGACCACATGCCCCTGCCCGTCCGTCAGGCGCCCGTCGTCCAGCACCTGCAAGAGGATGTTCCAGACCTCCGGGTGGGCCTTCTCGATCTCGTCGAAGAGGATCACCTGATAGGGCCGCCGGCGGACCGCCTCGGTCAGCTGGCCGCCCTCGTCGTAGCCCACGTAGCCGGGCGGCGCGCCGACCAGGCGGCTGACCGAATGGCGCTCGCGGTACTCCGACATGTCGATGCGGATCAGGGCCTCCTCGCTCTCGAACATGAACTCGGCCAGGGCCTTGGCCAACTCCGTCTTGCCCACGCCCGTCGAGCCCAGGAAGATGAAGCTGCCGATGGGCCGGGCGGGATCCTTGAGGCCCGAGCGGCTGCGCCGGATGGCGTCCGCCACCGCCGCGATGGCCTCGTCCTGTCCGATGATGCGCCCGTGCAGCACCTGCTCCATGTCGAGCAGGCGGTCGGCCTCGCTCTTGAGCATGCGGCTGACCGGGATGCCGGTCCAGGTCCGGACCACCTCGGCGATGTCCTCCTCGTCGACCGTGTCGTCGACGTCGTTCTCGGCCCGCCACTTGGAGACGGCCGCCTGATGCGCCTTCTCGCGCTTGATCCGCTCGCTCTTGACGCGGGCCGCGCGCTCGTAGTCGCGCGACTGCCAGGCCTCCTCCTCCTCTTCCATCAGGCCGGCCAGCTTGCCCTGCTCCTCGCGCAGCGCGGCCGGCATGCTGAACATCTCGAGGCGCAGCTTGGCCGAAGCCTCGTCCATCAGGTCGATGGCCTTGTCCGGCAGGCTGCGGCTGGTCACGTAGCGGCTGGAAAGCTCGGCCGCCGCGCGCAGCGCGTCGTCGGTGATGCGCACCTGGTGGTGCTTCTCGTAGCGACCGCGCAGGCCCTGCAGCATCTCGATCGACTCGGAGACCGAGGGCTGGCCGACGTGGATGGGCGCGAAGCGCCGCTCGAGCGCGCGGTCCTTCTCGATGTGCTGGCGGTACTCGTCGTTGGTCGTGGCGCCGATGCACTGCAGCTCGCCGCGGGCCAGGGCCGGCTTCATCAGGTTGCTGGCGTCCATCGCACCCTGCGCCGCGCCGGCGCCGACCACGTTGTGCAGTTCGTCGATGAAGACGATGACCTCGCCCTCGGCATTGCGAATCTCCTCGAGCACCGCCTTGAGGCGTTCCTCGAACTCGCCGCGGAACTTGCTGCCGGCCACCATCGCGCCCAGGTCCAGCTCGATGACCCGCTTGCCCTCGAGGATCTCGGGCACGTCGCCGGCCGCGATCGACTGGGCCAGGCCCTCGACGATGGCCGTCTTGCCGACGCCCGGGTCGCCGATGAGCACCGGGTTGTTCTTGGTGCGGCGCATCAAGACGCGCATCATGCGCAGCATCTCGCCCTCTCGGCCGATGACCGGGTCGAGCTTGCCCTCTCGGGCCAGATCGGTCAGGTCGCGGCCGAACTTCTCCAGCACGCGGTAGCGGCTTTCGGCTCGCGGGTCGGTCACCCGCTGGCCGGCGCGCAACTCATCGATGGCCAGGCGGACATCTTCCTTGTCCACCCCGGCATCCGACAGCAGCCGGGCGCTGTGGCCGCGCTCCTCGCTGGCGATGGCCAGGATCAGGTGCTCGGTCGAGATGTACTCGTCGCCCAGGGACTGGGCCTCGCTCATGGCCACCTGGCCCAGGCGCTGGATGCGCGGCGTGACGTAGATCTGTCCGCCGCCGGGCCGGCCGGGCACGTTGAGCTTGCGGTTGTTGGCCAAGTACTCGTCGAGCTGCATGGCCAGGAGCTCGGTGTTGACCCCGAGCATCTCCTCGAAGATCTCGGTGGCCACGCCGTCGGGCTGCTCGAGCAGCGCCAGGAAGACGTGCTCGGTATCCATCTGGTTGTGCGCGTAGCGCAGCAGGATCTCCTGCGAACGGGCGATCACGTCCTGCGCGCGCTCGGTGAAGCGGTCGAAAGGCATCATGGTTCAAGGCTCCTCGCGATGGGTCGCCCGGGAACTCCCGCGTCCGACGGAGGTCGGCTCGCAAGCACCAGCCGATTGGCCGGCAAGCCCGAAGCGGCTCCCGGATTATAGTCCGCTCGGGGGGCCGCACACAAGGCATTTCCGGTGCGAAAGCGTTAGCACTGCGCTAGACTCGTCATCGATCGCCGGATCTCGGTCGCCCGTCGGTCGCGATCGTCGATCCGGGCCGCCCGCCCTTCGATCTGAGCGTAACGATGAGCGCCGGCCGGGCGTCAGAATAGATCGCCTAGGCTTCGCGCGCCCGCTCGGGCGCCCCGAACCTGTCCCAAGAGGGCCGAGCACCGTGACCGAGACGTCCCACCCGCCGGTTCCCGCGGCAGCGCCCAGCTCGCCGCAAGTCCCCGTCGGGGAGCCATCGAGCTTCCAGACGGGCGCCGTCCGCGCCTGGCCGCGGCGCCATGGGCAGCTGATCCTGGCCATCGCCTTGCTGGCGGTCTTGGGCCTGGCTTCACAGCTGGGCCTTGGCCCCTCCGGCTCGGGCACGCCGCCGCCGGTGCATGCCCAAGCCTGCCCGCCGCGCTGCCCGACGCCCATCATCACGCCGGCCTGGCACCTACACATGTGCGACGTGCCCTACCAGGAGCAGCTGGACGACAACCGCTGCATGATCGGCCCCGGCATCACCGAGTTCCCGGCCGGCACCAACGAGGTCTACGTCATCTACTGCCACCAGCTGACCGACACGGTGGTCTTGCAGATCCACGACTCCGGGGGCGGCCTGCAATGGGTCAACCACCCGGACGGCATCACCTATAGCGGCGAGGGCTGCGAGAGCCTGGTCTTTTCGACGCGCAACGGCATCCCGGCCGGCGGCAGCCCCTTCCGCACCTCGGCCTATTGGCCCGAGGGCCCCTTCACCGGCATCGGCGCCGGCATCGAGTGGTTCATCGGCCTCTTCGTCTCCTTCGACGCCGAGAACTACTACGGCAACTCGGCCCAGGCGGTGATCACCGCCCGCGACCCGGGCGCCAGCCAGGACCCGCTGACCACCGAGCGGATCCGGGTGCGCATCACCAGCGACAGCGACCCGACCGGCATCGAGATGTGGCTGACCGAGAAGACCCAGGGCTTCTCGATCTTCGAGAGCGAGACGCCGCTGACCTTCTCGCAGACGGCCAGCGACCCGGCCCGCGGCGTGATCAAGGTCACCAACCGCGACACCATCCGCGTCGAGTACTGCCCGCGCAACTGCACCACGCCCTACGTCGACACCGCAACCTGGTACAACCTGGTGGCCACCATCACGCCCACCTCTCTTCCCACCTGGTCGGGTCCGGCGCCCACGGCTACGGCCACGCCGCCGCCGGGCTTGGAGGTGGCCTACATCACCTTGCGGCCGGCGCCGGCCGACGTGGGCTACGTGCCCCAGGTCTCCAACAACAACGAGCGGCCCAACCACCTGGGCTATCCGACCATCTACGCCGGCATGTGGACCCGCGGCAACAACATCCATCACGGCATGGTGCAGTTCGACCTCTCGCCCCTGCCGGAGGGCGCGCGGGTGATCGAGGGCCGGTTGGAGATGGTCGGCCGCGAGTCGCGCTTCGCCGAGCCCGGCAACTGGTCGGTGGGCCTGCTGTCCACCAGCATCGATGCCGGCTGGCGCGATGCCAGCTTCGCCCAGGTGCACGACACGCCGATCGACGCCCAGGTCGGTAGCACGCTCGAATTGGGCGAGCTGGCGGTGGGCCGGCGCAATGCCTTCGGCTTCGACGCGGATGCCGTCGCGGCGCTCAACAGCCGCCTGGCCGGCAGCCGCAAGGCCAGCTTCCGCGCCGATGGACCGGCCGGCGAGGACAACAACCTCTTCGCCTGGGAATCGGGCGTCGACGTCTACGACCGTGCCTCCGAGCCGCCGGACCCGGCTCTGGGGCCGGCCCTGCACCTGGCCTACACCATCCCGCGCCCGGCCACGCCCACCGGTCAGGCCAGCGCCACCGACACGCCCGCCGCGACGGCGACGGCCAGCCCGACCCTGCAGCCCGGCGTGACGCCCAGCGTCACCCTGACGCCCAGCCCGAGCCCGACGACGCCGGCGTCGCCCAGCCTCACCCCCAGCCCGACCGGCGGGCCCGGCCAGACACCCAGCCCCAGCGCGACCGCGACGAACCCGCCCATCGGCGGAACGCCCAGCCCGACGGCCACGGCCACCGGGCCGGCCGATCAGCGCCAGGTCTGCGTCATCGCCTATCGGGACGAGGACGGCGACGGATCGCGGGACCCGGCCGAGCGCTTCCTGGCCGGCGTGACCCTGCGCCTGACCCACCTGCCTACCGGCGTCTTCGACACCTGGGTGACCGACGGGGCCAACCAGCCCGACCATTGCTGGAGCGGCCTGATCGACGGCGACTACCGTTTGGCGGTCATCGGGCTGCCGGCCGGCCTCTCGCCCAGCTCGCCCTCGGTCTACGAGCTGAACGTACCCTTCCCGGGTCCGCCGGCGCTCTACAGCTTCGGCGCCTGGCTGGCGCCGACCGCCACGCCGACGCCGCTGCACAGCCCGACGCCGGAGCCGACCCGGCCGCCCACCTTCACGCCGGTGCCGACGCCCAGCCCGCAGCCGACGGTGGACGGACCGGCCGGCGAGATCTGCCTGAGCCTCTACGCCGACCGCAATGCCAGCGGCCTGCGCGATCCGGGCGAGGAGCTGGTGGCCGGCGTGGCCATGCTCATCTTCGATCAGGAGCAGCGGGAGGTCCGCCGCCTGCGCTCGCTGGCCGAGGGGCCGGTCTGCTCGCGCCTGGCCTCGGGCGTCTACTACGCGCGGGTGCCGGCCGTCGAGGGCCGCGGCTCCGCACTGCCCGAGGAGGTGGCGGTGCTCCTGACCGAAGGCGCCGAGCGCCAGATCGACTTCGGCTGGCTCGGCGAGGACTCGGCGCCGCTCTACCTGCCGGTCCTCTTGCGCGCCCGACCGGAGACGCGCTGACGGGCGGATCCGGGCCGCGGCGCCAGGGGATATCGGTCCGAATTCTTTGCCCACCAAGGCCGCGCGTGTATCATGCTTGTTTGGTCTCGAAGCGCCGGCCCGGCACGGGATGTGGCCGCCATCGCGGTCTCCGCCCACGATCTCGGCCGGCGCGCTCACGCCCCGCTCAGATCGACTTCATGGCCGCCTCAGCGGCCTGCCCGAGACTGCCGCGGTGCGGAGCGGGACCGACCCGATCCGAAGCGACCGATGGACATGCGCGGCCCACGCGGGGTGGCGCGAGGAGATTCAAGCCGATGTTGAAGCGATTGCCCCACATGGTCTTGCTGGCGAGCCTGATCGCGGCCGCGCTGGCGCCGGCCGCCCTGGCCCAGTCCAGCCCGGTCGGTGACCTGCGCCTGGTCGATGCCGAGGGCGTCGAGCTGCCGCGCGAGGCGGCCGATGTCGGTGACCAGATCTACCGCCTGCCGGAAGGCAGCACCGACCTGGAGATCGCCTTCGACTTCACCGGCAGCACCGAGACCAACGTGCAGGTTCGGATCCTGGGCAATATGGGCGCCATCCTCTTCCAGGAGAGCCAGAGCTACGACTCGCCCAACACCTACGTGGTGCGCTACGAACACGGCGATCCGCTGCCCATCGGCGAGTACGTGGTCAACGCCTACGTCGGCGACGAGGTCTACCTGGCCGACAGCTTCCAGCTGGCGGTGGGCGAGGAGGTGGCCTTCCCGACGCCCCAGGACGCGCAAGCGACGGCGCTGGTCCTGACGCCGCAGAGCCCCTTGCCGGAGTCCAGCCAGGCCCAGCCCGGGCCGACCCTGGAGACGCCCGCGGACGACGGTACCGCGCCCGGCGCCTCGCCCATGCTCTTGATCCTGGCCGGCCTCGGCATGGTCCTGCTCTTCGGCATCGTGCTCTGGGCCGGCTGGTCGGCCATGCGCCGCAGCTAACCCACAGGACGAGTCCGACATGATGCAGCCAACGACGATGAGCGGAGCGATCCCCATGCGCAGCTTGACGCGAGCCCTGGCCTTGGCCCTGACCTTCGCCTGGCTGATCGCCAGCCCGATCTCGGCCCAGGAGCTGAGCAACCTGCGCCTCGGCGAGGCCGAGAGCGGCAGCGGCGCCTTCGGGCGGGACGACGAGGCGGTCTTCGCGGCCGGCACGCAGCGCCTCTACGTGCTCTTCGACTACGAGGACGCCTCGCGCCACCGCATGGGCGTCGGGGTCACCGCGCCGGGCGGCCTGCCGGTCTTCGAGGACGACCAGCTGCTCAGCGGCGATGGCACGGCCACCTTCGAGTTGGACGGCAGCGAGATGTTTCGGAGCATCGCCGGCAACCTGAGCGAATACGGCGATGCGACGGAGCAGAATGCCCAGGACCTGGCGGACACCGGCAACCGCGCCTATGTCAGCACGATCGACGCGGCCACCGGTTTCTTGGCGAACTCGATTCGCCTGATGGAGATCTGGAGCCTACCCAACGGGCCGGCGCGCGACCTGGATGACCTGAGCTCGGCGGTGGCCAACATCGAGGACCTGATCGTCGATCTTCGAGCCCTCGACGTCGACGACGACGAGGGTCGCAAGGCTCTGGCCCCGCAGGTGCTCACCGAAGCCGAGCTGATCGCGGAAGCGGCCGAGAGCTTGCAGGACTATGCCGCGGACGTTTCGGACCTGGCCATCCCGGAGAGCGAGGCCGAGCTGGCGACCTCCTACGTGCTCGAGGTGACCATCAACGGCTCGCCTTCGATGAGCATGGAGTTCTGGGTCACCGACGAGCGCCTGCCGGAGGCCACCGCCACCAACCGGCCACCGCCCACCCGTGAGCCCTCGGCCACCATCGACCCGAGCCAGCCCACGCGCACGCCGCGGCCGACCCGCGAGTCGGACGATGACGTGGACACGGTCACCGGCAGCGAGCGGACGGATGTCGAGAACAATCCCACTGCCGCCGCCCGGGCCACCGAGGTAGCCGGCATACTGAGCGAGGAGGCGACCGTGGAGGCCGAGACGGCGCCGACACGCCTGGCACAGGCCGGCGCGACCTCGCAGAACGGCGGCGATCCGGAGGGCGATGCCGATGCCGCGTCCGAGTCGGGCCAGGCTTCCGACGCCGCGAACCAGCAAGAGCCCGGCGCCGGCGCGACCTGGACACCGGTCGCGGGCGATGGTTCGGGTGGCACGGATTCAGACGACTCCGACGACGCGAGCGTCCCCGACTCCGACGGTCCCAACCTGGCCGTGCTCGGCTTGGGTATCCTGGCCCTGGCGGCCATCGCGATCTGGCTGCGCCGGCGGGTCTAGGCCGGCGCCCTTGGCCTATCGATCCACCGACCATCCCCTTCCGTCCCGGGGCCTTCCCCGCCCCGCCACGCCCCAACCGATCAGCCGAACCCAACCCTAGTCATCCTGCAGAGAGGTTTCCAAGGAGGATCCTATGCACCGCTTCACTTCCGCCTTGCTGGCAGCGCTCGCTCTCAGCCTGGCGCTGACGAGCCTCGGCTTCGCCCAGCAGCCGGACCGGCCCGACGGCATCGATCAGGACCTGGTGCTCGACTTGTACATGAGCACGGATGAGGGCGGCGAGATCTCGCGCAGCTTCATCAGCGGCACCTCGCAGGTGCATGCCGTCCTGGAGTACCAGAACGCCCGGGGCCAGCAGTACCAGCTTCGAGTGGCCGACCTGTCGGGCATCAACGTCTTCAGCCAGCAGACGCCCTTGCTCAACGGCGAGGGCAGCTGGAGCACGGTCATCTCGGTGACCGACTTCATCGAGACCTACCAGAGCCACCTGGCCTCCGGCGAGACCTCGCTCGGCGAAGATGTGAGCATGCTGGCCCAGAAGTGCCAGGACATCCCCGAGGTGCCCGAGGTCTGGCCGCCCAGCGAGCCCAATCCGACCGACGACTACTCGAACTGGCTCAAGGAGGTCTTCGACCACCTGGAGGGCGCGCGCAGCGCCACGTTGGAGCTGACGCGCACGCTGCAGTCGATGGGCGCCATGCCGGACATCGCCGAGGACGAGGCGCTCTCGATGGGCCTGAGCGCGGCGCGCCAGAGCCTGGCCAATGCCGAGACGCTGCTGGACGCGTCCAAGCCCAAGCTGCGGCCCGAGACGGGCCGGCCCGATCCGCAGGGCGGCTGCGACTTGATCGGGCAGGCGGCCACCGGTTTCGAGGCGGCTTCATCGGCCGTGGAGTCGGCCATGGACGCCTTGCCGGAGGACTTCTCGAGCTGGCGTCTGCCGACGGTCGAGGGTCGCTACAACGGCGATGACGAGTTCGTCGGCTGTCAGCAGTACAGCACCGACATCATCCAGCTGGTCAACGGCCAGCCGGCCGATTCGCCGACCAAGAGCGTGGCCTGGGGCGTGGGCGACACCGGTGAGCCGCACATGATCTTCCCTGGGCCCGAGGAAGCCGACAGCAGCAGCGTCGGCCGCTTGGACGTGATGTATGCCGGCGGCGCCGAGGCGATGTACGCCCAGACGGTCTTGGTCGAGGGCCTCAACCGCGAGGCGATGATCTCGGCCTACGTGACCGACCGCAACTGCCTGGCCATCGACGGCGCCAGCCTGGCCTTCGCGGTCGACCCGTCCGCGGCGGGTTCGGTGGAGCCGGCCATGGCCGAGCTCGACGAGGGTGTGGCCACGGTCAGCCTGACCAGCGGCGACGTCGCGGCACGCGCCCGCGTCAACGCGGTCTACGGCGAGGGGGCCGGGATGATCACCGGCCGAGGCGACTTCAGCGTCATCGGGCCGGCTGCCATGGTCGAGTTCAAGGGCCTGCGCCGCAACAAGCTCAACCGGGCGGCCCTGCAGGATCGCGACCGCCGAATCTCGCTGTCGGTCTTCGCCACCGACGCCAACGGCGAACCGGTGGCCACGGGCACCCAGATGGTCGTCGAGATCATCAACGATCCCAACGACATCGTCACGCCCGGCGTCCTGGCCTACGATCGCGTGCAGCTCAGCACGGGCATGCGCGAGGTGGTCGAACTGGGCAAGCGAGCCGAACTGCTCAGCAGCCAGGGCTTCAGCGTGGTGCACCCTTGCGATCCGGGCTACCGCTGCGACAACCTCTACCTGATGGCTGGCGACGAGGCCGACGGCCGCCTGCGCCTGCGGGCCACGGTCGACGGCGAGACCGCCGAGGCCCAGGTCGAGATCGTCACCGAGCCGCAGATCTTCCTGCCCTTCCTCAGCAAGCGCTTCGATGTCTACGCCCCGCCGACCTACGTGACCATCCCCCCTGAGGAGCCGACGCCGGGCGCGGTCGAGTTGGAACGCGCCTCGTCCCGCGTCGGCGGATCCAAGGGTCGCTAGTCCGGTAGACGGCAGCTAGCCGACCGCGGGCTCGCCGGCCGAGTCCGAGCCGAAGCCAAGCCGCATCCCGGGGGCGCCCTCCGCAAGAGGGCGCCCCGCGCTTCTTGTTCCGTGCTCCTATCGAGCGCGGCCGCGACACGAGCCGGTTTCGATTCGTGGAGCTATGCTGAGGTCCGTTGCATGGTGAACCGACCGTAACGCATTGGTGGTTGCTGCGTCTGAGCTTGGTGTCCGGCCCTTGCCCCACACGAAAGGAAGCACGCCCCATGCCCCGAGTTGCCTCTGTCTTCCTGGTCAGCCTTGCATCCGTTTTCGCGATCGCCTTGTTCTTCTGCGCGGACTCCGGTACCGCCGAGGCTGCTCGCGGGAGTTCGTGGGTCGAACTCCATAGCTTCGGCGGGCCGATGTGCGACCCTGCGCTGTCGATCCGCAACGTCGGTCCCGACTCGACCAAGATCGCGGTGGTGTTCTTCGATGCCCGGGATACGGCCCAGACGCGACCCGGTCCCTCGAAGGTGGAGTGCTCCGGGCTCATCGCCCCGGGCGGCACATGGACCTTCTCGCCGAACATGATGCCCGCGGCTTCCAAGCGCGCCGTGGTGGTGAGCTTCTCGGTGAGGCAGCTCAGCGAGATCGGCGTGGATGTCGTCAGCCTCGGCTTCGATGATGTCGTAGCCGACCTGATGTGCGAGACGCTGTTCTTTGGCGTGATCGGCGATCGCAATGACTACGATCAGTTCGAGGCTGCCTTCAAATCAGGCGGCGAGTTCGCCGGCGTGCCGCAGGATCGAGCCGCCGGATCCCCGATCATCGCGCATCTGGACATTGCCGGCTGCGGCCCGCAAGGTGTTCGCGTGGCGCCGGGCTTGGAGCTCGTGGTGCCGGAGGACGCACTCGAGGCGGCCTTGACCGACCCGGCGAGCGTTGCCGGCTTCGGCGAGCTACGAGACGGGGCGAAACCCCACAGTCCGTACAACCCCTATCGCACCTGCTTGGTGCTGCAGGACTCGGGCCGTGCACATCACCCGACCTTCAACAGCCTGGTGTTTCGGGCTTCATGCCAATAGGCAGCGAGCGCTCGACGAGACGTCACGACCGCCTGAGTCACGAAATGGCGCTGCGGCGCTAGATGATTGGATCCAGGCTCGCGCAGCCGCCCGGAACACCGCTGGATCTGAGGGCCTGTCGATCAATATGAGGCGCAGCACCGCCCTCGGTTGCGCCTCTTGTCGATTGACGGGCCCTAACCTGGAAGGATGAAATCTGGCTCGGCCGAAGGTGATCGGGATGCTGCGATCGCGTGCGGCTTCTGACTCTGTCGCGGTCGGATCGTAGCCTCCCAATGCCCCTGTGGACAA
>CAZJWJ010000128.1:0-11509 GCA_964549495.1 uncultured Anaerolineales bacterium | reverse complement strand
AGGAGTGGCCGTTTGGTTTGGGGTGGGGGGGGCGGGGGCCCGGGGCGATCGCTTCAAAATCCCACGCCCCCCCCCCCCCCCCCCGACCCGATCCTTCTGCCTGGACCCCGATGAAAGGACGACGAGCATGCTCCTGAACCAAGACCTGGCCCGCGAGGTGCTGGCGCTGGCCCGCGCCGGCGGGGCCGACTTTGCCGAGATCTACGTCGAACGTTGGCGGCGGCGCAACCTGCGGGTGCTCGATCGCCAGGTCAAGGAGGCCACCAGCGGCATCGAGCTGGGCGCCGGCCTGCGCCTATTCTACGGTCTGGACGTGGTCTACGCCTATACCAACGACCTCTCGCGCGAGAGCCTGCTGGACGTGACGCGGCGGCTCTGCCGGCTGCGCGGCGGGGCTGGGCAGGTGGACGCGCGGGGCGCCGGCGGGCTGGACTTCCGCGTCCGGCGGGCCGAGGGGCTGCACGCGCCGGCCACGCGCTTCGACGCGCGGGACAAGAAGCAGCGCCTGGACTGGCTGGGCGAGGCCGACGCGGGGGCCCGCGTGGCGCCCGAGATCGCCAAGGTCGAGGCCCGGCTGGTCGAATGGGAGCAGGAGGTGCTGGTGGCCAACAGCGAGGCGGCCTGGGTGGAGGACGATCGGGTCTGGACCCGGCTCCACGTGACCGCCATCGCCGAGGACGGCGGCGAGGCCCAGACCGGCACCGCCGCGCCGGGTCTGAGCATGGGCCTGGAGCTGATGGAGCGCTTCCCGCCGCGCGAGGTGGGCCGCGAGGCCGGCCAGCAGGCCATGACCAACCTGCGCGCCAAGCGGGCGCCGGCCGGCCGCATGCCGGTGGTCATCGGCAACCGTTTCGGCGGCGTGATCTTCCACGAGGCCTTGGGCCATCTGCTGGAGACCACCTCGGTGGCCAAGAAGGCCTCCGTGCTGGCCGACAAGCTGGGCGAGACCGTGGCCAGCCCCTGCGTCACCTACATCGACGACGGCACCCTGGCGCACGGCTGGGGCTCGACCGAGTTCGACGACGAGGGCGCGGCCACCGAGCGCACGGTCTTGATCGACCAGGGCGTCCTGAAGAGCTACATGGTCGACAAGCTGGGCGCCATGAAGACCGGCTACCGGCCCACCGGCTCGGGCCGGCGCCAGAACTACAGCCTGGCGCCCACCTCGCGCATGCGCAACACCTTCATCGCGCCCGGCCAGACGCCCAAGGACGATCTCTTCGAGGGCATCGAGCTAGGTCTGTATGCCAAGGCCATGGGCGGCGGGCAGGTGCGGCCCGGATCGGGCGAGTACAACTTTGCGGTGCGCGAGGGCTACCTGATCCGCGACGGCCGGATCGCCGAGCCGGTGCGCGGCGCGATGCTCTTGGGCAAGGGGCCCGAGAGCATCCAGAAGATCGTGGCCGTTTCGGACGATCTGGAGAACGCGCCGGGTATGTGCGGCAGCCTCTCGGGCTCGATCCCGGTCGAGGTCGGGCAGCCGCATCTCTTGGTCAGCGACATCGTGGTGGGAGGCGAGGCGGCATGAGCGGCATGAACGAAGGACGCTACGAGGACGCGCCGCGCTGGCTGATGGAGCGCGCGAAGGCCGAAGGACTGTCGCTGGAGGTGATCAGCCAGTCCAGCCGAGAGCTGACCCTGGCGGCCCAGAATGGGCAATTGGAGCAGCTGACCGAGGCCGAGCAGGCCGGCATCGGGCTGCGCCTGGTCGACGACCAGGGCCGGGCCGGCTACGCCTACACCGAGGCCCTGGATCCGGAGAGCCTGGCCTGGGCTCTGGACGAGGCGCGCCAGAACGCGGCGCTGCTGGCACCAGGCGATGCGCGCATCGAGCCCGGACGGCCCTTGGGCGATCACGACCTGCTCGGCAGCGGCGTGGACGAGGACCTGGGCCAGAAGCTGGAGAGCGCCATGGGCTTCGAGGAGGACCTGCGCAGCGATGCGCGGGTGCGCCAGGTGCCCATCGCGCGCTACATGGAGCGCGAGATCCAGATCGGCATCAGCTCGACCGGCGGTGCCGAGGGCCGCTTCCGCAACGGCGGGGCGGGCTTTCTGAGCTCGCTGGTGATGGCCGAGGGCGAGAGCATCAAGCAGGGCTTCGAGATCGACTTCGAGACCGATTACCACGCGCTAGACCCGGGGCGCACCGCGCTGAAGGCCATCGAGCGCACCGGCCGGCTCTTGGGCGCGCGCCCGCTGCCCAGCGGTCGCTACCGGGCCTACCTCGAGCCGCGGGCCTTCTGCCAGCTGCTGGCGGCCTTCGGGGGGATGTTCAGCGGCAAGCAGGTGCTGGAGGGCAAGAGCCGATTGGCCGGCCGGCTGGGCCAGACGATCGCCGGCTCGGCCTTCCACCTGATCGACGACCCGACCTTGGTCGGCAAGCTGGGCAGCCGGCCCTTCGATGCCGAGGGGCGCCCCGCCGAGCGCCGGGTGCTGGTCGAGGACGGGGTCCTGCGCTCCTTCTTGCACAACAGCGAGACGGCGCGGGCCCTGGGGCAGGAGAACACCGGTCACGCGCACCGCGGCTACCGCGGCACCTTGGATGTGGCGCCGAGCAACCTCTTCGTGCCGGCCGGCCAGGGCGTCACGCCCCACACGGGCGTGGTCGTCACCGAGCTGATGGGCGTGCACGCCGGGGCCAACCCGATCAGCGGCGACTTCTCCCTGCAGGCCCTGGGCCTGAAGATGGAAGGCGGTGAGCTGGCCCATCCGGTGGAGGACTTCGCCATCAGCGGCAACTTCCTGGAGCTGCTCGAGCGGGTCACTGCGCTCGGCGATGAGATCGAGTGGCAGGTCTTCGGCGGCAACAGCGGCGCCCCGATGGTCGAGGTGGCCGAGCTCTCCTTCGCCGGCAGCTAGGCGCTCGGCCATGACTCGGATCCCCGACTCGTGCGACGCTGCATCCACCATGTCCTAGCGCAGGCGACGTGCCCGTCTACCAGCTGCCGGAGGACGAGATCGTTCTGCCGGATCCTAGCCTGGCCGAGCCGGATGGCCTCTTGGCCATCGGCGACGACCTGTCGCCCGAGCGGCTGATCCTGGCCTACGCCAACGGCATCTTCCCCTGGCCGCACGAGGGGATGCCGCTCTTGTGGTTCTCGCCCGACCCGCGCTGGGTGTTGCCGCCGGCCGAGCTGCACCTGCCGCGCCGGCTGCGCCGCATCCTGCGCCAGGGCCGCTTCGAGCTCAGCCTGGACCGGGCCTTCGGGCGGGTCATCCGGGCTTGCGCGGCCATGGAGCGCGGTGACGAGGTGGGCACCTGGATCACGTCGGAGATGATCGCGGCCTACGAGCGCCTGCATGACCTGGGCCTGGCTCATTCGGCCGAGGCTTGCCTGGACGGCGACTTGGTCGGTGGCCTCTACGGCGTCTCCATCGGTCGCGTCTTTACCGCCGAGTCGATGTTCACCGCCGAGTCGGATGCACCCAAGGCCGCGCTGGCCGCCCTGGTACGGCAGCTGGAACGCTGGGACTTCGACCTCTTCGACGTGCAAGTGCGCACCGAGCACGTCCTGCGCTACGGGGTGCGACCCTGGAATCGCGAGCGTTACCTGGAGGTGCTGCGGAGCTCCGGGCTGCCGGCCAGCCGGCGCGGGCCCTGGATCTTGGACGAGGACCTGCGGGGCGGGGTACCGAACTCCGCCTACTGAATCGCTGCCCGGCCTATGCGCGAGATCCACTCGACTTCTAACAGGGTGCTATGGATGCCGGCCCCTGCTCCCGCTAGAATTCGAAGCTGAGATGAGCCACCAGATCCCGATTCGAGCCGAGAGCGAGCGCGGCGAGGGCCAGTCCGACGGGCAGGTGCTGACCCGCGAGCAGCAGCGCGTGCAGCCGCCGCGCCGCTGGAAGGTGCTCTTGCACAACGACGACTACACGACCATGGACTTCGTGGTCCAGGTGCTGGTGACGCATTTTCGCAAGAGCCCGCCCGAGGCCATGCAGGTGATGCTGCAGGTGCACAAGAAGGGCGTGGGCGTGGCCGGCATCTACCCCCGCGATCAGGCCGAGACCAAGGTGGCCCTGGTCACCGCCGAGGCCCGCGAGCAGGGCATGCCCTTGACCCTGTCGACCGAGCCCGAGGAGGGCTGAGGGCACATGCAGCTATCCGACGACCTGCAGATCAGCGTGACGGTTGCCATTTCCGAGGCCAACCGCCGGCGGCACGAGTTCGCCGGCCTGGAGCATCTGCTCTACGCCCTGACCCTGGACGCGCAAACGGCCGAGGTGATGCGCCATGCCGGCGCCGATACCCAGCAGCTCGGCGACGAGCTCGAGGCCTATCTCGACGGGGAGCTCGAATCCCTGCCCGAGGAGACCGAAGAGGGCGAGGCGGTGCCGACCCTGGGTTTCCGGCGCGTCATCGCACACGCTGCCAGCTACACCGAGTCGGCCGGCGAGGAGACCATCGAAGCCTACAACGTGCTGGTGGCCATCCTCGACGAGGAGGACTCGCAGGCCGCCTGGCTCCTGGCCCAGCAGGGCGTCACGCGCCTGGACGTCGTCTCCTACCTGTCCCACGGCCAGAGCAAGGTCGAGCCGGGCGGTCGCGCTCTCGGCCCGAGCGACCGCCGCGCGGCCCTTCCCGGCAGCGGTGGCGAGCGGGCGGATGCGGAGGCGGGCGCTGGTGCCGGCGGCGAGGCCGGTGAGCGCAAGCCCGACGATGCCCTGTCGGCCTTCACCCGCGATCTGACCGAACTGGCCCGCGAGGGCCGGATCGATCCCATCATCGGCCGCGAGGAGGAGCTGGCGCGGACGCTGCACGTCCTGCAGCGCCGGCGCAAGAACAACCCTGTCTTCGTGGGTGACCCCGGCGTGGGCAAGACGGCGCTGGTCGAGGGCTTGGCGCTGCGCATCGCCGCCGGCGAAGTGCCGGAGCGTTTCCGCGAGGTCTCGCTCTACCAGCTGGACATGGGCGCGCTCTTGGCCGGCACCCGCTATCGCGGCGACTTCGAGGAGCGGCTCAAGGCGGTCATCGCGGCGTTGGAAGACCGTGACGACGCCATCCTCTTCATCGACGAGATCCACACCATCGTCGGCGCCGGCGCGGTCAGCGGCGGCAGCATGGACGCCTCCAACCTGCTCAAGCCGGCCCTGCAGAGTGGCCGTCTGCGCCTGATCGGCGCCAGCACCTGGGAGGAGTACCGCCAACACCTGGAGCGCGACCGGGCTCTGGCGCGGCGCTTCCAGAGGATCGAGGTACTCGAGCCCAGCCAGGCCGAGACGGTGGAGATCCTGCGCGGCCTGCAGTCGCGCTACGAGGATCATCACGAGGTGCGCTACAGCCGCAATGCGGTCGAGTCGGCCGCCGAGCTGGCGGCGCGTCACCTGCGCGACCGCCGGCTGCCGGACAAGGCCATCGACCTGCTCGACGAGGCCGGTGCCGAGGCCAACCTGGCCGGCCGCAAGCAGGTGACGGTGCGCGACATCGAGCGCGTGATCTCGCGCGCGGCCGGCGTGCCCCTGCAGCGGGTGGCGGCCGACGACCGCGAGCGCCTGGCCTCGCTCGAGGCCGAGCTCAAATCGGTGGTCTTCGGCCAGGACGGGCCGGTCGAGCAGCTGGCCGGGGCGATCAAGATGTCGCGGGCCGGCCTGCGCGAGCCCCAGAAGCCCATCGGCGCCTTCCTGCTCACCGGCCCCACCGGCGTGGGCAAGACGGAGTTGGCCCGGCAGCTGGCCGAGGTGATGGGCGTGGCCTTCCTGCGCTTCGACATGAGCGAGTACATGGAGCGCCACAGCGTCTCGCGCCTGGTCGGCGCACCGCCGGGCTACGTAGGCTACGACCGCGGCGGCCTGCTGACCGAGGCGGTCAGCAAGCAGCCCCACGCGGTGCTCCTCCTCGACGAGATCGAGAAGGCCCACCCGGAGGTCTTCAACATCCTCTTGCAGATCATGGACCACGGCACCCTGACCGACACCAACGGCAAGGTGGCCGACTTCCGGCACGTGACCCTGCTGATGACCTCCAACGTCGGTGCGCGCGAGATGGCCAAGGGCGGCATCGGCTTCGGCGCGGCCGGTGGCGACGCGGCGGCCGGCGACGAGGCCTACGAGCGCCTCTTCAGCCCCGAGTTCCGCAACCGCCTCGACGGACGGCTCCAGTTCGGCCCCCTGGCTCCCGAGGTCATGCTCCGCATCGTCGACAAGCTGGTCGACGAGCTGCGCGGCCAGCTGACCGGCAAGAAGGTCCGCTTGGAGCTGACCCCCGCCGCCCGCGAACGCCTGGCCGAGCTGGGATACGATCCCGCCTTCGGCGCCCGCCCGCTAGCCCGCGTCATCGACCGCGAGCTCAAGCGCCCCCTGACCGAGGCCATGCTCTTCGGCCCGCTGGTGGGCGGTGGCGAGGCCACGCTGCGCGTGCGCGACGGTCAGCTCTTCCTCGACTGCGGCTAGCCGCGGTCGTCGTCGCGCTCGGCTCGCGCGTCGACGTCCTTCAACGATCCTCGCCCCTCGGGAAGTGAGCGCACCCGGCTGCGCTCGCGCCGAAGCATGACGAAGCCGAGTAGGCTGGCCGCAACTCCCAAGATCGCGTAGAGCAGCCCCCCCCCGCTGGCCACCACCTCGACCCGATCGGGCAGGCGCTGTCCATCGCCGGCCGGCGAGATCTCCTCGATCTGGTAGCTGTAACGCCGGCCCGCCTCGACCGCCCGGTCGACGTACTCGTAGGCCGCCCCGGACTGCGCGGACCCGCGCGCCGGAATCGTCTCTCCCTCGAGCGCGGCCAGCTCACCCTCGCCTTCGGCACGCCAGATCTGGAAGCCCGCCACGTTGTCCTCGCTGCCTGTCTCCCAGTGCAGCGTGACCTCCGCGGGTCGGATCGACAGTGCCGCCAGCCAGATCCCGCCGGCCAAGAGCGCCAGCGCACCCATGCGCGGCAGCCAAGCTAGCACGCGATCGGCCGCGCTCGCCGGCGCGGTCGCCGGCTCCGTTGCAGCCGATGCGTCCGTAACCTCGCTGCCCACCTCGCGATCGTGCTCCAAACCCATTCCCTGACGCTCGCCCTCGCTCACACGCCGGTCGGCAGGTCGACGAAGTCGAAGCCCAGGCCGAAGCGCTCGGCCAGGTGCCGGCCCAGGGCCTTCACCCCCACCGTCTCGCTCGCGTAATGCCCCGCGTAGATCACGTGGATCCCCGCATGCTGGGCCTCGTAGAAGGCGCTCTGGCTGGTCTCGCCGGTGACGAAGGCATCGCAGCCCAGCCGGGCCGCCTCGGAGATGTGGCCGCTGCCGCCGCCGCTGAGCACGCCCACCGTCCGGATGCGATCCGGCCCCTCGGTCTGCACCAGGGCCGGCGCTCCGAGATGACGGGTCACGCGCTCGACCAGGGCGTCGACGCCGATGGCCTCGGGTAGCTCGGCCCGCGCCGCGATCGGCGTGCCCTTGCTCTGGCCCCACCAGTCGGTCACCTCCAGCTCCAGCAGCCGGCAGATCTCGGCGTTGTTGCCCCAGACCGGGTGCGCGTCCAAGGCCAGGTGGGCCGCGTAGAGGTTGAGCCCGCTCTCGACGATGCGCCGCACCAGCTGGCCGTAACCGCCAGCGATCCGGCGCGCCGGCCCCCAGAAGATGCCGTGGTGAACCAGGAGCATCTCGGCGCCGTGATCCAGCGCCGCCTCGACGCAGGGCAGGCCGGCATCGACCGTGGCGACGATGCGCCGCACCTCGCTGGAACCCTCCACCTGCAAGCCCTGCGGCCCGTAATCGCCGATCTCCGCGATCCGTAGCTCCTCGTCCAGATAGGCCACCAGCTCGTCGCGCTGCATGTGCTCGCCCCTTCTCGTGTCTCGCAAGACTGCCGCCGCCATGAATCTGGCGGCCCCGATCATCGCGTCCTCGAGCTCCCGGACCCCTCGGCGATCGCCGGCCGGCCCGCAGGCCGCTTCCTGGCAGGCAGTATAATGCCCAGCGGCGAGCGACAAAACCGATGTCGCCCCTTGCCCTCCCCACCCACCCAGGAGCTCGAACCGTGCCCCAAGGCCGACCGATCACCGCCGACGACCTCTGGTCCATCCCCCGGGTCGGCGCGCCCGAGCCCATGCCCGATGGCAGCGCCGCCATCGTCCCGGTCACCCGCTACGACATGGACAGCAACCGCTCGATCAGCCGCCTGTGGTGGGTGCCGGCCACGGGCGACGACGCGCCCCGGCCGCTGACCTCCCCCGACGCCTCGGCCAGTTCGCCGGCCCTCTCGCCCGACGGACGCCGGCTGGCCTTCCTTCGCAAGCCTGGCGGTCCGGCCCGCAAGTCGGGCCTAACCGAGGGGAAGGCGTCCGACTCGGACGCGTCCGATGGCGACCAGACCGACCGAGATCAAGCGGCTCTCTTCGCCGGCCCCGCCCTGGGCGGCCCCGGCGCCGGACCGCGCTTCCCCGACAAACCGCAGGTCTACATCCTCGACCTGGCCGCCGGCGGCGAGGCCCAGCGCGTCACCGACCTCCCGCTGGGTGCCGGAGGGCCTCGCTGGCTGCCCGACGGCCGGCTCGGCTTCTCCGCCGGGCTCCTGGCCGAGGCGCCGACCCTGGCCGGCACGGCCCGCCTGGCCGCCGAGCGCGCCGAGGACAAGGTCGACGTCCACGTCACCGAGGACCGCGTCTACCGCTACTGGGACCGCTGGCTGACCGACGGCCGCATCGACCACATCTTCCTGCTGGATCTGGACGACGGCCGGCTGACCGACCTGACCCCCGGCTGGACCCGCTGGCTGGGCCTCTGGGAGGGCGGCGGAAGCTTCGACGTGGCGCCCGACGGCAGCCAGATCGCCTTTGGCGCCTGCCGCAGCGAGCCGCCCCACAGCCCGGTGCTCTTCGGCATCTATACCCAAACGGTGCCCGCTCGCGGCGTCGACGCCGATCTTCCCGAACCCAGCCTCCTACACCCGGAGCACGAGGGGCCGGCCATGCGCCCGCGCTACAGCCCCGACGGCCGCTGGCTCGTATACGGCGTCCAGCACGAGATCGGCTTCTACGCCGCCCCGGTGCGCCTGATGATCCGCGACCTGCAGGGCGGCGCAGCCATGCCCCTGACCGATGGCTGGGACCGCTCCCCGGACAGCTGGTCCTTCGGCGACGCCCCCGACCGCCTCTACCTGAGCGCCCAGGAGGGTGCCCGCGGCGCCCTCTGGCAGCTCGACCTCGCGATCCACGGGGATGCCGTCGAGGCCTCTGCTCCCCCGCGCATCCTGGCCCTCGACGGTTGGCTAAGCGAGCCGCGCCCGACACCGACCGGCCTCTTCACCACCCAGCAGTCCCTTGTCCAACCCTCGGAAGCCGTCCTCGTCGATCCCGAATCCGGGGATGTCCAGCGCATCTCCCGCTTCACCGCCGAGGCCATGGCCCCTCTGGCCCTCGGCCGCAGCGAGGAGATCTTCATCGAGGGCGCCGACGGCGACCAGGTCCAGCTCTTCCTGGTCCACCCGCCCGAAGGCGAGGCCGGAACGGGCGCAGACGACAAGGGCGCATCACGGGACGCGCGGGCCCTGACCCACCTGGTTCATGGGGGTCCCCACGGCGTCTTCGGCGACCAGTTCCACTGGCGCTGGAATGCCCATCTCTTCGCCGCCACGGGCCGGCTGGTCGCCCTGGTCAACTTCCACGGCTCGACCGGCTTCGGCGAGGCCTACACCCGCTCCATCCTGGGCCAATGGGGCGCGCGGCCGGCAGCCGACGTGCTGGCCGCCACCGATTGGCTGATCGAGCATCGTGGAATCGACCCGGATCGCATCGCCATCGCTGGCGGCAGCTACGGGGGCTACCTGGTCAGCTGGCTGGCCGGCGAGACCGACCGCTTTGCCTGCATCGTCAACCACGCCGGCGTCAGCGACTTCCAGACCCAGTTCGCCAGCGACATCACCCAGGGCCGGCGCAAGGCCATGGGCGGCGAGCTCTGGGACGACCTGGAGGGTCTGGACCGGTTCAACCCCATCCGCCGCGCGGCGGCCTTCGGCTCGCCCATGCTGGTCATCCACGGCATGCGCGACTACCGCGTGCCCTACAACCAGGGCCTGGCCATCTACAACGTCTACCAGGCCCGCGGCCTGCCGGCCCGCCTGGTGGTCTACCCCAAGGAAAACCACTGGATCCTCGAGCCGCAGAGCAGCCGGCACTGGTACCGCGAGGTGCAGGACTGGATCGAGCGCTGGGCCTGAACGAGCGGCGCCAGCGAACTGGCGTCGGAAAGTCGGCGGGCAAACAGCGGGCAAGACGGAGGCTACCGGTTATCATCAGCGAGGTTGCCGCCTGGAGACGGCACCAAAGACCAGAATCCAATCGAAGCGAGGAGATCGAGATGATGTCGAAGCTGGGAACGCAGGACCTAAACGAGAACGCGAAGCGGATCGGGCCGGTCTGGTTGGCGGTGCTCTGTGCCATCACGCTGGGATTCTTCGGCAGCGCCTGCCTGGGCGTGGAGTCGACGGTCGAGATGCCGGCCGGCGAGGAAGGCTCGATGCCGGTCGACCCGGATGCGTCCGAGGGCGATGCCGCGGACGAGGTCTCGGACGAACCTGCGGACGAGGACATGTCCGATGGCAGTTCCGAGGGACTGACCGAGAGCGCGCTGGCCAACCTGAGCTACCAGGTGGACGGGACCGAGGTGCCGCTGGTGGATGGCATCTACCAAGAGAAGCCGATGCCGGACTCGGCCACCTTCATCGCCAACTATTCGCTTGGGCCCTGGCAGGTCTTTGGCGATCTGGATGGCGACGGAATGGAGGATGCGGCGGTCGTGTTGATCGATGCGCCTGGAGGAAGCGGGGTCTTTACCTATCTCGCGGCGGTCGTGGATGGGGACGACGGGCCGAGGAATGTTGCGACGACGTCCTTGGGGGATCGGCCGCAGATCGAGGAAGTGCGGGTCGAAGATGGGACCGTGGTGGTCGTGGGCAAGACGCATGGGCCGGATGATGCGATGTGTTGTCCGAGTCAGGATTTCGAGTGGGGGTATCGGTTGGTTGGTGGTGAGCTCGTGCGGGAATAGTTGGGAAGGCGGCGAGGGCGGGTAGGCCGTTTGGGACGGGAATTAACTCGGGGGAGGGGTGGGGTGGCGCAGGGGTAGGTTGCGCTACGGAGAGGGTGCGCGCGTTGCGGTGGGGGGCGCCCTCGGACAACAAGTCCCGTCCCAAACGGCCTACCCGCCCTCTTGGGTGGTTGGGAAGGGGGGAGGGTATTCGTTGGCCGAGGGGTGATGAGATAGGCTCCGAGATCGGTTCGTCGGAGTGGTTCCGTGGGGTGGTAGAGGAGCCCAGCGTGGGTGTGGGACGGTAGACTCAGCCATCGCGTCCAGGATCTGGCGGACGATTGAGAAACGCGCGATCGCGTGAGTATGTTGGAAGGTTGGAACTTCAGGCTACGCTAGGTGGACGGCGTGCGGAGGATCACGGGTGACGGGCGAATTCACCGACGGGCTCCCTGAAGCCCCTTCGCGGATGTCTTGGGGATCCTATTGAGGCATCGAGGCCCTATTCTTTCGTATCAGCTTGGTCACGAGCCCCCCTTTCGGTCCACGGTAGGGCTCGC
>CAZJWJ010000127.1:0-12342 GCA_964549495.1 uncultured Anaerolineales bacterium | reverse complement strand
CGAGAAGCTTACTCGATGGGCCTTCTACTTTCCTGACGACTTTGCAATCGCCCTGCAGCAGGTGCCGGCCCGTCGCCGGCCCGATCAGTCCTCCGGATCGCCCCAGACGGCCAGCTCGTTGCCGCTGGGCTCGAGGAACTGGAAGCGCCGGCCACCGGGGAAGGAGAAGATGGGCTTGATGATCCGCCCGCCGGCCGCCTCGACCTTGGCCAGGGTCTCCTCCAGGTCGGCGCTGTAGAAGATGACCAGCGCGCCGCCTGCCTCGGTGGTGGAGGTCGCCTCGGCCCGATAGAAGCCGCCGTCCAGGCCTTCGTCGGCGAAGGCGGTGTAATCGGGTCCGTAGTCCTCGAACTCCCAACCGAAGGCCGTCTCGAAGAAGGCCTTGGTGGCTTCCAAATCGGCAGCGGGGAACTCGATGTAGTTCAGCTTCTCGTGGATGTTCATGCGCGCTGGCTCCCTGGGCTCGTCTCGGATGTACGGGCTCGGCGCGGTACACATCCCCCAACCGAGCGCGTCACATCGAGTGACGCCTGCCGAGTATACCGCGATGCGAACAGATGTTCAATGCGCTTGGTCGCGACCACCGCTCGCGCGATGCCGGCACGCTAGCGAGAAGCGACGGCCGACCGAACCTTGTCCTCGACCGCCCGCGGCGGGAGTTGGATCAGGAACTCGGTCCACGCCTGGATCAAGACGCTGTGAGGGCGCTGCTGTTCGGCCGGCGAGAGCAGGCCCAAACGTTCGAGCAGGTCGAATCGGGCCTCGAGGAGCCGGGCGGGCCGCGGCTCGAGCGGCGCGTGCCAGACCGAGTAGCTGCCCAGCCGGCCGTCGCGCCGCCGGTAGTAGCCCTCCAGCGGATGGGTCAGGACCACCAGGCCGGTCTCGCGATCCGGGAAACCCGGCAACGCTAACTCGGTCTCCGGCGCCTCGACCAGCGAGAGTCGGGCCGGCGCCCAGCGGCCGCGCGTCTCCATCTCGTAGCGGCGGTAGACGCCCTCGGCATCCTCTTCGCAGTCGAAGCGGAAGCGGCCGTGATGCCAAGGCAGGCGCCAGAGGTAGCGCGGCAGGGTCACGGTCCAGGATCCCAGGCAGGTGCCCAGGAACCAGACCGCGCGCCGGCCGGACTCCCGGTCGACGACGTAGACGCGATAGTTGGTCTGCCCGAAACGCCAGCGCGGGCTGGGGAAGACCGCCGCACGAAAGTCCTGGTCCTCGAAGGGCACGACCGACAGCAGGGCGCTTGGCCGCCCTTCGACATCGATTTCTTCGAGCTCGAAGCGCGGGTGGATCAGCGGGCGCAGCCGCTCGGCCGGCAGCGCGTAGGTCAGAATGACGAAATGCCGGAGGGTGGTGATGGCGTCGATGCCGCGGGCGGGCGGCCGGCGAGCCATCTCCGGCGTAAAGCTCAGGCGCTCCAAGTCGAGGATGCTCAGCCGGTCGATCCGGCCACCTGGCGCCACTCCAGAGCCGGCTCAGACATGCTGGTCCAACAGAATGGGGTTGCCGTCGGGATCGACCAGGACCAGGCTGGCCGGCCCGCTGCTGTCCTCGTCGGCCCGCGTGGCCAGCTCGAGGCCGGCCGCCTCCAGCTCCTTCTGCAGCTCGCGCACGTCGGTGAAGGACTCGAGCTTCTGGGCGTTCTGGTCCCAGCCCGGGTTGAAGGTGAGAATGTTCTTGTCGAACATTCCCTTGAAGAGGCCGATCTTGTGCGGCCCGTTGCTCATGATCAGCCAGTTCTGCTCGGCGTCGCCGCCGAAGACTTCGAAGCCCAGCTTCTCGTAGAAGGCCCGCGAAGCGGCGATGTCCTTGACGGTCAGGCTGATGGAAAAGGCACCCAGGTTCACGGCTCACTCCTCATGATTCAGTCGGCTCGTTCAGTTGACGATGGTTGTCACCGTGTCAACGGTGCCACAGGTTCTTCCTACAACCCGCTGTCCCGAGTCTACTATCCAAGAGGAGATCCGTCGATTCGTTCGCGTCTCGGCGTGCCGGTGCAGCAGCTCGTCGGCGCGGGCCGGCAAGCGTTTGATCCGAATGCTTGCTCGGGTCTTCGGCTCGTCGCAGACCTTCGGGCTGTGGACCATCGGCCGGATGAATTGGCCGGCCGGCCGCGGCTGACGCACTTCGGCAATCGCTATGGGGCCACCCACCTAACGCCAGACATCGCCAATGTGGAGCTCAGCCGATAGTAGCTGGCCTTGGCAGTCAGGATCCAATTCGAAGCCCAATGACGCCAGGATGATCCGATCCCCTGTCGCACCGATGTCAGCCACGAGATCGACGTCGAGGCTCCCCCCCACGCGGACCGGGCGAAGAGGCTGCCTTCGATCGAGAACCACTCCGTAGCTCTTGGTGAACATGCCACCTGGCACGCGTGCCAGGATGGAGTCGCTGGTCAGCGCGATGTCATCATAGGAGTCGGCCACGAAGAGCGCTTCTCGAAGTCCTACCTTCCAGATGGAGGCAGAGTCGGCCCACCCCACGTGGCGCGGCAACTCAGGCTGCTCGATGTCAAAGACATGGAGGTAGGTGGCGACGAGATACAAGAGCCCTCTCTGCTCGTCTACTACCAGTGCCTGACTTCTGGATTGGTACCAGGTCCCTTCGATCAGTGCGACCTCACGAGGCGACGACGGAGTGCTGAAGTCGATGACTCGAAGGCCGCCCTCTGCAACATAGGCGTATGTGCCACGAATTGCCACGCCTTGTGCGCCTTCGCTTCGTGGAATCCTATGCCAAGCCAGCAGTTGTGCTTCCTCTGGGCTGGACACATCGACAACTCCAAGGCCCCGACCTGGGACCTGGACGAGCAAGAGGTCGTCGGCCAAAGCCACTCCCCCTGCGTGGTCTTGAGACAGACGAATCTGGACCGTCGATCCATCACTCCTTTGGAGCGGCATGGCCCAGTCGAGTGATTTGACGAGCGCCGGCTGGTCGATGTCCCGGATGTCCACCACATGCAGTCCTCGTGCAATCAGATAGGCAAACTCGCCATCGGTGGCGATACGCGAGATCTCGTGTCCGAGCAGGAGTTCGCCACGGGCAACCAGCTGCTCGTCAGGTCCACGTTCATAGATTCGCAACGCATCGTGTCTGTCCCCAGCGGGCCGCGAGAGTCTCATGCCCACAACCACTACCTGGTCGGCCACGCTGATCGAGTAGATCTGCCCGTCAACGCAAACCGTCTGAACATCGAGAAGCTCCGGACGCGGTTGAGCAAGCCGGATCAGCACGTATACGAGCCAGATCCCAATAGCAATCAACGAGACGGTCCTCAGCCAACGCCAAGCGCAGCCCACCCTGTCTCGCGCCAGCCGCAGCCGGGAATCCGGGCCAAGTCGACGTTCCGAGTGCGAGATGCGCCGCTGCTCAAACTTCACCTTCGGGCTCCATCAGCTCGATCCGATTCCCGAATGGATCGTACACGTAACAACGCGCGTAGCCGTCCAGCGGCTGATCGGCCAGCGGCTCGTACCCGGCGGCGGCGCAGCGTGCCGCCATCGCCTCAAGCCCGCGCACCAGGAGCGCCGGATGGGCCTTGCGGACGGGCGCGAAGTCGGGATCGACCCCCAGGTGCAGGCGCAGGTCCCCACCCCGGAGCCAGAGGCCGCCGCGCGCGGCCAGATGTGCGGGCTTGGACTCCTCGACCAGCCCGAGCACGTCGCGGTAGAAGGCCCGCGCCCGGTCCTCTCCGCCGGCCGGGATCGCCAGCTGCACGTGGTCCAGACCGTAGACCTCGGCCTTCATGTCAGCACCTCGGAGACCCGCTGGCGCAGACGCGGGATCAGGTCGCGCTCGAACCAGGGGTTCTTCTTGAGCCAGCGCTGGTTGCGCGGGCTGGGATGGGGCAGGGCGACCAGATTCGGCCACCGCTCTCGCCAGGCGGCAACCGCCTCGGTGACGGTCTTGGGTTTGACCGGCAAATGGTAGTCCAGCGCGTAGCGGCCAAGGACGAGGGTCAGCTCGATACGCTTCAGGCTGGCCAGCAAGGCCTCGCGCCAGGCCGGCGCACATTCGGGCCGGGGTGGCTTGTCGCCGGAGCGCCCCGAGCCGGGAAAGCAGAGGCCCATCGGCAAGATGGCCACCTGCTGCGGATCGTAGAAGGTCGCCTCGTCGACGCCGAGCCAGTCGCGCAGGCGGTCGCCGCTGGGATCCTGGAAGGGGATGCCCGACTCGTGGACCCGCCGGCCTGGCGCCTGGCCGGCGATGAGGATGCGGGCATCGGGATGCACCTGCAGAACTGGCCTCGGCGCATGCGGGAGGACCTCGGCGCAGATGCGGCACGCGCGGACCTCGCACAGGAGCCTCTCGAAGTCCGTCAACGGCTGACCCGACCGGACATCAAGATCCTCACCCATCGTCTTCCATCATGCCCTGCACCTTCAAGAGCGTGCGCCAGTTGCGAAAGGTGGCGGTGACGCCCAGCTGGCGCTCGAACCAGGTGTAGGTCAGCTTGCTGCGCGCGGTCCCCTCCGGGCAGTGCACGTGCACCTCGCGCCCGAGCACCTCGAAGCGATCTCCCGGCGAGACCTCCGGGTCGAGCTCGGCGACCCGATCGGCCTCGGGCTCGCGGTCGAAGAAGCCGATCAACACGAAGCGCGGATCGCCATCGAGATCGCGGTAGGGGGAGCGCTCGGCGACGCCCTCGATCTCGGACCGCGAGCGCAGGACCACCGGCACCCGGAAGTCGAAGTCTGCCTCGATGGCGTCCGCGATGCGCTCGTCCAGGCCGGCCAGCCCATCTTCGGGTGGCCGGAAGATCAGGTTGCCGCTCTGGATGTAGCTGCGCACCTCGCGACAGCCGAGCGACTCGGCCAGCGCGCGCAGGTCGGCCATCGGCAGCTTGTGGTGCCCGCCGACGTTGATGCCGCGCAGCAGGGCGACGTGGGTCTCGTGTGCTTGCTGGCTCATGACGGGATCGAGATCTCCTCTGGTGCAAGGGTCGAGCTCTTGTTTTCGGATCCTGGGCTCCAGGCCCTCGCCTCCAGGCCGTCGCCTAACCGTCACGAAGTCGAGCGCGATCGGCCGCAGATGGACGCGCGATGGTCAGTCGCCCCCGCCCAGCCGGCCGGCCGACTTGCGCCGCTCGGCGGGATCCGAGACATCTCCGTGGATGGCCTCGGCGATCACCCGCTGGGTGACCTCGTGCAGGTATTCGTGCAGGACCTGGTGGAGCTCCTGGAACTCGGGCCAGAGCGACTGCTCGACGTAGGCCTTGGTCGCCTGGGCCATGACCGTGGTGTGGCGCTGGCCGGAGTAGCGATAGGGCTCGATGCCGGCGCGGCGCAGGAGCGCGACCAGGAGCGCCCTCGACCACATGTCGGGCAGGGTGAAGCGATGCTCGCTCACCCGCTCGGCCCGGACCCCGTCCAGGCGCTCGCGCAGGCGCGAAGCCGCTTCGCCGGCCGCGGCCTGCTCGCCGGAGGTCGCAGAGCGTGCGAAGAGGGCCTCGATCTTGCGGAGGCGCTCGATCAGACGTTGCTCTTCGGTCATCGTAGTCCCTCGCGAGTGGCAGAAACCTTGGGCACGCAGGACTCGAAGACGCGCTCCAAGGTGGCCGCCGGGTCGCGGCTGCGACCCCCGTGGACCGGCGAGGTCTGGATCACGGCCGACCGGGGCGCCGTGAGCCAGTGGAAGCGCTCGGAGGGGGGCAGCAGGCCGACGGGGCCGGCCTCGACTCCGCCGGCGCAGACGAGCTGGTAGGCGCGCAGCCCGCGCTCCGCCATCTCGACGTCCAGGTCGGGAAAGCGCAGCGCCCAGGCCTCGGGCTCCACGCGCACTCTCAGATCCAGGAAGTCCGCCGCGCGGGCCTGCAGGACCACGCCGACGGTCAGCTTGTCTCCGACGTGGACATGCGGCACCAGGCGCAGCAAGGCGTAGTCGAAGTCGATCCAGGCCGGCTGACGGGAGGGCATCACGCCGGGCTCAGCGGCGGTAGGCCAGCGGCGTCGGAGGTCGGAGGCTCAGCTCGGCTTGCTGGCGGATGGCCTCCTCGACGAAGGCGCGCGGCGCCTCGAGCCGGGCCATGAGATAGTCCAAATAGGCCTGACGGTTGGCATCGGCCGAGTCGAAGTGAGCCGCGGAGCCAGCCGTCTCGGGCTCGAGCAGGGCCTCGGGGATCTCGCCGAGGATGCGCCGCAGCGTCGCCTCGTCCAGTCGCGGCGCCAGGCGCGCGTCGGCCGCGGCCAGGTCGCCGGCGATGGGCAGCAGCACCTGCTCGCCGATGGGCGCGAAAGGCCGGCGGGCGGACTCGGCGTCGACCGAAGGCCAGCGGTGGTGGAAGTAGAGCGCGGCGCCGTGGTCGATCAGCCAGGGCCGGCGCTGCCAGATAAGGATGTTCGGGTTGCGCGCGCTGCGATCGATGTTGCTGCATAGCGCATCCAGCCAGACCGCCTCCGCCGCCAAGTCCGGCGAGACCAGGTCGGCCGCCGACAGCAGATCGTAGTTGAAGGCCCCGTCGAGGTAGCGCATACCCACGTTGAGTCCCTGGCTGGCCTTCAGCAGGTCCTGGATCTCCTGATCGCGCTCGAAGCGCTCGAAGGCACGGTCCAGGTCCACCAGCGCCAGCTCGGGCACCGGCAGGCCCAGGGCTTGACCGATGCGGCCGACGATCAGTTCGGCCACCAGGGCGCGCGGCCCTTGCCCGGCACCGCGAAACTTGAGCACGAAGAGCCCGCCGCCCTCGACCTCGACGACGGCCGGCAGCGAGCCCCCTTCGCGCAAGGGGACCAGGTAGCGCGTTGCGGAGTACCGTGCCAAGGCGGGCAGCTCGATCGCCTCCGGCGGCTCGATCTCGGGCATCGTCCGATCTTAGCCCAAGCCGCGAGCGCGACCCAATCGACTCGCATCACACCCTCCATGCACCCGATCGACGCGGGAATCGGGTCGCCGAGCGGCAGATTGTCACCTCGCTGACACCTCGCTGTCACTTCGCCATGGAGCCCGGCAGCCAAAACATCGATGATGGTCCCGTCCAATCCGAACCCCCTAGCGACGGGAGACACCACCATGCGACGCATCCTCATCTTCACCTACGGACTGCTTAGTTACACCACCGCCATGGGCGCACTGGTCTACCTGGCCGGCTGGCTGGCCGGCATCGGCGTGCCACGCCCCCTCGACAGCGCGCCTACGATGCCCTGGCCACAAGCCATCGCCATCGACCTGGGCCTGCTGACGCTCTTCGCACTGCAGCACAGCGTGATGGCGCGGCCAGCCTTCAAGCGTCGCTGGACCCGCATCGTCCCCAAGGCGGCCGAGCGCAGCACCTTCGTGCTCTTCTCCGGCCTGGCCCTGATCGCCTTCTTCCTCTTCTGGCAGCCCATCGGCGGCATCGTCTGGACGGTCGAGAGCCCCTGGCTCCGCGGGCTCATCTGGGGCCTCTACGGTTTCGGCTGGGCCATCCTGGTCGGCTCGACCTTCCTCATCGACCACTTCGACCTCTTCGGGCTGCGACAGGTCTGGCTCGAGCTGCGCGGCAAGCCCTACACGGCCCTCGAGTTCCGCACGCCCCTGCTCTACCGCTACCTACGCCACCCGCTCTACCTGGGCATGGTGATCTTGCTCTGGTCGGCACCCACCATGAGCCTGATCCACCTGATCTTCGCCCTCGGAGCGACCGGCTACATCCTGGTGGCGGTCCGGCTGGAGGAGCACGACCTGGAACGCGCCCACCCGGAGTATGCCGCCTACCGCCGCAGCGCACCCATGCTCATCCCGCGCCCCGTCGGGCGCGGCGCCGAGCCGGCCGTCGAGCCCAGTGCCGCGGACTGACTCTACCCGTCGCCCCCGGTCCGGTCCTCGCCCATCGGCGAGCGGCCGGGCCGGGGCCCCTCCGGGAATCATCGCGAATTGTGGACCGACCTTCGGCCAGGCGCCTATCCTTCGCGCCGTTTCCCCGACCTTCGGTCGTTCTTCTTTTCTGGAGGGTGTGAGATGACGCGATGGGTACGCGGCCAGCTGCTGGTCGCGCTGGCGTTGGCCTTCGGCCTCGCCGCATGCGATCTGCAGGATGCGGAGGACGAAGCAGCGTCCGAATCATCGGTCGAGGATGTCGCCCCCGAGGCGGCCCCCGAGATCGAGACGGCGGCCCGGGAGCCGGTGACCTTCGTCGCCACGGACTTTGCCTACGAGGGGCCTGACCGCATCTCGGCTGGCCTGACCGAGCTGGTGCTGAACAACGAGGGCGACTATTCGCATTCGCTCATCGTCGTCGGACTTGGCGAGGACAAGGAACTCGGCGATCTCCTGGACATCCTGGACGACGAGGGTCCGATCCCCGACTGGGTCGGCTTCTCCGGCGGCATCGGCGGCATCCAGCCGGGCCAGAGCGCCAGCGCCGTCGTCGATCTGGAGCCGGGCCGCTACGCGGTCTTCTCTTTCGAATCCGCCGACGGCGAGGAGGAGACGGACGCGGCCAAGGGCATGATCAAAGCCCTGGATGTCGAGGAGGCCGATGGCGCCTCCGCCGAGATCCCCGAGGCGGCGGTGACGGTGGACATGCTGGACTTCGGTTACGAGGTCGATGGCAGCCTCGGGCCGGGTCGTCATACCCTGGCCGTCCACAACGCGGGCGAGCAGCCGCACGAGGCCCTGATCATGAAGCTCTCCGAAGGGGTCACGGCCGGCGAGGTGGTGGCGATGATCAACGAGTTCACCGCCGGCGGCGGTCCGCCCGAGGGCGAGGGGGCGGAGGCGGCAGCTGGAGATGCTGCCGGTGACGAATCGGCTGACGAGGCCGGCGACGAGGCCGGCAACGCGGACGAAGGCGAGACGGAGTCCGACGACGCGACGGTAGCCGAGGAAGGCGCACCCGAGGATGGCGCGCCGATGGGACCGCCCTTCGACAGCGCCGGCGGCCTAGGCCCGATCGGGCCGGGCGAGACCGGCTACTATACCGGCGACTTCGAGCCTGGCGAGTACATGCTGATCTGTTTCATCCCCGACCCCGCCGATGGCGCGATGCACCTGAGCAAGGGCATGTTCCAGCCCTTCCGCGTGCGCTAGGCAGAAACGTCGTGAGACCGAGCGGGTTCGATGGGCTCGAACCCGCTCGGTCGCCGGTCGCAGGTCGCCGGTGGCATCATGTGTCCCCATGCACGACGCCGAGCATCCGATCCCCGCTTCGCAGCCCGAGTCGCCCATCCCGGCGCTCGCCGAGCGCGAGCGTTCGCGGATCGCCGAATTGGCCCTGGCCTGCGCCCAGCGCCCTTACCCCTACCACCTTTCGCTGGTCCTACGCGAGCCGGCCGATCTGGATCTGCCCTCGCGCCTGACCCCCGCCTTCTACGGCTGCTTCGACTGGCACAGCGCGGTCCACGCTCACTGGAGCCTGGCCCGCATCGCCCGCCGCTGGCCCGACTCCGCCGAGGCTCCCGCCTGCTGGGCCCTGCTCGACCGTCACCTGTCCTCCGACCGGCTGGCTGCCGAGCTGGCCTTCCTCGAACCCCGCGAGGGCTTCGAGCGCCCCTACGGCCTGGCCTGGTTGCTGGCCTTGGCGGCCGAGCTCCATCTCTGGAAGAAGGTAGACCCCGACGTGAGGCGCTGGGCCTCCAGCCTGGAGGGTCTCGAGTCCTTGGCCGCGAGGCGCTTGCTGGACTGGTACGACCGCTTGCCCGCTCCGATCCGCTCCGGCGAGCATTCGCAGAGCGCATTCGCCATGGGCATGGTCCGGGATTGGGCGGTCGTGACGGGCGGCTCGGATGCCACGGGCCGGATCGACGCCGCCTCGCTGCGGCTCCATGGCGCCGATCGCGACGCGCCCCTGCACCTGGAGCCCTCGGGCCACGACTTCCTCTCACCCGCCCTCGGCGTCGCCGATCTGATGCGCCGCTGCCTGGCACCCGCCGATTTCGCCGGCTGGCTCGACCGCTGGCTGCCCGGCATCCCCGAGGACTCCGACGATCCCGTTCACCCCGAGTCGATCGAGGCCGCCGGCTCCTGGCTTCCCGTCCCCCGATCGCCCGATCCGGAGGACGGCAAGTTGGCCCACCTGGACGGCCTGGCCTCGAGCCGCGCCTGGATGCTGGCGGGCATGGCCGCGGGCCTGCCGGCCAGCGACCGACGTCGAGAAGCGCTGTTGCGCGCGGCCAAGGCACACGCCCTAGCCGGCCGCGCGGCGCTGGCCACGGGCCACTACGCCAGCACCCACTGGCTGGGCACCTTCGCGCTCTATGCCGCGGACGGGGGACCGACTCGATCTTCGAGTTGACCGCGATTCTCGCAGCCTGGACGCGTCACCGGTCAAGCGATCTGCAGCGCATCGAACCACTGGAGCGGCGCATCGTCGGTCTCGCTACCCCTAGGATATGCTGCGGCGGTGCACTAGATTTCGTAATCATGCCGAGTTCGAACGCAAACCCACAGCCCTTGGCCCGGTCATCCGGCGCCAAGACCCGACAAGGGAGGATCGATCGATGCGACTCGAGAACAAGGTCGTCGTGATCACCGGCGCCGCGTCCGGGATGGGCCTGGCGATGGCGAAGCGATTCGCAGAGGAGGGCGCCAAAGTCGTGGCGGGGGACTGGAACGCCGAGCGGCTCGAGGCTGCGGTGGCCGACATCGAGGCCGGCGGCAGCAGCATCGTCGGCCACAGCGGCGACATCTCCAAGCAAGCCGATGCAGAGGGGCTGATCGACCTGGCGGTCGAGACCCACGGCCGGATCGATGTTCTGTGCAACAACGCGGGCGTCATGGACTACATGCAGGGCGTCGGCGAGCTCGATAACGAGGTCTGGCGCCGCGTGCTGGGAATCAACCTGGACGGCCCCATGTTCACCAGCCGCCGCGCCATCGGCCACATGCTCGAGCAGGGCGGCGGCTCTATCGTCAACATCGCCTCCACCGCCGCCACCCATGGCGGGGCGGCCGGCGCGGCCTATACGACCTCCAAGCACGGCCTGCTCGGGCTGACCCGGAACACGGCCTGGATGTACGCCCAGCGCGGCATCCGCTGCAACGCGATCTGCCCCGGCGCGACGAAGACGAACATCGCCGAGTCCATGCCGATGGATCGCCTGGATCCCGCCGGCGCCCAGCGCGCGAAGACCTTCGCGGACATCACGCCGGCCTACCTGGATCCCGAGGACATCGCCGCGCTGGCCCTCTTCCTCGCCTCCGACGAGTCGCGCCACATCAACGGCGCGCGCATCGCGGCGGACGGTGGCTGGGACGCGGTCTAGCCGACGGCTGCGGACGACGAGGAGACTGACAACACCGCAGCATCAAGGCCGCACGAATTGCTCCCGCGCGGTCGTGACCGCTCCGCGCACGGCGCAACCCTCGAGGTGGTCGTTGACCAGGCCCATGGCCTGCATGAAAGCGTAAGCCGTCGTCGGGCCGAAGAAACGCCAGCCGCGGCGCTTGAGGTCACGTGCCAGGCGATGGGAGGAGGGGCTCTCGGTCAAGGCCATCAGGCTGGCGTGGTCTAGCCGGCCCGGGCGCTCGTCGGCCGGCGGCTCGTAGCGCCAGAGGAAACGGGCCAGCGAGCCGCTCTCCTCGACGATCTCGCAGGCCAGGCTGGCATTGTGGATCGTCGCTTCGATCTTGCCGCGATGGCGAACGATGCCGGCATCGCCCAGCAGGCGATCGACGTCCGAAGGGCCGAAGCGGGCGATGCGTTCGAAGTCGAAGCCGGCGAAGGCGGCGCGGAAGTTCTCGCGCTTGCGCAGGATGGTCAGCCAGCTCAGGCCGGCCTGGAAGCCCTCCAGCGACAGCTTCTCGAAGAGCCGGATGTCGTCATCGACCGGAAATCCCCACTCGTGATCGTGGTAGCGCCGGTACGCGTCGTCGTCGCCACACCACCAGCAGCGGGCTTGGCCGTCCTGGCCGCGCTGGAGGCCGGCGGCGAGGTCGTCAGTGGTCGATGGATCCGTGACATGTTCGCTCATGGCCGAGATTGTGGTCGTCTCGAGAGGACGACGCAAGCTGTGATCAACGCTTGAATCCGAGCCCGGTCTCGATTAGAATACCCCACATCTATTCGATATATTCTACCATGAGCAAGTCGTTTCAGATTGCGGAGGGGATGATGGCCCAACTCCACTTCTACGTTCCCGATGACATCGCGGCGAGGATTCGCAGGCGCGCCAAGTCGCGCCGCCTCTCCGTCTCTCGCTTCCTGGCCGAGATCGTCAAGCGCGAGTTGGGCGACGACTGGCCGGAAGGATATTTCGAAGAGGTCATCGGCGGGTGGGAAGGCACACCCTTGGAGCGTGCGCCGCAAGGTGAGTACGAGCGGCGCGAATCCCTTTGAGCTCGAATCGGCTCCGTCAAGAACATCCCTGAGGCCATCAGTCACAAGTTAAGCTCCGAGGCTGAAGGTCAAGCGCGCTGGCGGTAGGG
>CAZJWJ010000126.1:0-12343 GCA_964549495.1 uncultured Anaerolineales bacterium | reverse complement strand
ATGGTTGCACCGCCAGCGCCGTACGGCAAGCAGCGAGCCGATCGTCGGGGGTTGACGTGATCTGGGCCGGCCCAGAAAAGAAACGCCCCCGCGCCCCGGTCCGAAGACCGAGGCGGGGGGCGCACTGCTCGAAGCGAGCGCTTCCCTCGTCGGATCCGCTCAGCGCTTGCCGACTCGGCGCGGCTGGCGTCGGGGATCCGTCGCGGAAGTGCTACGGGCGCTGACGGCGCTCCATCACGAAGCCGAGGCCGGCGACCAGGCCGAGGGCCAGGACGATGGCGCCGAGCAGGCCCGAGCTGGGCAGATCGGCGATACCCGTCGAGGGCATGCGGACCACCTTGCGATCGTGACCCTTGTGGTAGACCTTCTTCTCGCGATCCGGCTTGGCCTTGCAGCCCGGGTTCTTGTTCATGCCGAAGTCGGCGCCGGTGGTGATGCCGTTCACGCGCACCGTGTACATCGAGGGCGTGGTGATGTTCCACTCGTCCCCGACGATCAGGTAGACGTCGTAGTCACCCGTGCCCAGGCCGGCAAAGTGGTAGCGGCCGGTGGCGTCGGTGTGGCTGGTGAAGCGCGAGCCGCCACCGCTGACGTCGATCTGCACGTTGGGCACGACCGTCTCGCCGGCCTGCAGCGTGCCGTTGCAGTTGTCGTCGATGAAGACCACGCCGTTGAGCTGGTTGGGGCCCTTGCCGCCGCCAGTCACGCTGCTGCTGGGTCGATCATCGTCACCGTCGTCATCGTCGTCATCGTCGTCGCGATCGCGGTCGTCGTCATCGTCGTCCGGATCATCCGGATCGTCGGTCGGCCGCGGACCCGTGGTCGGCGTCGGCTGGCCCGGAGCGGTGGTCGCGGTCGGCTGGCCCGGCTGGGTGGTGGCCGTCGGATCGCCGCTGGGCTCGCAGCCCTGGTTGAAGTAGAAGTCTTGGCGGGTCGAGCCCAGCTGGAAGTCGTCCAGGGTCAGGGTGCGCTCGGCCGAGAAGTTCGGGCAGAGCTCCCAGCCGTCGGGGATGCCGACCAGCTTGAGGGTGTAGGACTCGCCGTCGGCCAGGTCGGGCACGTCGATCATCGCGCGCTCGAGCGTGGCCAGGGGCTCGGTCGAGGCGCTGGCGATGACCGTGCCGGAGTCGTCCTCGACCTCGAAGTCCAGGGTGCCCAGCGGGTTGTTCTGGGCGAAGGTCTCGTCCTCGGGATCGAACTCCCCGTTACAGCCGGGGCAGTCCGGGTCGTCTCCGCCGGCCACGTCGACGAAGCCGATGGCGAAGATGGTGAGCATGGGTTCCTGGCTCTGGGGTTCGGCGGCGGCCGGCGTGGCCAGGCTCGCGGCCAGGCCCAAGAGGGCTACCGCGACCAGGAAGCGAATCGAAAGCAGAGCGCGCATGGTGACAGTCCTTTCCAAGATGCTGGTCAATTGTGCTGGCCGGTGCCGGCGTCGAGCACCAAGCCGAGCATTCCGATGAAGCTCAACAATGCGGCCACGCCGAAAGCCAGCGGGCCATGTGAAGGGGTCCGCGCCCCCGTGCCCGGCAGCCGCGAGGGGCTCGCCTGCCGGCGCGCGGGCTTCGGCTCGCCGCGCGCCGCCGACGCTGGGGCCGAAGCCCGCACGCCAAAGGCGATCTCCTTCGCTGCAGCCGGCTCTAGCACGAGCTGCGCGTATCGATCGGTGGTGAGCACGCGGTAGCCGGCGGGCGCGTCCAGCTGCAAGGCGTAGCGGCCGGCGGGCAGGCCGAAAAAGCCAAAGCGCCCTCCAGCATCCGTCCACGCGGTCCAGCTGGCGTGCTCGCCCTGGAGCATCACGGGCCAGGCGCCCAGGTCCACCCCGTTCTCACCGTGCGGGCCATCGCGGTCCGGATCGACGAACACATGGCCCTTCACGACAGCTCCGGCCTCGCTCGTGGCGAGAGCAGGAACTTCCTCAGCCGCGGCGGGCAGCTCCGCACCCGCCCCGTCCGAGACTCGAGACGCGCCCGGCCCGAGGGCCGCCGCGCCTGCCGAAGCTCGACTCGATTGCGTCGGGCAACCCTGCCACAGTCCGAAGTCGACCCGCAGCTCGCCGGTCCCCGCGTCCATCTCGAGGTCCCGCCACAGCGGTCGATCCGGGCAGGCCAGCCAACCCTCCGGCAGCCCGACCAGGCCCAGGCTCAGCCCCTCGACGGGCCGTTGGCGGAAGACCGCCACCTGGCGCCCGTTGGACTGCGGCCGCGTGCGCTGGCGCTGGATCGGACGCCCCTCGGCATCGCGCAGCATCAGCTCGAGCGCGGGCAGGGCCGTCCGATTGCCGGCGACCAGATCGTCGGCGCCGAGCCGGCCGTCACATCCCGGGCAGCCATCCGATTCCCCAAGCCCGGTCAGGTCCGGGTAGACCGTGACCACGATCCGCGCCTCCACCGACCGCAGCTGCGACCGCGCCGAGGGCGCGGACGGCGAGGCGGTGATCGTCGGCAGGCTCAGAAGGCTCATGGCAATCAAGGGCAAGGGATGCATGGTGTCCCGGATCGGGATCCGCCGGAAAGCGGATCGGGCGATGGGCCGTCCTCGAGCCCGGCAGACGGGTCCGGGCGGCCCCTTGGGCCTTCCGCAGGGTCGGAGGAAGGCCGGTTACTAGAATGTTAGGAGACATTATCCATACAAACCGGGCCCGCGTCAAGCCCCAATCTAAATGTTTTCGTAACCAGGGCGCGAGGCCGGTGGCCGAGCCGGAGGCCTGCCGGCCCTCAGACGCCGGCCGGAGGCTGGCGGTAGAGCCAGGGAAAGCGCGCCGCCGGATAGGCCGCTTCGGGATCCGGACCGGCATAGTCCCCCGGCCGGGTGGCGGCCTGGAAGTCCGCGTCCAACGTGGACAGCTCCCCGGCGGCCGGGTCGATGCCCAGGTGGCGCGCCTCGGCGATCAAGAGCGCCGCGCGCGCCCGGCGCTCGACCGCCATCCGGAAGTCATCGCCACAGGCCTCCTCGGCCTCGACGCAGGAGCGCACGAAGGCGCGCCAGGTGTCGACGTGGCTGCGGATCTCTCGCAGGAGGTGATCGGCGGTCGCTTCTCGATCGGCATCCAGGGCCGCACGGCTGGCTTGCCGGACGACCTCCAGGCGCCGCCGCGCATCCGGCGCTTCGAAGGCACCCTCGAGACGGTGCAAGAGATCGAGCACCAGACCAAGGCTCATCGCCGGACGCAGGGTCTCGCCCTCCACCTCGACGAAGAGGCTGCGCGTCAAATCGCCCGAGCCGAGCAGCTTGGGTAGGGCCTGGACCATGGCCTCCAGGAGCTGTAGGTTGCCCTTTGGATCGTCTGCAAGCAGCATCTCAAACCTCCTCGGAGGCGTGTCGCTCGATGGCCGCCTCGGTCACATCCGCCCTCCCTCCGGATGGAGCGTCTGCCCGCTGGCCGGCCGCCTGTCCGTTGCCGGCCTGCAGCGGGCCGGAGGCTTCGACCGGTTCGCGGGTCGCCTGCCGCCCGCGCCGCTCGATGGCCGCTTCGACGAAGGCCAGGAAGAGCGGATGCGGCGCCAGGGGCCGGCTCTTGAACTCGGGATGGAACTGGCTGCCGAGCATGAAGGGGTGCAGGTCCTCGCGCAACTCGGCCACGTCGACCAGGTCGCGCTCGGTGTAGAGCCCGCTGACGACCATGCCGGCTTCCTCGAGTTGGGGCAGGTAATGCGGGTTGACCTCGAAGCGGTGGCGATGGCGCTCGTGGACCAGCTCCTGGCCGTAGGCGCGGCCGGCCAGCGTGCCGGGCACCATGCGGCAGGGCCAGCCGCCCAAGCGCATCGTGCCGCCCATGTCGGTCACGTCCACCTGCTCCGGCAAGAGGTCGATGACCGGATGCTGCGTGCCCGGATCGAACTCGGTCGAGTTGGGTTCGTCACTACCCAGGGCCTGGCGGGCCAACTCGATGACCATCACCTGCATGCCCAAGCAGAGCCCCAGGTAGGGCAGCTTGTGCTTGCGCGCATGCCGCGCCGCCTCGATCTTGCCCTCGATGCCCCGGTGGCCGAAGCCGCCGGGCACGATCAGCCCGTCACAGGCCTCCAGGCGATCCCAGCCGCGCCCGCGCTCCAGGTCCTCGCTGTCGATCCACTGCACCCGGGCGTCCACGCCCTGGCGCAGGCTGGCGTGGAGCAGGGCCTCGTCGACGCTCTTGTAGGCATCGTGCAGGTCGACGTACTTGCCGACGATGGCCACGTCGATCCGCGGCTTGGGCGCGCGGATGCGATCGACCAGCTCGCGCCAGTCGGTCAGGTCGGGCTCGACGTCGCGGTCCTGCATGCCGAAGTGGCGCAGGACCTGGCTGCCCAGGCCGGCCGCCTCCAGCTCCAGGGGCACGGCGTAGATCGTATCGGCCGTCACCAAGGGTACCACCGCCTCGACCGGCACGTCGGTGAAGAGCGAGATCTTGGCCCGCACGTCCTCGGGCACAGGGTGATCCGAGCGGGTGGCGATGACGTCCGGCTGGATGCCGATGCCGCGCAGGTCCTTGACCGAATGCTGGGTGGGCTTGGTCTTGAGTTCACCGGTGGCGCCGATATGCGGCAGCAGGGTCAGATGAATGTACATCGCCCGCTCGCGGCCCACGTCCACCCGCATCTGGCGGATGGCCTCCAGGAAGGGCAAGGACTCGATGTCGCCCACCGTGCCGCCGATCTCGACGATCAGCACCTCGGCCTGGCTCTGCCGAGCCGCCAGCTGGATCCGCCGCTTGATCTCGTTGGTCACGTGCGGGATCAGCTGGACCGTCTTGCCCAGGTAGTCGCCGCGGCGCTCGCGGGCGATGACCTCGGAATAGACCTTGCCGGTGGTGATGTTGGCCGAGGGCGGCAGGTCCTCGTCGATGAAGCGCTCGTAATGGCCCAGGTCGAGGTCGGTCTCGGCGCCCTGCTCGAGCACGAAGACCTCGCCGTGCTCGAAGGGGCTCATCGTGCCGGGGTCGACGTTGACGTAGGGGTCGAGCTTCTGGATGGAGACCGACAGGCCTCGGGCCTTGAGGATGCGGCCCAGGGCGGCGGCGGTGATGCCCTTGCCGAGCGAACTGACCACCCCGCCGGTGACGAAGACGTAACGCGTCTGACGCTGCTGAGAATCCAAGGCGGCCTCCGGGCCATCTGGCGCGCCGGCAAGTGCGGGAGGAGCCGCCCGATGCCGACGCCACGATCGATTGCTCCCGGGCTTGCGATTGTATCATCGCCCGCCGCTCTCGCCGAATGGACCGGGGTTCAGCGCGAGGCGCTCCGGCGGATGCGCCGCCAGGCTTCGCGCAGGCCGGCCAGCTCCTCGGCATCGGGCTCGCGCTCGCCGTAGCGCGCCCGGACGTAGGCCTCGGTCAACCGGTCGATCTCGTCGCGGGCCTCCGGCATCTGGCCCTCCGGGACGGGCTGGAACTCGCGCGGGGTCTGGGGCGGGCGGCGGGCGGCGCGGCGGGCTTCCATCAGGGTTAGGAGTCGGACGTAGAGCCCGCGCACCCCGCGCCGGCGGCCCAGGCGATCGGCCAGCCCGCCGACACGCCCCGCCAGGCGGCTCAGTCCCTCGCGCAGGTCGGCCGCCAGCCGCCCGGCGCTCAGGCCGCCGCCGGCCTCGCCGGCCCCTTCCCGCTCGTCCCCGGCGTCCATGTAGCGCCGCATCGCGCCGGCCAAGAGCCGCAGGAGGATCCAGATCGCCAGGACCAGGAGCAGGATGCGCAGGCCGTTCTGGAGCCATATCGGTGCACCGCTGCCGACCAGGGCATCGGCCGCGTCGGCCAGATCATCCGTCGGCTCGGCCGGCTGCTGCTGGGCCATCCAGTCCAAGAATCCCTGGATGTTCAAGAGGCCCGAGAGCCGTTCGGCCAGCCATTCGGCGATGCGGCCGGCCAGGCCGGCCACCACCGCCAAGGCCATCACCGCCAGCCGGCGCAGGACGGTGGGCAGGGGCTCCAGGGCGCGGGCCAGATCGGAAGCGGCATCTTCGGAGATCAGGGAGGCCAGGAAGGCCACGGCACCCAGCAGGGCGGCGGTGGCGCCGCCGACCAGGCCCAGCCAGGCCGGGCCGAAGTCCACCGCCGAGCCGCCGTAGGCGCGGCCGGCCTCGTCCAATCGCGCCAGGGCCAGGAGCAGCAGGCCGGCCGCCAGCGCGCCGTAGATCCAGGGCACCAGCGCCACCGGGCGGGTGGTGGCGGCCAATAGGCTCAGCAGGCCGAGCGCGGCCAGGGCCCAACCGGCCGCGCGGCGGGCGCGCAGCAAGGTGATCGGCAGGCTGCCCGAGCGGCTGCCGCGCCACCAGAGCCAGACCAGGCTGGCCAAGAGCAGGCCGGCGCTGTTGAAGTCGCCCGCCGCGGCGGCCAGCTGGGCGGCCAGGTCCCGAATCCAGCCGGTGGCGGATAGCGGCCATACGCGGGCCGGGTAGAGCGTCCAGCGGGCTGCCAGGAGCAAGACGACGAGGGCCGCCAGGATCGAGAGCAGTCGGGCGCGGGCCAAATCGATGCGCAGCGCCAGCAGCAGGCGCGTGCCGAAGTGGGCGCTCAGTCCGATGAAGAGCAGGCTGGGCAAGCCGGCCGGACGTAGGTCGCCGGCCATGGCCGCCAGCCAGCGCAGCCAGGCGCCCAGCCAGAGGCATTCGAGCAGCATCAGGCTGCCGCCCAAGAGCAGCATCCGCCAGGCGCCGCCGAGGGCATTGCGGCTCATCGCTCGGCGGCCGAAAAGTCCAGCGCGAAGGCCTCGGGCGGGATCCGGTGGACGGCCACGCCCTTGGGCCGGCCCTCGTAGCGGGGATCCAGGGAGACCAGGGCCACCCGGCGGCCGGCACGGGCCAGGCGCAAGAGCTCCAGCTCGATCGCTTCGTCGACCACGGCCGTGACGCAGACGAGGGTCGCACCCCAGGGCGCCCGCCGGCCCTCGCGAGCAAGCAGGCGTTCGGGCCGGCTGAGCACGAAGGGCCCGACGGCCGCCAGGGCATCCAGGGTCCGCGGCAGGATCTGCGGGCCCTGGCCGATGGGCAGGCGGATGGGCCGGCCGCTGCCCGGCACGACGCCGTTGGCCACCAGGCCCATCGGGTGGCCATCCCGGGCGGCGGCGGCGGCGATGGAGGCCGCAACCGAGATCAGACGCTCTTGGACCACCGGGTCGACGCCCAGGGCCATGTGGCTCTGGGTATTGATATTGAGCACCACCAGCACGGCCGGCCGGCTGACCGGCTCGAGCAGCTTGACTTGCAGGCCCGCGCCCGGCAGGCGCGCGCTGGCCTTCCAATGCACCTCGCGCAGGCGGTCGCCGGGCTGGTAGTCGCGCAGGCCCATCGGGCGCAGCGGGTCGCGGTTGAGCACGCGGTCCGCGCTGCGGCCACCGAAGGGCTCGCCGGCCGGAAAGCCCAGCTCCGGCAGCGTACGCAGCTTGGGAAAGACCACCAGACGGTCGGGCGCCGGCCGCTCCTCGCGGGTCTCGAAGAGCCCGAAGAGGTCGCCGGAGCGCAGCTCGAGCGGACCGAAGAGATGGTGGCCGCGGCGCGGGCAGTCCACCCGGTAGCGCCAGGTCATGTGGCGGTAGGGTCCCAGGGCGGTCAGGAGGATGAGGCTGCGCTTGCCGGGCCGGGTGGAGGGCTCCAGGAAGGCGCCCTCGTATTCCAGCGATTCCGGCACCCGGTCGCGCAGGCGCAGCCAGGCCAGCGGCAGGGGCTTGTCGTTCTGCAGGCGCAACTCGAGCCGCGCCGTCTCGCCCACCTCGACCCGCCGCGGCCGGATACGGCGCTCGTAGCGCAGCCGGCGCAGGGCGAAGCGCGTCCACAGGCGGGCCAGGCCGACCACCAGGAGCAGGGCCAGGCCCAGCTGGACCAGCCAGGGGGCCGAGAGCAGGATGCCGGCCAAGAGCATCCCGATGCCAAGGCCCCGCCAGGGGAAGGTCGGGCTCACTCGACGGGAACCGGGAGCGTCTCCAGAATGCGCTCCAGGATCTCCTCGGCGCGCTGCCCGCGCAGGCTGGCGCTGGCCTCGACGCGGATGCGATGGGCCAATACCGGCATGGCCACGGCCTTGACGTCATCCGGCGTCACGAAGTCGCGGGCCTGGGTGGCGGCCCGGGCCTGGGCCGCGCGGTGCAGGAAGAGTGCGCCGCGCGGGCTGATGCCCAGTTCGACCTCCGGATCCTCTCGCGAGGCCCGGGCCAGGGCGACGATGTAGGCCCGCAGGTCCTCGGAGAGGTGCACGCCGCGCACGATCTCGCGCAGCCCCGCCAGGTCGGAGAGCTCGGCCAGGGGCTGGATGTCCTCGATGCCGCCACCGGCCGCGTGGCGGACCAGGATGGCCCGCTCGGCCGCTTCGTCGGGGTAGCCCAGGCGCAGGCGCATCAGGAAGCGGTCGACCTGGGCCTCGGGCAGCGGGAAAGTGCCCTCCATCTCGATCGGATTCTGGGTGGCCACCACCAGGAAGGGGTCGGGCAGCTCGTGGCGCCGGCCCTCGATGGTCACCTGGCGCTCGGCCATGGCCTCCAGGAGCGCCGACTGGGTGCGCGGCGTGGCGCGGTTGACCTCGTCGGCCAAGAGCACCTGGGCGAAGACCGGTCCGGGCCGGAACTGGAAGCTGCCCGAACGCTGGTCGAACCAGTAGAGGCCGGTGACATCGCTGGGCAGGAGATCGGGCGTGAACTGCAGCCGGGCGAAGTCGAGCCCCAGCGCGCGGGCCAGGGCCTTGACCAGGGTGGTCTTGCCGGTGCCCGGCACCTCTTCGAGCAGCACGTGGCCATCGACCAGCAGCGCGGCCAGGAGCAGGCGGATGGCTTCGTCCATGCCGAAGAGCACCCGCCCGAGCGAGTCGACCAGGGCTTCGGTCGCAACACGGATCGAATCGATGTCGCTCAAGCAGGCCTCCCGCATGTCGCGTGCGCCGTCCGGCGTGTCCGCGCGGATCGCTCCCGGGCAGCGTTACCGGTGATCGAGGCGCGATTGTATCACAGGGTCCGGCGAGTCCTTGCGGGTCGCGGCGCCGCTGCGATAGAATCAGCCACCCCAAACGCCGCGCCCGCCGGGCCGGTTCACCCGACGGGACCTCACCGCTTGCAAGGCAGCTTCGTCGCGCTGGATCTGGAGACGACCGGGCTCGACCCGGACCGCGACGCCATCATCGAGGTGGCGGCGCTGCGATTCGATGCCTCCGGCGAGCTGGCCGTCTTCGACAGCCTGGTGCGACCCGAGGTCGAGCTCTCGGCTCGCTCCCGCCAGCTGACCGGTCTGAGTCGGGCCGACCTGGAGAGCGCGCCCTCCTTCGACGCCTTGCGCGAGGAGCTGCGCGACTTCCTGGCCGGCGCCACGCCGGTGGGCCACAGCGTCGGCCACGACCTGCGCTTCCTGGCCCGCCGCGGCCTGATGCTCGAGACGACCGGCCTGGACACCTTCGAGCTCTCGACCCTGCTCCTGCCGGAGATCGAGCGCTACAGCCTGGCCAACATCAGCCGGCAGCTGGCCCTGGACACGGCCGACCCCAGCCACCGCGCCCTGGCCGACGCGCGGGCCCACCACCAGCTCTTCCTGGCCCTCCTGGACCGCGCGCGGCGCCTGCCGGTGGCGCTGCTGGCCCGGATCTGCCGGCTCGCCGAAGGCCGCGACTGGCCGGCGGCCCGGCTCTTCCAGATGGCCCTGGACGATCCGCTGCCCCCACGACTGGAACCCGCGGAGGAGGCGCGCATCCGCGTCGACCTGGATGCCCCGGTCGAGCCGCGGCCGGCCGGCTCCGAGCGCTTCGACCTGGCCGACCTGGAGGCCCGCATCGCACCGGGCGGCGCCCTGGAGGCCATGATCGAGGGCTTCGAGGATCGGCCCGGCCAGCGCGAGATGCTGCGCCGGGTGGCCGAGACCTTCCGGCTGCGCGACCACCTCCTGATCGAGGCCGGCACCGGCACGGGCAAGAGCCTGGCCTACCTGCTGCCGGCCCTGGCCGCGGCCCGCGCCGAGGGCGAGCCGGTGGTGCTGGCCACCCACACCATCGCCCTGCAGCAGCAGCTGATGGACAAGGACATCCCGCAAGCGGCCTCGCTCTTGGGCATCGAGCCGCGGGTGGCCTTGCTCAAGGGCCGGGCCAACTACCTCTGCCGCAGCCGCCTGGACCGCTTCGCCGAGCGGACGGACCTGGAGGACGAGGAGTTGCGCGCGGTGGTCAAGCTCCTGATCTGGGATCAGAGCACCCGCACCGGCGACCGCTCGGAGCTGCTCCTGCAGCAGGAGGAGCGCGCGACCTGGGCCGAGATCAGCGCCGAGGCCGGCTGCCACGGCGAGGTCTGCCACTACGCAGCGGCCGGCCGCTGCTGGCTGCAGCGCGCCCGCGCCCGGGCCGCCGGCGCCGACCTGATCGTCACCAACCACGCCCTCCTGGCCAGCGATCTGCGCCAGGGCGCCGCCCTCTTGCCGCCCTACCGCATGCTGGTGGTCGACGAGGCCCACCACCTGGAGGCGGTGGCCACCGATGCCCTGGGCCTGCGCTTCGACCCGCGGGCACTGCTGCGCCGATTCGAGGATTTGGCCGAGCCCGGCGGCGCCCTCTCCCGCGCCGCCCGCGCGCTGTCCGCCGGCGACGATTTCGGGCTGGATACGGAGTCGCTGGCCCACCAGATCGCCGAGACCCGCGCCCTGGCCGGCGCAGCGGCGCCCGACCTGGCGGCGCTCTTCGGCTCGATCGAGGAGGCCTACGTCGAGCGGGCCGGCAAGGGCGCGCGCGAGATGCGCCTGACCGATGCGGTCCGCGGCCAAGCCGTGTGGCTGAGGGTGGAGACCGACTGGGACCTCGTGGGCGAGCGCCTGCGCCAGCTGGAGGGCGCGCTCTCGCGCCTCGCCGGCGCGCTGGAGGGCATGGCCGGCGCCCTCGATGCAGGCCAAGGCCGCCAGCTGGCCCGCGCCGCGGCGGCGCTGCGTCGCCGGGGGGCCCAGCTGGCCGAGCTGCGCGGGCATCTGGAGTCCATCCTGGCCCGCCCGCACCCCAGCCTGGTCACCTGGCTGGAGCGGGCCGGCCCGGGCCGATTGAGCCTGCACAGCGCGCCCCTGGACCCCGGTCCGGAGCTGGCCGACCGGCTCTTCGCCGATCGGGCGGTGGTCTTGACCTCCGCCACGCTCCGCGCCGGCGACGACTTCGACTTCATCCGCGACCGGCTCTGCCTGCCGGACGCGCCGGCGGTGGTGGTCGAGCCGGCCTTCGACTACGACCAGGCGGTGCTGCTCTGTGCGCCGGACGACCTGCCGCCACCGGACCGGCCGGGCTACGAGGAGGGGCTGGCCCGGCTGATCACGGAGCTGGCCGGCACGCTGGGCGGCCGCTGCCTGGTGTTGTACACTTCCTACCGGGGTCTGAAGCAGACCTACCACCGGATCCGCGGGCCGCTCGGCCAGGCCGGGATCGCGGTCATCGCGCAGGGGATCGACGGCTCGCGCCATCAGCTGCTCTCGGCATTCCGCGACCCCGAGGCGCCGACGGTGCTCTTGGGCACGCGCTCCTTCTGGGAGGGCATCGACGTGCCCGGCCCGGCCCTCAGCGCCCTGGTGATCGCGCGCCTGCCCTTCGACGTGCCCACGGACCCCGTCTACCAGGCCCGTGCCGAGGCCTACGACGATCCCTTCGGAGATTACAGCCTGCCGCTGTCCATCCTGCGCTTCCGGCAGGGTTTCGGGCGTCTGATCCGCAGCGCCCGCGACCGCGGGGTGGCGGTGGTGGCCGACAGCCGCGTACATCACAAGTCCTACGGCCCGCTCTTCCTGGACAGCCTGCCGGCCTGCCGCCGCTTCGACGGCCGCGCCGCCGAGCTGCCGATGGCGGCCGCCCGATTCCTGCGAGGAGAACAGTCATGATCGAAGCCGCTCAGCTGCGCGTCGGACACGTCATCGAGCTCGACGGCAAGCTCTTTCGCTGCATGGAACAGCAGCTGGTCAAGATGGGGCGCGGTGGCGCCAACGTCAAGACCAAGATGCGCGACTTGGACTCGGGCGCGGTGGTCTCGCGCACCTTCGGCTCCAACGAGCGCCTGGAGGACGTCCGCCTGGAGAACCGCAAGGTGCAGTACCTCTACAGCGACGGAGACCTCTACTACTTCATGGACCTGGAGACCTACGAGCAGCCGGCCTTGCCGGCCTCGGCGGTGGAGGACGTGGCCGACTACCTGATCGAGAACCTGGAGCTGGGCCTGGCGATGCACGACGGCCGGCCGATACAGATCGACCTGCCGATCAACGTCGACCTCGAGGTCACCGAAGCCCCGCCCGGCTTCAAGGGCGACACGGCCTCGGGCGGTACCAAGCCGGTCACCCTCTCCAACGGCCTGTCGGTCAACGTCCCCTTCTTCATCGACCGCGGCGACATCATCCGCGTCGACACCCGCACCGGTGAGTACGTCACCCGCGTCGAGAAGGGATC
>CAZJWJ010000125.1:0-12509 GCA_964549495.1 uncultured Anaerolineales bacterium | reverse complement strand
CCCTGGTCGAATCCGTCTCGAAAAAGGCCGCCTTCCTCTCCCACCTCCCCGCCCAACCCGCCCTCCCCCTCTCTTCCACCACCGTCCTGGCCACCCGCGCCGAAACCCTCGCCCACGACCCCGCCCACCGCGAATCCTACGACCTGGCCGTCGCCCGCGCCGTCTCCGCCCTCCCCACCCTGGCCGAGTACCTCCTCCCCTTCCTCCGCGTCGGCGGCCGCGCCCTAGCCCTCAAAGGCTCCGACATCCAATCCGAGCTTCGCTCTGCCACCCCCGCCCTCCAGGCCCTCGGCGCCCGCCTCGTCGAAGCCCAACCTTACGAGCTCCCCAGCCTCCCCGAGCCCCGCCACCTCGTCATCCTCGAAAAGACCGCCCCAACCCCCCGCCGCTACCCCCGCCGCCCCGGCCTCCCCGCCAAGAAACCCATCGGCTCGTGATCGTGAAACGACATGCGGAAGAGCGCGAGAGGCGGACCCTTGTGTTGGGTCGGGAGGGCCTTGGAGCGGGTCATTATCGGTTGGGAAGGGTCCCTGCCGATGGGGCGAAGGCAGGCCCGATCCGCGCCATGGCAGAATGCCCCGCTCCAAGGCCCTCCCGACCCACCGGTGGGAAATGGGAGAAAAAACGCCCTGACGGCATCTCGACCGCGGAAACCGAGTCATTGTCCAACCACAATTCGGCATCAGCGTTCAACGGTCCTGCGAGCTCACGAGATCATCGGAGTGCGGCCCCCGTACCCGAACTCTCCACTCGAAGGCATGGGTCAGTTCCGGGCCAAGAAGTACCCCTCCCCCCACTCGGGGCCCCTTCCCCGCACGCTCCCCTGACCCCTCTCACCGCCGTCGCCCTTCCTACCACCAGGGGTGGGGGTGCCTCGGGGCGAGGTGCCACCCTCCGTACGCGACGGCGGTAGCAGCGAGCCAGAACACTGCCCCCTCCCCCGTGGACCCAGCGTCCCAGCGACCCGTCCACCCCCCCCCACCCCCCCCCCCCGCCCCCCCCCCCCCCCCCCCAGCCCCCCCCCCCCCCCCCCCCCCCCCCCACCCCCACCCCGCCCGGAAGCCCCGCCTCTGCCGAACCTCCGTCCTTGACCACCCCCGATTCACAACACCTCACCGACACCCGATCACCCCCGCAATCTCCTGATAGATCCGCTCCAAGTCCCCCGCACTCACCGCCTCGAAATACCTCCGCTCCCCCCCAGCCACCCGCACCATCAACTCCCGATCCACATCCGCCCCCAACCCGATCGCATACATCTCGATCCCAGCCCCCACCGCCCGCGCCGCTGCCTCCAACACCGGCCCCGGCCCTTCGTTGTTCAGCCCATCCGTCAACAACACGACCACCGCGTTGTTCTCCGGATTCCTCGCACCTCCCCGCAATTCCTCCAAGGCCAACCCCAACCCAAGATCGATCCGCGTCCCCGGCGTCCAATCGATCCCCCGAATCGCCGCCTCCAAGGCCGCCCGATCCCCACCCAAACCACGCGCCACCCCGGCCTCCGCATTGAACCAAACGACCCCCGCCTGATCCCGCGGCAACTCCAATCGCCCAACAAACCGAACCGCCGCCGCCTTCGCCGCATCCAGCTTGGCCCCCGCCATGCTGCTCGACGTATCGATCACCATCACCACATCCGCATGCTCTCGCGTCGGCTCACAATAATCCTTCACCAAAAAAGGAAGGTAGATCGGATCCGGCGGCCCCAACACCCGCACCATCGGCACCGGAAAGGCCAGCCTCCCCGGCACATCCAAGCCGTCCAGATACTCCCACCAGGCCTCCCGATTCGTCGGATGCAGACCGATCTCCTGCGGCACGACCTCGTACGACAGCTCGAGATCATCCCGCACGTCCGCCAACCGCCACGTGATCACATTATCGACATAACTATCGTGCACCGGCCTCACGCTCGACTCCACCAGCAGCATGTTCGATGGCACCACGTCCGTAATCGTCGCTGTCCGCGCCAAGAGCCCACCGGTAATCCGCCGCGCGATCTCGGTGTAGATCCGCGCTAGCTCCGCCGCACCCGGCGCAAAGAAATAGTCCTCCGGCCGATCCGCAATCCGGCGCATCAAGTCCGGATCGACGTCCGTGCCAAAGCCCACCGAATAGATCTGCACCCCGGCATCCTTGGCCGCCTGCGCCGCCGCGTCCGCATCGACGACGTTCCCCTCGGGCCGGCCATCGGTCATGACCAAGATGATGTGCTGAACGCCCAGCCGCCCGTTGGTCGCCAGCTCCTCGGCCGCCAACTGGATGCCACCGCCCAGATTCGTCCCGTTGGCCGGATCGGCAAAGCCGGCGATGCTGCGAATCAGCGCCTCCGGATCGTCCGAAAGGCCCTGTTGCAGCTGCATCTCGTTGTTGAAGGTGACCAAGCCCACCCGCGACAAGCCAAAGTCGATCTCGCCGACGAAGGCCATCGCCGCCTGGCGGGCGGTCTCCATCTTGCGGCCCTGCATCGAGCCGGAGCGGTCGACCACCAGCATCACGTCGGCGCCGAGGCCCTGCTCGAAACAGGTGCCCGAGACGGTTAGCGTGACCCGGGTGCTGTCCCCGAGACGGATCTCGGTGGGCTGGTTCCACTTGTCCAGGAGGAAGGCGCAGCCCTCGCCGGCCGGCGCCGGCCCGGGCGAGCCTTGGGGATCGCGCGCGTAGACGCGAATCTCGTCGGCCGCCGCATCGGCCACCGCCAGGCGCCCGTCGGCCATGCGGGCTAGATCGGCCGGCGCGCCGCGCCGGCCCGGGGCGTCGGCGGCTGCATCCCACCAGGCGCGGATGGCCCCCGATGCGTCCAGCCGCCAGATCCAGCCCTCGCGAGTCAAGACGAAGGCGCCGCCCGATCCGTCGGCGGTGGCGCGCAAGGGAACGCCGCGGACGGGCCAGCTGGCGGTCAGCGCGCCGTCGGGATCGCGCCATTCCAGCTCGCCGCGGCTGCGGTTGACCAGCAGCAGGCGGCCATCGGGCGTCCACTCCAGGTCGGTCCAGGCGTGGAAGGTCGGCGAGGTGGTCAGGCTGGTGGTCAGGGCCTGGCTGCCGTCGGCGCTCAGGCGCAAGAGCGTCTGGTCGGGAACGTCGAGGCTGTAGAGATCGCCGGTGGCGGGATCGCGGGCCAGGCCCTGTAGCCAGGAGTCGCGCTCCGGCATCTGGAAGCGCCAGGTCTCCGACAGGCCGTCGGTCTGGCGCAGGCTGCGGTCGTTCTGGAGGATCCAGCCGGAGCCGAGCGGCAGGACCTCCTCGGGCGGATCGAGCTGGGTCTGGCCCAGCGGCCGGCCGTCCGGGCCCAGGCGCTGCACGCGGGGCCAGGCGTCCAGGACCTCCAGGTCGGGCCCGATGGGCTCCAGGCGGCGCGGGCTGGCCAACTCGCCGGCCGGCCCGGGCAGGCCTCGCCAATCCTCGTAGCTGCTCAGGCGCTCGATGTCCATGCGCCGCAGTCCGAAGACGTAGTCGTGGACGTAGGTGGCCCAGACCGGCAGGCTGTCGGTGCTGGCGCCGGTGGCGGCCACGGCGGTGAAGCCGCCGGGCACCGGCGCGGTGGTGGAGCCCAGCAGTTGGTTGGTCTGGCGGTCGCCATGGCGCAGGCTGCGCAGATTGGCCAAGAGCAGGCCGCGATCGCCGAATGCGCCCACGTTCATCTGCGGCAGCGAAGAGGTGTTGGTGATCAGCAGGATGGGGCTGCCATCGGGCTGCAGGACCTGGACCCGGTCGTTGCCCGCGTCCAGCACGGCCAGCATGCCGTCGGGCCAGGCGGCCAGGCCGCGGGGGCCGGAGAGCTGCCCCGGCTCGGCGCCCGAGCGGCCGAGGCTGCCGAGGACCTCGCCCTCGGCATCCACCTGCAGCAGGCGGTCGCCGGCGCGGTCGGAGACCCAGAGCGTGGTGTCGCTCAGCGCGGCGATGCCCCAGGGCTGGCCCAGGTTCGTCCAGGCCTCGACGAAGCGGCCGTCCGGCTGGTAGACCTTGACCGCCCGCGCGCCCGCATCGGCCACGTGCAGCCGGCCGCCGGAGAAGGCCAGACCCCGCGGCTCGACTAGGTTGGCCGGCTGGCTGCCCGGACCGCCGATGGTGGCCACCCAGTCGTCGCCGTCGCGGACGTGCACCTGGGCATGCGCCGCGTCCGCCACGTAGACCCGCCCGTCGGCGTCGACGGCCAGGCCCGAGGGCTCGCGCACGAAGCCGGCCGGCACCGGTCCCGCATCCTGAGACCAGCGGGCGTCCAGCGCCCAGGCCTCGTCGCTCTGGGCCATCGCGGCGGGCGTTGGGCTCAGCCGCGATAGGCCAGCCAGGGCAAGGCCGGCGAGGAACAGGGCGGCGAGGCTGGCGGTAAAGAGGCGCATCGGGGCTCTCCCTGGAGCTCGGGTCGGGATCGTGGGCGACGGGTCGACCCTTCCATGATGCCATAGGCCGGGCCGGCGCAGCACCCGATCGGCTAACGCTATACTCTTGGATCATGGATGAGCCACAACAGGGCCTTGCCGCGCGCTTGGCGGCCCCCTTCGTGTCGCGCTTCGGCAGCTTGCTCTTGGTCTTCGGCGCCGTGCTGCTGCTCTTGGGCGGCGCGATGCAGTTCTCGCGACTGCAGCACCTGGAGGCCGTCGAGTCCCAGTCGGCGGTGCCCGACTTCGAAGCCTCGCTGTCCGAGGCTGCTTCCCAGCCGACCGCAGCCGCCGCGGCCGAGCCCACCGCCAGCCCGACGCCGGCCTACCCGACGCGGGTGGAGATTCCGGAGGTGGGCATCGACGCCGAGGTGGTCGAGGTGGGCTGGGAGGCGCGCATCGTCAACGGCGAGGCCCAGGGCAATGTCTGGCAGACGGCCGACTACGCGGCCGGCCTGCACCGCGGCTCGGCCGGCCTGGGCCAGGTGGGCAATACGGTGCTCAGCGGGCACAACAACATCGCCGGCGCGGTCTTCGGCGAGCTGCACCAGGTCGAGGAAGGGGATCTGGTCTACCTCTCGACCGAGGAGACGCGCCTGCCCTACCGGGTCGAGCACAAGTTGGTCCTCTGGGAGGAGGGCGCCAGCGACGAGCGGCGGCGGATGAACGCTCGGTGGATCCAGCCCACCCCGGACGAGCGGGTGACCTTGGTCAGCTGCTATCCGCCCTGGGGCAATACCCACCGCGTGATCGTGGTGGCCCGACCGATGCAGGGCCAGGTGCTGCCGGGCCTGGACCAGGGAGCGGTAGTGCGATGAGCGCAGAGATCGAGACCGTGGCCGAGGTCGGGGCCGGCGGCTTGCAGGCGGCGCTGCGACAGCTGCCGGCGGTGCACCTGCTGGCCGAGGATCCCGTGCTGGCGGCCGATCGCAAGCGCTACGGCGAGCCCTTGGTGCGCGAGACGGCACGCGAGGTGATCGAAGCGGCCCGCGCCCGGCTGCTGGCGGCGGGCGACGCGCCGGCCGCCGACTCCGATGCTGGCGAGCCGCAGGACGGAGATCCCGGCGAGCCGGCAGCGACCCGCGCCGCCCGGTCGGCCGCGACGCGCGAGGCGCTGCTCGAAGCGGTGCACGAGCGCTTGGCCGATCTGACGCGGCCGGCGCCGCGGCGTGTGGTCAACGCCACCGGCGTGCTTCTGCACACCAATCTGGGGCGTGCGCCCATCAGTGAGCGCGCGGCGCGGGCCATGGCCGAGGCGGCCACCGGCTATTCCGACCTCGAGTTCGATCTGGGCGCCGGCCGGCGCGGATCGCGCCACGATCTCCTGGGCCCGCTCCTGCGCCGGCTGACCGGGGCCGAGGACGCCCTGGTGGTCAACAACAACGCCGGCGCGACCTTGCTGATCCTCTCGGGGCTGGCGGCCGGCCGCGGCGTCTTGGTCTCGCGCGGCGAGTTGGTCGAGATCGGCGGCGGCTACCGCATCCCGGACGTGATGGCGGCCGGCGGCGCGCGCCTTGTCGAGGTGGGCACCACCAACCGCACCCGCATCGCGGACTACGCGCGGGCCATCGACGAGGATTCCGCGCTGCTCTTGCGGGTGCATACCAGCAACTACCGCGTGGTCGGCTTCACCGAGGCGCCGAGCCTGGACGAGCTGGTGGCCCTGGGCCGCCAGCGCCAGCTGCCGGTGGTCGACGATCTGGGCTCGGGCAGCCTGCTGGACACGGCCGACTACGGCCTGGCCACCGAGCCGATGGTGCAGGCCAGCATCGCCGCCGGCGCCGACCTAGTCTGCTTCAGCGGCGACAAGCTCTTGGGCGGGCCGCAAGCCGGCCTGATCGTCGGCCGCGCGAATCTCGTCGCGCGGCTCCGCCGCCACCCGCTCTGCCGCGCCCTGCGCCCGGACAAGGCCACGCTGGCCGGCCTCCACGCCACCCTGCTGCATTACCTGCGCGGCGAAGCCGATCGCCAGATCCCCCTCTGGCGCATGCTGGTCGCGACACCCGAGCGCCTCGCCGAGCGCGCGAAGGCCTGCCAGAGCCGCCTGGCCGACCGGGGCATCGAGGCCGGCCTGACCCGAGGCCACTCGGCCGTCGGCGGCGGCTCCCTGCCCGGCGAGCAGCTGCCCACCGCCCTCTTGGTCTTCGAGGCCGAGCACCCCGACCGCCTGGCCGCCCGCCTGCGGGCCGCCCCGACCCCGATCGTCGGCCGCATCTCCGAGGGCCGGCTGCTGCTCGATTTGCGCAGCGTCCTACCCGAGGAGGACGAGACCCTCTGCGCCTCCTTGATCGTGGCCCTGGGGACGCGCTGAGGCCGCGGCTGGACCTCGATGAATGGCCAAGACGGGGGGCTGGACGATGTCGCGCTGCCAAATCGCCTGGGTCCAGACCGGCGTATCGTCGTATTGACATTTGCGCACTCGGCTGCGACAATTTACTCAGAGCATTGAGTAAATTGTCGAGGCGGCCTGGAGTCCGCTGCAAGTGTACGAGCGACCGATCTATCAGACGTTGTGGACGCGGCTGCATGAGCCGCGCCGCTTCATGCAGGTCCTGATCGGCCCACGCCAGACCGGCAAGACCACGCTTGCCCGGCAGGTGACCGGCGCGCTCGATCGACCCGTACATCGAGCCTCCGCGGACGGACCCACGCTGCAGGATCGGACCTGGATCCGGCAGCAGTGGGACATCGGACGCCTTCGCGCAAGGCAGGCTTCAGGCTCCGCGGGCGCCGTGCTCGTCCTCGACGAGATCCAGAAGATCGCCGGCTGGTCCGATGTTACCAAGCGGCTCTGGGACGAGGACACGGACGCAGGGCTGCCCTTGCAGGTCGTGCTGCTGGGATCGGCACCCTGGCACATCCAGCGAGGCTTGAGCGAGAGCCTCGCGGGCCGCTTCGAGGTGATCCCGGTGACGCACTGGTCCTATGCCGAGATGCGCGACGCCTTCGGTTGGACCGTCGATCGCTACCTGTACTTCGGCGGCTACCCCGGCTCGGCCCCGCTCGCCCGAGACGAGCAGCGGTGGACCCGCTACATCAGCGATTCGCTGATCGAGACCACGATCTCGCGTGACGTCCTGCTCATGGCCCGCGTCGAGAAGCCGGCCCTGCTGCGGCAGCTCTTTCAACTGGGATGTGCCTACTCCGGCCAGGTCCTATCCTTCAACAAGATGCTGGGACAGCTTCAGGACGTTGGGAACACGACCACGTTGGCCCACTACCTCGATCTGCTCGCTGCCGCGGGCATGGTCACGGGCCTTCGCAAGTTCTCCGGTGGCCAGGTGCGGCAGCGCGCTTCGAGCCCGAAGCTCCAGGTGCTGAACACCGCGCTGATGTCTGCCTTGTCCGGGCGAGCCTTCGACGCCGCGCTCGACGACCGGAGCTACTGGGGCCGGCTGACGGAGTCCGCCGTCGGCGCCCACCTCGTCAACAGCACGGTCGGCACCAACATCGAGGTGCACTATTGGCGCGAACGGAATCACGAGGTGGATTTCGTGCTGAGCGATGGATCGAGCGTGGTGGGCATCGAGGTCAAGAGCGGTCGTCGGGACGATGGCACCACCGGAATGGAACGCTTCGTCGATCATTTCGCGCCGCAGCGCGTGCTCCTGGTGGGATCTCAGGGCATCGCGCTCGAGGACTTCCTGATGGTGCCCGCGAGAGACTGGTTCGAGTAGTGGCTCGTCAACGGGCTCGGCTTTACCGAACAGGCGTTCGCCATTAGAATCGGCGGACCATGATCCTCCTGCGCCGGCTGACCGCCCACAACTTCAAGCAGCTCAGAGATGTCGACCTGCGCTTTCCCGAGCGCGGGCGCTTCCTGGTAACCGGTCTCAACGAAGCCGGCAAGTCGACCCTCTTCGAGGCCGTCTTCTTCGCCCTCTTCGGCAAGCCTCTGGCCACCGAGAGCGGGCGGGCCAGCATGGAGGATTTGATCCACTACGGCAGCGAGGAGGCCCTGGTGCTCCTCGAGTTGGATCTGGCCGGCGGGCGCGGTCTGTCCATCGCCCGGCGGATCCGGCGCGGCAAACCCAACGTCTGGGAGCTCGATCTGCACGCGGCCGGCGCCGGATTGGCAGGCGACGAAGCGGACGCCCGCGTCGAGGAGGTCCGCGGCAACCGCGAGGTCAACGCCCGCGTGGAGGCCGAGCTGGGATTCGACGGCGAGGCCCTGCTCAACACCTGCTTCGTCGAGCAGAAGAAGCTGGAGAAGCTGGAGGGCATGAGCCGCAGCCAGCGCGAGCAGAGCCTGATGAAGCTGCTCAACTTGGACCGGCTGGTCGAGATCGGCGATCGGCTCAAGATCCGCCTCTCCGACCGGCAGGATCTGGAGCGCCTGGCCGACCGGGCCAAGCTGGCCGGCCTGCGCGCAGAGCGACCCGGCCTCGAGGCCAAGGCGGCCACCGGTGAGGCGCGCCTGGCGCGGCTGGAGGCCCACGCGGCCCTCGAGTCGGCCCTCGATCAGCTTGCCGAGCTGGAGACGGGCGCCGCCGAGCTGATCGCCGCCCGCATCGAGGCCCGCCGGCAAGCCGAACGGGCCGAGCGGGTGGTCGCGCTGGGCCGGGCGCTGGAGCGCTGGCGGGCCGGCCGGGAGGCCGCCGAACGGGCGGCCGAGGCGCTCGAGGCGGCCGGTGAAGCGGAGACGGCGCTGGCTTCGGCCAAGCGCGTGCGCGACGAGGAGCTGCCGGCCACCCTGGCCCGCGGCCAGGCCCTGGGCCGGCTGCGCCGCCGACGCGAATGGCTGGCCGGTCTCCAGGACGAGCGGGAGGAGTTGGCTCGGCGTATCGAGGCCCGCGACGCCGAGCTGAAGGCCCTCGCCCAGGACCTGGAGGCGCTCAACGACTGCCGGCGCGAATTGGTCGAAGCCCGCGCCCAGCGGCGCGAGGCGCATGACGCCATCGGCCGGCTGGAGCAGGACCGCCGCGCCTTCGACGTGGGCGACGCCCTGCGCGAATGGCTGGAGCTTCAGACGGACGGACGAGGCGGATCGGGTGTCGAGGACATCCTCGACGAGGCGCGGACCCGCCGAGATCATCTCGAGGGTCGCGTCCGGCTGTTCGGCGCTGCCTTCGTCGCCGGCCTGGTGGCATGGATCGCGCTCGCGGCAGGGGTCCTCCTCGTACTCGGCCCGAGCCCCCTGTGGCTCCTGCTCCTGGGCGCAGCGGCGCTGGGAATCCTCGGCCTGGGCATCATGGCCCTGCCGGCCTGGCGCGGGCATCGCGCCTTGGCGGTGGACGTGGCGCGGCTGGAGGGCGAGGCGGCGGTGGCCGAGCGCGAGGCGGACCGGCGCGCGGCGCGGCGCGAGGAAGCCGCCGAACGTATCCGCAAGCTCAACGCGGTCCTACCGGCCGATGCCGAGCGCGGGGCCGCTGCCTTGGCCGAGATCGAGGCGCGGCTCGAAGGACGGGACCGCAGCTCGGTGGATGCCGAGCTGCAAGGCGAGCGCGAGCGCGAAGCTCGGTCCGGAGCCCGGTCGGAGAGCCTGGTGCAGCGCGAGGAAGAGCTGCGCGCGCGCAGTCGCGGGCGAGATGGGGCGGTCCTCGGGCGCGAGCGTGATGCTTGGGCGGCCCGGGTTGCGCGGATCGATGTGGCCATCGAGCGGCGCCGGCCGCGTATCGAGGCCTTGGCCGGCGAGCTGGGCCTGCCCGAGGGCGAAGACGAGGCCTTGGAGGACGAGATCGGCCGGCTGCGCGAGCAGTTCGGTGCCTTGCGCCGGCAGGCCGAGCGGGTCGAGGAACTGGAAGCGGCGCTCGCGACCTCCCGCCAGCGGGCCGAAACGGCCGAGCAGGCGGCTCGGGAGGCCTGGCGCTCGTTGCCGGAGGCGCAGGTCGGTGCCGAGCCCGATCCGATCACGCGCGCCGAGTCATGGGAAGTCGCCGGCGCGGCGCTCGAGCGGGCCCACGAGCAGGCAGGTGGTCAGCGCGTCGAGCAGGCCGCGGCCGATGCCGCCCGCAAGGCGGCCGAGCTGGCCGGGGCGCACAACGGTGCGCGGGCGGCGCTGGAACGTGTGCTCGGACGGCTGGCCGGCGCCAAGGCGATCGGCGAGGCCGGCCTGCGGCTGGAGACGAGCTTGCCGGAGTTGGCGGAGGTCGATTCGGATTCCAAGGCCGCGGCGGACGCGGGGGATCGGACGGATGCGACGGAGTCGGTGGTCGAGCGCTACGGGGAGACGCGAGAGGGCTTGCAGGCCGCCCGGGAGGCACTTGCACCGGAGCCGGACTGGCCCGATCTGGAGGCGCTGAAGGCCCAGCAGGAAGCCCTGCGCTCGCGACTGGACGTGCTGCGGCATGAGATCGGGCGGCTGGAGCAGCGCCTGGGGCTGGCCGGCGAGCTGATCGACGCCGAGGAGGCCGCCGAGGCCCATAGGAAGGCCGAGCGCGAGCTGGCGGTGCGCGAGCGGGCCGGCGAGATCGTGACGCATGCCAGCCGCAACGTGGTGCGGCGCATCCTGCCCAGCACCTTGCAGCACATGCGGCGGCTCTTGCCTGCGCTCACCGAAGAGCGCTACTTCGATGCCCAGCTCGGCGACGACTATCGCATCCAGGTCTACGACGACCGCGCCGGCGCCTGGAAGATGAAGAACATCTTCTCGGGCGGCACACGCGACCAGCTCTCGCTTGCCTTGCGACTCGCATTCGCGCTGGCGACGCTACCAGAAGAGCGGGGGGCCGCGCCGAGCTTCTTGTTCTTGGATGAACCCTTGGGCGCCTTCGATGCGCGGCGGGCGCGGGCCTTGTTGGGCTTGTTGACCGAAGGCGAGATCGCCGAGAGCTTCGACCAGATCTTTCTGATCAGTCATCTGCGCGTGGAGCCGGGGATCTTCGACTACTACTTGCGCTTGGACGATGGGCGGGTGGTCGAGAGCAACCTGCCAGGTGCCGGCGTCGAAGATGGTGACGTCGAAGCAGACGAGGCGTCGGTGGCTGTCGAGGACGGCGCTTGAGGTTGTAGAGGCGGGGGCTGGTGGCAGGGCGGGAGGGTCTTGGGGCGGGAAGACTGATGTGATGCCCGAACCCCGTGGCGCGGGGTCCGGGCATGTGGGATCGGCGTTCTCGAACGATGTGGCGGCCGTCGCGGCTGGGCAGTCTTCCCGCCCCAAGACCCTCCCGCCCTTTGTGGGGGTGGTGAGAACGGCCCTATGGCCTCAGTCGTAGGCCAGCGAAAGATCGACCTGTTGGCTGCGGGTGAGGGGGAAGGCGGCGCCGGTCGGGGGGAGGAAGGGCGGGGCGTTGCCGACCCAGAGGTCGATGTCGTCGCAGTCGGCGCGTAGGACGGTGCGGGTGGGCGCCTCGGGCTCGGTGATGTACCAGAAGCCGTCCTCGCCGCGGACGTGCTCGCTGGTGATGCCCCAGCTGCCGCCGGCCTGGCGGAGCAGCTCGCGCACGCGGACGTCGGTGGGCTGCTGGAGCTCCAGGACGATCATGCCGTCTTCGTCGGTGGTGCGCTGGTGGACCCTCGGCTCCTGGCCGGGGATCAGCTCGATCAGGTCGAAGGCGATGCCCTCGAGCATGCGCTCGCCCGGATCGCGCTGACCGTCCCGGTCGCGATCGTCGAACTTATGGATGCGGACCTCCGGCGTGCAGCCGTCGCCCGGCGTGGAAACCTTGGAGGGTTCGGTCGGCGGGGTCACCGGCGTGCCCGGGGTGGGTGTATGCGATGGGGTTGGTGTGTTGGATGGCGTCGGGGTGTTGGACGGGGTTGGCGTGGCCGACGGGGTCGGGGTGGCCGAGGGCGTCGGCGTGTCGGTGGGACTCGGCGTGGGCGACGGGGTCGGCGTGTTGGACGGTGTCGGTGTCGCCGATGGGGTTGGCGTGTAGGACGGCGTGGGCGTGTTCGAGGGGGTGGGCGTGTTGGAGGGCGTCGGGGTGAGCGACGGGGTCGGGGTCAGCGACGGCGTCGGGGTGTTGGATGGTGTCGGCGTCAGCGAGGGGGTGGGCGTGTTGGAGGGTGTCGGGGTGCGCGACGGAGTGGGTGTGCAGGACGGTGTGGGCGTGAGCGACGGAGTGGGTGTGTTGGAGGGCGTCGGGGTGAGCGACGGAGTCGGGGTCTGCGATGGCGTAGGTGTATTCGACGGGGTCGGGGTCAACGATGGGGTCGGGGTGACCGACGGGGTCGGCGTGACCGAGG
>CAZJWJ010000124.1:0-12871 GCA_964549495.1 uncultured Anaerolineales bacterium | reverse complement strand
GCTTCGATGCCTTGCCAGCACGTCCGCGGCCTCGGGCTCGCTACGAACCTGCTTTGAGAAACAGGCTCTGAGAACCCTGAGCTGACGCGGGATTACTGTTCTTCCGCTACGACGAGGGTCCAGTAGTGGCCGAAGTAGGTGCCCGGGGCGTAGTCGTAGGCTGCGCCCAGGTGGGTCATGCCCGGGGCCAGGAGCACGTCGCGGTGCTCTCCCGAGCGGGACCAGGCGTTGACCACCGACTCCGGGTCGCTGTTCTGCCCGGCGATCAGCTGGCCGACGCGCGCGGCGCTGTAGCCGGTGCGGGCCACCCGGTCGTTGGGTGTCGAGCCGTCGGAGCCGATGTGGTCGAAGAAGCGGTGGGCCGTCATGTCCCAGACATGCTGCTCGGCCGCGCGCATCAGCTTCTCGTCGACCTCCAGGCTGCGCAGGCCGGCCTGGGCGCGGGCGTCGTTGACCGCGCGCAGCATGCGCTCCACCCGCTCCGGATCCGTCGGCGGCGAGGGCGGCAGCGGGTTGTCGCTGGTCGGCGGGCCCATCACGACCGTCAGCTTGGGCGGGTTGCCGCCGTAGCCGGCATCCCAGTCGAAGACGTTGGCCGTGCCGCCCCGCGGTCCGTCGAAGCGGAAGCTGATCTTACCGGTGGACATCGCCCGCCAGCCCAATTCGCGCAGCTCGTCCGGCCGCAGCACGAAGAGGTTCTCGCGGCCCACGTCCAGGTCGGCCTGCAAGAGCGCTGGCTCCAGCCGCGACACGGCGCGCGTGTCGTCGATGCGCTGGTAGCCGTGGTAGCGCCAGCCGGCGTCCACGTCGCTGGACAGGATGGCCGCCTCCCAGCGGCCGTTGCCGATGCTCGACAGGCGCTGGGTCGACTGGCCGGTCAGGGTCAGCCGGGCGTGGGTGATCACCCGGTTCTTGGGCAGCTGCGAGAGATCGAACTGCACCAGGCCGTGGTAGATCTGCTGGAAGTAGTAGCCGGTGAAGGTGTTGCGCGAGCCGAGGTAGCTCTTGGGATCATGCGAGCGCACCCAGCCCACGTCCTCCGGGGCCGGCACCAGCTCGATGGTCATCTGCGACTCGACCGGCGTCGGCGAGGGCGGCAGGGTCGGGATCGGCGTGCGCGTCGGCGGCACCGGCGGAGGCGTGCCGCTCGGTGGCGGCGGCGGATCCGTCGGCCCTTCGGTCGGCGGTGGTGGGGGTGGCTCCGTGGGCAAGTCCGGCGTGGCCGTCGCGGTCGGGAAGGGCACGGGCTTGCCGACGCTGAAGTTGATGAAGAGCACCGGGGCCGGGTAGGTGGCCTGGTCGCCCTGGCCTGTCTCCCAGCTGGCCAGGTTCGCGAACTCGCCCGAGGTGGGCCCGTCCATGCGGAAGCTGACCAGAGCCGTACTGGCCGTGCGGCGTGCCAGGCTCTCGAGCTGGCCGGGCGAGAAGTTGAAGAGGTTGCGCTTGCCCTCGTCGATGTCGGTGGCCGCCAAGAGCGGCAGCAGCATCGTCTCGACGGCCGCGCTGTGGATCTTGGCATAGCCGTGGCCCTCGAAGCCGCGGTCCAGGTCGGGCTCCATCAGGTTGACCGACCAGGTGCCCGAGCGGGTCAGGCTGCCCGAGGAGCGGCCGTACATCTCCAGGCGCGCAAAGTTGATGAAGGCGTCGGCCGGGATGGCCGAGAGGTCGAACTGCATCGCGCCGTGATAGGCCCGGTCGTTCCAGACGCCGGTGAACATGTCGGCGCTGTCGAAGTGGTTGCTGTAGGGTTCGGTGCTGACCACCCAGCCGGCCCGGCCGGCGATGGGCCGCAGCTCGATGTCCGTGCTGCCCGGCAGGCTGGTCGGCGCAGGCGAGGTCGGATCCGGCGGCTTGGGCGTCGCCGTCGGCGGTGGTGGATCGGTGGCCGTCGGCGGCGGCGGGTTGGTCGGGGTGGGGCCGCTGACCGTATCGGCCGCGAAGTTCACCGTCCAATAGCGTCGGTAGCCGCTATTGGAGCCGGCATAGCCCGCCCCCAAGGTGGTGCAGCTGCTGCAGAGGATGATCGCGCGATGGCCCGGGCTGTTCATCCAGGCCTCCACCGCCGCCTGGGGTGAGACCTGGCCGCAGGCCACGATCTCGCCGTAAGGGCGCTGGATGCCCTCGGCCCGCATGCGGCTGGCCGGATCCGAGCCCGAGGAGCCGTAATGGGTGCAGACCCGCATCAGCGACATGTCGATCGAATGCTTGCCGGCCGCGCGCCGCAGTCCCTCCAGCGCCACCAGTGGCGGCAGGCTGCGCGCCACGCGCTCCTGGTTGATCAGCCGCTCGACCTCCAGCCATTCCTCGCCGCCCGGATCCGGGGGCAGGGTGGGCAGGGGCGTCGGCGAAGGCCGCGGCGTCGGGTCGGAGGGATCGTTCGGGTCGCCCGGATCGGTGGTGGGCTGCGGGTTGCCGCCGCAGGGGTTCTGGTCATGCCTCAAGGCCGCCGCGGCGTCGATGCGGCCGGCACCGTAGATGCGGTCCCAGCCGCGCGAGCCCAAGTCGACCGCCGTATCCTCCAGGACCTGCTCGATCTGCCGTGGGCTGCGGCAGGGGCCTTGGGCCATCAGCAGGCCCGCCACGCCGGCGACCACCGGCGAGGCCATGCTGGTGCCGTTCCAGGCTTGATAGCTGCTGCCGCGCACCGTCGAGAGGATGGCCGAGCCCGGCGCGGCCACGTCGATGTAGTCGCCGTAGTTCGAGAAGTTGGACTTGGTGTCCGAGCGCGTGGTGGCCGCCACGCCGACCACGCCCGTGTAGGCTGCCGGGTAGGAGGGGTTGGAGGTGTTGTCGTTGCCGGCCGCCGCGATCACCGGCACGCCCTGGTCGATGGCATAGGCCACCGCGTCCTGCAGCGCGCGCGAGCTGAAGCGCCCGCCCAGGCTCATGTTGATGACGTCGGCGCCGTTGTCCACCGACCAGGCCACCGCCGAGGCGATCCAGGTCAGGTTGCCGCTGCCGCGCGAGTTGAGCGCCTTGACCGGCATGATCTTGGCATCCCAGCCCGTGGCCGCGATGCCCAGGGCGTTGTTGGTGGCCGCGGCCGCGATGCCGGCCACATGCGTGCCGTGGCCCTGGTCGTCCCGCGGGTCGCTGTCGTTGTTGACGTGGTCGTAGCCCCGCACGCACTTGCCCTGCAGGTCGGGATGATTGCAGTCGACGCCGGTGTCGATGATGGCGATGGTGACGCCCGTGCCGTGCTCGATGTCGAAGGCCGCCGAGCTGCCGATGGTATCGTGATGCCATTGCTGCGCGTAGAGCGGATCGTTGGGCGTCTCGTCCAGATCCAACGGCCGGATGTCCTCGGCCTCCAAGAGCGGCTGGCCCGGTGCCGGCGCGCCCAGGATGTGGTAGATGTAATCCGGCTCGGCGTAGCGCACCTCGTCGACCGATTGGTAGATGCTGACCATGGCCACCGAATCCGACGGCAGCCGCAACACCTGGATGTTCAGCGCCGGGATCTCGCGGATCACCTGGGCGCCGTAGTCCTCGTGCAGCGCGCGCTTGATCTCCTCGGGCGTGCCGGGCTCGAAGCGCACCACCAGGTGGTTCTCGGCGTAGATCGGATCCTCGGGATCCTGCTGCAGTCCGGTCACGGAATCGCCCGCGCCCGGGGCCGGCGGGCCGGCCGCCGCCACGGTCCAGGCCTCCGGCAGGCGCTCCGGTGCGGGCTCGGCCGGCTGGGCCCGCCCGGCGCCGGCCGGGAGGAGCAGGATCAGGGTGAGCAATGCTGGAAAAAGCTTGAACGTTCGGGACATCGAGTACAACCCCCTTGCGAAAACGAAATCTCGCATAACAGTCTTTCGGGCAGGCCCGTTATCTGCGTGCGGAGAGACGCTGGTGCCGGGCAACCGGCCAAGCGCGCGGGCCCCTTTTTAGCTCGGGCAGGGGCAGACCTGGGGTCAGCCGCACGGCGTCTCTCCTCTCTTTTTGTCTATCGAGCACCCGCCGGATGCCCGAATCGACCTGGTCTCGCCAGCGCTCGCGCGGGCAAGCCATCGGATGGCGCGCGCGCAGCCGGATCGGGCTCGACCGCGATCGCCTCGAGGATCCGATGACGAGATGGAGCGATGCGGGGCATCCCGAAGGGGCTCGGGAGCCATGACCGAGGTCATGCATCAGGCGGGAACATCCCCTGGATTGGAGTCCGGCCGGCGCGAAATCACCAGGGCTAACGCGACCGAGACTCGGCGAAAATGCTGCGGATGTCGCTCGGCGACTCGTGGGGGGAGCCACGGGCTAGCGTCAAAGCAGCAAGTCAAGTGTCTATCGAAGCGATTCTACCAAGTAGTGGGACAGGCGTGCGTGTTGCTGCAAATGACTAGCGTGAGCTTGTGCGTGGGTCATTATAACAGAGCATGACCGATTCTCGCAGCGGGCCGGCCCACCATCGCACGACGCTCGACCGTCGCTCGACCGTCGCTGGCCCGTCGCGGGGCGCTGCCAGACCGTCGGACCAGGCGCTATAATGGCCCGAACATGCGCCTTCCACGCCCGTCCCGACCCCCTTGGATCCGGCTGCTCTTGCTGGTCATCCTGCTCCTGGTCGCATTCCTTCCGAAGCAGGACGGCCAGGTCGTCCGAGCGCAGGAGGATATGCGCGTTCGGCGGGAGATCGAGGCCATGGCCGAGGCGATGTCGCCGGCCGAGCGCGTGGGCCAGCTCTTCCTGGTACCCTTTCCAGGAGACTCGGCCGATCCGGGCAGCCCGCTGGCGCGCCTGATCGCCGACTATCACGTCGGTGGTATCTTGGTCGATCCGATGCGCGGAAACCTGGGTGCCGGCGAGGACGCGCCGGCCCAGCTGGCGCGCTTGGTCGCCGCCGCCCAGGTCCGAAATGCCGAGCAGGCGGCCTCTCCGCCGCCCTTGCTCGTGGCCGCGTCCCGCGGCGGAAGTACCTCCGGCGCCGCGCCGGTGGCGGGCATGAGCCCGCTGCCCAGCCAGCTGGCCATCGGTGCCACCTGGGATGCCCGCCAGGCCGAGTTGGTCGGCGAGCTCCTGGGGCGCGAGCTGGCCCTGATGGGCGTCAACCTGCAGCTCGGTCCCGGCCTGGATGTCAATGCCGATCCGCGGCCCCGATCCACCGGCGACCTGGGGCTCTCGAGCTTCGGCGGCTCGCCGGCCTGGGTCGCGCGTCTGGGCGGGGCCTACGTGGCCGGCCTGCATTCCGGCAGCCAGGGCCGGGTGGCCGCGGTGGTCGGCAGCTTTCCGGGGGTGGGCAGTGCGGATCGCAGCCAGAGTCAGGAGGTGGCCGTGGTCGAGCGCTCACTGGATCAGTTGCGCGAGACAGACCTGCCGCCCTTCGAGGCCCTGGCCCGGGCCGAGGACGGCAGCCCGCAGTCCATCGCAGACGGCATGCGCACGACGCACGTGCGCTACCGCAACATCCAAGGCCAAGCCGATCGCCCCTTTGCCCTGGACAGCAACGGCCTGCGCTACCTGGACGGTCAGGTCGAAGCCATCGGGCAGTGGCGTGCGGCCGGCGGTCTGCGGCTCAGCCCCGGCTTGGGGCTGCCGGCGGTGCGCCGCTACGTCGACCCGGAGCTGCAGGGCTTCAGCCCGCGCCGGGTCATCCGGGAGGCACTCTTGGCCGGTCACGATCTCCTCCTCTTGGAAGGCTTCGACCAGCCGGCTACCGGCGTCTTGACCCGCACTCTCGAGATCGAGGAGGGCATCGCCTGGCTGGTCGGCGAGTACGAGGCCGATGCCGAGGTGCGCAGCCGGGTCGACGAGGCCCTGCTGCGGGTGCTGACGCTCAAGCACCGGCTCTACGGGGGCTTCCCGACCGAGCCGCCGCTGCCGGAGCCCGAGCGGGCCCTGGCCGAGACCGGTCAGGACGGGCAGACGGTCCTCGGCGTGGCCCGCGAGGCCCTGACCTTGATCGGGATCAACGAAGGGGGCGTTCTGTCCTCGCCCGAGCCCGGCGAGCGCCTGCTGCTGGTGGTCGACGCCCGCCCATCGCGGGCCTGCGCCGAATGCGAGCCCACGCTCGACCTGGATCCGGAGCGGATGCTGGGCATCCTGCGCCAGGCCTACGGTCCGGAAGGCTCGGGCACCGCGCGCTTGCGCGACAACGCCGATGCTCAGGCCATCACCTACCGCGATCTGAAGCTCTGGCTGCAGGACACGGGCCAGATCGATCCGGAAACCCTGCCGGTCAGCCTCGAGCGCCTGCCCGAGGATCGGCCGGCCGAGGAGGTGGCCGAGCTGGTCGCTTCGGCGCGCTGGATGGTCTTCGCCATGCGCGACCTGCGGCCCACCGAGCTGCCGGCTTCCGACGCCCTGCGGCTCTTCTTGGCCGCCCGGCCGCGGGCCGGCGCCGGAGATCGCGAGGCCCAGCGCATCGTGGCCCTGGCCTTCGACGCGCCCTATCACCTGGACACGACCGAGATCGCTGGACTGCATGCGCTCTTCGCGCTCTACGATCGCAGTCCGCCCTTTCAGGAGGTGGCCATCCGGGCCCTCTTCGGGGATCTGCCGCCAGCCGGCGCCAGCCCGGTCAGCGTGGCCGGCGCCGGCTACGACCTGGCCAGCCGCCTCCAGCCCGCGCTCGACCAGACCGTCGGCCTCGAGCCGGTAGGCTGGGCCACGGGCCAGGAGATCCGATTGGGCGACACCTTCCGGGTACGCACCAGCCCCATCCTGGATCGCAACGGCAACCTGGTGCCCGACGGCACCCAGGTGACCTTTCGGCGCTACGTGCGCTCGGGCGACGTCTTCCTGCAGGACGTGCCGGCCACCACGCTGCGCGGTCGGGCCATGGCCAGCATCCGGGCCGAGCGAGAGGGCGAGGTGGAGATCACCGTCGTGCAAAATGGCCAGGCCATGGGCGAGCCGCTGGTGGTCCGGATCCGCCCGGGCATCGGCCTCGAGCCGCCCGGCCCGGCCATCACCCTCTTCGGGCGGGGCATGGTGCCGGTCGACTGGGGCATCCTCATGCTCAGCCTGAGCATGATCCTCTTGGCCGGGGTGCTGGTCTACGGCATCGATCCGGAGACGGTGCGCTCGCCGACGCTCTTGGTGCGCATGTTCCTGCTCAGCCTGGCATGGGGGCTGGCGGGCTACCTCTTGGTGGCCGCCGGAGGGATCCGGCTGGAGAGCCTGCCGGCCGGCGCCCGGCTATGGCCCGCGGGCTGGAGCCCGGCCTACCAGGCGCCGGTGCTCAGCTTCGCTTGCGCGCTGGTGCCGGTGGTGCCCAGTATCCTGCGCGCCCTCAGGGCGCGGGTGCGCTGACCGGCGTCGGCGGGGGCACCAAGTCGGCTTGCTGGCGCACCGACTCCCAGGTGGCCAGCGCGGCCAAGACGGTCAGGAGGCCGACCAGGGCCATCAGGGCGGCGTTTTCCCAGAGCGCGGCGCGCCAGGCCGCCGGCGCGGTGCCCAGCTCGCTGTCCAGGGGGATGGGCTCGCTGCCGTTGAGCAGGTTGCCCAAAGCCTCTACCGAGGACGGCCGCTTTTCCGGATGCAGGGCCATGGCCGAGAGGATGGCGCCCTCCACCCGCGAGGAGATGTCGGCGTTGAGCCGGCGCGGGCGCTGCAGCGCGGTGGGCATCAGGAAGCGCTCCTGGGCCGTCGCCGGCACCCGGCCGGTCAGCAGGTGATAGAGCGTGGCCCCGATGCTGTAGATGTCGGCCCGCACGTCGGTCTGACCGGTGTCGCCGGCGTACTGCTCCAGCGGCGTGTAGGGCAGGGTACCCAAGCCGCGCGCCACCGTCAGGGTTCGCGGATCCTGCGGATCCAGCGGCTTGACCAGCCCGAAGTCGACCAACTTGATCCGCTGGCCCTCGACCAGCTTGATGTTGGCCGGCTTGATGTCGCGATGCAGCACCGGCGGCGATTGGCCGTGCAGGTAGCGCACGATCTCGATCAGCTGGCCGGTCCACTCCAGCACCCGATCCTCCTCGAGCAGCTCGCCGGCGGCCTTGGCCTCGTCGACCACCTGGCGCAGGTCGGGCCCCTCGACGAAGTCCATGACCAAGTAGTCGACGTCCTCGCGCACGAAGTAGTCGGAGACCTTGGGCAGGCCGGGATGGTCCAGGCGCGCCAGCGTGCTGGCCTCGCGGCGGAACTGGTCCTGGGCCTCGGCGCGCTGCTCGGCGCTGGCGCCGGGCTCGGGCCGGATCTCCTTGACCGCGGTCACCCGGCCCGGCAGGCGCAGGTCCTCGGCCTGGTAGACCGCTCCGGCACCGCCTTGACCGACCAGATCGACGACGCGGTAGCGCCCGCGCAGGACGCTGCCGGGCTTGATCGTTTCGCTCACGCCGACTAAGGTATGGCCCCCGCGCCGCCCGGTCAAGATCGGCGGCGTCGCGGGCGATCCGCCGCGTCGCGCCCCCGTCCCGCGCCGCCGCCGCGGCCGCTTCGATCCCCACCCGGTCGGACCTTGTCTTCCCCAGCGAGGTGATCCTTGGCTCTAGAAGGCGCGATGCTGATCCTGCGCGGTGACGATGGCTCCCGCGAGTGGCCCATGCAAGACGAATTGGTCATCGGCCGCGATCCCGGCTGCGATGTGCACCTGCCCGACCGGCAGGTCTCGCGGCGACATGCCGTCCTGCGAAAGGTCGAGGACGGATTCGTCGTCTGTGACACGGGCAGCAAGAACGGTCTCTGGCTCAACGGCGTGCCGGTCGAGGGCGAGACGCCGCTCTCGGACGGTGACGAGATCTCGGTCGCGGCCCGTTTCAAGCTCTTCTTCGTCGATGCCGACGCCACGGCGCCCCTGGTCTTCGAGCAGCGAGGCCTGCGCATCGACACCGACACGATGACGGTCTACGTCAACGGCGAACCCATGGACCCGCCGCTCTCCGGTCCGCAGTACGAGCTCCTCGTCCTGCTCTACGAGGCCGGCGGCTCCCTGGTCACCCGCGACGAGATCGTCGGCACGGTCTGGCCCGAGGAGGATCCCGGCGGGGTCAGCGAGGATGCCCTGGACGCTCTGGTACGCCGGCTGCGCATGCGCCTCGGCCAGGCCGAGCCGGAGCATCAGTACATCGTCACCATGCGCGGCTACGGCTTCCGCCTGGACATGCCCTGACCCGATCTCGGGCAGCGGCGGGCCCGGAAGGGACGGCGGAGCCGACCGGCAGGCGATACCCGGCCGCCAGCCTTCCACATCCAGCGAGCAGCGTATGCGTCTTGCCATGGTCGGACCCAGCCCGCCCTTCCGGGGCGGCATCGCCCACTACACCGCGCTCCTGGCGCGGGAGCTCGGGCGTCGTCACGCGCTGACCTTCGTCGGCTTCCGCCGTCAGTATCCGCGCTGGCTCTTCCCCGGCCGCAGCGACCGCGATCCTTCCAGCCGCGCGGCGGGCGAAGCGGCCGAACGCCTCCTGGCCCCCCTGGAGCCCTGGACCTGGTGGCGGAGCGCGCGGCGCCTGGCCGAGGGGCGACCGGAGCTCTTGATCATCCAGTGGTGGGTGCCCTTCTGGGCGCCGAGCATGGCGGTCGTGGCGCGTCTGACGCGCCGCTGGAGCGGTGCGCGCGTGCTCTTCATCTGCCACAACGTCCTGCCCCACGAGGGCGGGAGCGCTTGGGAGCGGGCCCTGTTGCGACTGGCCCTTTCGGCGGGCGATGCCTGGCTCCTGCACTCCGACCGCGACGAGCGGGCGCTGCGCGAGCTCTTGCCGGATCGCGTCGCCGAAGCCGAAGCCGCGGCCCCGGACGGCCGCGCCATCCACCGCGCGCTGTTGCCCTTGCACAGCATCGCGACGCCGGTCGACCGCGCCGAGGCCCGCCGCCGGCTGGACTTGCCGGCCGAGGCGCCGGTGGCGCTGTTCTTCGGCTTCGTACGTCCCTACAAGGGCCTGGCCCATCTGGTCGATGCGCTGCCGGAGCTGAGCGCGCGCCTGCCCGATCTGCGCCTGCTGGTGGCCGGCGAGTTCTGGGAGCCGGCCGAGGCCTATCGCCGGCGCGCCGAGGCGCTGGGCTGTTCGGCGCAGCTGCGGATCGATGACCGCTACATCCCCAACGAGGAGGTGGCGACCTACTTCGAGGCCGCCGACGTCCTGGTGATGCCCTATGTCCAGGCCACCCAGAGCGGCGTGGTCACCCTGGCCATCGAGCATGGGCTGCCCATCGTCGCGACCCGCGTCGGCGGCCTGCCCGAGGCGGTGGAGGAGGGGATGACCGGTCTGATCGTCCCGCCGGCCGATCCGGCGGCCCTGTCCCGTGCCATCCTGCGCGTGCTCACCGAGCCAGCGCTGCGCCAGCAGCTGGTCGAGGGCGTCGAGGCCGCCCGTGCGCGCTTCTCCTGGCCGCCCTTGATCGAGCGCATCGAGGTCATTGCCCGGCCGGGTGCGGGCAGGGGCGCCGAATGGGCCGAGCAGCCGGTCCCGAGCGCCGAGCCGAGGTCGCTGCCCAGCGCCTCGGTGATCATCCCCAACCTGGACTCGCCCTTGGTCGACCGGGCGGTGGATGCCGTCCTGGCCCAGCGCGGTGCGCGCCCGCTGGAGATCCTGGTCGTGGGCCGAGATCGTCCAGGCCGCTTGGCGCCCTATCGGGAGTCCGGCAACGCGAAGAATCGAGACGGAGGCCCGGCGACCATCCCCATACGCCTCATCGAGACCGATGGTCCGCGCCTGCCCGGCGCGGCGCGCAACCTGGGCGCGGCCGAGGCGGCCGGCGAGGTCCTGGTCTTCACCGACGCCGACTGCCAGCCGGAGCCCGATTGGCTGCGGGCGCATCTGGAATGCCAGGCCGCCGGCCGGCGCGTGGTGGGCGGCGCGGTCTGTTACGACGCCCGGCCCTACTGGTCCCTGGCCGACAACCTCTCGATGTTCCACGAGAGCGACCCGGCCCTACCGGCCGGCCCGCGGCCCTACCTGCCCAGCCTCAACCTGAGCGTCCACCGCGAGGCCTACGCCGACACCGGTCCGATGGACCCCGAGCTGCCGCGCGGCGAGGACCTCGACTGGAGCATCCGGGCGGCCAAGGCCGGCCACCGGCCCTACTTCGAGCCCGCCGCGCGCATCTGGCACCGACCGGATCGGCGCAGTGCCCGCGCGGCCTGGGATCACTGGCATCAGAGCGGGCGCTGGATGCCCGGCGTGCGGCGCCGCCACCCGGAGACCCTGGATGCCCCGGCCTGGTTGCGCTACCCGCCGCTGGTGCTCGTGCTCGCGCCGGCCATCGCAGCCGTCGCCACGGCCCGGCTCTACGGAACCGGCCGGCCCGGCCGCCGGCATTGGCGCACCTTGCCGGCGGTCTACCTCACCAAGCTGGCCTGGTGCCTGGGCGCCTGCCGGCCCTTGGAAACGCAGAGCTCCCTGGCCCCGATGCGTCGGGATCGCGCGGACGATGAGGCGCAGGAAGCCGTGGTCGATGCCCGATATTGACGTCCCATCGACGCCGGCATATGCTGGCGGCCAGACGTGATGAACCCGAACCCAATCCTGGGAACCGAGATAAGGAGACGGTCATGACCCTGGAAAGCTTGCTGGTCTGGGCGATCGTGGGCCTCGTCGCAGGCGTTCTCGCCAATGTGCTCGTCGGAGGAATCCGAGGAGGGCTGCTGGCGACCATCGTGGTCGGCATCATCGGTGCCTTCGTCGGTGGATGGCTCTTCGGTGTCCTAGGAATATCGGTCGGTGGCGGCATTGGGGGCACGATCATCACCGCCACCGTCGGCGCTGTCGTCTTGCTCGCCTTGGCCAAGCTTCTGCGCTGATCGTCCCCATTCCTCCAGCGCGCGCTGCGCTGCGCGCCCCGTCAAGGGCATCCAGCGCGCGGGCGAGCGGACGGGGGGCAGCCAGGAACTCGGACCCGCCGCCAGCGGCGGGTCCCCTGCTGTCAGGGCATCCGACGGAGATGGGATCGGCTCGCCGAGCCCGGAAGTGAAGGCCGGCCCGCCTTCGCGACCCCCGGCCGGGTCCGCGTCGACCTCGTCCTCATCCGGATTGCTGTCGGGCAGAAGATCCTCGGCGTCGCGGACCGCCGGGGTGAGCCAGCCGGCGATGGCCACCAGCAGGCCGACGAGGCCCGAGGCGATCAGCATCAGGCCCATGCCGGCGCCCGGGCCGGGGCCCAGCCAGGGCAGCCAGCCGGCCAGCGCACCGCCCGGCTGCATGGCCGGTTCGAAGACCCGGTCGGCCAGGGGGCCGGCCAGGAGCATCGCCAGGGGCGCGGTGATCTGGGCGATCACGCGACGCGCGGCAAAGACGCGTCCCTGGACGGCCGATGGCACCTTGGCTTGCCAGATGGCCTGGTTGGATCCGTTGATGATCGGGATGGCCAGGGTGGTCATGAAGGCGCCCAGCGACCAGACCGGCAGGCTGCGACCCACGCCCAGGACGGCCAGCCCACCCAGTCCACCCAGGGCCATTCCGCCCAAGACGCCCTTCACCCGGCGCCGGGGGCCGCCCCAGGTGGCCAGGAGCAGCCCGCCGGCCAGGCCTCCGAAGCCCAGGACCGATTGGACCGTGCCCAGCACCAGCGTGTCCTCTCCGCTGCGGGCCAGGATGGTCGGTGGCAGGAGCACCAGACCGAAGGTGGCCGTCAGGTTGGTGAAGAAAAAGACCAGCTGCAGACCGAGCAGGCTCTTGCGCTCCACGATGTACCGAAAGCCGTAGATCGAGTCGGCGTACAAGCTGCCCTGGCTCGACTCGGCGATCTCTCGGGCGCTGGGTGCCGGGATGCGCACGGCCAGCAGCGTGGCCACCGCGAAGACAAAGCTGATCAGGTCGATGCTCAGGATCCCCGTCAGGCCGATGGGCCCGATCATGGCGCCGGCCAGGATGGGCGCGGCGACCCCCGAGGCCGATTGGGCCAGCGAGAGCATGCCGGCGGCGCGGGCGTACTGCCGCTTGGCCACCAGCTTGGTCACCGCCGCCGACCAGGCCGGGAACTGGAAGGCGCTGAAGGCCCCGTCTCGCAAGAC
>CAZJWJ010000123.1:0-13002 GCA_964549495.1 uncultured Anaerolineales bacterium | reverse complement strand
GTTTCCATCCCACTTGGGGCGTCGGTGATCTTGGGACAGCAAATTGTCTACTTGTCTGACGCGGCTGACTCCCTTGCCGGGCGCTCCCTGACGTTTACCGTGCCAACCCTGACCGCTTCCGTAGTTCGAGGCATATTGGCCTCCATATCCTGGAATTGCGGCCCCGACGATCGTCGAGAGCGGAAACCCGCTGCCGGTGCGGCTCTTCGCGGATTGATGGCAATTTTAGCACGATTCGAGGCGGTGACCGGTGGAGACACGATTTTTGCGTTCGGAGCGCTGTGAACATTCCGTCATGATTCGTCGGTTCCATCGACTCGCGAGGGGGCCTATCGATGGACTCGTTCGACGTGGCCCATTCCCTCCGTACGGTATACACCGGAACCGCAGAAGGTTGCAAAGTCGGCCAGGGTGTTGACTTGGCGCTGGAGCTCTTCCGAGCGGGTCATCAGCGTGTATTCGCACCAGCCCATGAATCCGCGCGTACGGTTGCCCTGGCGTCCGCCGCGTTTAGAGTGCGCGGCTCCGACCGATCGGAGATCGTGCTGAGACACGGCGATGCCACATTGGATCAACCGGTCGAGGGCTGGTAGCAAGGGGGGAGAATCCGGCACGGCTCGCCATGCAGAGAGGAAGCTACCGAACATGCGCCGCGGCTCGGGCCAGAGCACCGCTCGGTCGGATCTCGACAATGCCAGGGCCTCCGGTGGTAGCTGCTCGCGAAACGCGGTCGGTGTCTGGAAGGCCAGGCGGATGTCTTGATGTGGCTTGGCCGACTCGAGTAGCGTAGTCAGCTGGGCATGATGCGGCACGGGCTCGAGGCGCATCTCGGAAACCTCGAAATCGTAGCCGGCAAGGGTCAGTGAAGGGGCCGGATAGGAACCACGCATCATGTCCAGGAATGCCTCCTCGATCTCCGGGTCGGTGATCGCGAAGCGGAGGCGCAGGGACGGATGCGTGCGACGATTCGGCGGTGGCAGGACCGCGGTCGAAAAGCCCTTCGGGGAACGGTCGTGCGCGTCGGGTGCGCCAGGCTTGATCAGGCGATAGAACAGGCCCTTGAGATGGTGGCCGTGGAGGCGCGTGCCAACCGGGATCTTGGGCACTTCGACCACATAGACCGTTGGCATCATTCGGTCCAGCGCAAGGGGCGCGAGCGATCCCGAACCGATTGGAGGTTGATGATCTCGGCTACCTCGAAACGGGTTGGGGTGCTGTTCTCGACCGGGCAACGTCGTAGAACACTCGGAAAGGCGCCGAAGCGGCCATGCCACTCTGCCAACAGGACCGCACAGGCTTCGCTATGCCCGGGCAGACAGCATATGACAGAGGCCAGCAGGCCTTCGTCCAACCGGGCGAGGGTCTCCTCGATGACCCGTCGAATCTGGGGTTCGAACTGCGCGCTCGCCTCTAGCTGAACCGGGACCTCCAGGACCCGCTCGATCGCTTGTCCGAGCATGGACTCGGCCTTGTCGATCTGAGCATCCGTCAGAGGGTGCGAGAAGTTGAGCAGGATCATGCGCCGCTCCGATCATAGCGCCTTCGCGAAATTCGTGCGTGCACGATAGCCGAGACCCGAGCGATCGACCAGGCGCGGACATCGCCCCGCACCTGGTCGACCGTGGCTCGACTACCAGCACACCACGACCGTCGCGATCTCCTCGAAGACCCGGGCAAGGTCCTCCGGCGTCGGCGCGAAGTGGTAATGACCGGGGCTGGCCATCCGGCGCATGAAGTCGGCGTTGACATCCATGCCCAATCCGATCGAGAAGACCGTCGCGCCAGCCTGCCGCAAGCCTTCGGCCTCGCGCAGCGCAAGGCTCTCGTCGCGCGGCATGCCGTCCGAGAGCAGCAGGACCACGGGCATGCGGCCCGTGTCGCGCTGCGTCCCGAAGAGTTCGGCTCGCGCCACGCCAAGCGCCGCACCCATCGGCGTTCCTCCTCCGGAATGCAGGCCATCGATACCCGCTTCGAGTCGTGAGCGTTCACCGGTAAGGGGGACCCGCAGCCTTGCCCAGTCGCCGAAGGAGATGAGCGCGGCCCGATCGAAGGGTAGGCGCAACTCGTGGACGAAGGCTCGCGCAGCCTGTCGTGCCGCCTGGATTTTCGGACCCGACATGCTGCCGGAGGTGTCGATGACCAAGGCCACATCGAGCGGCCGGGCCTTGGCTTGGCAGCGTTCCAGCGGCAGCATCGGCAGGTAGACCAGTGCTGGGCTGGGTGTCGGCGTCGGGGCGATGACCCGGATGTGAGGCACCGGGAACACGAAGCTGCGGGCGCTTCCATCCGCATCCACGTAACTCGCCACCGCCAGCCGATTGGCCGGCAAGAGCCCCGTCCTCCGCGGCTCGACGCTGTAGCTCAGCTGTAGGGTCTCGGCGGGCAGTTCCGCGCGTTGCCAGACCAAGCGCGCCGCCTCGGACTCGCTCGGTGCGGGCTGTGCCGATCCAGCCCGGAGCCGCACGTCGGGCCCCATCTCGTCTTCGATCACCAGCTGCCCGGCCCGGCTTCGCGTCACCGCCTCCAGGATGACCGCGTAGATGTCGGCCAGATCCGCCGGCGATGGCGCCACGTAGCTCCGATCAGGGCTGCCCGCGATCGCCTGCAGGACCGTCGGGTCGACGCCACCAAGCCCGATGGCGAAGACCGTCGTGCCCGAGGCGCGGATCTGCTCGGCCACCGGAATCGGGTCGCTGCCGATGGTATCCACGCCGTCGGTGAGGAGGAGTACGTAGCGGGCGGCGTCCGGTCGTGCACGCAGGCGCAGTACCTCCTCGGCTCCGCGCAGCCCGCCGGCGATATTGGTTCGGCCCTCCGCCTCCAGCCAGCCGATGGCCCGGTGGAGCAGCGATAGATCGTGGGTCGGCTCGGCGTCGATCGTCACATCCGTCGCGAAGGACACCAAGGCCGCGCGATGACGATCGGGGTCGAGCTGGCCGACGAAGGTCCGCGCCGCTGCGATGGAGGCCTGCAAGGGCTCACCGCGCATCGAGTCCGAGCGGTCCATCACCAGCACGATGTCGGCATCGGCCGGCGCCCGCTCCGGACAGTCGAAGCGGATGCTGAGCGTCACGCGCGCCGACTCATCCATCCGGATCTCTTGCGGAGCGGCAACCTTGTCCCCGGTTACCTGGCAGATCGACTCGTCCTCGGCGGGCTCGGCAACGACCCGAGCCGGCTGGGCGCCGGCCAGGAGCAAGGCTCCGGCCAGCGCCGCGCCGATCCATCGGCTGCGGTGCATTTCCGTCATGAACGCGCTCCTTGTCTCGATCGAGGCTTCAGGGGCAGCCGGTCTTGAAGACCAGGCCGTTGAAGAGGCTGTGGTAGGGCTTGCTGTCCGTCTGGACCGCCAGCCGCCGACGCCGCGGGTTGTAGGGAGAGACCGGCTTGTTGGCATCGGCCGGCTCGTTCCAATGCGCCACCCGCGACGGGTCCTCGAGCGCCGCCGCGATGTGCGACTGCGGCACGCCCTTGTCTTCCAGCCCCGGACAGGCCTGCGGGTAGCCCGTGCCGAGTGACAGCGTGGCGGTGGCCGTGGCGGCGGACTGCGTGGCTCGCGGCGTCACGGGAACCGGCGTCCGTGGCACGATCGAGTGGACCTTCCTGGCCTTGGCCGGTTGCCATGCTTCGGCCGGCGATGCGGCCATCCAGACACCGATCGATACAGCGATCAGTGCGAAGAACATGTGGCGAGACCAGACCTTCATCGACTACCCTCCTGGGCCGATGGCGACGGGCTCGAGCACGAAGGCCCGTGTTGCCATTTCGGATGCTTGTGCGGGATTCTACGCCGCAACTCGAGCCCGGTTCGCAAAATCGCCTAGAAATGCCCTACAAGTTCGTTCGAGGGTCGAGCGATCCGGCATCGAAACGCCGGCTTCCGATATTGCAGAGCTGTGGTACCATCGCATACACTTCGCGCGCTACATCGATGTCCTGGAGGGGGTATGGAAGAGTCGGGGAATGCTTCGGTGCGCTCGTTCGTGCCATGGTTCGCGCTGGTACTCGTCATCTTCATGATCGGATTCGAACCGCTGGCGGCAGGGCCAGCCGGTCAGTCCAGCGCCAGGCCCTCGATCACGATCACGTATGCGGCCTGCGACAGCTTGACGGCGCGTGTCGAGGCGCCTCGACCACCGGTCTTCATCGAGGTCCACCTGAACGGAATCTGGTTCCGTAGCGATGCTGTGGGCGGCGGGCCCTACGCCGTGAACAGCTGGCCGTCGGTGGCCCTGCTGCCCGAGGGCAGCAACGAGTATCGCCTCGTGCTCCACGATGGACCGGATGGTGATGCGGCCGTGGCCGAAGTCCGGGAGGGCAGTTTCGGTTGCGGCACTGGCTATCCTGGCCCTGAACTCAGCGCGCCCGCGCCACCGGCGGATCTGGTGGCGACGGCCCTCGCCGACGGTCGGGTCGAGCTGGTTTGGTCCGACCGCTCCAACAACGAGTCGGGCTTCGGCCTGTACTACGAGGGCACGACCCTGCGCAGGGTGACTGCTGGTATCACGCGCGCCACGATCGATGGGCTGCCGTCGGCACATTACGCTTGCTTTGCGGTCTACGCGATGAACGCCGAAGGCAGCTCGGCCTTCAGCAACTGGTCCTGCGTGACGACGGCCGGCCAGGATACAGACTTCGTCGAGCCGAGCACGACGACGGTCGAAGCCCCAGAGACACCAAGTCCGACGGCCACCCGAACACCGACCTCGACTCCGTCTCCTAGCACCGAACCATCGCCCACCGAGGCAGCTGCGCCGATAACGCCCGACGCCACGGAGATCGAGCAATCGACGGTCGAGCCTCCACCGACGACGTCGGACATCGCTGAACCTACGCCGATCCCGACTGCCACGGCTGTACCACCCGCCATACAGCCCTTTCCCTGCCGGATGGGGACCTTGTTCCGCAATCAGTCCTTTGCCGAGACTCGATCCGAACTCGCGCGCCTCGATGCGGCTTTGACGGAGACCAAAGGGCTCCTGGCGGATGCCACCTCGGCGGAGGTCTCCCTGTCCACCGCGGACTTGGCCATCGTGCTGCGGATTCGGCGGCAGCTGGACGCGCTGGGGGAGCAGCTTCAGGAGATCGATGACCTGCTAGCGAACGAACCGTGCAACGTCGATGAACTCGCCGAACGCATGGCTCGGGCCGAGGACGCCTTGGACCAAGCCCTGGCACTGCTGGGAGACAACAACGCGGGTTGGGGGACGATACCGAGTGCCTTGGCCGAGCTTCAGCGCCTGCTCGACGAATTGCGAGATCGGTTAGACGCTGATCAAGGTCAGGTCATGACCTACTTCTTCCAGAACTTGGCCATCGAGCTCTTGGTGGCCCTGGTACTCATGGGCCTTGGTATCGTCATCGGCCGGATCCGCAGTTAGCGCTGTAGGCCCGTGTCGTGGCGGATCCAACTTCGATCAAGTGCCTCGAGGCTCAACCATTCGAAGCTCGCGCGGTGCCACCAGTCTTTTTTCGACCGGGGGTCCATCCAGCGGCCTGTGTCTCGGATCGAGACCAGGATCTCGTGGCCGTGCGGCCGGCCGATGGGTGCCTTGGCCATCACGGCCGGCAGGCTGCCGCGCCCTGCTCGGTCGAACTCGCGATAGCTGGCCAAGAGACCGGGCTCGACGCAGATGTTCTCGATGTGCAAGGTGTAGCCGGAGACCACGCTGTCTTCGCCGGTGTACTTGAGGGTGATGCGCTGTTCCGACGCGTGGAGGACCTGGACGCGATAGCCCCGGCCGATGTCGTAGTTGGCGTCGGGGACTCGGATGAGTTCTTCGGGATGCGTCTCGAATCCGAGTAGCGACACCGGGTAAGCGGTCTCGGGCGGGCCCGCGCGCTCCGGGCGTGCTCCGTAGAGCCATTGGTTGACACGCCAGGCTGACGTGAAGCGCGGCACGCGATCGAAGATGTCGTAGAGCTGCGGTGCCCCGAGATCCGTGTGGCCATCGTAGTGGACGAGTCGGAGGTCTTCGTCGGCCTGAACGTAGCCCCGCAGGGCCAGGTTGTATTCCGGATGCTGATCGGCCGGCCGATTGGCGGGAGGCCCGACGATGTTCAGGTGACCACGCTGCGCTTCGAGTTCTGGAATCGGCCGGCATGGGTCCGGCGGTGGCGTCGGTGTGACCCCGCGTGTGGCCGTCGGCGTCGAGGTCGGCGTGATCGCTGGTCGCTGCTTCAGGGCCACGGGGAGGTAGGCCAACTTCACCCGATCGTTGGTGGCGCAGCGGATGCCCATGTCGATGGCACTGTGGAGCGTGTCGTCCGCGAAGCGCCGCGCGCTGCGGACGTGATCGGGATCGTCGTTGTAGTTGCCGCCCCGAAGCACGTGGTCGTTGCCGTAATCTCGGAACAGCGGGTTGATGGCACCGCGGGTCCGCGGGTACAGGCTGGCGTCGTAGTTGTCGAGCACCCATTCGGCTGCGTTGCCGGCCATGCCTAGCACCTGGTAGGGGCTTGCACCGTCCGGGTATTGATCGACCGGGGACGTGTTGCGGAAGCCGTCATCGATGCTGGCATCGTGCCATGGCAGGGGGTTGCGCTGATCGGCGACATTGGCGCGACGACCGGTGACCGGTTCGTCGCCCCAGGGATAGATCCGCGCATCGGTGCCGCGGGCCGCCTTCTCCCATTCGGCCTCCGTCGGCAATCGACGCCCCGCCCAAGCACAATAGGCCTGGGCATCGCGCCAGCCGATGGCCACCACGGGATGGTCCTCCTTGCCCTCGATGTTGGAGGAGGGACCGAAGGGCTGCCGCCAATTCGCATCGTCGATCGGCACGTAGTTGCCGCCGGCATCGAAGCCATAGGTGAACCCGGCTTGGTCGGCGATGGTGGCGTAGCCCGTCTGGGCGACGAAGTGCTCGAACATGGCGTTGGTGATCTCGGTCTCGTCGATCCAGAAGGCATCGAGCGTGACCTCGTGCTGCGGCAATTCGTCGGGCGTGGCGCGCGGATCACTGGCCAGCGACCCGCGGGTGAAGGGGCCGGCCGGCACGTACTGCATGCGCATGCCATCGCGGGTGTGCGGCGTTGGCGGCACCGGGCCACGCGTGGCGGTCGGCGTGCCTCGAGGTGGCGTGACGGCATCGCTGCGGCCACGAACCTCCACGTTGTCGATGTAGGCGCCCTCGTAGTCGCCGCTGCCGGCGACATCCATGAACCAGAACATCAGCTCGACCGAGGGTTTGCCGCCCAGATCTTCGATGACGAAGGGCGAATCGAGCACCAGCCAGCGCTTTCGCAGTTGGCTGTTGTCGAGCACGTAGGCGCTGCAGTAGGCCGTCGAGTCGCTGCTATCGCGCCAGCAGAGGTTGAAGCTGCCGTTGCCCAGCGGGACATCGAGCCAGAGGTGGAAGCGGACCTCGAGGCCGCCCGGAAAGTTCCGCGTGTCGAGGTCGAGGATCGCAAGCCGGCTGTTGACGGACTCACCGAGATTCTGGCCGCAGCGCAGATGTTGCCCCGCGGTGCCACCGCCGCCGGACCAGGCCACGGCGCTGCCATTGCCTTCGGGATGCGTGTGACATTCTTGACGGCTCCAGGTATGCCGCGCCTCGTCGCCCTGTCCGACCGATGTCTCGTCGTAGACTTCCCAGCCAGGCGGAGGGAACTGCCTGGCCTCGAAGTCTTCGAGGATGATGTGCTCGCCTTGGTCGAGGCCTCGAGTGCGTAGCGACGGGTCGGGAAACGCGCTTCGAGGATGGAAGGCCAAGGCATGAGCGTCATGGACCTCGATCGACTCGATCGCTACGCTCTGTCCCTCGGCCTGCGCGCGAGTGCCGAGCAGTGCCAACACCACCAGGAAGAAGAGCGGCAGGATGGATGGCAGCGAGAGGATGTCCCGTATTCGCCCAGGCATTGGAAATCCCCTACTGGCAGCCACACTTGAAGGTCAAGCCGTTGAAGGTCGGATGGTAGTCCTTGTTGTTGTCCACCAGGTTGAGGCTGTACCGCAAGCCATTCATTGGGCCGGGCGGGGCATTGGGGTTGCAGCGCTGCTCCCAACCGCCGACGGTGGCCGGATCGCGACGCGCCCGATCGATCAGGTCGGCCGGAACGCTGCGCTCGATGACGGAGCAGACCTTCACGCGCGGATCGTAGGTCGGAGTTGTGGGTTCCGGGGTCTCGGTCGCCGTGGGCTCGGCCGTCGGCTCGAGCGTGGGGGCTATGGTCGCGGTCGCCTCCGGTGTCGGCGTGCGGGTCGGTGCGATGGTGACGATCACGGTTCCCCTTGCGATGCCTGGTGTTGCGCTGGCCGTCGGCGTGGGCGTCGAGCCGGTCGGCGCGGCCGTGATCGCGACGGCCGATGTAGGCCTCGCGGTGGCTGTAACCGTGATGCGGATCGTTTCGGTCACGGTCGTCGGTGTGTCCACGACCTCGACGGTGGCGCCGCGAATCGGGTCGATCACGATCGCCCGGGTAGACGTGATCGTTGGCTGCACCTCGACGAGCTGCCGCACGAGGCTGGTGGGGGTGGCGCTGGCGACCACGTCGGTCACGGGATCAGCGGGCGGCGGATCCGAACGGATCACCGTCGCGACCACTGCGACGGGCACCGCGACCGCGGCGATGATCGCTCCGAGATTGACCGCGCTGCCGGCCAGGCTGCCCAGCTGCGTGGCGAGCGATGTAGGGTCTGGTGCCGGCGGCACCACATTGGGTGTGAGGGGGGTGCCATCCGCTGGTGAAAAGGAGCTGCCATCTCCCACCCGCTCCGACGCGGTGCGCGCGGTCTCGGGGTCTGCGCCGCCGAAGCCCGGGAAGCGATTCCGGATCCAGTCGAAGTACTTGATGCCTTCGCCGATCTCGCCCATCCAGATGACGAAGTCGTTGACCTTCTTGAAGAGCAGGGCCACGCCCGAGACGGCAAGCGAGCCGGATGCAAGCCTGCGCAGGCGCTTGCCACTCGGGAGGGTCGATTGCGCCCCTTCCTTGAATCCGCGGGGTGGTGGCGTGGAGGACGAATCGGGGCGCATGGTCGGATGTCCTTGGTGGCGGTGGCCGATGGGGACCGGGTGTGAGCCCCATTCGCGCGCGGTCGATGACTTGGCGGTGCTTCCGACTCCAGGCTGCTAGTGTAGAACTTTGACCCGAGCTGTCAAGTAGGGCGATTGTTGGAAGAGTCTGTGGCCATTGCTCGCGGAGCTTGGGCGCCACGAAGGCGGATCGACGAGAGCTCGGGTCAGCCGAAAGCCGCGAATCCCTCGAGCCTCAGCGTGCGCAGCATCCGAATCACACGCTCGGCGGTGCGGGGTAGTCGATAGGATCGGCCGGCCAGCACCGCGGTGGGCTCCGGCTCGTACTCCGCCTCGCGCCAGGCCGCGTGCAGCTCGGCGGGTGCCGGGGCACCGGGGGCCTCGCACCAAGCCAACAGGTCCAAGAGCGGGGCCTCGAGCTTGCCGCGCGAGCCGTGGAACTTGGGCAGGACCTTCATCAGCACGGCCGCATCGAAGGCCGCGTCGGTGGCTTCTCCGTCCGCGAAGTCGTACATGCCGTTCTGCTCCGCGGCTTCCAGGAAGCAAACGATCTCGTCGAAGACGCGGTAGCCGAAGTGCATGTCGCGCGGCTCGAGGAGGCCATGGAGCGCCGAGAGTCGATCGCGGACTTCCGGATGGGCCTCCACATGGTCGGCGACGATCTGTTTATCGATCCGCGCATGCCGGCCGCCGCGACTGAAGGCGTCCAGCAAGGCCTGGCGTTCGCGTTGGCTGGGTGAGGCGGCATCCGGGTCGGGGGCCGGCGGGTAGTCGCGGAAGTCCACTGCGCTCAGCTCGATGGTGAAGGCGCGGTCCAGGACCTTGGGGCTGAAGGCGTAGGTCGTCTCGTCCATGTTCACCGTGCCCACGAGGTAGAGGTTGGGCGGCAGGTAGAGCTCGGGTGGCGGCCGCTTGCCCTCGGCGTCGTCGGGGCAGCCCAGCCGCAGCGGCTCGCGGGTGAAGCCGTCCGGGCCGCGGCCGGACTCCATGACGCTGAGCAGGTCGGCGAAGTAGTGCTCGACGTGGGCCAGGTTCATCTCGTCCAGGACCACGAATCGGGCCAGCCCGTCGCCCTTGCGATAGCTCTCGGCGGCGGCGACCACGAAGGAGAGGAAGGGCGTCCACTCCCATCGGTTGGCCAGCGGGTTGTGGTAGCCGACCAGGCTCTTGACGTCGCGCCAGTCGGGCCGCACGGAGAGGAAGAGGCAGTTGCTGTACAGCGAGGGCTCGTCGGCCGATCGCGGCGGCTGTTCCTCGGCTCCGGTCCCGGGCCCGGTTGAGGGCAGCAGGTCGGCCAGGTGTTGCACCAGCTTGGTCTTGCCGGTACCGGTGATGCCGCTGAGCACGACGAAGCCCTTGGTCTGCAGCGCGGTGTAGAAGGCGGCCAGGTCGTGGGGGTCGTAGCGCAAGCCCGCGCCGGACAGGGTGCGCTGTAGGAGCTCGCGGGGCGGAGGTGGCGGCGGCAGCGGGCGCTCGCGCGTCTCGGCTCCGGGCATCTCGGGCTCGGGCAGCTCGCGGGATAGGATCTCGCCGATCCGCCGCAGGAGGACCGGGCTGTGGGAGCGACGGTAGGGAGTGGCCTCGACGCCTTGGGCGGCCTCCATGATGGCAGCGTGATGGGCTTCTTGCAGGAGCGGGTAGAGATCCGCCACCCGCTGGGCGGGGATGCGACAGGCGCCGGACGTCGGCAGGGTCTTGTAGATCACCGGGTCTCGGTACCAGCCCTCGGCTTCGACTTCCTGACGCGTGGCCGCGTCGACCATGTCGGCCTGCACGACGATGTAGAGACCGCCCGGGGACAAGGACAGGTTCTCGGCCCGACCGACGTTGAGCCGGAAGACATCGCCTCGGTGCGAGAGGCTCCAGACCTTGCTCCCGTTCCGATGGGCGGCCACGACCGCGTCGGCGATGATCGTCAGCACCTGCTTGCGGACCTCGGCTTCCGGCAGGCAAAGGTCCAGGGTTGCGTCGACCTCGATCGCCTCGGCCCCGGGTTCCGGCGTGTCCGGCAGGTAGTCGTCATCGATCCATGGCTGGTCGCTCATGTGCGGTCTCCTTCGTCGCGGACGAGAAATGTGGGCAAGGCGCCCGGCATCAGGCCGTAGGCGCCGACGCCCTGGCGCCGGCCCGAGAGCAGTTCGGCCAGGCTGGGAGGCGGGGCGGGCTGGCCATCGACCGGGTAGAAGCGCGCACGGGTGCCTGGGTAGACGACGACCGCGGCGGCCAGGCCCAGTGCGTCGCGGTAGTGGTGCATGGTCCCGATGGCCGGGTAGCGTGCACCATGATCGTCGACGGCCTCCTCGAGCCAATCGTCGACCGCGAGGTCTGCCGGCGCTCCGATGGGCTCCTGGTTGCCCAGGCGGAATTTGGCATCCAGCGCGACGCGCGTGCCGTCCTGGCCCAGCCACAGGTAGTCCGGCCGCAAGGGCGTGGAATAGCCGGATACCGGACGATCGTAGACCAGCTTGCCCCGATCCGGGAAGTGTGCGGTGGCGGCGCGACGCAGGCCGGCTCGTTGGTCGATGCGCAGCCGCATGACCGGCGCCTGGTCCAGGGCTCGACCGATGTGCTGGCAGAGCGAGAAGTAGGCCCAGACTTCGTAGAGCGTGGCCATGTCGCGTAGGTCGGCCGCCTCGGACAAGCTGCGAAAGAGCGGCCGGCGCCCCAGCTGGAAGCTGCGCCACAGGCCGTAGAGTTCCCGATAGCCTTCGCGACGCATGAGCACGCGCGAGGAGGCCGGCAGTTGGCGCAGTGGCCCTACGGTGCGCAGGAGCGGGTGTCCCAGGATCCGCCGCAGCTGATTCGTGATGTCGGTCACTCGCTCTTGGCGTGCTGAGGCCAGCGCGGTCCACCAGCCCTCCCTCGGCAGGCGCTCGGCGGTGCGTAGCACTTGTTCGAGGAAGGCGCGCACGAAGCGATTCTCCGGCGTGTCCAGACTCTCGAGCACCAAGGGCTGCCAGACTTCGCTGGGCGCGTGGCCTCCCAGCCTGTCGGCCAGGGCCAGCCGGCCCTTGGGCACGACCAACCAATGCCCGGGCGCGCGCAGCACGTCGAGCAGGACATCGGCATCGGCCTCGCTGGCGCGACCTAGCTCGACTCGCGTCTCGCCCCGATCCTGACGTTCGTGGGGCCGTCGCAGGACCATGCGCGCGGCGGAGATGAGCGCCTCGCCGTGGGCCAGTAGGAAGTGCATCGCCATGAATGGAGTCGGGGGCCGCCACGATTCGCCGATGCTCCGCCCCACGGGAGCATCTACGGCGAATGGAAGCCGGCTGCTGAGGGCGAAGAGGTCGTCGAGTAGGACTTGGCTGAACGCGACGTAGCTCTCGACCGTCGCGAACTTGCGCGAGACGACCTCGACGTGCAGCGGCGGTCCGATCGCCGCACCATCAGCACCCCGTGCCTGGAGCGTGGCGCGGCCAAGCTGGTTCTCGAATCGCAGTTGAAAGACTCCGGGAGCGACCTGGATGAGCGCCCGGGTTCCGCAGTGAACCGCGGCGGCTTCGGTCTGTTCCACCCAGTAGTCCGTCCACTCCTGGAGCAGGAGCCGGGCTGGCCGAAGGCTCGAGGCATCCGAGGACTCGATCGCTGGCACCGGGGCACCCGAATCGTCTCTCAGCGCCAGTTGCACGGAGCCGTTTGGCATCAGCTGCTCGCCGGATCAGAACGATCTACGGAGCTCATGATCACCCTGGCCTTCGCCTGAAGCGCTCGAAAGATCAGGGACTCGACCTGCGCGATATCAAGCCGCTCTCCGCGATCGATCATCTGTTTCAGCTTCGTGAGTAGCTCTTCATCGATGCCTTGCTCGCGGAGGCGCTCGATTGCTTCCTCCAGGTTGCTGCGGAACTCTTCTTGGCTTGCCATCGTCTGGGTTCCTTCCGGTTGGGCATATTGCCAGCGACAGACGCACGCTGCACGCGCGCCGCAATCACCAGCCAAGCGAGGCTACGGGGACCTTCGACGCTGGGGTATAGTCACAAGATCGGCCACTTGACAATAACGCTGGCGGGTGATGGGGTTT
>CAZJWJ010000122.1:0-13163 GCA_964549495.1 uncultured Anaerolineales bacterium | reverse complement strand
GGTGTTCCCGCCGCAGTGCTGTTCACCTGACGACCGACTTTGCAATCGCCCTGCAACAGGGCCCTCGAGGACCAGCCTCTTGGATGACCGCTGTCGATGTACGGCAGCCGCCCTGCCCGTCTCGATGCACCATGGTCTCCATCGAGCGCTTGACGCACCCGGCGACCCCATCTAGGATTGACCTCGCGCCACCCACGCAATCCCTGCAGGGTGGTGTCTTCATGTCACGAGCCAGTCTCGCCTCCGAGAATCCAGATGGATCGACATCGGTCGATGGCGATCCGCAACCCCCACTCCCCTTGGACGTCGGCGAGCCCGCCGGGGCAGCGGCGTCCGAAGCCCCCGACGGCGCGGCCGGCCGGCGCTTCTCCGCCGAGGAGGTCGACCGCCAGCTGCCCTGGTGGCTGGCCTTCAACCACGTCAAAGGAATAGGACCGGCGCGCATGGACCGGCTGCTGGGCCGCTACGGAACGCCCGAAGCGGCTTGGAAGGCCCCCGAGCGCGGCCTGGCCGACCTCCTGGACGGCCGCACGCGCGCCGAGCTGCGCAAGATGCGGCGCAGGCTCGATTTGGACCGCTGTCTGGCCCGACTGCGCGAGATCGGCGCGAAGCCGCTGGTCAAGGGGGGCCCCGGCTACCCGGACCGGCTGGCGCGCTTGGACCGCTCGCCCTGGCTGCTCTATCTGCGCGGCGACCCGCGGGTCTTGGGCCTGCGCGGTGTGGCGGTGGTCGGCACGCGCAAATGCTCGGACTACGGCCGGCGCGCGGCCACGCAGCTCTCCGGCGACCTGGCGCGGGCCGGCCTGTCCATCGTCTCGGGCATGGCCCTGGGCATCGATACCGAGGCCCATCGCGCGGCCATGGACGCCGGCGGCAGCACGACCGCCGTGCTCGGCTGCGGCGTCGACGTGGCCTATCCGCATTCCAACCGCAACCTGGCCCAGGAGATCGCGGTGCGCGGCGCCCTGATCAGCGAGCTGCCGCCGGGCAGCCCGCCCCTGCGCGAGCACTTTCCGGCGCGCAACCGCATCATCAGCGGCTTGTCGCTGGCCACCATCGTGGTCGAGGCCGGCTACAAGAGCGGTGCCGTCATCACCGCGCGGGCGGCTTTGGATCAGGGCAGGGACGTCTTCGCCGTGCCGGGCGAGATCTTCCGCAAGTCGGCGGCCGGGGCCAACCAGCTGCTGGCCGATGGCGCCGGCGTGGCCCTCTCGGCCGACGAGGTCCTGGCCGCGCTTGACCTGTCGCGCCTGGCCGAAGAAAATGCCGCGCGGCGCGCGCTGCCCAGCGATCCGGCCGAGGCCGAGCTGATCGAGCGGCTGGCCGACGGGGCGCTGCAGATCGACGATCTGGCGCGCGCGGTCGACCAGCCCGTGGCCGAGGTGGCGCGCCGCCTGACTTTGATGGAGCTCAAGGGCATGGTCCGCCACGTGGGAGGCATGCGATGGATGAATCGGGATTGAATGCGGAGGCGGGCGCGCTCTACGCGATGGTCTTGGCCGGCGGCAGCGGGACCCGGCTCTGGCCCTACTCGCGCCAGCGCCGGCCCAAGCAGCTGCTGCAGCTCTTCGGCCAGCGCTCCATGCTCCAGATCGCCACCCGGCGCCTGGCCCCCCTCATCGGGCCGGAGCGCGTCTACGTGCTCACCGGCGCCGACTATGCCGACGAGGTGCGCACGGCCCTGCCGGAGATCCCGGCCGAGCAGGTGGTCGGTGAGCCGGCGCCCTTGGGCACCGCAGCGGCCATCGGGCTGGGCGCTGCCATCTTGCGGGCCCGCGACCCGGAGGCGGTGCTCTGCGTCCTGACGGCCGATCACCTGATCCAGCCCGAATCCGCGCTGCGCGCGGCCCTGGCCGACGCCGAGCGGGTGGCCCGGGCCGGCCGGCTGGTCACTTTCGGCATCCAGCCGACGGCGCCCGAGACCGGCTTCGGCTACATCGAGCTGGGACCGGCGCTCGACGCGCCAAGGGCCGAGGACGGGGCCCCGCTGGCGCGAGAGGTGAAGCGCTTCGTCGAGAAGCCGGACCGCGCCACCGCCGAGCGCTATCTGGCCAGCGGCGACTTCGTCTGGAACAGCGGCATGTTCGCCTGGCGGGTGGACGTCATCCTGGACGCCTTCGCCCGGCACCTGCCCCGCCTGGCGGCGCGGCTGGACGAGATCGCGGGCCTGGCCGGCGGCCCGGACTTCGAGGCCGGCCTGGCCGAGGTCTGGTCGCGCATCGAGGACCGCACGACCATCGACTACGGCATCATGGAGCGGGCCGATCGCGTGGCCTGCCTGCCGGCGCAATTCGACTGGCGTGACATCGGCGCCTGGCCGGCCCTCTTCGAGGCCCTCGATCGCGACGAGCGGGGCAATGCCGCCGTCGGCGATCATCTGGGCATCGACGACCGGGGCAGCCTGATCTTCGCGCCCTCGGGCCGATTGGTGGCCACGATCGGACTCAGGGACATGATCGTGGTCGACACCGAAGACGCGCTCCTGGTCTGCCCGGTGGAGCGCGCCCAGGAGGTCAAGGACCTGGTCGAGCGACTGAAGGCCGAGGGGCGCGACGGGCTCCTGTAGCGCCGAGCCGAGGCTCCCTTCGGTCGCGGCCCCGATCGTCCTTGCCCGGCTTCGCGACAGCCAAGACGCACGCAATTCGATTCGTCCCATGGCGAACAGCGGGCTAAGATTGCGGCGATGGACATGCGAAGCGCGCTCGAGCGCTATATCGACGAGTTGCTCGCGGTCCGGAACGCGTCGCCTTACACGCTTCGCAACTACGGTCGCGAGATCGCCGAGGCCCTCGATTACTTCGAGGCCGCGGGCGCTCGGGGCTGGGCCGACATCGACGCGCGCATGCTGCGGCGCTACCAGGGCTGGCTGGCCGGCCGCGGCATCGTCCGCGCCAGCATCGCCCGCCGGGCCAGCCAGCTGCGCAGCTTCGGCGTCTTCTTGGCCCGCGAGGGCATCGTCGAGGTCGACCCCTTCGCCCACTGCCCCTCGCCCCGCCTGCCGCGGCGCTTGCCGCGGGTGCTGACGGCCGAGGAGGCCGCCGGCCTCATGGCGGTACCCGAGGCCTCCGAGCCGGCCGGACTGCGCGACCGGGCCATCCTGGAAACCCTGTATGCCGGTGGCCTGCGCGTCTCCGAATTGGTGGGCCTGGACCTGCGCGATCTGGAGTTGGGCGCGCGCCGGCTGCGGGTAACCGGCAAGGGCGATCGCGAGCGCATGGCCCTGATCGGCGGTCGGGCCACGGCGGCCATCCAGGGCTATCTGAGCGCCGGCCGGCCGAGCTTGGCCATCCAAGCCCGGCGTCCCGGTCCAGCGCTCTTTCTCAACCAGCGCGGCGGCCGATTGACGGCCCGCTCGGTGCAGCGCCTGATCGCCGGCTGCGCGCGGGCGGCCGGCATCGACCGGCGTGTGACGCCGCACGTGCTGCGCCACAGCTTCGCCACCCATTTGATGGACGGCGGGGCCGATCTACGGGTGGTCCAGGAACTGCTGGGCCACCAGAACCTGGGCACGACCCAGATCTACACCCACGTCAGCCAGACCCGCTTGGAAGAAGCCTACCTGCGGGCCCATCCGCGGCTGCGCCGAGACGAGGCCGGCTCGCCGCGGTCGGCCGGGCAAGAGACGCACGGTGAGGCTCGGACGAGCGTCGAGGTGCGCGCGCGGGACGAACAGGACGAGCGGAACGAGCGTGCTGTTCGTCCGCCCGCGGACGGGCCGAGCCGGCCGAGTCGGACGAGCCGGACCGACGCGGGCGACCAGCCACCACCGCCGCCGCCGACGCCCTTCGAGTGACGCGGATTCGCATCCGCTCGAGCCACCCCGCGGGCGCCGCCGCCCGCTCCACGATGAGGACGACCGAACGATGAGCCTGTACCGCCACCGCCTCGATGCCCTGCGCCCCAGCCTGGACGAGCACGAGCTGGATGCCCTCCTGATCTCCGGTGCCGCCAACCGGCGCTGGCTCAGCGGCTTCACCGGCAGCGCCGGCATGGTGCTGCTCGGTCGGGACCACGCCCATTTGATCACCGACAGCCGCTATTACGAGCAGGTGAGGCGCCAGGCGCCCGACTTCGAGCTGGTCGAGGCCGGCTACCAGACCGTCGAGCGGCTGGGCGAGCTGCTCGAGGAGCTGGGCGCCGAGCGGGTGGGCTTCGAGGCCACGCAGACCACCGTCGACCAGCTGGATCGCTACCGCGAAAAGCTGCCCGACATCGATTGGCAGTCCACCAAGGGCCTGCTTTCGGGGCTGCGTGCCATCAAGACGGCCGATGAGATCGAGCGCATCCGGCGCGCCGTCGCGCTGGCCGATCGGGCCATGGAGCTGGCCTACGAGCGGGCGCGTCCGGGCATGACCGAGCGCGAGCTGGCCTGGCAGCTGGAGGTCTTCATGCGCGAGCAAGGCGCCGAGGCGGTGGCCTTCGACATCATCGTGGCCGCCGGCGAGAACGGCGCGCTGCCGCATCACCTGCCGGGCGACAAGATCATCGAGGCCGGCGAGCCCATCGTCATCGACATGGGCGCGCGGCTGGATGGCTACAACAGCGACGTGACGCGCAGCTTCTCGATCGGGCCGGCCCGGGATCCGGACTACCTGGCGGTCTGGGACATCGTCGATCGGGCCAACCGCGCGGCGGCCGACGGGCTGCGCGCCGGCCGTACCGGACCGGAAGTGGATTCGCTGGCCCGCGACATGATCGAGGCGGCCGGCTACGAGGAGAACTTCGGCCACAGCCTGGGCCATGGCGTGGGGCTGGAAGTGCACGAGATGCCCAAGCTCAGCCAGCTGGCCGGCGACAGGCCGCTCGCGCCCGGCATGGTCGCCACCATCGAGCCGGGCATCTACCTGCCCGGGCGCTTCGGGGTGCGCATCGAGGACATCGCCGTCGTCCGGGAGGACGGGGCCGAGATCCTGACCCAGGTCGCCAAGTTCGCCGAGCGCCAGCCGATCACCGCTTGATCTGGCGATGCGCCCGGAGGCATCGCCGACCAGCCCGCGAGGAGGAGCCCCCATGACCCAGCCCCTGGACGAAGCACGCGAAGAATCGACCGACGCGCCGAGCCGCCTCGGCTATGGCTTCGATGCGTCTCGGTGGCCCCTGGCCCTGAGCTTTGGCCTGGGCCTGCTGCTCGGTTGGCTGCTCCTGGGATGGTGGCTCTTTCCGGTCGGCTACGAGCCGGCCACGCCGGCCCATCTCGATCCGGCCCACCGCGACGACTACCTGCGCTTGGTCGCCAGCGACTTTGCGCGGTCGACGGACCTCAGCCAGGCCAGCGACGATCGGGCCACGCTCAGCGACCTGCAGGTGGGCACCAGCCTGCGGCGCTTGAGCCAGCAGCCGGACCCGGTGGGCGCCGAGGCGCGTTCGCTGGCCGAGGCCCTGGCCATCGATCTGGACGACTCGGATGTCGTCGCGGCCGCGGCCGCCGAGGCCAGCGCTGCCGCCGCCGCGCCTGCCGATGGCCTCGATCCATCGACGGATGATGGCGCGCCCGCCCTGCCGGGCGCCGCAGCGGACGATCCGGGGCAACGCGACTGGCAGTCCATCTGGCGCTGGATCTCGGTCTTGGCCCTGGCGGGCGCCATCGTGGCGGCCGGGCTGCTGGCGCTATTCTGGTGGCGGATGCGCCAAGACGATCGCTCGGCATGGCGGCCCGCCCGGCGGGAGCCCTCGCCCGAAGAGCCGGATCAGGTCGCCGTGCCGGGGGGACGGGGCGTTGGTCGGGCCGGGCGAGACCAGTCCGGCGACTGGCAAGGGCCGCAGCCCGCCACGGCGGGGAGCGGCCGGGATGCTTCGATGGAGGCCACCAGCCGCATGCCGGCCCAGCGGGCGGAGCCCGCCGATCGCGGAGCCGGCCGGTCCGGACCGAAGGCGCGCCGTTCGGGCAGCAGCGCCCCGGCCTGGCAGCCCGAGCGCATCGAGCTGGGTCAGACCGTGGACGCGGTCTATCGCGCCGACGAAGGACAGGACGGCATCCGTACCTGGTTGGTCTACGATCGACGCGGCGCGCTGGTGGGTGGCGCGGGCTTGATGGAGCAGTCCATCGGCGGGGTGAAGACCCTGGATCTGTGGTTCAGCGACCGTGATGACGTCGATCAGACCAGCCGCACGCCGACGGTGACCTTCGTCACCGAGCGCGCCCATGGCGATCCCGTGCTGCGCGCGCGGCTCAGCGACCGCCTGCTGGTGCCGACCATCCCGGGCAAGACCACCCGGCTACAGACCGTCGACTTGGAGTTGGATGTCGAGGTGGTCTCCGCCGAGACGAGCAGCCCCCAGCATCCCAGTCTCGGCTCGGTGGTGCTGGCCTTGACGCCCCGCGCGCTGCCGGGCACCGGCCTGCACCGCGCGGTGGCAGAACGCAGCCGCTTCGAGAACGACGATCCGGAGGCTCCGGATGCCGCTTGGGATCCGCCCTCCGACGAGGAGATCGACCAGGCCTTCGACGCACCGGGCCGCTCCGGTCCCGACGCGGGGCGATGAGGCCCGAGCGACCCTTTGCGCGATGGCCGGCAGCGCTCGCGCGGCACGCCGGTCATTGCAGTGGACCGGGGACCCCGATCATCCAGGCCATGCTGCTGGTCCTGCTCTGCAGCGGCTGCCGCGCCCAGCCGACCGCCCTCGAGACTTCGGAACCATCGCCGCCTCCGGTCTCCACACCGACCTACACCGCCACCGAGGCCGCCTTCGCGGCCAACCTCAACCCGCTGATCGGCCTGCCGAGCGAGGATCCGGAGATCCAGGAGCGGATGCTGCGGGCCTATGCGGTCGACGCCGGCGGGCAACCGGCCGGCCTGCAGGCCATCGAGTGGGTCGTCGAGACGTTGGGCGCCTTTCCCACGCCCGCGGCGTCCCGCCCTGGGGAGCCCGATGGCGCGAGGCCGGCGGATGCGCCCGATGGGAGGGCGGGTACCGACCCTAGCGAAAGCGTCGACCCGGAAGTCGAGCCGCTGCTGGCCTTCAGCCTGCGCCGGCCCGAGGACCGCCCGGAGTTGGGCCCCCTGGCCCCGGCCACCGGCCTGACCCTGGGACTGGCCGAAGCGATGGGGGCCGGTCATCTGAGCGTGCTCCGCGCGGACCCGGAGGCGCGAGCCAGCGCCGGGCAGCAAGGCATCGAGCTCTGGAGCTTCAGCGGACCGGCGGAAGACGATGTCGCGGCGGGCGAGCTCGAATCGGCCATCGATGGGGCGGGTCCGAATCCGGCGGACGGGTCGTCGCCGGGCGACCCGGCAACATCGAAGACCGGAATGCCGAGCCTCCGCTTCGACGAGGCGCCGGCGGCCGGAGAGCCGGCTCGGGCCCTGACCCTGGCGCGGAGTCCGGAGGGCGCCACGATCTGGCGCTACGATCCCGTCTTCGGACTCTACCAGCGCTACCGTGCCGGGGGGACCGCCGGCTCGGGCCGAGAAGCCGGGTTGGAGCCGGTTCTCGATGCCGATACGGGCGAGGTCTTGTCCAAGGCCAACCTGCTCCTGCTGGAGCTATCGGAGGTGCCGGTCGATTCGGCGGCCTGGAGCGGCGATGGCAGGGCCTGGCTGCTTCGCGACGGCCTCTCGGTATCAGCTACCTGGCAACGCGAAGCCGGAGCCGCCTTGGTCCTGCGCGACGCGGACGGGGGGCCGCTCGGGCTGCGCCCTGGCAGCTCGTGGCTGGTGCTGGCGCTGCCCGGATCCCAATGGTCCCTGGCGGCGGGCGAGGGTTCTTGAACCGGCCTGGCTGCCGGCCTATCATTGTGCTTCGCCCCCACGCGGGGCGCTTTTCTTGATCGAGATCGAGCGAGCGCGCGACATGGGTCGTGCGGCACAAGGAGCGAAGGATGGGGGTCTCGCCTTGGACGCAGCGCCTGGCGACTGCGGTTTTGGCCTTGGGCCTGGTGGCCTGCGGTGGCCCGGACACCGATGCACCGGAGCCTGCCGTCGAAGAACCAGCCGCCGATCCCGCCGGTTTGGAGCCGGCCGAAGAAGCGGAGTCCGACGACGGCGCCGAGACGCCGGCCGAAGCCGGGGGCGAGGAGGAGGCGGCCGGGGAGAGCCCGAGCAGCAGCCGACGCAGCCTGCTGGAACAGGGCATCCGCCGGACCACCAGCCTCGAGGACGCGGTGGGCAAGCTGCCCTTCACCCCCTTCGAGCCGGCCGACCTGCCGGAGGGCAGCGACCGCACGGTGGTGCATCTGATCGAGCCGATCGAAGGCATCGAGAACCCGGCCTTGCCCGCCCTGCGCCTCATCTACGACATCGAGGAGGGTCTACGTTCGCTGATCCTGGTGCAGGCACCGGCCCACGGCGAAACCGGCGAGGGCCAGGAGATCGAGGTGGCTGGCATTCCCGCCCGCCTTTCCTCCGGCAACTCGCCGGTACTGGTCTTCGAGCGTGACGGCATCTACATCGAGTTCCGCGGCTCGGGATTCTCCGGCCAACAGCTGATCGCGCTGGCCGAGAGCCTGCAGCCCTACGATCAGCTCGGCCAGGCCGAGGAGCGCGCGGCCGATGACGCTCCGGCTGACGCCGGAGACGATGAAGATGCGGGAGGCGAGTCCGACTCGAGCGAAGCAGCCGACGACGGAGGCTGATCTACTCTCGACGGCCGCGCGGGGTCGACCGCCTAGAAGGGGCAGGACAGCACAGCCTCGTCGCACATCGACAGGACGGCCAGCACGAAGTTGTAGCTCGCATGCGTGCCGATGGCCGTCCAGGTGCCGGCATGCTTGCGCGTCAGGCCCAGCAAGAAGCCGATGATGAAAATCTGCAGCAGGGCTGGGGAGACGCCGTACTGGGTGTGGATGATCGCGAAGAGCAGCGAGGTCAACACGATGCCCAGTTTGGGCTGCGCCGCACCGCGGAAGAGCAGCTCCTCGCCGATGCCGGCCGAGAGCCCGATGGTCAGGGCGCCGGCCCAGCCGGTTTGAATGAGGTCTCCGAACAAGGCATCGGATAGATCCTCGACCGTCTCGAGGGTCTCCGGAGAGACGAATTGCCAGAGCTGATCGACGGCGAAGCCCGTCGCCAGCCCCAAGAGCGTGGCGCCCAGCCACCAGCGGACGCTGAACCGTTGGGTCAGGCCCAGTCGCTCGAGCGTCTCGCGTCCGGAGCGCGCCACGGCCAAGCCGACGCCGAGGAAGGCGATGAGCACGAAGCCCAGCGCCTGCGCCCACAGCCCGGCGAGCGTGGTCGCTTCACCGATCTCGTCCAGCGGCAGGGCCTCGCTTTGCACGAAGATCCCGGTGCTGGCCGAGATCAAGATCAGCAGCAAGACGTACTCCAGGGCGACCAGGTGCACCAGCCGATCGGGATCGATGGGAATCCAGCGCGCCAGCATGCGGCGCAGGAAGGGCAGGAGCAGCAGGAAGCCGAGGAGCGCAAGGCCGATCATCCATCTCCCGATCGCGGACAAAGCCGGGGTCAGGGCGTCGAGCTCCGCGGCCTCGCCCGCTTCCTCCGCCACGTCCCCAGCGCTACCGGCTCGGTCCTCCCCCCGATCCGCATCCCCGGCGGGATCGATCTCGCTCTCATCGCCCGGCTCCACATCCCGATCCATGCGCTCCAAGGCCGACCGCATCTCGGCCTGGTCGACCAAGGTTTCGCTCATCGCCAGCCCCATGCCGATCATTGCCGACAGAGCCAGACCGGCGGCGACGATCAACTGGATCAGCCAGCGCATGGCGGCCAGGCCGGAGCGCTCCGCCACGTAGGCCAAGGACAGGAATGCGCCGAAGAGCCCCATCGTGGCGATGGTGAAGATCAGGTTGAATTGCTCGCTGAGATCGAAGGTGGGATCCATGATGGAGGGCTCCGGTGACGAATCGGGTGGAGGGAGGCTTCGGCCTGCTGGCAGGGTGACGCCCCGCACGGGCTCGGAGGTCTAGAACAGGGGCCGTTGGTCGACGACGGTCGAGCTACCCGGCCCTTCGGGGTAGCTGACGCCGAGGTGCTCGTACGCACGCCGCGTGGCCATGCGGCCGCGTGGCGTGCGCTCGATGAAACCCAGCTGTAGGAGGTAGGGCTCGACCACATCTTCGATGGTGCCGGCTTCCTCGGCCAGAGAAGCCGCGATGGTATCCAGACCGACCGGGCCGCCGTCGAACTTGTGGATCAGGGCATCCAGAACGCGTCGGTCGAGCTCGTCGAGGCCCAGGGGGTCGATGTCGAGCATCTCGAGCGCGTTGGCGGCCACGTCGGCGTCGATCACGCCGGATGCGCGGACTTCGGCGTAGTCGCGCACGCGGCGCAGGAGCCGCAAGGCCACGCGCGGCGTGCCGCGCGAGCGCTTGGCGATGGCCGTCGAACCTTCCGGCGCGATGCCGACGTCGAGCACCCGAGCGCCGCGTTCGACGATCTGGATCATGGCCGGCTCGTCGTAGAAGTCGAGCCGATAGACCGCGCCGAAGCGATCGCGCAGGGGGGCGGTGAGCATGGCTGGCCGCGTCGTCGCGCCGACCACGGTGAAGGGAGGCAGCGACAGCCGGATGCTGCGCGCGGAAGGCCCCTTGCCGACGACGATGTCGAGCGCGAAGTCCTCCATGGCCGAGTAGAGCACCTCTTCGACATCGCTGCGCAGCCGGTGCACCTCGTCGATGAAGAGCAGGTCGCGCGGGCCGAGGTTGGTCAGGATGGCCGCCAGATCGCCGGCACGCTCGATGGACGGGCCGGCGGTAGTGCGCAGCTTGACGCCCATCTCGTGGGCCAGGATGTAGGAAAGCGTCGTCTTGCCCAGCCCCGGCGGTCCGTAGAACAAGACGTGGTCGAGCGCCTCGGCGCGAGCGTCGGCGGCCTCGAGGAGGATCTCGAGGTTGGCGCGAACCCGATCCTGCCCGATGTACTCGTCCAGCCGTCGGGGCCGGAGCGAGACCTCGACCAGATCATCGGGCTTTCGCTCGGGCGATATGGCGCTGTCGCGCTCGATGGCCATGGTACAAATGTTCCTCTCGGGCGCAGAGTATACCACAGCCTACCGAGCCCCACCATCCCAACACCGGCGCAATGGCTGGTGGTCTGCGGGGGGATGCCGCTATAATCGCAGCCCCACCGGACCAGGAGCGAGACCGCCATGACGATGCATCTCAGGCATGAGACCGTCGACCATCCGATCCTGCGCGTGCTCGTCACGCGCCTACGCGACGCGTCGACCTCGGCGCCGGACTTCCGATCCCTGGTCGACGAGATCACGGGCCTGCTGCTCTACGCCGCATTGCGAGACGTGGACTGCGACGAGGTCGAGATCGAGACGCCGCTGCGCAGTGCGCGCGGGTCTCGCCTTTCGCGCCCGATCGCCTTGGCGCCCGTGCTGCGCGCCGGTCTCGGGATGGTCCCCGCCGCATTGCGGCTCTTGCCCGAGGCTCAGGTCTGGCATTTGGGCCTGTACCGCGACGAAACGACTCTCGATCCCGTCGCCTACTACAATAAGCTCGAACCGGGCAGCTTGGACGCTCACGAGGTGGTCGTACTCGATCCTATGCTGGCCACGGCCGGCACGGCCGAAGCGGTGTTGGACGTCCTAAAGAACGCCGGCTGTCGACGCATTCGCTTGGTGGCCATCATCGGAGCCCCCGAAGGCCTCGAGCGGCTGGCCCGCAGCCATCCGGATGTCGCCATCTGCTTGGCAGCCCTGGACGAGCGCCTGACGGGCGAAGCGGACCCCTGGCCTCCCGGATACATCCTCCCAGGATTGGGAGACGCGGGAGACCGTCAGTTCGGAACCTGAGACACGAAGATCGGATCCACAGCCAAGGAGCAAGGACATGGCCGAAGAGCGCAATCCATCCGATGCGGGCGGAGCCGAGCGTCGACCTCCGAACTTCCAAGTTGCCATCCGGCTCGAATGGGACGAGTCCGAGGACGTGCCGATCGTCTACGCCAACCAGGTCCAAGTCTCGCACGGTGGTCCGGAGTTCTTCGTCGTCTTCGGCTGCGTCATCCCGCCGACCAATCCCAACGAGTTGCCGGACGCGCTGCAGATCCAGCCCCAGGTTCGCGTGGTGATCTCACGAGATGCGATGCCCTCCGTCGTCCAAGCGCTCAACGACAATCTGCAGCGCTATCGCAATGCGATCCATCAGCAAGGCTCGGGCGGGACCGGGCGTCCGGCGGCCGACGACTCGGGATCCCTTCCGGACACCGACACCTGAGGGTCGGGATCCAAGGCACTCGGATCGACCGACATGGAGAAGGCCGTGCCCGAGCAACGAAGGGGCACGGCCAGAAAGGGCTCGTCAAGCAAGAACAATCGACCGGTACACCGGCCGAGCCATCAACGCGAAAAACGAGCCTGATGGCAATGACCTACTCTCCCACAAGGTCACCCTTGCAGTACCATCGGCGCTGGCAGGCTTAACTACTGGGTTCGGGATGGGACCAGGTGTTGCCCTGCCGCTAGAATCACCACCAGACTCGCTTTTACACGAATTGGGTTGTCTATGGGATTGTCGAGCCGACCATGCGGTCGGGTGACACCCTAAGAGCTGAACAAGAGCCTTGGATACTGCAGAAGTAGAAGAAGCCGCTCGCGCGTTAGTAACGGTCAGCTGAAGGCCTCGCAGCCCTTACACCTCCGTCCTATCAAAGTGGTCGTCTGCCACCGCGCTTACCCGGTTGTCCCGGAGGGTGATCTCATCTTGAAGGGGGCTTCCCACTTAGATGCTTTCAGCGGTTATCCCTGCCCGACTTGGCTACCCGGCGGTGCAGCTGGCGCCACAACCGGCCCACCAGAGGTCAGTCCACCCCGGTCCTCTCGTACTAGGGGCAGCTCTTCTCAAATCACCTACGCCCACAGCGGATAGAGACCGAACTGTCTCACGACGTTCTGAACCCAGCTCGCGTGCCCCTTTAATTGGCGAACAGCCAAACCCTTGGGACCTGCTTCAGCCCCAGGATGGGACGAGCCGACATCGAGGTGCCGAGCCATGCCGTCGCTATGGACGCTTGGGCATGACTAGCCTGTTATCCCCGGGGTAGCTTTTATCCGTTAAGCCACGGCCCTTCCACTCGGTACCGTGGGATCACTAAGCCCTGCTTTCGCAACTGCTCGACATGTCCGTCTCGCAGTAAAGCCACCTTGTGCCTTTACACTCGACGGCGGGTTTCCATTCCGCCTGAGGTGACCTTTGGGCGCCTCCGTTACACTTTCGGAGGCGACCGCCCCAGTCAAACTACCCACCAGCTACTGTTCGG
>CAZJWJ010000121.1:0-13648 GCA_964549495.1 uncultured Anaerolineales bacterium | reverse complement strand
CCCAACGCACCCTCCCGACCCACCACACCCCTCGAGTTCACAATATCTGACTAAGAAAGCGCTTGGTCCGCTCATGCTCCGGCCGATCGAAAAACACCTCCGGCGCCGCTTCCTCGATCAAGCGCCCCTCATCGAACAAGACCACCCGATCCGCCACCGCCCGCGCGAACCCCACCTCGTGCGTCACCACCACCATCGTCATCCCACTGCCGGCCAAGTCCTGCATCACCTCCAGCACCTCCTTGATCATCTCCGGATCCAAGGCGCTGGTCGGCTCGTCGAACAACATGATCTTGGGCTGCATCGCCAAAGCCCGTGCGATCGCCACCCGCTGCTGCTGCCCGCCGGAAAGCTGACCCGGGTACTTCTCAGCCTGCTCCGGAATGTGCACCTGCTCGAGAAGCTCGCGCGCCACCGCCTCGGCCTTCTCGCGCGGCCAACGCCTCACGTGGATCGGCGCCAGCGTGATGTTCTCGAGCACACTCTTGTGCGGAAAGAGGTTGAACTGCTGGAAGACCATGCCCACCTCACGCCGCACCGCTTCGATGTTCTTCACATCGTGCGACAGCTCGATGCCATCGATGACGATGCGCCCGCCATCATGCGGCTCCAGCCGGTTCAAGGTGCGCACGAAGGTGCTCTTGCCGGAGCCCGATGGTCCCAAGATGACGACCACTTCGCCGCGCTCCACCCGCATGCTGATGCCGTCGAGCGCCTTGAAGTCGCCGAACCACTTCTCGACTTCCTCGGCGATGATGATCGGGCCGCTATCTGCGATCGAGCTGCTCGGTTGTCTGTCCATGGGCTCGGCTCCCGGAATCCGTGGCTCAGCGCTCGCCAAGGCCCAGCTGGCGTTCGAGACGCCGGCTGGCCCGCGACATGGCGAAGCTGAAGACGAAGAAGATGATGGCGATGAAGCTCAGGGTCTCGCGGTAGAGACCGATGTACTCGCTCTGGCTGGAGACGATGCGCGCCACGCCCAGAAGCTCGCGCAGGCCGATGATGATGGCCAAGGACGTGTCCTTGAAAAGCGAGATGAACTGGCCCACGATGGCCGGGATCACCGCGCGCAGGGCTTGGGGCAGGATGATCAGCCGGTAGGTCGCCACGGTGCCCAGCCCAAGCGCCTTGGCCGACTCGAACTGACCGGTGCCGACCGAGGCCAGCCCGCCGCGGACGTCCTCTGCCACGTAGGCTGCCGCAAAGCAGGTGAGGCCGGCCATGGCCCGCAAGACGTCGCCGGGCCGGATCTCCGAGGGCACGATCAAAGGTAGGAGCAGGCCGGCCATATAGAGCAGCGTCACCAGGGGCACGCCGCGCACCAGCTCGATGAAGCTGACGCAGACCAGCTTGACCAGGGGCAGCCGGCTGCGGCGCCCCAGCGCCAGGAGCACGCCCAGCGGGAAGGACAGGGCGATGGAGCCGGCCGCCAGCACCAGGGTCAGGAGCAAGCCGCCCCAGCCCTCGGTCATCCGCGCGCTAGCGCCCGAGCCGGAGCTGTCGAGGATGAGGGCCACCGCCGGGATGGACAGCAGCCACGAGACGCGCAGCAGGAGCTGGAGCCGATCGGCACCGAAAGATCGCGGCGCCTGCTGGCCCAGGAAGTAGGCCACCATCAGCACGGCCAGACCGCTGATCGCCAGCCGGCGTCCGGCGCCGAAGGCAGCGGCCAGCAAGGCCAGCTGGGGACTCTCCGCCAGGAGTGGGGCCAGCAGCGGTAGGATCAACGTCGTGACCAGGAGACCCGCCAGGAGCAGGGCGAAGTCGCGCAGGATGCTGCCCCAGATGGCGGCGCTGACGCCGATCAGCCCGGTCACCAACAGCAGCGCAGCCATCGGCCGCCAGAGCAGCTCGCGCGGGTAGGGCCCGACCGCGAAGAGCCGTAGGTTGGCCGCCACGGCCTCCCAGCGCGCCTCCTGGAAGGCCCAGGATAGGGCGGATGATGCGATGACCCAGAAGATCCAGGCAGCCAGCGCGGAGAGCGCCAGCTGCATCACGAGCCAGCGCGGGCCGCGCCGGTCGTAGCTGTGGCGCAGCTGCAAGCCGGCGCTTCGCGTCCTCTCGAAGAGCCCGACCACACCCTCGTCGAGGGAGGCGCGAAGACGATCGAAGGCCGTCACCAGTCCCTGGAGCATGGCCTAGCGCTCCACCACTTGCACGCGCCGGTTGTAGAGGTTCATCGTCAGTGAGGTGATCAGGCTCAGGGCCAGGTAGACCGCCATGATCATGGCCGTGACCACCACGAACTGGCCGGTGTTGTTGCCGATGGTAAGGCTGACGTTGAAGAGGTCCGGGAAACCGATGTAGATGGCGAGAGTCGAGTTCTTGGTCAGGTTGAGGTATTGGCTGGTCAGCGGCGGCACGATGACCTTGAGGGCCTGGGGCAGGACCACCAGGCGCATGACCTGGCCCTCGCGCAGGCCCAGCGCGCGGGCAGCCTCGCGCTGCCCGGTGGAGATGGACAGGATGCCGCCGCGGATGACCTCGGCGATGAAGGCCGCGCTGTAGACCACCAGTCCCAGCAACAAGGCGGTGAACTCGGGGCTGAAGACGCTGCCGGAGGCGTAGCTGAAGCGGCCCATCTCGGCCGGCCCGAAGCGATAGGGCGGGGCCGGCAGAGCCAGCCAGGCGGAGATCGTGATGCCGAAGAAGAGGCCGCTGCCCCAGAGCCAGGTGCGGGCCGGCCGGCCGGTCCGGGCCTGCACCGCTTCCCGCCAGCGGCCGGCGATGTAGGCCAGGACGATGGCGACGAGAAGGATCGCCCACCAGGCGCGCGCCGACTCCGACGCCGCGGCATCTGGCAGGGCCAGGCCCCGCTGGCTCAAGAATGCCAGCGCCCGATCCGGCTGCTCGGCCTGGGCCGGCCAGCGCCAGATGGCCAGGCTGTCGGAGAGCCCGGGCAAGCGCAAGACGACGCCCTGGTACCAGAAGATCAGCTGCACCAAGAGCGGCGTGTTGCGGAAGAGCTCGATGTAGCCAACGCAAAGGCGCTCCAGCAGCGGGTTGCCCGAGAGCCGGCCCAGGGCGATGACGAAGCCCAGGAGGGTCGCAAGTACGACGCCCAGAACCGCCACGCGCAGGGTGTTGCCCAAGCCCACCCGGAAGGCATCGAGGTAGCTATCGGTGGAGGGGTCGAAGTCCGCCCCTTCGCCGATGCCGAAGCCGGCGACCTGATCCAGAAAGTCCAGACCCGGCGCCAGGTTGCGCTCCTCGAGGTCGGCCAGCGTGCTTTGCACCAGGAGCCAGAGCGCGCCGACGGCCAGGAGCAGCACGACCACCTGGATGATCCAGGCCAGGACGCGCTCATCGCGATAGAAAGGGATGCTGGGTTGTCGGCGGCGGATAGTGGTCATGCCGGGCGCCCGGGGATGGAAGCGCGCCCGGCCGATCGTGGATCGGCCGGGCGCGGCCTGGTCATGCGACTCGCTTCGAGCTCCACGCCGAGAGGGTCAATGCGATCTGCAAGGCCGATCGCGAGCACCCCCGGCGCGAGGAACCCGAAGGAGGTCTAACGGAAGGGCGGCGCGTAGAGCAGGCCGCCGTCGGTCCAGAGCTGGTTGACGCCGCGCGCCAGATCGAAGGGCGTGTCAGGGCCCAGGTTGCGATCGTAGATCTCGGCGTAGTTGCCGGTCTGGGAGATGACCTGGACCATGAAGTCGTTGGCCAGGCCCAAGCCCTCGCCCAATGCGTCCTCGACGCCGAGGAAGCGCAGGATCTCCGGGTTCTCGCTGGTCGAGAAGTCCTCGACGTTGGTCGAGTCGATGCCGAACTCCTCGGCCTGGATCAGGCCGAAGACGATCCAGTTGACCACGTCGGCCCACTGGGCATCGCCCTGGAGCACGGCCGGCCCGAGCGGCTCCTTGGACATCACCACGTCGAGGATGATGTGGTCGCTGGGCGTTTCCAGCGTGGTCTGGCGCGAGACCAGCGCCGAGCGGTCGGCGGTGACGGCCGCGCAGCGGCCCGAGTCGTAGGAGGCGAAGACCTCGTCGGCCGAGTCGAGGACGACCGGCTCGTAGGTGGCGCCGGCCGCGCTCATCGCGTCTTCCAGGTTCTTCTCGGTGGTCGTGCCGGAGCCCACGCAAACGGGTGCGGTGTCCAGGTCGGCCAGGGTCTCGACGCCGTCGGCCACGCGGACCATCATGCCCTGCCCGTCGTAGAAGGTAGTCGGCGCGAAGTCGAGCCCGTTCTGCGTATCGCGCGAGAGGGTCCAGGTGGTGTTGCGCGAGAGCACGTCGACCTCGCCGGTTTGCAGGGCGGTAAAGCGCTGCTGGGCCGAGAGCGGGCGGAACTCGACCGCCTCGGCATCGCCGAGCACGCCGGCGGCGATGGCGCGGCAGACGTCGACGTCGAAGCCCTCGTACTCGCCATCCGGGTTGACCGAGCCGAAGCCCGGCAGCTGGTCGTTGACGCCGCAGATGAGGCTGCCGCGATTGCGGACGGTCTCGAGCAAGCCGCCCGGCTCGGCCGATTGGCCGCTATCGACGGACTCGGCCGGCGCCTCGGGCGCCTCTTCCATGGGCTCCTCGGCCGGCGCCTCTTCCATCGACTCCATCTCTTCGGGCGTATCGACGTCGGCATCCGGCGCCTCGGTCGGCTGGCAGGCGGCTAGGGGAAGGCTCAAGGCCAGGGCGGCCAGGGCCAGCAAGCGGGACGTGCGCATCGGCTTCTCCTCCTGATCGTGACGGATCCACTGCTCGCGCCAGTATAACCGGAGGCGACGGAGGCGGCCAGCCGGCTCGAAGGCTTGACATCGAACATGCGTTCTAGTACACTCCTTCGCACGCAGAACACCCGTTCTAGACCCGCGACCATCGAGCCGGCCGGCCCGGGGCCGCTACAGCGCCGAGGAGATCCGAGATGGCACCCCGTGTAGATTCCTTCCACCCCCGATCGACGGCCGTCCTGCGCGGCGAAGCGGTATCCCGCATCCAGCTGGCTTTGGCGGCGGTGCTGGCCCTGATGGCGCTGCCGACGCTGCTCGGCCTGCTCGGCGGCGCCTCGGACTTCGTCGGCGGCAGCATGGCCTCGGCATCGCTGGAGTCTGTGCAGGCCGCGTCGCCGGCGGAGGCGGCGGCACCCGGGACCATGGCATCGGATGTGCAGGCGCCCAGCTTCGTGCAGCAGGCCAGCGGCATCAACGCGGTCGCGGTGCCCTTGCACGCCGCGCCGGGCGGGGGCGATCGGCTGGCGGTGATCGCGGCCGGCACGCGGCTGGCCATCGGCGGCCGGGTGCGGGTGCAGAGCGGGCTCTGGTCGAAGAAGATCTACTGGGTCCGAATGGATACCGCCTCGGGCGTCATCTACGGCTTCGTGCCGGCCGATTCGCTGGAGGTCGTCGCGGGCAGCCCCTTGGATCTGGACATGCGCGGGATCGCGGCCGAGCACTTCCTGAACCCAGCACCGGATGCGGGCTATCACGGCGGCGATGCATCGAGCCTCGCCGCGCAGAGCGCGCCGGAGGTCTCGGGCGTCGGCGCAGAGAATCGAGCCATGCCTGGATTGGCCGCGCCCGGGAGCATCGACATCGCCTGGCTCCCGGCGACGATTCATCCCTGGACCGATAGCTTTTTAGCGGCTGGCCAGAAGCACGGGGTCGATCCTTCACTGCTGGCCATCATCGCATTGGTCGAATCGGGTGGCAATCCGGTGGCGCGCAGCGGCTCCGGCGCGCTGGGGCTGATGCAGGTGATGCCGGCCACCGGCGCCGACATCGCGCGCTGGCGCGGCATCCAGGGCTTCGATGCCCAGCAGCTGCTCGACCCGGAGACCAACATCGACTTCGGCGCCTGGTACCTGGCCCAGCAGCTGGGCAGCTTCGGCTCGGCCGACGATCCGGACTGGCAGCGCTCGGTCGAGCTGGCCGCCTCGGCTTACAACGGCGGGCCGGGCACGGTCCAGGCCTTCCTGGGCTCGGGTCGGGCCATGCCCAACGAGACGCAGCGCTACCGACACTGGGTAGGCGGCATGTGGCGCGAGCGCGCCGCGGCCAGCTCAAGCACCTTCGAGAGCTGGCTACAAGCGGGCGGCTCGCGCTTGGTGGCCGCCGCGGAGGGCCAGCTGGCCTCGCGCTAGCCACTGCAGTGAATCCGCTAGAGGCTCGACCGCCGCTGCATCCGCTCCAGCGACCACCGGAGATGAGACGGCAGCACTGCTATAATCTCCAGTCCCACACCCAAACGCTGGAGACTGCATGCCCGAGATCCAAGCCCTTCGCGCCTCCGAGATCCGCCGGCATTGCGATGCCGACTGCTTCGACTTCGAATCGACCGACGAGCTGGAGCCCCTATCCGTCGTCATCGGCCAGGAGCGGGCCGTCGGTGCGCTTCGATTCGGGATCGGCATCGAGCGGCGCGGCTACCACATCTTTGCGCATGGACCGGTCGGCTCCGGCAAGTCGACGACGGTGCGCCAGTTCCTGGCGCGCGAGGCGGAAGGCCGGCCGGTGCCGCGCGATTGGTGCTACGTCTTCAATTTCGAGGAGCCGCATCGACCGCGGGCGGTTCGTTTCGGGGCCGGTGAGGGGGCCAGCTTCCGCAAGGCCATGCATCAGCTGGTCGAGGAGCTCCTGGTGGCCCTGCCTTCGGTCTTGGAGACGGAGGCAAACGTCAACCGCCGCAAGGAGCTGATGCGCAGTTACGAGGAGCGCTCGCAGGAGAACTTCGAGGAAGCGCGCAAGAAGGCGGCCGAGGAGGGCGTGGCGCTGCTGCAGAGCGAAAACGGCGTCGGCGTGGCGCCCTTGGACGAGTCGGGCGAGGTGATGGACCGCGAGGCCTTCGCCGCACTGCCGGAGGAGCGCCAGGCCGAGCTGCGCAAGAAGCTGGAAGCCGGGCAGTCGCTGATCGACGAGGCTTCGCGCGTGGAGCGCAGGATCCAGCGGGAGGCCATCGAGGCCATGGCCGCGCTCGAGCGCGAGATCGCGTCCAAGGAGGTTTCGCTGCGGCTAGACGAGCTGCGTGAAGACTATGCCGACTCGACTTTCGTCACTGGCTATCTGGACGCTGTGGAGAAGGACATCCTGGACCATCTGGATCTCTTCGGACCCGGGGATGAGGACGAGGAGTCGGGGGTTTCGGCCTCCCACACGGGCGACGAGACCGCTGCCGCGCGCGCGCGGCGGCGGTCGGATCCGAGGCTGAGGCGCTATTCGGTCAACGTGATCGTGGACCACAGCGAGCATTCGGGTGCACCGGTGATCTCGGAGCGCTATCCCACCCTGGCCAACCTGGTGGGGCGCATGGACCACGAGCAGCGCATGGGGGCGCTGACGACCGACTTCACCTTGATCAAGGCCGGCGCGCTGCACCGGGCCAACGAGGGCTACCTGGTCATCGAGGCCGACGAGCTCTTGGCGCAGCCGCATTCCTGGGATGCGCTCAAGCGCGCGCTTCGCCACGAGGAGATCCGCCTGGAGGTACCGGGTAGCGAGCACAGCACGCAGACCACGATCACCTTGGATCCGGAGCCGATTCCGCTCAGCGCCAAGGTGGTCTTGATCGGTTCGACGCGACTCTTCTTCCAGCTGCACCAAGCCGACAGCGACCTGGCCGAGCTCTTCAAGGTGGGGGCGGAGTTCGCGGCCAGCATGCCGCGGGACGAAGACAGCGAGATGCTCTACGCCCGCTTCATCGGCACGGTCGGGCGCAGCGAGAAGATGTTGCCCTTCGGCCCCACGGCGGTGGCCCGCGTAATCGAGCACAGCTCGCGCCTGGCCGAGGATTCGCAGCGGCTGTCGACGCACTTCATGGACATCACCGACCTGCTGCGCGAGTCGGACTATTGGGCCCGGAACAACGAGGTCGAGATCGTGCGCTGCAAGGATGTCGATCAGGCCATCGAGGCTCGGCGGCATCGCAGCAACCTCTCGCAGCAGCGCATGCTCGAGGCCTTTGCGCGAGAGATCATGGTCTTGGATGTCGAGGGAACGCGCATGGGTCAGGTGAACGGTCTGACGGTGCTCACCCGCGGCGACTTTCAGTTCGGCATGCCGTCGCGCATCACCGCCCGGGTGCACCTCGGCGGCGGCAAGGTGGTCAACATCGAGCGCGAGGTGGACCTGAGCGGGCCCTTCCACTCCAAGGGTGTCATGATCCTGCAAGGCTACCTGGCGGGCCGCTTCGTGCCTCAGGACGAGCTGCCGATCTCGGCCAGCATCACCTTCGAGCAAAACTACACGATGGTCGATGGCGACAGTGCCTCGTCGGCCGAACTCTACGCGCTGCTGTCGGTGCTGGCCGACCTGCCGCTACGTCAAGGCCTGGCGGTGACGGGCTCGGTCAGCCAGGCGGGTCGGGTACAGGCCATCGGCGGGGTCAACCAGAAGATCGAGGGCTTCTTCGAGGTCTGCCGGCAGCGCGGTCTCACAGGCGATCAGGGGGTGATCATCCCCAAGGCCAACGTCCAGCACCTGATGTTGGACCGCGACCTGATCGAGGCGGTGGAGGCCGGGCAGTTCCACATCTACCCGGTGTCGCACGTGGACGAAGGGATCGCACTGCTCACCGGCGTGGAGGCCGGAGAAGCGGACGACGAAGGGCGCTTCCCGACAGACAGTGTCAACGGGAGGGTTCAGGCTCGATTGGAGCAACTCGGCGAGCGGCGCCGGAAACAACACGCTGAGGCGCACGGGGCGTAGCATGAGAGGTTCTTCGAAACCAACGGACTTTTAATCCGTTGGTTCGGGGTTCGAGCCCCCGGGGGGGTACCTTGATTTCACGGGCGAGTAGGGCTATCATGGGCCAAAGTATAGCACGGAGCCGCCCAGTGACCCTAATCTTGACCCTAGTTCTGACTCAGTGAGGTTATGGCTATGACTCGTCGCCCCCAGCTTCCCCCACCTTCACTCTGCGGCGGCTTCGAAGAAGCACGCTTCCTTGATCCGGAAACTGGACTGCCCTGGCTTGTGGCACGTCTCTTCATGATTCACGACCTAGTCACTCTGGGCAGCCAACGGCATGCCGGCCTCGCATATCAGCTTGCAGCATGCTGGGCAGTGTCCATTGCGCGGAGTAGACCAGTACTCTTTGTCACAAGACACCCAGATGACTTGATGAGCGCTGCCTACGACACGGCGCGTACAGAAAACTTAGAACCAAGAAGTCTCCTCCAAGAACTGCAATTGTACGTTCGGTCTCATGCCACAGACACAATTAGCGACTGGGACACGATTGCTCAAGTCGCTCGAGAGACCCAATCACGCCTAGTTGTGGTCGTAAGGGGGCAGGGGCCTCACAGCGAGAGCGACATCGCCGGATATCGGGAACTGACCGAAATGGGTAATGCAGTTGTAGTCGCCATGGCCCAAGTCGACTCCGTGGTCGCAGCTGCTGCTGATGTTTGCTTGACAGTCGAGCAGGTGATCGGCACAGAATATGAAGTAGAAGTTCATAAGGGCCATCGCCGATCAAGCAGTGTGCGCTACAGTGTTATTGAGGGTGTGCCTCAACGCATGAAACCCTAGAGCCTGTAATCTGTTAGGTGCTAAAGTCGTTGTTGACACAAGGAGTCCAAATTGACAGTGCCTGTGGCTACCGCCCGAGCATTCCTTACCCAGCGGATCCTTGAGGCGATTGCTACAGGGAGCCCTGTCGAATACACGTACCCAAATTATGGGTATGACATCTACATCCCAAACATCGTCATGGCATACCTGGAATCAGAGATTTCCACAGAGTACGATGATCGCTCATCGGCACATAAGCGCCGGATCGCTGAGTTGTCACCCTACTTCTACGATGCTGCGTGGGAACTCTGCCTGGAGGGGATCCTCCGCCCGGGGGTTCAACGGCTAGGATTGCAGTCAACGGACGGCGGGTCGGCAGGAAACGGGTACTCCATCACTGGAAAGGCACACAGGTTAGTCTCGTGAGAGTTGGCGCTCAATCAGGTTGACCTGATCCTGCGCCGCAGCAGTACCGTGAAGTCGTCCGCCAGTGTGTCAGCTTGCATGGCAATCACCTGTCGCTTTCTTGCAGCTGGCGAGAGCTGAACCGTCTCCACATCGTCCGCGGAGCCAAGCGTCATCGACGATGGGCTGAGTCTGTGCTCTTCAAGGGTGCGCCAAGCTGCCGCTCTCGCTCCTAGCAACGACACGACAGGGATCAATTCTGTCAAGCGCTTTGTAGGGTCCACCCGCTCTAAGCACTCCGTTGCAAATTGGAGGCAAGTTCCAATACGATCTCTGACTTCTTCCTCTATCAGCACGGACAATAAGCCTGCTGGTCCTGGGTTGAGCTCCACATGCAGTGCAGGCTGGATAATCCGGATAGACCCCATCTCGTCGACCAGGATCTCGCGGGTCGGCTGAGCAAGGACGAGTGCGTGATCGCGAACTTCGCGTCTTACTCCCTCCGCTTGCGCCAATACGCGACTCAAACCGAACAGCGCTCGCTGCGCGAGGTAGTCCGACAGCGTCTCATCCTCGATCTCTGAAGGGCGAAGAATCGACTGTGCTGGTCCTCCTACGACAACAACCACGAGGAAGGCGCCGATCGGACGCTCTTGCGGGACAAGCGCTGCGGCACGCGTAGCCATCTCGGAAGTATCCGTGCCCCCTGACGCCAGAGAAAGCGCGTAGTCGTGCAGCGCCCGGGAAACGGCATCTCGCAAACTAGCCGGGTCGGAGAAGTCAGATGTGCCTATGCCGCTTTCCCATTTTCTGACCTCGGCAATGAATTCACATTGCCTTTCTTCGGGCTCAACACCCTGTTGGACGAATGCGAGAACAGGCTTGCTGTCTCTCGCCTCCCTAAACTCCTCGTGCGTTGCCGAGATGCCGGACTCCTGGACGTATCCGTATCTCGCTCCTAGTAGGAGGATCACGAAGTCAGAGTCTCTCACCCCACTAAGACACGCGACCTGTGAGGACTCCGTAACCGCACCCAGCTCCTCGGATCTGATCACCTCATGACGCAGTGTCTTCGCTGCACTCTCGACAGCATCACGGTGAGCTTCGAAACCAGCAACAACCGAACTAATGAAAATCTTCATTTCGATTATGTCTCCCACGACATGTCACTTGAAGGACTCTGGGCACCGAGTATCTCATCCAATCTAGCGGCAGCGTCACGCTGCAGAGAAGGCATGACATGAGTATAAGTGTTCATCGTCAGGCTAATCTGGCTATGCCCGAGTGTCTCCATGACGACTCTCGGGCTCACACCCTTGGCGAGAAGTAGCGAAGCGCAGGCATGTCTCAGATCGTGGATGCGCAGAGGTCGCAGTTCGGCCGCCGAAAGCAATCGTCTGAAAGTGTGATTGACGTTAGAGTTATCGAGTGGCAAGCCGTGACTAGTGGAGAACACCAGATCCCAGTCCTCCCATTTGGCACCAGCCGCGAGCCGCTCGCGATTCTGAGCCGCGCGATGTCGGCGCAAAGCCGTCACCACAAACGAGGGAAGCGCAAGCGTCCTTCGAGAGAGTTCGGACTTGGGCTTCACGAACTGGAACTCACCGTCGATCTTCTGGAGTGCATGGCGCACAGTGATCGTAGAGGCATCCAGGTCCAAGTCACTCCAGCGCAGCCCAAGGCCTTCCCCCAGACGAAGACCCGTCCCGAGCAGAATCGTGTAAAGCGCGCCGAGCCGATGGTCATCCACAGCGTTAATGATGGCTGTGGCCTCGTCAGGTGTGATCGGTTCAACCCGGAACTTCTCGGCCTTCGGCGGATCAACGAGCGTAGCCACGTTCCGGTCGATGAGTCCCCATTTCATGGCCTGATTGAGTGCCCTCCGCAGCGTCGCGCGGATCCGCAGCACCGTGTTCGCTGAGAGCCCCTCGTCGAGCTTCGCATTCATCAGCTTCTGGACGTGCTGAGGCTGAAGCTTAGCAAGTGGCACCCCACCCATAGCCGGCCCAAGGTGAATTCGCACGTGGCTCTCGTAGCTGGCGTAGGTCGCCGGGCGCACCGACGGCTTCACCGAAGTCTCCAGCCATTGCTCAAGGTACTTGCCGAGACTGATCCGCTCGTCGGCGAGCGGCAGGCCCCGGTCGACCTTGCGCTGGGCTTCCCGAATCTTACGCGAGACTTCGACGCGCGTCTTGCCGTAGAACGAGCGCTGTCGGCCATCGACCGAGATCCGGCCTTCCCAGCGTCCATCCTTTCGCTTTCGGATGCTGCCCTCGTTGTTGCCTCGTCTGCCCATTGGATCCCTTCCCGTTGTCGTGCGCCAACTCCGGCTATGGTAACACGATGGGCGGCAGAATCGGGAGCCGCACCAGCGATTCCATTGAAATCAATGGGGCTGCTTGATACAATGTCGGTCGCGTGAGCGCGAGACGTCGAGCTGCACCAGACAGGCAGCGCGACGCAGTTGGAAGTTTGCACACGCGTCAGATGTGACTGAATCATACCACCCGAGCAGCAGGCGCGAAGTCGGCGGCACCGGCGAGACCGGGCCGCTGTTCTCGTTGGGACGACTGCTAGCAACACCGGGGGCGATCGAGTCGTGCCTCCAGGCCTTGGTCGAGCCACAGGATCTGCTGGATCGGCATGCCCGGGGCGACTGGGGAGACATGCATACGGATGATCTGGCGGCAAACGACTACGCGTTGAAGCACGGAGGGCGTCTTTTCTCGGCATATGACCTGTCGACCCGAGACCGTCTCTGGGTCATCACCGAAGCAGATCGCTCGGTGACAACGCTGCTCACACCAATGGAGTACTGACCCGTGACGGGCCAGGATGCCCTTGATTGCTGTTGAGATCGCCATGACTGCGTTCGCGGAGCGCGCGCAGTACCTAACCACCATGTCAACCGAACAGTCACCATATGAGCCCTCTCAGCTCTCGTTCCTCGCCCCCGAGGACGTCGAGATGCTGACAATGATGCGCCGCTTCATTGCGGAGGCCTCACGGCTATATGAGGTGAGGTCGGGGCGCGATCTTGCAGAGCCCTACGTCATCCACCGTCCTGCAGATGCGTTCGAGCTGCTCCGCACAGAGATGGCGGATCTCGAGCGGGAGCAACTCCATACACTGAATCTAGGTTCCCGACACCAGGTGATTTCAACCTCGCTGGTCTATCAAGGGACGGTCAAGGGTGTTGTAGTACGCACCGCCGAGGTGTTCCGGCCCGCGATCATCGCGAATGCGTCCGGGATCGTCGTCGCCCACAATCATCCCTCGGGCGACCCCTCACCAAGTCCAGATGACATCCGCTTGACCGCGCAACTTCACGAGGCTGGCAAGATCCTAGATATCGAGTTGCTCGACCATATTGTGATCGCGCGAGATCGCTTCGTGAGCCTGCGAGAGCGGGGACTCGGTTTCCAGTAGTGCTTCTCTTCGGCCTCGGACAAGAGCACGTGGCCGTGCTCGTTCAACTTCCTTGATCAGATTGCTGCCCATGTCGTAACCCATGTCGCAACTCGGCCAAAACTGTGTCGCAACCTATGTCGTCCGAACGACATAGGCTGGGCCATCCGACAACCGTGTCCCACCGGACGTTCGGGCGCTACATGCCAGCTGGGGCATCGAGCCCTGCGCTGGCATCAGGGGAGGAAGTATCGTCCTCCTCACCCACCCGTCGAAAGTCCCATGAAATGGGCTTTCTCGGGGCAGGATCGTCGAACGATGCGCCGTCGGGTCTCCCTCCTGTCATGCGTCGGCCTAAAGTTTCAGGGTGAGCGTCGGCGAAGGTTTCAGCCG
>CAZJWJ010000120.1:0-13674 GCA_964549495.1 uncultured Anaerolineales bacterium | reverse complement strand
GGGGTTGAGGGCGACTGGTGTTGTTGTAGGGGGGGGACTTCGTGGGGGGGTGGGGGTGTCCGGTGGCGAGGGGTCGGGACCTGGGTGGGCGGGTGGGGGGACGCAGGACCGAAGGCGCTGTGAGAAGGGGCGCGCGCGCGTTGGAGTCGGTCTCTCCTCGGACAGTCAACCCCTCGCCACGGGACACCCCCACCCCTTTCGGAGGGAAGCGACGGCACAGGTCGATCTACTCGAGCACGCACGGCTCGAATGGGGACTTTCTACCCCTGAGGTCGTTGGGGCCGGCTGCACGGTAATGGTCCGAAGGAAGTTGTGAAGATCCTCGTGGCGTCGTTCGAATCGGCTGCAGTGCAGGTATCTCATACCGTCCGGGGAAAGCTCTGTATCGATCGGAATGAGGCGATGGTGGATACCGTGACCAGGGTCGATGTCGAAGAGCACGAGGTCGAAGTACCTTGGGTGTGGATCGTCGGCCGAAGGGTACCGGCGCCCACTCATGATCAGGTAGCGACCGTCCTGAACGCTTCGGAATCGAAGGTCGTGTGGAGGGCAGCTATCGTCCTGCCCGATGAGGTAGGTCGCGACCTTGCGATCGATGAGCGGAAGCGGGGTATCCTGCTGCACACGATACCAATGGAAGATGTGAATCCAGCAGTTCACGACCTGGATGCGCGGCAAGGAATCGTCGGCTTCGTGCGTGGCGATCGCTTCGCCGATGGCGCAAGTGCGCCCGAAGTAGCCGAGCAAGACCAAGATCGGGATGAGAAGCAAGGCACCCAGGACTGCGAGGGTCTTCGTCAGCCAGTGGTGCTCGAGCGTCAAGAGCAGGGCAAGACCCGGGAGCACGAGCCACAGAGCGCGGCCCGCCGTTGCGAGGAGGGTGAACCAGCGCCAATTCGCCGTCAACGGCAGTCCAAACAGGAGCAGGAGCCAGGAGAGGACGGGCAGCGCCGCGAGAGCCAGTCCGATCAGGACGGCGACCCGTCGCCAGATGGGCCACTTGTCATGAGGTGAGGGATCGACACGAGATCGCCTCGTCATGCTCCGCTCCTGGGTAGGCGGGCAGTAGGGATAGAGTTGTGGTTGGACTCTCGCTGTGAACACGCGCTCCCGCGTCCGAATCTTACGCGTCCAGGTTCACGGATGGGCATTGACGAGAGCCGGTGGGATGGGTATACTGAGTCGAGATATGAACATGTTCATGGGATGAGGTGAGTGATGGGGCTGCGGGAGGACAAGAAGGCGGAGACGCGGGCGGCGATCTTGAACGCGTCGTTGAGGCTCTTCCAGCGCAAGGGCTTTCGCGAGACGACGATGCGGGACATCGCGGGCGAGGCCGGTATCGCGCTGGGCACGACCTACAACTACTTTCCGACCAAGGAGCACTTGGCGCTAGCCTTCTTCGATCGGTCGCTGGAGAAGGTGCTGCGGCGCTATCGGCGGGAGGCCGGGGAGGGGATGGCACTGGAGGAGCAGGTCTTCCTGCTCCTGGCGATCCAGCTCGAGGAGATGCGGCCCTTCGCGGGCTTCCTGCACGCGGTGGTGCCGCAGGCGGCGGCGCCAGGGTCGCGGTTGAGTCCCTTCGGGGAGGATGTGGGGGCGCTCAAGGGGCGATGTCTGGAATTGGTGGACGAGATCGTGGACGGGGCGGTGGCGCGAGGCGAGCTGCCCGACCTGCCGGGCTACCGGCCGATGCTGCTGCAGTCTTTCTGGGTCTACAACCTGGGCATCTTGCTGTTCTGGCTGAATGACGAGTCGGAGGGGAAGGCGGACAGCTACTCGCTGATCGATCGGAGTCTCCGATTCCTGATCGGGGCGCTGCGGGAGGGTAGCGCGCTCGAGCTGGTCAGCCTGGCAGACCGGGGCGTCGGGGATCCTGGAGAGGTGGGCGTGGTCGATGGCTCGACGGGAGATCGGAGATAGGGCATGGGCGGCGATCGGAATCGTGAGGCGCGCGGGCGCGAGACCTCGGGGAGCGAGGCTTCGCGGCTGATCCGCATGGGGCGGGCCGGCGCGGTGGTGGCCGGCCGCAGCGCGGCCACCGCGATTCGCAAGTCGGGCGCCAGTCCAGAGCGCAAGGAGGCCTTGTCGGAAGCTACGGCGGAGGCCAATGCGCTGACGCTGTTGGAGGCGGCGGGGGATCTGCGGGGCTTGGTGGCCAAGCTGGGACAGCTGCTGGCCCAGCAGGGGCACGGGCTGCCGGATGCCTACGTACGCAAGCTCTCGAGCTTGCAGCGCTCGGCACCGCCGATGCACCCCAGTTTGGCGCGGGTGCAGTTGCGCCAGGGCCTGGGGCGCGAGCCGGAAGCGGTCTTCCGGCGCTGGGAGGCGCGGCCCTTCGCGGCGGCCTCGCTGGGCCAGGTGCATCGAGCCTGGCTCGAGGATGGGACGGTCCTGGCGGTCAAGGTGCAGTACCCCGGCATCCGGCGCGCGGTGGAGAGCGACTTCCGGTTGATGGAGCGCTCGCTGAGCGCGCTGCGGCTGGCCGGCACCGAAGCCGGCGCCCTGCGCGAAGCCTTGGTATACCTGCGCGATCGCATCCTGGCCGAGACCGACTACCGGGCCGAGGCCGAGCAGCTCGAATTCTTCGGGCAGGCCCTGGGTGGTGAGTCGGGACTGCGGATTCCTGCGGTCGATCTCGAGCGATCGAGCGAGCGGGTCTTGAGCATGGAGCTGCTCGAGGGGGTGCCGCTGGATGAGTGGTTGAAGCGGGATCCCGGCCGAGCCGATCGGGATGCGCTCGGAACGCGACTGCTCGCGCTCTTCTTCCGACAAGCCTTCGAGCTGCGTCGCTTCCATGCCGACCCGCATCCCGGCAACCTGCTCCTGGACGAGGAGGGTGGGATCGGGCTGATCGACTTCGGATGCGTCGAGATGCTCAGCGCCGAGCGGGCCGATCAGATCCGGCAGCTCTACCGGATCCCGATCGAGGACGTGGACGCTCTGGATCGCCAGTATCGCCGCTTGGGCCTCTACCAGGACGATGATCCGATGGTCGAGTCGCGTCGCGACGCACTGCTCCGGCTGCAACGCGCCAACGTCGGGCGCTTCCACGTTGCGGGCAGCTGGGATTTTGGTGAGCTCGGACCGCTGCGCGAGCTATCGGCTTGCCTGCGCCAGGTGGCCCAGCTGGGCATCGCGTCGGGGCCGCTGGTCCTCTTCGAGCGCAGTCAGTTCGGTCTCTACAACCTGCTGCACCAGATCGGTGCGCGGGTGGATTGCCGGCAGGTGATCCGCCCCCATCTCGAGACGAGCTAGGAATCGAGCCCCAAGAGCCATGGGGTCACGAAGCAGGAGGTCAAACATGAACACGTTCACAGATATCACTTCGTCTCAACCCAGCGTCGCCGATGATGCTCTGCCGGTGACCACGGGCCCATCCCTCGGTCAAGGACTTCGATTGGGTGCCATCTCCGGCGCGTTGAGCGGGCTGGTCGGCCCGTTCATCGCCGTCCCGATCTTGTCCCTGCTCGGCCTGCTGGAGAGCCCACCGCCCGAGACGTCGGAGCTCATCGCCCTGTCCCTCTCCATGCTGGCATTCGCCTTCCCGATCTCGGCCGTCGCCGTGTTCATCGGGGGCTTGGCCGGCCTGCTGCCCGGGCTCCTGCTTGGCGGTCTTCAGGCATCCCGTGGCCGCGCCCTGCCCGCCTGGTGCTGGATCCTCGGCTTCTCGCTGCTCGGCCTGATCCTGGGTCCGCTCAGCCTCGCGATCCTGCCCTGGGGTGAGGATCTACTCGGACACAGCCCGGTCTTGTCCCCATACACGCTGCTCGGGGCGATCGGCGGCATGGCCGGCACGGCCATAGCCCATGCCATCATGCGACGATAGCCCCCCATCCCTGCCGAGTTCGGTGCTGCAGTTTCGAAAGAACACCAACCAGACCATCGTGAAGAATCCAACAGGAGTCTAAACATGAACATGTTCAGATCGGATGCTCGGAACGCTCCCCTTCAACGCCCCTGGCTCAGCGGCGGGCGGATCGGCCTGCTGGCTGGCGGGGCCCCCGACCCGGCCTGGCTGGATCGCTGGGCCGATGTCCCGCTCTGGCCTGGCGAGGGCGAGGACGGGCACGGGATGGCCGAGGATCGCTATCGGATCGTGCTGGCCGAGCGGGCGGATCGAGCGCTGCTGGCAGCGGTAGGCCAAGAGCTGCTGCACTATCGCTTCTATCCGTCGCGCGTGCTCGAGGCTCGAGGGCCATTCCTGATGGAGGATCGCTTTGCGCGGGATGGGGATCGGATCGTGCAGCGGCTGCACATCCTGCGCTTCTTGGGCCGGCCCCTCCTGAGCATGTTGTCGATGGCCGAGGTCTGCGGCGCCAAGACCGGCCCGGATCGCTGGGCCATCGGCTACATCACCACCGAGCACCATCCCGGTCGCGGCTGGTGGCGGGTCTGGGTCGAGCTGGACGCCCAGCAGCGGTTGGTGCTGGGCATGGCGGCGCGGGCCAAACCCAGCCTCGGCCGCTTGACCGACTGGCCGGGCCTGCGCTCGCTGCACTTTGCGATCTTGCGGCATTATCAGCATCGGGCGCATCGGCAGGGGCTGGCCAGTGTCGCCAAGCGGGTCGAGCGGATGCTGCGCGAGCGGGAGCAGGCCGCGAGGCCGAGCGCATCGGTCGCGGGGCGAGAAGGGGCAGCGGCATGAGCGCGCTGGAGATCTACGAGGTGGCGGACCGGGCCTGGATGGGCCCCGAGGCGGTCGGGACGGGGCATCGAGACGGAGGCGAGAGGAGGATCATGGCCATGGACGGACCCGCGGATCCGGTGCTGCGCCGGCTGCAAAGCGCTGCGCTGCTGGGCGCCTTGGCCTGGTTGGCCTTGCTGCCGGTGCCCGTCGACGGCGGGGGCATGTCGGGCGCGGTGTCCCGCTGGTCGATGCTCGCGTTGCTGGTCGTCGTTCCCCTGGGGATGGCGCTGCTGGTGGAGGCACGGGACGCATCGATCGGCCGGGCGAGCGAGGATGCACAGGATCCTGCGCGAGCGGATCAGCGATCGGGCCGCGATCTGCCAGCCGGGTTGGGCCTGCTGCTGCCGGCAGCCGGGGGCCTGGCTTCGGCCAGCTTGCTGATGCCGACGGGGCCGGCCGCCGGGATCTTGGCCCTGCCCTGGATTGGACTGGCATTGGGAGTGACCGGCCATCGGGGGCGCCAGCTGCTGGCGGATGCCCTGGACCGTGGCGATGGAAGTGGCCGGGGGCGCGTCATGGTCTCCCTCGGCTGGCCGGCACGCCTGGCCGACGCAACCTGGTGGGCTGAACGATGCGCGTGGATCGCGCTGCTCTGGTGGTCGGTGGGCGCGGCCTGGCTGCTGGCCACGCGTCTGGCCCTGGACCTGGGCTACGGCGCCCTGGTCGCGCGGCTGACGGTGGCGCATTTCCACTATGCTGGCTTCGGCGCGGCGGTGCTGGTGGTGATGGCCGGACGATGGCTTCGTCAAGGCCGTCCCGGCGCGGCGAAGGCGGCCGAATCCGACTCGATCGGCCTCCGATCCCGACGCAGGCGCGATGGGGTCGCCACGCTGGGGCTTTGGATGGGCACGGCTGCCGTGGCCTTGGCCTTTCCCTTGGTGGCCGCCGGCATCGGACTGGGTCCGCTGACCGAAGCCGGCGCGGCTCCGGCGGGCGGGCTCGCGGGAAGCCTCGACCCGAGCTGGATCGGGCGGCTGGCGAGGGGGCTCGAAGTGGCCGGCGCGCTGGGCATGGGCCTGGGCCTGCTGGCCATCGGCGCATTGCAGCTGTGGTGGATCGCGCCGAGCCTCGCCTCGCCGTTCGCGCGGTGGCTGATGCGGGTCTCCGGGCTGGGCGCCGCGATCGCGATGCCCCTGGCGATGGGCTACGGGCTGCGCCTGGCCGGCCTGGACATCGCCCGCATGCTATCCTGGCACGGCCGGGTCAACGCGATCTTCTTCGTGCTCTGCGGGATCCTGGCCTGGACCCTGGAGTCGCGACGCTCCGAAGGGTAAGCCGCGGAGCAGTGCGCAACAGGAGCGGAACGTGCTTCAGGGCTTCAAGGACTTCATCATGCGCGGCAACGTGCTCGATCTGGCGGTGGCGGTGGTCATCGGCAACGCCTTCGGCAAGATCGTGACCTCCTTGGTCGACGACCTCTTGATGCCGATGGTCGGGCTGGTCAGCGGCGGCATCGACTTCTCCGATCGTTTCGTCGATCTTTCGGGTGGGGACTACAGCACGCTGAGCGCGGCCCAGGAGGCCGGCGCGGCCACTCTCAACTACGGGCTCTTCATCAACCACGTCATTCACTTTCTGATCGTGGCCGCCGCCATCTACTTCCTGGTGGTGCGCCCGGTCAGTCAGCTCGAGAAACCCAAGAAGAGCGAAGAGGCCGAGGAGAAGCCCTCGGGGCCAAGCACCGAAGAGCTGCTCGTCGAGATCCGGGACCTGCTGGCAGCCCGTGGCTCCGGGAGCTGAGACCGTTGCCCGCCATGCCTGGAGGCGAGCTGGGAATCGCCAGGTCCCGGATCGCCTCTCGGTGTGCGCAGTGCGCATATCTGATGTAAGCTTGTTATAACTTGATTCTGATTGATATTGAGGCGGAGTCGCACACCACTTTGCCTCGAAAATCGTTCGCAACCTTCCGGCTCGTTCAACGTCTTGGACGCCATCTTCAAGGCCGCGGCCGTCACGGTGGACTGCGTGGATGCCGACGACGACGGATTCGTCGACATCTTTCCGGGCGTGACCTGGAACCAGAACACCGGTCCGGTCTGTGGAAGCGTGTCGGATGCGGTGGTCGGCGCCAACTCCAAGTGCAGCATCTCGGCCGCCCCCTTCGACATCGGTGGCCTCACGCAGCCGGCTCGCATCTCGGTCACCAAGACCACCGTGTCGGCGACTTCGGTCAGCCAATCGGGCGGCAACTACACCTTCGATGTGGTCTTCCACGTTCGCGTGCAGAACACAGGCCTGCAAGACCTGACCAGTGTCAACGTCTTCGATGACCTGAACAGCACCTTCGCCGGGGCCGGCAGCTGGAGCCTGACCAGCACGCAGCTGCTCGCCGCGCAGTCCAACTTCTCGGAAGGCGGCAGCATGGTCGTGAATCCCGGATACACCGGCGTTCCACCCAACCACAACCTGGTCAACACGGCCGCGACCCGGCGTCTCAACTACGACGACACCCTGCCGGTCAGCGATCAGGGGGACTATGCGACCTTCGAGATCATGGCCCGCTACACCACGACCTGCCCCGCCAATCGGGTCAACTCGGTGACGGCCAACGGCACGCCGCTCCTCTCGGGCAGCCAGGTGAGCGCCAACGCCAACTCGAATGTCGCCTGTACCCCGACCGCAGTCGGCGCCTTCGAGCTCCGCGCGGATTCGGGTCTCGAGCCCTGGCAGCGCATGGTCTCGGGCAGCGCGATCTTCTCGGTCTTGCTAGCGATGGCCTGGGTTCTGTGCCACGGTGATCGACGACCAGCCTGATCCCAATCCCGGGCAACCACAGGCTGCGACTGTCTACGGCGACCGCCCGGTCCGGCCCGCGATCGCGCGAGAACGCAGGTCAGTGATGTTAAGGCCTCGGCACGGCAGACTGGCGTCGATGCCCTATACTTGCGTGGCTTCCCTGATACTTCGTCCCAGCAGATAGCGGCGATCATGCGTTCCGCAGCCGGAGGAAGGCCATGCGACGACAAATCGATAGTGCGATGCTCAGACATCGCGCGCTCACCATCGTCTTGATGATGTGCATGTTCGCCTCGAGCCTCGTCAGTGGCTGTGGCTTTCTGAAGAGTTCCAGCTCCTCCGAGGACCTCGAACCCTCCGCCAACCTGGAAGGAGGGGGCGAGAACGGTGAGCGCGCTGCAGGAAGTGAGGAGCCGCAGGCCGCAGGAGCGGGCTCGTCCGACGCTGCGGAAACCGATGATTCCAGCGGCAGCGAAGAGCAGAGCGAGGTCGACGCGGTGGAGGCACCACCGGCCGGCACGCCCGATCCCGGCGACCCAGCCCTGCCACCTACCGGGGAATTGAACGGGATCCCGGTCGGCTTCACCGAGGCCGGCCACCCTTATCGCGGTGATCCCGACGCGCCCGTGGTGGTCGAGGAATACAGCGACTACCACTGCCCCTTCTGCGCCCGCTTCGCCACGCAGACCAAACCGACCTTGTTCGAGGACTACGTGGCGACGGGCCAGGTGCGCTTCGTCTTCCGCGAGTTCCCCATCGCCAGCCTCCATCCACGCGCTCCTCAGGTCCACCTGGCGGCGGCCTGTGTGGCCGAGCAGGGCGCCGAGTCCTACTGGCGACTGCACGATGCACTCTTCGAACGGCAGACCGACTCGACCAACGCCGTCGATCTGGACGCGTTCCTCACGGCGCAGGTGGACCAGCTGGACATCGACCCGGCGGACTATTCGGCCTGCATGGAATCGGATCGTCCCGAGCAGACGGTACAATCCGGAGTCCAGGCCGCCGCGGCGCTGGGCTACAACGGCACGCCGAGCTTCCGCTTCGTCGTGGCCGACAGCGGTCGGACCTATGACTTCTCGGGCGCGCAACCGGTGGAGGAGTTCGCGGCTTGGTTCGATGCCCTCTTGGCCGGCGAGGAGCCCCCGGTGCCGCCCACGCCGGAACCGCCCGAGCTGCCTTACTGGGCCGACGAAGGCCTGGCGCCCGACCCAGAGCGCCCCGGCATCAACCTGGCTGGCGACCCCTACGAGGGCAGCGACGAGGCCCCGCTGACGGTGGTCGAGTTCACCGACTACCAATGCGAACCTTGCGGCAGCTTCAACTTGGAGGCCCACCCGGCGGTCCGCGCCCAGCTGATCGACACGGGCCGGATCCGGTGGGTGATCAAGCACCTGCCGCTGCCCGAGCATGCCCAATCGGCGGTGGCGGCCGCCGCGGCCGAGTGCGCCACCGACCAAGGGGCCTTCTGGGAGATGAACACCGCCCTCTTCGAGAAGCTGGATCGCTGGTCGGTGGAGGAGCCCGACGAGGTGCTGGTCGAGATCGCGGGCTCCCTGGGTATGGACGAGGGGACCTTCGCCAGCTGCCTGGCCGGCCGCGAGGCCATGCAGCGCGTGCTCGCCGATCAGTTCGAGGCCCTGGGCATCACCCAGTCCACGCCGACCTTCGTAGTGCTCGATGGCGAGACCGGCAGCCTGTTGCGCGGTAATCGCAGTGCGAAGGAGATGATCGAGGTCCTGGAGAGTATCCTGGCGGACCGCGATTCCGGAATCTGAACGCCGTCCCTCGTATCTAGCTGTGCACGCAATACGTTAGAACATATCGAGTCGTCAGAACCATACATCGCGCCGTGGGGCGCTGGGTTGTCGCTTTTTTCCCCATGCTGGAACTCACCGGGGCGCAAGCGTAGCCAGTGCGTCGTCGTGCGTTTGCCATGCCATCGTCGCCAGCAAGGTCGTCGTTCGGCCTGTCATTACCTAGAGGGACATCCATGCATCAGCTCAAGCGCGCGCATCTGCTCGGTATCATTATCGGCCTCGTCGTGGCCTTTCTGCCCCGCGGCATGGCCCACGCGGACGTGGTCTTCTATGACACGCCTGGCGCCTTGATGCCGGACGAGAACGTCCTGCTCAACCAGGGCTCTAGCGGCATCACGGTCGTCGGAACCACCAACGGCACCGGCACACAGGTGAATTTCACCAACAACGATGCCCCGCCCAAGGTGCTGACCGACCCGCCGATGGGCCAGGCGCGCATCACGACCCAGGCTGGCGTACCCTACCAGAGCCTGATCGTCACCCTACCCAACGGGGAGACCTTCCAGGAGATCGAGTTCAACATCAATGCTGGCTCGAACGGGACGGTGACGATCGAGGCGGCGGGCCCAAACGTCGCCCCCGGGACGCAGCTGGTGTCTCCGATCAGTGGCAGCGGCCAGAACTTCTTCTCGCTGGAGGCCATCAACGGCCAGGCGCTCACCACGGTGACCATCACCGCCAGTTCAGAGATCATCGACGACATCCGGCAGTTCCGTATCGGCGGCATCGCGGTACCTGGATCGATTACCATCATCAAGGAGACGAATCCGGACGGCGCCACCGGTTTCGAGTTCTCGGGCAGCCTGGGCAACTTCATCCTCGACGACGACCAGATGGAGCAATTCCTCAACCTGCAGCCCGGCACCTACACGATCACCGAAAACCCGGCCATCAACTTCGGCCTGGCCGATGTTTTCTGCGTCGGCGGTTCCGTACTCGATGTGCCGAATGGAGTTCAGATCACCTTGGCGTCAGGCGAGGGTGCGGTCTGCACCTTCGTCAACGAGCAGGTGGAGTTCGACACGGGCTCGCTGACCATTATCAAGGACGCCACGCCCAGCTCCGAGATGGAGTTCGAGTTCGGTGGGGACTTCGGGCCCTTCAGCCTGGCGGACGGCGCGTCGGAATTCTTCGATAATCTGGCGCCAGGGGAATACCTGGTCGAGGAGATCATTCCGCCGGGTTGGGTGCTGGTCGATGTGGTCTGCACCGGCGGAAGCAGAATTCGGACGGCAAGCGGTGCTCGGATCTCGGTTCCCGAGGGCGTCGACGTCACCTGCACCTTCGTGAATCAGGAGAACATCGCCGACCTCTCGGTCAACAAGTCGGCCTGGCCGAATCCGATCGTCATCGCCGGCGAAGAGCTCCTTTACACCATCAGCGTGTTCAACAACAGTAACCTGCCGGCCACCAACGTCATCGTCAGCGACACGCTGCCGGCCGGCGTCATCTACCTGGCCGACACGGACAACTGCAGCATCGTCGGCACCAGCCCGGAGGGCGGCTCCATCTTGGAATGCCAGCTGGGCGACCTGGATCCCTTCGAGTTCGTCGAATTCGTCATCAAGACCCGCGTCGATCCGGGTCTGGTGCGCGACGAGCCGGATGGCACCCTGGTCTTGATGAACATGGCCGAGGTCTTCGCCGACCAGATCGACCCCAATCTGGACAACAACATGGCCTCGGTCAAGACCTTCGTCCAGGACCGGGCCGATCTGAAGATCACCAAGATCGTCGAGCCGCACACCGGCGTCCAGGCCGGAGAACAGTTCACCTATACGATCCTGGTCGACAACCTCGGCCCCTCGGCCGCCCGAAACGTCGTCATCACCGACACGCTGGTCACCAGCGGCTTCGTCGACCCCAACGGCTGCTCGATCGCGGTCCGCACCGACGGCGGGATGATCGACGAGTTCGACTGCAACTTCGCCCTCTCCACGGGCGTCTTCGACCTGGGCACCTTCGGCGCCAACTGGCTCAACCCACGCAGCCCGACCGACATGGGCCGCGTGATCATCACCATCAACCTGACCGCCGACGAGGGCCTCGACCTGACCAACGTGGCCACGGTCACCGCCGACACGCCCGACCCGAACACCGACAACAACATGGCCATGGTCCCGCTCGAGATCTTCGACACGGTCGACCTCGGAGTAACCAAGACGGCAGTCGGTGAGGACCAGGTCGCGGGCCAAGCCGGCCAGATCTTCGACATCGGCAACCCGGGCGCCTTCCCGGCAGCACCGAACTACACGACCAGCACGACCCACGCGACGGCCGGGCGTCGCATTCGATACACCATCGAGGTCACCAACGACGGGCCATCGACGGCCGAGAACGTGGTCCTTACCGACCGCCTGCCGGCCGGCGTGACCATCGTCCCGGGCAGCCTGACCATCAGCCAGGGCAGCTGCGAGACCGGCACGCCCGGCAATCCGCTGGACCGCCTGGTCTGCGGCCTGGGCACCATCGCCTCGGGCGCCGCTCCGGTCACGCTGACCTTCGATGTCCTCGTCGATCCAAGCCTCGCTGCCGGCACGGTCCTCGAGAACGACGTCAACGTCTACTCCGAGCAGTTCGATCCGACCAACGCCAACAACCACGCCTTCGTCCAGACCATCGTCAACAGCTGGGCCGACATGGAGATCACGAAGCTCTCGGTCGGCCAGGTCAAGACCGGTTACGACAGCGACCTGCGCCGTTTCATCTTCGAGGACCTGGCCGGCCAGGTCACGGCAGGCCACGAGCTGCGCTACGAGATCACGGTTCAGAACCAGGGCGCCTCCGACGCGATCAACGTCCAGGTGCTCGACCTTCTGCCCGGCCAGACCGATACCGGTCTAGACCACGATCCGGTCACCTTCCTCTACTCGGACGGCGCGGATTGCCGCCCCTCCGAAGAGATCCAGGAGATCGGTGTCTTCAATCCCGGCGGAGGCAAGTTTGGCCAGGTCCTTTGGTGCGAGCTCGGCGACGTGCCGGCCGGCGCGCGGGTCACCTTCGACATCTACGTCTCGGTCGATCCGTCCGTCCCCGACGCCACCACGTTGACCAACGGCGCCCACGTCTGGTGGGGCGAAACCAGCCCGCCGGCCGACCCGGACGCTTTCCTGCCCTTCCCCTTCCCGCAGATCCCGCCCTTCCTGCCGACCACCGACGACCCCTTCCTGACCGACAACTTCGCCGACACCGATACGACCGTCACGGCCGTCGCCGACGTCTACATCCACAAGGTCGATGTGCCGGCCAGCCCGTCGCTCGACCAGGCCCACGAGCCGGACCACGCCATCGCCGGAAACGAACACCGCTACCTGATCGAGTTCGGCAACCGGGGCTGGTCGGTCGCCCGCGACATCGCCATCCAGGACTTCCTGGACTTCAAGCAGTTCGGCATCCTGGGCGAGAACTTCCTGCGCTGCGAGCCCTTCGACATCGACGACTTCGTCGCCTGTAGCGAGACCAATGGGGTGGTCGACGTCGACCTCCTGCTCAGCCAGAACGAGCAGATCATCCCCGGCGACCTCAACCCCGGCGACGAGTTCAAGTTCTACCTCATCACCGAGGTCGACCCCGGCTACGTCCTGGACGCCGATGACTTCATCGCCACCAACGACAGCCGCATCACCACGACCACGACCGACTTCCACACCGCCAACAACGTCGACGCCCACGACACGCTGATCGTCGCCGAGGCGGACCTCTCGATCGAGAAGACCGACATCTTCGGCGATCCGTTGGCGGATCCCGACAATTCCTTCCTCATGTGCGACCCGGTCCAGCCGGGCGGCATGATCACCTACACGCTCACCGTCACCAACGACGGACCCTCCGACGCCGCCGACGTCTACGTCGTCGACCAGCTGCCGGCCGACTTCGTCGCCGTCGACCCGGCTCAGGTAGACGTCACCGTCTCGGCCGGCGAGGTCGTCGAGATCCGCGACGACGGCCGCATCACGGTGCGCGTCGGCAACGACCTCAACAACGCTGGCGCGCCCGAGCTCGGCCGGTTGAACCGCGACTCCACCGCGACCATCACGATCTCCGTCATGGTCCGCCAGGACGCGGAGTGCGGCGGCATCGCCGAGAACCATGCCTACGTCGAGGCCCGCGAGAACGCGGTCGACTGGCCGGATGCGCCGGACCTGCTGCCGGGCATCGGCGGCGGTCCTCGGACCCCGACCCACGATCCGGACGAGACCAACAACCGGGCGGTCGAGACGACGACCATCGAGTGCCCGCGGGTCTATGTCAACAAGACCGTGAGCTTCAACGGTCAGTGCCCGGGCCGGGACATCACACGCATCAACGAGACCGGCCAACCGGTGACCTTCTGCTACGAGATCACCAACACGGGTACGACCTACCTCGACACGATCCTGATCACGGATACGCTCGAGACCCGCACGACCATGCCGACGGTCATCTTCA
>CAZJWJ010000119.1:0-13751 GCA_964549495.1 uncultured Anaerolineales bacterium | reverse complement strand
CCGCCATCGACTCGCTCGGCCGGCCCGTCTTCCCGTGAATATCGGAACTACTGGACACCGTTCCACGTCCACGAGAGGCTCGTGCCAAGCCGCGCTGCTCGAGTCCACGAGGCGTGACCCGGCCGCCAATCCAGATCGACGACGACCCGGCGGTGAGGAGAGCCCGAACCCCGCCTTGGCCCACCTGACCATCGCAACGCTCGGCCCGCTCGCCATCGAACGCGACGGCGTTCCCGTCGACGGCTTCGAGTACAACAAGGTGCGCGCGCTGCTGGTGTACCTGGCGATCGAGGATGGCCGGCCCCATGCCCGCACGGCCCTGGCCGATCTCCTCTGGCCGGACCTCACCGAGCGCGCCGCCCGTGGCAACCTGAGCCAAGCCCTCTCCACGTTGCGGCGCGCCATCGGTGAGCGCGGTGGTGCCGCGCCGCTCCTCGAAGCCGACCCGGAGCGGGTGCGCCTCGCGCCGGGCGCCGGTGTCGATGTCGACGTGGCGCGCTTCCTCCAAGAGATCGCGGCCTGCGACGCCCACGCCCACCGCAGCTGGCGAACCTGCCGACTCTGCGTCGCGGGCCTTTCCCGCGCCGTGGCGCTCGTGCGCGGGGACTTCCTCGAGGACCTGGAGGTGGCCGGCGCCGCGCCCTTCGACGAATGGGTGATGGCCACGCGCGAGCACCTGCGCTCGCGGGCCATCGGAGTGCTGGACCGCCTGGTCGAGGCGGCCGAGTGGCGGGGCGCCTATGCCGAAGCCGCCGACCTTGCGCGGCGCATGATCGCCCTCGATCCCTGGCTCGAGTCGGGCCACCGCGAGCTGATGCGCCAGCTCGCCCTCAACGGCGAGGCCGCCGCGGCCCTCGCGCACCTGGAGACCTTTCGACGCCGGTTGGCCATGGACGTCGGCGCCGACCCGGAGCCGGCCATCGAGGCGCTCGCGGTCCGGATTCGCGATGGCGCCGGGCCGCAGCTGCGTCGTCACCCGCTCCCACCGCTGGGCGCCCCGGCCCCGCCTACGCCGCTCGTCGGCCGAGGTGCCGAGCTGGAAGCAGTGCAGGGCCGCCTCCGCGGAGATGCGGTGCGGGCCCTGACCCTCACCGGCGTCGGGGGTGTCGGCAAGACCCGACTGGCCTTGGAGGCGGCCACGGCGCTGCGCTACGACTTCGAGGATGGCGTTCACGTGGTCGAGCTGGCCGCCTTGGACGATCCCGACTTCGTCCCGGCCACCGTGGCGCGGGCGCTCGGCGTTCGCGAGCGCCCCGGCGAGGGCCTGCAGGCGGCCTTGGCCGCCTACCTGCGCGACAAGCACCTGCTCCTGGTGCTCGACAACGCCGAGCACCTCCTGGCCGACGGTGCCGGCGACGGGTTCGCCACCTTCGCCGCCGGGCTCCTCGCGGCGGGGCCGGCCATCCGGTTGCTGGTCACCAGCCGCGCCCCGCTGCGCATCAAGGCCGAACACCTCCATCCCCTGGAGCCGCTCCCCCCGGCCGAGGCGGTGGCGCTCTTTCGCGCGCGGGCTCGCGCGGCGCGACCCGAATTCGAGGCGACCAGCGGCGACCGGGCCGCGATGGAAGCGATCTGCCGGCGCCTCGACGGTCTCCCGCTGGCGATCGAGCTGATCGCGGCGCGTGCCGGCGAGGCCAGGCCGGCCGAGCTCCTGGCGGACCTGGAGCGCGGCCTGGCCGCGCTGGGCGATGGTCCGCGCGATGCGCCGGCCAGGCAGCGGAGCTTCGAGGCGGCCATCGACTGGAGCGTCGACCGGCTGGATGCCGCCGCGCAGCGCGCCTTCGACCACCTGGGGGCCTTCGCTCCTGGTGGCTCGGCGGAGGCCTTCGAGGCGGTCGTGGGCCCGCGCGCCGCCGCTGTGCTCGAGGCGCTCGGGGAGGCCAGCCTCGTCACGATCGAGGCGGTGGACGGCGAGCGCCGCTTCCGCGTGCTGGAGACCCTGCGCGGCGTGGCCGAGGCGCGCCTGGCAAAGGCGGGGCTGGAAGCCGCGGCCCGCCGGCGCCATGCGGCCTTCCATATCGCCTTGGCCTTGCGGGCGCGCGACGGCCTCGACGGCGCGGAGCAGGCAGCATGGCTCGACCGCCTGGAGCGCGACCACGACAACCTGCGCCTCGCCCTGGCTTGGTGGACGAACGCGGCCGAAGACGGCGCCCTCCGCCTGGCCACGGCCCTGGCCCCCTTCTGGGAGGTGCGCGGCCATCCGGGCGAGGGCCGCCGCCGTCTGGCCGACGCGCTGGCATGCCGGCCGGACGCGCCGGCGGAGCTTCGCGCTCCGGCCCTCGATGCGGCCGGCCTGCTGGCCTGGCGCCAGGGCGACTACGCGGCGGCCGGCGCGCATCACGAGGCGGCGCTGGCCTTGTGGCTGGAGATGGAGGACGATGCCGGCCTGGCGCGCACGCTGCGCCGACTGGGCGGCGTGGCCTGGGACCTGGGCGAGGACGAGACGGCCCGGTCGCGCTACGCGGAGAGCCTGGCCGTGGCCGAGGCCAGCGGCGACGAGGCGGCCGTCGCCGCGGCGCGCAACAACCTCGGCATGGTAGCCGCCGGCCGCGGGGACTTCACCGAGGCCCGAGCCCACTACGAGGCGGCGCTCGCTGCCTTCCGCGCGCTGTCGGATCGCAGTGGCGAGGGCAACGCGCTGCTCAACCTGGGCCTGGTCGCCGACGACCTCGACGACGCGCCGACGATGCACGCGCGCTTCGCCGAGGCGCTCGCAGCCTTCGAGGCCATCGGTCATCGGTCGGGGGTGGCCTTGGTACGCCTCAACCGGGGCAACGCGGCCCTGGCGGCCGGCGACGAGGCGGCGGCCGCGACCGACTACGAGGCCAGCGCGGCCCTATATCGGGCGCTGGGCGACCAGGCCAACGCCTCCTACGGCATCTTCGGCTTGGGCGAGGTGGCCTTCGCCCGCGGCGATCACGCCGCGGCACGGCGGCTGGCCGTGGAAAGCCTGACGCTGCGGCATGCCGCCGGCGAGCGGCGCCCGATGGCGCGCAACCTCGAGGTCATCGCGCGGCTCGAACGCCTGGCCGGCCGTGGGGAGCAGGCGGCGCGCCTGCTCGGCGCCGCCCAGGCCCTCCGCGAGGCGCGCGGCGCGTCCACGACCCTCGACGCCTTCGCCGACCCCGACGGCGAGCCGGCCGTCACGCGCGCCCTGTTGGGCCGGCGCGCCTACGCCGCGGCCGAGGCGGAAGGGCGCGCGATGGGCCTGGACGCGGCCGTGGCGCTGGCCCGCGGCGCGGAGGGCGGCGGGCCCTGAGCCGCCGTCCACCGCGGCCCAGCGCGCGGCCGCGTCCTATCTTGCCTCATGGTCGCATCACCAAGGGCAGGTAGGCCCCCACCGTGCTCGCTGCGACCATCGTCGTCGGTGTTCGCGTCGGCGTGTCGCGCGTCGCCGTCGCGCTGGCCGTCGCGTTGGCCGTCGCATGAACCGTCGCCGTCGCGGTGATCGTCGGCTTCTCGGTGCCCGTCGGTGTGGCGGTCGGGGTCGGCGTAGCGGTCGACGTGGCCGGGCTCGTCGCGGTCGTCGTGGCGGTCGGGGTCGGCGTCGACGTGGCGGTCGAGCTGGCCATGGTGGTTACCGTCGCCGTGGCGGAGGGCGTGTCCGTCGGCGTCGCGCTCGGCGTCGGGCTGCCGACGCTGCCATCCACGGTGAACTCGTAGCGTGCCAGGGCGAAGTGGGCCACCGCGCCGCCGCCGAAGACCTGCTTGCCCGCCAAGAGCATCCGATCGGCGCCGGTGAAGGCCATGGCGTGGGCGCACTCGCCGCTGCCCACGAAGTCCGTCGTCACCTGGCGGGGCACGGTGGGCACGCCCGACCCTTGTCGCCGTGAGACCTGCGCCCAGGCGAACTGGCCGCCCGAGCAGCCGGCCACCACCAGCGAGCCGTCGGCGCGCCGCGCGAGCGATGTCGCGACATCGCTCGCACCGAAGTCGACGAAGGCCTTGCCCGTCGTCCAGTTCGAGCAAGGGAAGTCGGAGCAGGAGGCCAGCTGGCCGTCGGCTGTGTACTCGGCCAAGGCCATGTCGTTGTCCAAGTCGATCACCCTCGTCCCGGCGGCGATGAACCTTCCATTGGCCGGATTGCGCAGTAAGGCCGACAGGATCGCCGGCCCCCCCATCTCGGTGCGGGTGTGCCCTCCAGCGCCGAAGGTGAGGTCCAGGCCCCCGCTCTCGGAGAGGCGCAGCAGCCCGAAGTCCGTGCCGACCTGCCCGCCCACCACGATCTTCCCATCCGGCTGCGCCACCACCGCCCGGGCCGCGTGCTCCAGCCCCGCGCCGAAGGCGTGCGTTCGCTTGCCGTCCCCGTCGAAGCTGGGGTCCAGGACGCAGGTGCTGTCGAAGCGCGCAACGCCGAAGACCGTCCGGCTGCCATCGAAGACCTCGCCGGCCAGCACGATCTTGCCTTCCGGTGCCAGGGCCAGGGCGAAGGCGCGATCGTCCCCGCCCTGGAAGTCGACGAGGTTCTGGCCGAAGACGGCGCAGCTGTTGTCCACGTCGCCGTCGGGGTGGAAGCGGGCCAGCATGAAGTTCACCGTGCGCCCGCTGCGGAAGGACCCCGCCACCACGATGCGCCCGTCCGGCTGGACGGCCACCGCCCGCGCCGCGTCGTGGCTTCCGAAGCCGAAGGTCAGCCGTCCGTTGCGGCCGAAGCTCGCGTCCGGCCGGCCGTCCGGGAGGAAGCGCGCCAGGCCCGCGTCGCTCTCGGTGCGGTCCGCGTTCTCGATCTCGCCCGCCAGCAGGATCCGACCGTCCTCCTGGACGGCCATGGCGTAGGCGGTCTCCTTCGAGCCCGGTGGGAATCCCGGCTCGTCCCAGCCGAGCACCTGCCGCCCACCGTCGTCCAGGCTGCCATCCTGCCAGTAGCGAAGCAGGATCTGGTTGCCGTCGAAGGTCGTCCCGGACACCAGGATCCGGCCGTCGGGCTGGAGCACCAGCGCGGTGCCGATCGCGGACATCCCGTCGAAAAACACGTTGGCATCGCCGTCGAAGCTGTCGTCCGCCGTGCTGTCGCCGTTCAGTCGCCAGACCACGATGCGGTCGTAGACCTTGCCGTCGCCAGCCCGGATGTCCCGATCGCCGACCAGCACGATGCGCCCGTCCGGTTGCACGGCCAGGTCCGCGACATTCGAGTCCGAGGCGTCGATCGTCCGCTTCCCGTCGCCGTCGAAGCTGCGGTCGAGCAGGCCGTCGGCCAGGAAGCGCGCCAGATGGATCTGGCTGATGCCATCACCCGCCACCACGATCTTCCCGTCCGGCTGCAGGGCGACGGCGCGCGCGGACTCGACGATGTCGCCGAAGCCGACCGCCACCTGGCCGTTACCGCCGCCGAAGGAGGCGTCCGGGCTGCCGTCCGGGTTCATCCGCGCGATGGCGAAGTCCGCGTTGAGCGAGCCGTCCCGTTTGCCGACGAGCAGCAGCTTGCCGTCCGGCTGGAGGGCCATGTCGAATGCGGTGTCGTTCTCGCCGAAGCCCACCGAGCCCTTGCCGTCGCCGGCGAAGGACGCGTCCAGGCTGCCGTCCGGGAGGTAGCGCGCGACGCCGAAGTCGTCGTCGCCGCCGATCCGCGCCACGCCGGCGGCCACGATCTTGCCGTCCGCCTGGATCACCACCGCGTTGGCGCGGTCGTCCCCGCCCTCGAAGTCCGTGAAGACCATGCCTTGGTGCCCGAAGCTCGCGTCCAACTGCCCCGAAGGCGTCAGGCGGGCGACGAAGAAGTCGTCCTCCGGCGAGACGCTTCCCGCCACGACGACGTGCCCGTCCTTCTGCAGCGCCACATCGAGGCCTACCAGCCTGTACTGGCCGTTGGTCACGGTGACCTGTCCGTCGCTGCCGAAGCTGGGATCGAGCCTGCCGTTGGGGAGGTAGCGCATGACCAGGAGGTCCATGCCGGCATTGCCCGCCGTCACGATGCTGCCGTCGGCCTGCAAGGCCATCGACCGAGTGTGCCAGCCGGCCGGCCGCGCCACGATGGATGCGCCGCCGGTTCCGAAGCCGGCAAAGCCGGGATCGAGATCGCCCGGCTCTGCCTGCGCCGCCGGAGCGGCCGTGGAAAGCGCGGCCATCAAGAGGCCGAGCGTGGCGAGGCGGCCGGCCGAACGCCGCGCGAGGCGTGGGATCCAAGGGTGCAGGCGGGACATTGTCGACTCCTCGGGTAACAGGCGGTGACGTGTCACCAGCCTGCCCCGAGGCTCTGAGGAAGGTCTGAGGAGCCGCTCCTCGCGGCTGCCCGGTTCCGGGTCGGGCCTGTCCCCTCGGCCCCGGTTGTAGGCAGATGCCGCCCGCGAGCTCGGGCAACCCGACCGTGTGTCCGGCTTGCCGGCCGAGATGATCCAGCGGGCAGGATCGCCATCGATCGGGAGCTCGAGTGCTCCCGATCGATGGCTTGCTCACCGGCTCGACGTCTAGCGTCCGCCCCAGAAGGCTGCCGGCGGACAGGGGATGTTGCGAGCCACGTTGCGGTAGATCTCCTCGAGCGTGGACTCGTCGGCCGCGCGGAAGGCGAACTCGGGCCGGCTGGCCATCTCGACGAGCGCCTCGGCCTCGATGTCCTCGCCAAGACCGATGGTGAAGACGATCACGCCCCGATCGCGAGCCAGGCGGGCGCGGTCCACGGCCTCCGCGACCGGCTGAGGATTGGAGCGCCCGTCCGTCAGGACGATCATCGCGGCCTGGCTGGTCGGCGTGTGGCGCTCGCTGGACAGCTCGTCGTCGGCCATCGAGACCGCGCAGACCAGGCAGGTCTGCTGGGCCAGCTCGATGCCGTCGATGGCGCTCACCAGCGCTGCCCGGTCTGCCGTCAAGGTCTGTGCCATTCGGGCCTCGGCGTTGAAGGACACGATCGCGGCCCGGTCCCCGCTGGCCAGATCCAGCTCGTCCAGGAAGGCCTTGGCGGCGGCGCGCGCGGCGTCGATCTTGCTCCGGCTGCTGCCGGGGATCACGTCGTCCATGCTGGTCGAGGCATCGAGCACCAAGACCACGTCGACCCGTCTTCGTTCCGGCAGGCAGCGCTCGTTGAGCGCCAGCGGCAAGAACAGCGCGCGCGGCTCGGGCGTCGGCGTCGTCGTAGGCGTGGCGGTGGGGGTGGACGTCGCGCTCGGTGTGGGGGTTGCCGTGGCCGGAAGGGGCGTGGCCGAGGGGGGTGGTGTGGGCGTGATCGTCGAGGTCGGGCTGGGCGTCGGGGTGGGCGGCGCGCAGGGCTCCGTCACCGAGATCGCCAGGCTGGACATGGGGATCTGGCGTCGGAGCCCCTGCAGATCCTCGAGCTCGGCCCAGCCTTCGATGTGGTGCTGGCCGAGGGCGTTCGGTCGCGCCGAGTATTGGACGCTGCGCGGCTCCATGGCGCGGTAGGGGTCCCAGTCCCATCGCAGGATCGTGGAATCGGTACCCGTCAGCACCTCGGCTGGAGGAGGCTGGGCCGATCCGGCCAGGTAACTCATGCTGATCGGAATGCGCTGGAAGAGCGAGGCCGATCGCAGGTACTCCGGCGGCCTGGCCTCATGGCGCTCGCGCACATCGCGCATCTCGCCGACCATAACGCCCCGGAACTTGTCGCGGCTTTGGAACCGGGACGAGAAGAGCCGGCTGTTGGGCTGCATGTAGGCAAAGAAGCCGCAACCGCCCAAGGTGTCCTCGGCCGAGCAGCCAACGTAGAGCTGCCGCGTGCGCGCCTCGATGATGGACTTGGCCCGCAGGACATTGGCGGTGAGCATCATCCGATCGCCGGTCGCACCTTCGAAGGAGCCGAAGAAGACCACGATCTCCAGGCAAGGCGGGTAGCCGGCCGCCTCGTCGCTGCGCTCCGCCTCCTGCAGCATGCGCACGGCCATCCGCGCGGCATCGTCATAGGGTCCGCCGTCCTGGCCGACGCCGTACATGATGCGCTGGACCGCGGATTCGACCCGGCCGAGCTGGGTGGTCATCGGCTGGGCTCGACTGACCCGGTCCGCGTCGTAGGAGACGACGCCGCCTTGGATGAGGAAGGGGCGGCGAAAGTCGCGTTCGTACTCGCGCGCGTAGCGCTCCAGCTCGGTGATCATCGAGCCGGCGACCAGCCGGGTCCAGACGTCCGCGCCGGCCAATTCGGGCCGTACGAAGACGATGTTGATGCCGCCCAGGCAGTATGCGCATTCGGGCGTGATCGTGACGGTATTGGTGATCGACTCGCAGAGTCGAATGGTATCGGTCGGCAGCCGACTGGCCTCCAAACTGCCAGCGCACTGGCTCTGGCGACCCTCCTGCGTCGGCCGGGCCGGCGTCGCGGGTTGGGCTTGCAGGCGCGAGCCGGGCTGGACGAACAGAGCCGGCAGCATCAGGCTGAGGATGAGGGTGGAGAGCGCAATGACGAACACGGTGCTGGCGCGATGCAACGGTTCACCTCCCGGTGTTGGCCGGTCCGATCCCAGGCGATCCTGGATCGATTGTGACCGACTCCGAATCGAAGGCCTCCCCACATGGATGATAACACCAATGGCCCGCCGAGGTCGCCAAGTCGCGGAGAAGAACGCGTTGGGAGTCCTTCGACGAGCCCAGCAGACAGTCGGTTGTCGTCATCTTGGCTCAGACCCTGGCGCTGGTGAGGATGGACGCGCGAGGGCCCAATGTCGATCCCCCGGGTGGAGGACCTGACGCCGAGCTAGCGCCGTGCCTCGTAGTCGAGCGAGAACAACCCGCGGACCCAACCGGGGGAGGCCAGGGCCCGCGGGTCGAAACGGGTCGCGACGACGGCGCATCACGACACGCGATCGGACTTAACACGCTCGCGGCACGAGATTGGACAGGCCGGCCGAAAGTCCGGATCCTCGGCGGTTCTGCGCTAGGCAGGCTGCCGCTGCAGGTCCGGTACCGCGCCGATCTGCTTCATCATGCCCAGGTCATCGAACTGCCCCCAGCGTTCGGTGGCCTTCTCGCCTGGCATTCGGACGATGTCGATGCCCTTGCACTCGATTTCTTCGCCGGTGGGCTCGATGCCCATCACGGCGCCGCGACATTACGAACCCAATTCGATCCGACGCCTCATCGATGCTGGTCGCCGTCGAAGACGGGGCCGTCGCCGTGCCCAGAATCATCGTGGATCGACGCTTGGCCCCGGTCTCGAGCGGTCGCTCGATTCAGGGTATCGCATCCTCGGAAGATGGTGGCCACCTCTTCGTCACGCTGGCTACTGGAGACGGGCAATCAGCGGCCAGCCTCCGGGTGCTGGATGTCACGGACCCGCGTTCGGCTGTCGAAGCGGCGTCCCTTCAGTTGCCGAGCAGCCGGGGCCCGGGGAAACTTCAACGCTTCGGTTCATGGCTATTCGTGGACCGAGGCTACGAGCTGGAGCTGATCGACGCTGCTGATCCCTTGGTTCCGCGCTTCCTCGGTGCCCTGGAGTCAGAAGGCGGCTTGATCGCGGCCATCGAAGCGCGGGGAGACCGGCTCTATCTCGCGCGATGGACCGGCTTCTACGACAATCTTGGGATCTTCGTCCTCGACCTGACCGATCCGCCTGCCCGAGAACGGGTCGGTGGAACGGAGCTATCGATCTCCCAGGTCGGTGACTTCGGCCTGGACGCATACATGAGCGGCGGTATGGCCTTGCAGGGCGAGCAACTCTGGGTGGCAACCGACGATGGCCGATTGACGGCTTTCGACGTCCACAGCCAGCTGCCGACGATCCCTCAGCGCGGACGGATCGACGCCGTGGGCCAGATGACCGATCTGGAGATCGATGGCCATCGGCTCTACGGCGCGGATCGCTACTTCGTCCAGACGCTCGACATTGCCGACCCGGATGCGCCTGTTGTGCAGGGGCACGTGGCCACCGACTACTACTACCGCGACATTCAGGTCGGGGGCGGGGCCGGATTCTTCCCGATTCACGGACAGTCGGACGTCATGAAGGGACAGATGCAGATCGCGGACTCGAGCCAACCTGGATCGCCACGGGTGATGGCACAATGGGAGGTCCATCACCTTCCGAGGATAGCCCTGAGCCTACCCTGGCTAGCGGTGCTGCGAGACGACTTCAATAGTCTTGCGCAGGAGTTGCTGTTGTATGACGTCGGCAACCCGATCCGGCCCGTCGTCGTCGATCGGCGCTGGCTCCATCTGGACGATGACCGACTCGACATCGAATGGTCCTCCGGCCGGCTGCTTCTCGCCGCCCAGGACGATAACGGCGGGGCGGCGACGCTACGCAGTTTCGAGTTGTCCAACGGCCAACTACTGAGCGATCGGGCTCTCGAATTGCGAAGCCCGGTGGGCGCTGACTCCAGCTTCCAGGATCCAGCGCTCGCGGCCGACGACGGGCTGGCCCTCGTCGTCTCGCATGCGCGGGCTGCTGGCGCTGTAATGGTGACCGCACGTTTGCACATCGTCGATGTGTCGATGCCGGACCGGCTTCTGCTTCGCGCCGAGATCGACCTTCCTGAGCCGATCACCGCCATCGCATTTCGATCCGGCTTTGCCTTCCTGGCCGGCCGTAGCGGTGTATACATCGTCGACATCCGCGACCCGGCCGCGCCAGCCATTGTCGACCTGCTGCCCACGCCGGCCTTCGCTGGTGACAAGGGACCGGGCCACGGGCTGCAGGGCGGCACGAGTCCTGCCGTAGGGGAGGTCAGCTCGCGCCGCCATCAGCCATGATGATGCAGACCGGTCGAACAGGACATGCGCGACGCCATCTCGCGGTCCGAGCATCGCCGGACCGGATCTTGCCGGCATGCAGCCGAGCCACCACGACCGCGAAGGGGTCGCGGACTCTTCAGTGGCGTTGATCCCGGACGAACGGAGGAGGTCCCATGCACCTGCGCGAACTGTGGCAACGATTCCTCAGGCTGGGCACGGTCGTGATGCTCTGCGCGGCTGCGATCTGGGTCGCGCCCCTGGCCGGGCGCGACGCACCGGATGGACCGGACCAGCCGGACGCGCCTTGGGAGGCCCTGCTCGGTGGCTTCGACCGGATCGGCGACATCGAGGTGGATTCCGAGGGCCGGCCTTGGGCCGGAGGCAGCAACCTCATCCGTCCCGCCGGCATCGGCTGGCGGGCGGTGGATGGGCGCGAGGTGCCGGCCCGCATCGTCGACCTCGAGCTGAACGGCCCGGATCGCGGCTGGGCCTCGATGGTCGGCGGGATGCAGCAGCTCGTCGACGGCCGCTGGTTGACGCCGCAGTGGCATCCGGAGCGGGTCCTCTACGACCTGGCCATTCCCTCCGCTGCCCAGGCTTGGGCCGTCGGCGGTGGATTGGAGACCGAGCATGCCGGCTTCTACGCCCTGGAGGACGGCAGCTGGCAGTTGAAGCAAGCCGTGGATGGGGCCACCGAGGCGCCATTGGCACTCTGGCTCGATGGAGACGGCGGCGGTTGGGCCGTGGGGCTGGCAGGACACATCTACCGCCTGCGGGACGGGATCTGGATCTCGGAAGCTTCGCCCGTCACGACGACGCTGACGGAGATCGAGGGTCGCGGTCCCCAGGATGTCTGGGCGGCTGGTGGATCACGGCCCTCTCCCTTCGAGGACCCGCCCGAGCGCGTCTTCCTGCACTTCGACGGCCAGCGTTGGTCGATCCGGCGTCAGGAGGCCCGGCTCGGCATCGGCGCGATGGAGATCCAGGGCGATCGGGGCATGGCCGTCGGTTACGTGGGCGAGATCCTCGAGCTCCGAGATGGAGACTGGCGGACGCTGGACCTGCGCGTTCCCAGCAACCGCTTCTTCCAGGTGGGGGCGCTGGCCTTGCTGCCGGAGCCCGGCGCGGCGCTGATCGGTACCGGCGACGGTCGCATCTACCGCGTGGCCCAATCGCGGCTGGTCCAGGAACATCCTCCGGCCAACCCGCGCATCATCGAGATCGCGGCCGAGGACATCGGCTGGGCGGTCGGGCGAGGACGGGCCATGCAGTGGGATGGAGAGCAGTGGACACCGCTGCCCGAGGGGCACCCGCTCGTCGGCATGCGCGATGTCGACTCGGCCGGTGCCAGGGAGGCATGGGCCGTAGGCGAAGGCGGCCGGATTCTCCACTTCGATGGGGATGCCTGGACCCAGGTGCAGAGCCCGACCCGGGCAACGCTGGATCGCGTCCAGGTCTTGGCCTCGGGCAGCGCCTGGGCGGCCGGCTCGGTCGACGAGCCGCCGCCGCGGCGCGCGGTCATCCTGCGCTACGACGGCCGAAGTTGGGAGACGGTCTACGAGGCAGCCAGCAGCTGGGAGGCCGAGGTGACCGACCTGGATGCCACCGAAGACGGTGACGTCTGGGCCGTCAGCGGCGGTCATCTCTGGCATTTCGATGGCGATGGCCTGGATTGGGTGCCCAGCGAGGATCGCATCGCCACGGTGGACATGCAGGCCTCCGACCGGGGTTGGGCGGGGGCAGGCGGCAGCATCCTGCGCTGGGATGGTTCCGGCTGGACCGAGACCTTCAGCATCCCGGCCGGGGCATCGGTTTCGCGCATACGCTTCGAATCCGAGGATCGCGGCTGGGCCATCGGCCACTACGGCTACGTCTTCCACTTCGATGGCAGCCAGTGGCGCGTGGTTCGCGGCCCGGCCGATCCTCCGACCGAGAGCGGCACCCCCACCGAGATGTATGATCTGTCGCTGGGACCCTCCGGCGATCCCCACCTGTGGGTCGTCGGATCCAATGCGTCCATCCTCCGCGCATCGCGCGAGTCGCTCATCGAGCGCCCGCCCATCCAGCTTACGCGCCACCCGACCCCTGAGCCGCCTTTCGTCATCAGCCCGACCGCGACCGCGGAGGGCACGCGCCCGCCTCGGAACACGCCGGGCCCGCGATATACGTCCACGGTGGTCGGCATGCCGACCAGGGACCCCGCGCCCATCGTCACATCCGTGATTTTGCCGCGGCTTCTCCAAGCCGACCCGGACGCTGTAGAAGCCGCGCGCCGGGCCACTGCCGGCGCCGGATTCACGGCTACCGCCGCGGTGCGTCAGACCGCGACGGTTCAGGCCTTCCGGACCTTGATCCCGCTTCCCACGCCTACGGGATCGCTCCGGCCGCCCGGCGGTGGTCGCGGATGTCCGGTCCCCATCCGGCCCTGCCCCCCGTGTCCAGCCTGCACCGAGACTCCGGTGCCTGGCGCGGGGACACCGACCGTTTGTCCAGAATGCCGCCACTGATCGAAGTCGGATGCCTTCGGTCTTCGATGCTGTCGTATTCGACATGGCCGCAACCTCGGTGCCACGGCTGTGTTGAGTAGGGTGCACGGGCATTGCGGCCAACGATGCCACCCGCATTGTGCGGGCGACCCATGATCGACAAGTTGGTGGAGCCCGAAGGAGGCATGCGCATGTACGGTACGGTCGCGAAAATGAAGGTACAGCCGGGCAAGGAAGATCAGCTCATGGACTTGGCGCGCGAGTACGAGAGTCTGGATGTTCCCGGCTACCGAGGCGACTTGGTATACCGCTGTGACGAGGATCCGAGCATCTGCTACATGGCAGTGGTCTTCGACAGCCGCGAGGACTATGTTGCCAATGCCGAGGATCCAAAGCAGCACGAGCGCTATCAAGCCATGCGAGCGCTCCTACAAGAGGATCCCGAGTGGAACGATGGAGAGATCATCTACCACACACTGAGCTGAAAGGCCGTTCCAAACGACAGATGGCACGGCGGGCGGCCGATCCAGCCGCCCGCCGTGTCCGCTCTACCGTGTCTCGATAGGGCTCGCCCAGCAATAGTCTCCCCGATTCGGGCACCGCTGCATCCACTGTGTCGGCCCGCTGTTCGTCGGCAATAGCTCCGCTATTCCC
>CAZJWJ010000118.1:0-14106 GCA_964549495.1 uncultured Anaerolineales bacterium | reverse complement strand
TGGTCGCGGAAGGCATCGTGCTGGTACCACTCGCCGCGCGGCCAGCAGGACAGGATAGCCCGCTCCTGCTCGTCGAGATTCGGATCCTCCAGCAGCGGGCCCAGGTTCTCCAGGGCGGGCTCGAGCGCCTCCACGCCCGCCGCCAGAGGATCGATCAGGGCCACGTGATAGCGGCGGGAGGGAGCCACCAGGCTCAGACGCACCCGGATCCGGGCACCTGCCCGAACCTCCCAGGCACCGTCCGCGGACTGCCGAACGTCGTCCGGATCGTCGACCGCCTCGTAGCTCCGTTCGACGGCCAAGCCCTGCTCCAGCGGCTCGTGGACCAGATCCTCCGGTGCGTAGCGCAGTCCCAGGCGGTAGTAGAGCCGGCCGGGTCCGTCCTTGGAGAGGATCAGGTCGGCCGGCACCTCGGTCGGCAGGAAGGACATGGGGATCTCCGTGAGCCAGCGGTCCAGGCGGCGGCCCACGGCCTGGCTCTGGCCGACGAAGTCCTCGCCCAGCCATGCGCGGGCGACGAAGTCCGGCGTCTCGGACTCGAAGGCCCGATGGTAGCGATGGAAGGCCAGGAGGGCCCAGACGTTCGACTGCGTCGAGCCCCAATGCCCCCGAATGCGGCGCTCCAAGAGCCCGCGCACCAGCTTCGGGATGAGGTCGTTCTGGGGCTCCAGGACCAGCAAGGCCTCCAGCCCCAAGGCGTCCGTGCGCGTGTCGCTGGCCAAGAGCAGGGCCGCGTCCGATTCCGAGTAGCCGGTGGCGAACTGTGCCGTGCCGGCCTCCTCCAAGGCCGCGTCGGCCAGGTTGCGGAGCAGCACCGCGCGCTCGGCGGCCCATGCATCGTCGATCGCCATCGCCAAGAGCAGCCAGGCTCGGGCATCCAGCTTCATCGCGTCGCGAGCGTCGAAGAGGGCTCGCGCCTCCTCCGAATCCCCTTCGCCGTCGAGGGATCGGATATAGAGCGCAAGGCTGCGCAGGGCCAGCGGGGCCTCGGGCCCGGAACCCCGATCCTGAACCTTGTCTTCGATGGCCCGCAGATACTCCCGCGCGCGATCGAGCGCCTCGGTCGGTACCGGGTAGCCGGACCGGGCGGCGCGGATCAGCGCATGCGCCGCGTGCAGGCTCGGCACGGGATGCGAATAGGCTTCTCGAGGCAACATGGCCCAACCGCCATCGTAGAGCTGCCGATGGGTCAGATCGAGGATGATCCTTCCAATCGTCGCGTCGACCTCCTCCCGACTGGCCAGCCCTTCGAGATCGTACAGGCCCAGGATCTCGGCCATCGCCAGATGCGCCAGCAGCCTGGAGGCGCCCCGTTCGGTGTGCGCGATGTCCTCGTCGTAGAGGTAGCGCAGCACATCGGAGAGCTGGCCGAGCGCGGTGGCGCTGGTGCTCAGCTCGAGCCCCCCATAGTTCTCGAAGATCTCCGGCGGACGCCGCACCGCTTGGGCCACGGCGCCCTCGCCGATCTGTCCGTAGGTGGCGAGGTCTTCGGTGGTCGCCGGCGTCCACACCGGCAGGGTCACCCGCCGTGCGTCGGAGAGCTCGCCCGAGACCGCCACCACCTGGAAGGCGGCCGTGCCGGGCTCGGAGGCCGCGGCGGGCAGCCGCAGCTCGCGCCGCTGGCCGGCCGCCACCATCGTGCGCCAACCCGTGGCGCCCAGCAGCGTCAGGTTCTCGCTCCGAAAGGCCAGATCGACCGGCAATGCCTCCTCGGTCTGGTTCTGGACCACGACCGACAACTCGAAACGGTCGCCGAAGTTGAGGAAGCGCGGCGCCGAGGGCCGGACGACCAGGCCCTGCCTGGCGGTCAGGCTGCTCTCGCCCCGGCCGAAGCGCTGCCCGCCATCGGTGGCCAGGGCCCAAACGCGATAGCGCGTGACACTCTGGGGCAGGCTCACCTCGATGGCCACCCGCCCCTCTCCGTCCGTCCGGGCATCGGGCACGAAGGCCGCCAGCGGGTTCAGCTCGCGGCGCTCGATGATCGGGGAGCGCGCCACGGTGGACGGGAAACGGGAGGTGCCGGAATCCACCATCTCGAATTCGGCCCCGGCCATTACCGGGTTTCTCGGCGCGAGATAGGAGCCACCGGCCGTCGGCGGGCTGGATGGCATCGCGTCCAACTGCGCCTCCCGGCCTTCACGCCATTCGACCGTGGCCGCGAGATTCGGCTCGCCGGCCGCGCGAGCATCGATGGCCAGCAGCCCGGAGTCGGCCAGCTGCAAGAAGCCTCGGAAACGATCGTCGCGCACCGCGGCCGGCCGCTGGGGATAGAGGACCGCCAGGGGATCGCCGATGTCGTGGTCGGACAGGGCCAACACGGCCTCGTCGACGACGATCAGCGCGACCTCGGCATCGGCCAGCGGCTCGCCCCGCGCGCCGGAGACCGCGACGTCGATGGTCGTGGCTTCACCCGGCTCCAGCTCGCGCTGGCGGGGCAGCACTTCGACCTCCAGGTCACGCGATCTGGGCGGGATCGACAACTCGAGCTGGCCGGAGGCGAAGGCCGGCCGCGGCGGCAGGTCCGGATCCTCCTCACCATCCGCGTCGAGTCGGGGCAGGCTGCCGGTCAGATCGACCCGCAGGTGAACGTTGGGCGTCCAGGCCTCCTCGATCGGAATCTGCAGGGTGGCGGACCCGTCGTCGTCGACGCGGAAGGGCCGGCGCTCGATCAGGCCGGAACGGCGCAGGCTCCAGATGCCATGCGCCGGCCCGAAGGGCGCCTGAACTCGGACGATGGCCCGATCTCCCGACCCGTAGGCCTCCGCGTCGGCCCTCAGATCGATCGCTTCCGCCTCCAGCAAGTCTTGCTGCGGGCGGGGCGGGCGCCCCGATACCCAGACGGTGGTCTGGCTCTGATTGATCCGCCCGGCCTCGTCGACGATGCTGGCGCGAAGGCGGTAACGCCCGCCCTGCTCGAAGGGCACCCGGCAGGACACCGGTACGTCGGCGCTGATCATCTCGCATCGGCCAGCCGGCGTCGGGTCCTCTACCCAACGGCCGTCGCGCCGGCGCTCCTCGATCCGATCGACCATCAGCTCGATGGGGCGCCCGACGCGCAGCCGGCCGTCGAGGTCGGTCACGATGGCCTCGACCTCGACCCGCTCTCCGGGATCGACCCGCCGCCCGTCCACGCGCAGCCCGACGTAGTCGCTGGCGGGGTGCACCAGGAAGGCGCTGCTACCGGCCCAAGCCTGGCGGTTCACGTCCATGACCGTCGCCTGGGCATGGAAGCTGGCGGGTCCGATCGGAGACGATCCCTCCAGATCGATGGCCAAGCGATGCTCGCCCTGCCCGTTGCCGATGGCCTGGAAGCTCTGCATGCCGGCCCAGCCCTCGATGCGCCATCGTGCGGGCCCGGGATCGAAGCCGAAGCCCTCATGGCCCGGCGGTCGGAACTCGGCCGGCCGGCCGCTGACCTCCCAGAGGATGTCGCCGGCGGCCAGCGCGCCCCCGGAGAAGTACTCCGCGACGGCCGACACCTCGACCCGGTCACCGAAGTAGGGGCTCGGATCGCTCAGCTGGGTCGTCACATGGAACTCGGGCCGCCGGTACTCGGCGATCTCGAGATCATGCCGATGGGCCGTGTTCCGATCCACCGCATCGCCCAACCCGGAGCTCTCGATCCAGATCTGAGCGTTGCCGAGCTGGATGTCAATGGAGATCGGAATCTCGAAGGAGAAGGCACCTTTCGCCGAGATGGTCGCACTGCCGCTGCCGGCCTCCTCGCCCTGCGAATCGTAGAGCGTCCAACGCAAGCCGGGCGAATCCGCGTCCACGGCCGTGGTGTCTCCCCGCTTGCTCGCATCGAGGTGACGCAGCCAGCCGGCGAATCGGGCACGCTCGCCCGGCTGGTACAGGCCCCGATCGTCCAGGACGTACCACACCAGGCGGTCCGTATCGAAGTCTCGATCCCTTTGATCACGCGCCAAGGGAAAGATCGCCAAGTCGCCTTCGACCCGCGCGACGACGATTCCATGGTCGAAGGCATCGCCGGCCTCCTCGGCCAGGATCTCGGCCAAGCCATGCTCATCGGTCTGCGTCGTGGCCACCGGATCCCGAAGCAAGGCGAGCTCCGAGGGCAAGTGGAGCTCTAGGTCGACATCGACGAGCGGCGCGCCCCCGACCAGGTCGGTGACCCGCAGGGTCGTCTGCTCCCGATCCCGAAGCAGGTCCATACCGAGATCGGTGACCTGGATCCACCGCCACCGAGCGTGGTTGCGCGACCTGCCGAGCCCCCCGCCGGCCTGGCCGATCACCGCCACCACCTGACCATGGCCTTCGTCATCGAGCGCCGGCGTCAGATCGATGGTCACCGGACGCAGGGCTCCGGTGGCCTCCTCCGGTCGAACCTGCCCTTGCCAGACCAGATCTCCCGGGGGTCCGAGCGGGTTGGGGGCATCGACGGAGTGGCGAGCGCGCCAGTAGGCTTCGTAGTCTTCCGGCCCGACCCGATAGAGTTCTACGTCCAGCCGATCGTGTTCGACGCTGTGAACCGTCCACCTTCCGCGGGCGGCCGGGTCGAGCACCAGCATCAGCTGGTCCTCACCGGGCACGAAGAGCGCCGGCGCCAAGCGATCGGTCTCGAAACGTAGCTCGTAGTCCCCGTCAATGTCCTGCCCGTGGATATCGCGCAGGCCTTCCGGCAGTCGCAACCCGTAGCGCGAGCGACCGTCGAGCGCCGCATGTACCACGATCCCCTGATCGTGAAGGACCAGTTCGCTCGTCGACGAGATCTCCCCCTCGGCCCTTTCGTCGGCGGCGGAAGGCTCGCGGTCCAAGTCGATGCCAATCCCGCCCGCGTCCAAACTGGCCGGGTCGATCGGGTTGCTCAGCGAGACCCGCAGGCTGCGAAAGGGATCGCAACCCTGGAGGAAGCCTTTCCTCGCACCCTGGGCCAGCTCGATGCTCCCGTCTTCGGCCGAGCATGAGAAATGCGTGACGCGCAACGGGCCGTAGATCTGGAGACCCAGCAGCTGCACGGCCTCTGTGGTCCTCGGCCCCTCGGCCGAGGGCGTGCCCTCGAGGAAGCGGAGCTCGACCTGGCTGCCGACGGGCAAGGGATCGACCGGCCGCCAGGCGATCCAGCGGTCCGCGCGGTGATCGCTCGACCAGTCCGCGACCAAGGCCGCGACATCATCGTCGGCTTCGATCTCCGCCGGCGAGGCCTGGCGCAACTCGAAGGGCTGCTCGTCGGCCAGGGCTCGAATGCTCGACAGCATGGCCTCGCGATCGATGGCTTGATCGAAACCAGAGAAGATCACCGGTTGTCGGTCGGTGGCCGGTCGGTACCTGGGATGCTGTTCGACCAAGCGAACGGTCGGTGTACGGAAGCTCCAGGCGATCTCCTCGGCCAGGGCCTGGCCATCCATCGACCGGACACCGGCCGGCACCCGCACACTGTACTCCGTGGCCATGGGAAAGCGGCCCTCCTCTGCCTCGAAGAGCAGCGTCCGGGTCCCCACCCAGCGCCATCCACCCGTCGGCTCCGGGTCCAGCGCAATGGGCAGCTCGCGCGCGGACTGGTCGGCGCGAGAGCCCAGCGGCACCATCGGCTGGCTGAAGGTCACCCACAGGCGGGCCGGCCGATCCTGATCGCCGACCGGTCCGTATCTCAGGACCTCCAGGGGCGGGCTTTCGATCGCATCGGGCGGCGGACCGGCGGCCCCGAGTGGCGGAAAGGCCTGCTCGATCTGCTGGCCGACCAGATCCGGCGGCTCCGGTCCCGGCGGCAAGGCGAAGTCCACCCGCTCGACGGAATCGGAGGGCAGCTCGGGCAGGCGATCCAGGATCTCCTGCACGGCGGCCTCGTCGAGCGCCTCCACCACGGCCGTCGCCACCGGCGTCGCGGACTCGGCAGCTTCGAGATCGGCATTGGAGAGCCGGAAGCGGATGCCTGGCGTGGGCTCGACAGCAGCCAGGATCCGACCACCTGGTCCCCTGGCCGGCGCCCCGAGATCGGCTTCGGGACCCTGGAAGGAGAATCGGGTCGATCGATCGCAGCCCATCGCCGATGAGGAGACGAGCAAGATCAGGACGATGGCTCGGAGTCGCAAACACATGCGTTGCCTCCTGATCGCGGGCGACGGGCGTCACTCGACCCTCGGTGGTCGGGAGCCAGGTCGCGCGCGTCCTCGATCGATGCCGGGGTCCGGCGCCCTTCCTGGACGCCGGACCCCAGCCTGGCTGCGACGATCAGGGCGCGACGACGCGCAGGCGGTCGCTGCCCGAGCGGCCGAAGGTCTCCGGATGGAAGAGCTCTTCGGCCTTGGCCGGCGGCACGACGAAGTCGCCGGGGGTGGTGGCGCGCGCGATGTAGCTGTAGTCGTGCACGCCGTCCCAGAGCAGGCTGCTGAAGACCTCCACCCGGGCGTCGCGGAAAGCCTCGTGCTCGTACCAGCGCCACCAGCGCCACCAGGGCCAGGTACCGCCGCCCGAGTCGTCCTCCGGATCCTCCGGCAGGTCGCCGGTGGTGGCCAGGTCCGGGTTCAAGGCCTCCAGGCCGGCCGGCAGCGGGTCGACCAGGGCCACGTGGTAGCGCCGCGCCGGCGCGACCATCGTCAGCCGCACCCGCACGCGGGCGCCGGCCCGAACCTCCCAGCCTCCGTCGGCGGTCTGCCGAACGTCGTCCGGATCGTCCACCGCCGCATAGCTGCGCTCGACCGAGAAGCCGCGCTCCAGCGGCTCCAGGTCCAGATCCTCCGGCGCGTAGCGCAGACCCAAGCGGTAGTAGAGCCGGCCGGGCCCCTCCTTGCTCAGGATCAGGTCGGCCGGCGCCTCGGCCGGCAGGATCGACATCGGCACCTCGCTCAGCGAGCGGTCCGGCGTCCGGCCCTCGAACGAGCTCTCCCCGACGTAGTCCTCGCCCAGCCAGGCCCGGGCCACGAAGTCCGGCTCCTCGGCCTCGTAGGTCCGGAAGTAGCGGTCCAGGGCCAAGAGCACCCAGGCGTTCTCCTGGGTCGAGCCCCAGCGGCCCTTGACCCGGTGGCCGAGCAGCCCGCGGACCAGCTTGGGGATCAGGTCGCTCTCCGGCTGATCGGCCATCAGGGCCTCCAACGCGATGGCGTCGGTCCGCCGGTCGCTGGCCAGGAGCACCGCGGCCTCGGTCTCTTCATAGCCGGTCGTGAACTGGGCCGTGCCGGCCTCCTCGACCGCCGCATTGGCCAGGCCGCGCCGCAGCGCCGACCGCTCGTCGGCCCAACCCTCGCCGGCGGCCAGGGTCGAGAGCAGCCAGGCCTGGGCGTCCAGGCCCAGCGCATCCCGCTCGGCCAGCAGCGCCCGCGCCTCGTCCGCGTCCTGCTCGCCGCCGATCGAGCGGACGTAGAGCGCGTAGCTGCGCAGGGACAGTCGCGTTTCGCGGCCGTAGTCCAGGGCCTGCATGTGACGGTCGATCTCCTGCAGGTAGCCGCGCGCCCGCTCCATCGTCGACTCGGATGCGGCGTAGTCCTTGGCCGCCGCGCGGCTCAGGGCATGCGCCACATGCAAGCTGGTGAAGGGCGAGGAGCGCCGCTCGCTGGGCCACCATCCCCAGCCGCCGTCGCTGTTCTGCCGGCCGGCCAGGCGCTCGATGTCAGCGGTGATGCGCGCCTCGACCGTCGCCCGATCCGGAATGCCCTCGGCTCCGAAGGCCTCCAGCACGTCGACGAGGGCCACGCTGGCCAGCAGCCGCGAGGCGGTGGCCTCCTCGTGCTCGAAGGGATAGGTGTCCAGGTAGAGGTAGGCATCGGTCAGCGCGCTGAGCGCCGTCGAGCTGGTCGTCAGCTCCAGCCCGCCGAAGCCCTCGACGACTTCCGGCGGCCGCTCCACCGGCTGCGCGATGGCACCGGCGTCGATCTCGCCATAGGTCGCGAAGGCCTCCGTGGTGGCCGGCGTCCAGACCGGCAGCGTCACCCGCTGCGCGTCGGCCAGGTCGCCCGAGACCGCCACGGCCTGGAAGGCCGCCGTGCCGGGCAGGTCCGCCGCCGCCGGCAGCCGCAGCTCGCGCCGATCGCCGGCCGGGATGGTCGCCCGCAGGCCGGCCGCATCCGACCCGCCGGGCAGATCGGCATCCTCCTCGCCCGAGCCCTCGACCGCCTCCAGCAGTCGCAGGTTCTCGCTGCGGACCACCAGCTCGACCTCCAGGTCGCCCTCGGTCTGGTTCTGGACCACCACCGGCAGCTCGAAGCGATCACCGAAGTTCAGGAAGCGCGGCGCCGAAGGTCGGACGATCAGCGGCAGGCGAGCCGTCAAGCTGCTCTCGCCCTTGCCGAAGCGCGCCCCGCCATCGGTAGCCACCGCCCAGATGCGGTAGCGCGTGACGCTATCGGGCAGGTCGACCTCGATGGCCACCTGCCCCGCCTCATCGGTCCGCGCCTCGGGCACGAAGGCCGCCAGCGGGTTCAGATCGCTGCGCTCGACGATGGGGGCCGGCTCGGCCGCTGCCTCGTCGGAATCGTATGCCATGTCCTCCGCGGCATCGGCTGCCGACCGCATCATCACGGCACCGTCCATCGTCTGGCCGAGGGCGTTGTCCATCCCCATGCTCATCGCCATCTCTTCCTCCGCCATCTCGCCTCCTCCGGCATTGGGAACCGTGACACCCCTGCCCAATGCCTGGAGCTGGCCGGCCACCAGGCCCGGATCGACCAGCTGGAGCCAGCGGCGCAGGCGCTCGTCGCGCACGTCGCCACCGCGCTCGGGGTAGAAGGGCGCCATCGGATCACCGATGTCGTGGGCGGTCAAGGCCAGGACGGCCTCGTCGACCACGATCAGGGCTACCTCGGCGTCGGCCAGGGGTGTGCCTTGGTCGTCGGTCACCGCGACGTCGACCGTCGTGCTGCCGGCCGGCGCCAGGGCCGGCTCGCGCGGCGCCGCGTCGACCGTCAGCGTCCGCGCCAGGGGCGGGATGCTCAGCTGGATCTGGCCCGAGGCGTAGGCCGGCCGCGCCGGCAGATCCTCGCTGGGCTCGCCATCGGCGCCCAGCCGCGGCGCGCTACCGGTCAAGTCTACCTGCAGGTGGACGTTGGGGGTCCAGCCCTCCTCGATGGGGATCTCGAGGGTGACCGAACCGCTCTCGTCGATGCGGAAGGGCTGGCGCTCGACCAGGCCCGAGCGGCGCAGGCTCCACAGGCCCTCGGTCGGCGCGAAGGGCGCCTGGACCAGGATGCGGGCGGTGTCACCGGGCTGGTAGTCCTCGGCGTCGGGGATCAGCTCGACCCGCGCCTCCTCCAGGCCTTCGCCGCGGGGCAGGCGGGGCTGGCCACCCGAGACCCAGAAGGTCAGCTCGGTCTGGTTGACGCGACCCTCGGCGTCGACGATCTCGGCGGTCAGCCGGTGGCGGCCGCCGGTCTCGAAGCGCAGCTCGCAGGTCGCGGGCTCCTCGGTGCTGGTCAGCGTGCACTGGCCGGCCGGCACCGGCTCTTCCAGCCAGCGATCGCCCAGCCATCGGCCCTCCAGCCGCTCGGCCACCAGCTCGACGGTCCGGCCGCTCTGCAGCTGCCCGTCGATGTCGGCCACGATGGCCTCGACTTCGATCGGCTGGCCCGGATCGGTGTACCAGCGGTCCAGGCGCAGGCCGGCGTAGTCGCGAGCCGGGTGGACCAGGAAGCTGGCGCTGCCGGTCCAGGCCTGGCGGTTGACGTCCATCACCGTCGCCTGGGCCTGGAAGCTGGCCGGCCCGATGGGCACCGCGCCCTCCAGGTCGACCGCCAGCCGGTGCTGGCCCATCGAGTCGGTGAAGCCGAGATGCGACTGGGCGCTCTCCTCGGACATGGGCTCGATGAAGGAATCGTAGTCGCCGCCGCCCCACCAGGGCTGCCAGCGGCCGAAGACGAAGCCCTCGTGTCCCGGCGGGCTGTACTGGGTCGGCCGGGCGCTGACCTGCCATTGGGCTTCGGCGCCGGCCAGCGGGCCGCCGGCGTAATACTCGGCCATGGCGGTGACGATCGCCCGGTCGCCGAAGATCAGGTCCGGGTCATCCAAGGTCGCCGTCACCTCGAACTCCGGACGGCGGAACTCTGCAATCCGCAGCACGTGTCCTTGCTCGCGGCCGGACGTGACATCGGTGGCGCCCACCGCCTGCAGCTGCAGCCAGGCCTCGCCCAGCTCGCTGTCCTCGGCGATGGGCACCACGCCCGAGAAGCCGCCCAGGGGCGAGACCGCGAAGCGTCCGCTGCCGGCCTCCTCGCCGTTCGGCGCTCGCAGGGTCCAGGCCACCTCGGTCGGACCGTCCTCCAGGGCCGCCACGTCGCCGCCCTCACCCAGGTCCAGGCGCCGGATCCAGCCCTTGATGCTGGCCTCCTCGCCCGGCTTGTAGAGCCCGCGGTCGTCCAGCACGTACCAGGCCAGCTGCTCGCCGGGTCCGCCCCAACCCAGAACGCCGTAGGGCAGCATCGACAGGTCGCCCTCGCTTCGCGCGACCAGCATGGTCTCGCCGAAGGCCTCGCGGGCCTCGAAGCCGGCCTCGGAATCGGGTCCCACCTCGGCCAGGGGATCTTCGATCTCGGCCAGACCGTCGGCATCGGTTCGTGCGCTGCCGATGCGACTGGGCGCACCGGCGACGGTCGTCTCGCCGCGCCACTCGATCTGTGGCAAGCGGTACAGATCCAACTCGACGTCAGCCTCCGGAGCACCATCGGCCAGATCGGTCACGCGCGCCGTCAGCGCCCCGGCATCGCTGAAGACATCCAGGCCCAGGTCGCTGACCTGGATCCAGCGCCATTGGGGGCGGTTCTGCCAATCGTCGTCATCCCAGCGCCAGCGGGCCGGCTCGATCACCGCCAGCACCTGTCCATGGCCCCGCTCGTCCAAGGCCGGCGCCAGGTCGATGCGCGCCCGGGCCACCGCGTTGCGATCGCCCTCGGGTTCGACCTCGCCCTGCCAGGCCGGCACGCCCGGCGGGTCCATGGGCTGCTCATCGCGCATCGTCCGCCGCGCGATCTGGTAGGCCTGCCAGTCTTCCGGGGTGACCTGATAGAGGGCCACGGACAGGGCATCGTTGTTGATGCTGTAGGCCGTCAACGCTCCTTCGGCCGCAGGATCGAGAACCATCAACTCGTCTCCGGGCACCGACAGGGCCGCCGGCATGTCGCCGGTGTCGAAGCGCAGCTCGTAGCCTTCGCCCAGCGTCTGGCCGAAGACATCGCGGATGCCGGCCGGTGGTCGCAGCGTGTAGCTCGAGCGCCCCACCGAGGCACCCTCGATGCGGATCTGGTCGCTGTAGGCTTGCACGCGCATGCCCGGGATCTCCGGCTCGACGGTGAAGGCGGCCGGATCGACGCTCTCCAAATCGAGCGGGTTGTTCAGCAGCAGCCACCAGCCGGCGAAGGGCTGGCAGTTGCGGATGCGCGCGTCGCGGTCGTTCTCGCCCAGTTCGACGAGATCGCCATCGCGCTGGCAGCCGATGCGCGTAATGCGCAGCGCATCGTAGACCTGGAAGCCGCGGGTCACCTCCTCCTCGGTCACCCGGGGCCCCTCGGCCGAGGGCAGACCGTCGAGGAAGCGGATCTCGACCTCGGCGCCCAAGGGCAGGGCCTCGGCCGGGCGCAAGGCGATCCAGCGGTCGGCACGGTGGTCGCTAGACCAGTCCTCGACCATGCCCGAGACGCGCTCGTCGGCCTCGATGTCGGCCGGCGCCGCCTCGCGCAGTTCGAAGATCTGTCGCCCGACGGTCAGCTCGATGAAGGGCAAGATGGCCGCCGCATCGACGGCCTGGTCGAAGCCGACGAAGATCACCGGCTGGCGCTGGATGCTCGCGTCCCCGTCGGGGTGGACCGTGACCAGGTCGACCGGCGGGGTGGTGAAGGCCCAGCTGACCGCCTCGCCCAAGGCCTGACCCGCCGCGTCCTCGACGCCGGCCGGCACCATCACGCGGTACTCGGTGGCCATCGGAAAGCGCCCACCCTCGGGCTCGAAGAGCAGGGTGCGGCTGCCCACCCAGCGCCACTGACCCTCGGGCTGGGGTTCGAGCTGAACCGGCACCGCCTCGGCCGCCAGGGCGGCATGCGAGGTCAGGGGCACCATCGCTTGGTCGAAGGTCACCGAGAGCCGCGGCACGGTCTGCATCTCGCCCTCGGGGCCATAACGCGCCACGCCGACGGGGCCATCCTCAACGGCCGGCGGCGGGTCGCCGCGCTCGTCCTCGGGCGGAAAGGCTTCCTCTCGCGTCTCACCAGCGATCGCCGGCGGGGCCGGGCCGGGCTGGAAGGCGAAGTCGACCTGCTCGGCGCTGCCGGCCGGCAACTCGGGCAGGCGGCCCAGGATGGCCTCGACTTCGGCCGCGTCCAGCGGCTCGGTCTGGGCGGTGGGCACCGGCTCGGCACCCTCCGCGCCGCCGCCCTCGGCATCCGACAGCCGGAAGTGGACGCCCGGCGTGGGCTCGGGGGCGGCCAGGGCGCGGCCGCCGGGGCCGCCGTCTTCGCGCATCGGGGGCTCCGTGGTCGACGGCTGCGGCGTGGGATCCTTGCCGCAGCCGGCGGCGATCGCCACCAGGGCGAGGGTGATGCTGAGCTTGTAGACCAGGCTGCGCATGGCGCTTCCTCCTTGTCGCCGGCGCGCGATGCGCCGGCTTGACTGCAACAGTATACGATGGATCACGCGAGCGACCGACGCTGGCCGAAGAGCCGCCGCACCGCTCCCGATCGGCTGACGATCCCGACCCGGTCCGGCCCATCGGGACCTGGGATCGCCGTCCGACACCTATCCAACGACGCAGCCCGCGAAATGGTTCCATCCCGGCGCCGGAAGACCGCCCGAAGACCCGCTCGCGAGCGCAGCCCTCATGATCCTAGCCCGGTGTAAGCTGGCTCTAAGGCGCACCTTAGTCACCGCTCAGTCCTCGCGCCTAGAGTAGCCTGCGGTCGGGTTCGCGCCCGGCCGGCCGGTGGTATGATGTACGCGCGAGCTTGAACGATGATTGAACCGGCCCATGCCGGCGCGTCGATAGCGGAGCCGAGGGGCTCGAGGAGCGAAGCGAGATGACACGCAGCGAACGATGGATCGTGAGCCTGGGATGCCTGGGTCTGGTGGCCATGCTCTGCATGGTCTCGGCCGGCAGCCTGTGGCTGGCCAGCAGCGGCGACTTCGATGCCGGCAGCATCAGCACCGCCTTGCGCGATGCGCCCGCTGGGGACGCGTCTGCACCCGATGAGGCCGCGCCCGCGCGGGATGATGAGGATGCCGCTGGCGAGAGCCAGGACGAGGCTCCGGAGCGCGCGCAGGAGCGCGAGACCGCCCGCGATGGATCGGGCCAAGATCAGGGCCAGGATGGTGGCGATCGGCTGCGCCAGCTCGAACGTGAGCGGCCCGACGTGCAGCGCGAGTCCCTCCCCCTGTCCGGGGCGCAGGTGGCCGGCAGCGGTCAGCTGACCCGGCTCTACGAGCAGGCCAACCCTGGCGTGGTCAACATCGCCGTGCAGCGCAGCCTCAGCGTGGGCGGCCAGGAGGTTCCGCAGCTCGGCGGCGGTTCCGGCTACGTCTATGACGATCGGCACATCGTCACCAACAACCACGTGGTCGAGGGCTCCAGCGACATCGAGCTGATCTTCTTCGACGGCAGTCGCCGCGAGGCCGAGCTGGTCGGCAACGACGCCTACAGCGACCTGGCGGTGCTGCGGGTGGTCGACGAGCTGCCCGACAGCGTGCGCAGCCTGCCGCTGGAGGACGATTTCGACTCCTTGCAGGTGGGCCAGCCGGCGGTGGCCATCGGCGCGCCCTTCGGCAACACCAATTCGATGACCTCGGGCATCATCAGCGCCCTGGGCCGCAGCATCCCGGCCGATCTGACCGGCAGCCAGGGCGGCGGCACCTACAGCATCCCGCAGAGCATCCAGACCGACGCGGCCATCAACCCGGGCAACTCGGGCGGGCCGCTATTGAACCTTGCCGGCGAGGTCATCGGCATCAACGCCCAGATCAATACCCTCAACCAGACCCCCGGCGTCGGCGCCTCGAACTCGGGTGTGGGCTTCGCCATCCCGGCCTCGATCGTGGCGCGGGTGGTGCCGGAGCTCATCCAGAGCGGGCGCATGACCTGGGCCTACTTGGGCGTGCAGGGCATGTCGGACGCGGTCTTCTCGGTCGACGTGGCCCGGGCCAACGGGCTCAGCGAGCCCATCGGTGCCTACATTCAGG
>CAZJWJ010000117.1:0-14234 GCA_964549495.1 uncultured Anaerolineales bacterium | reverse complement strand
TCCGGACGACGACGAGGAGGAGGAGCCGCCGGACGAGGGCGACGGCATCGAGGGCCGGCGCTACCGAGCCCACATCGTCCAGCAAGGCGACACCCTCTGGCGCCTGGCCGGCGCCCGCTGGCACGAGATCCAGCGCGTGGTGCCGATGGGCGATCCGCGCGAATTGGCAGTGGGCTCGACGGTGATGATCCCGGAGGACATCGATCCGGGCGGCTGAGCCGCATCCTGATCTCGCTGATCGGGCCCCTGGTGGTCCTGGTCCTCAACAAGCAGCGCTCCGACTTCGTCGACCTACATGCCAAGGAAGCCATCAACTTCCAGATCAACCTCATCGGCTGGGGCCTGCTCTTCGGCATGCTGAGCTTCGTCGGGATCGGCCGCTGCGGCATCTTCCTGCTCATGCCGATCGGCCTGATCCTGCCCATCCTGGCCGGCGTCGAGGCCAACAAGGGCAACGAGTATCGCTATCCGCTGATCCTGCGGCTGGTCACCTGAGCCCTCGCCTCACAAGATGACGGCCTCCACCCCTGAAGTTGACTTGGCCAAGACTGGGATCCATTGATACCCTACCCTCGTTCGCGCGAACGGGCGCCTGCTTCCTTGCGCTTCTACCTGGGATGGAGCGCCGCGTACGCTGGGCTCCATCCCTAGACCTGCGGTGTGATTCATGGACATCTTCGAGCTTCGCAAGATCGTCATCGGCCAGTACGGTGACTACATCCGGAGCTTCATCCGCATCGCCGATCCACGGATCGGTGCGGAGGTCGACGAGGCGCTGAACGCCGGCCTGCTCTGGCCCGAGCCGCTGATCCAACTCAACCCGCGATTTGAGCCGGGCCGTTGGATCGATGAGTTGGTGGACGACGGCGCATTGCACCCGCGCTGCCGAGAGATCTTCCGGATCAAGCGCAAGACGGGTGAGAGCCGGCCATTGCGGCTGCACCAGCACCAGGCCGAGGCCGTCGCCGCCGCGCGGGATGGGCAGCATTACGTGCTGACGACGGGCACCGGGTCGGGCAAAAGCCTGACCTATATCGTTCCGATCGTCGATCGGGTGCTCCGCTCCTCCGATCGGCGCGGCATCCGTGCGATCGTGGTCTATCCGATGAATGCCCTGGCCAACAGCCAGGTCGGCGAACTGGAAAAATACCTCGAAACCGGACTCGAGGGACCGAGCCCGGTCCGATTCGAGCGCTACACCGGCCAGGAGAGCGAGGAGGACAAGCGCCGGATCGTCGACGATCCTCCAGACATCCTCTTGACCAACTACGTGATGCTCGAGCTGCTGCTGACGCGCCCCAAGGAATCGCCCTTGGTCGAGGCGGCGCGTGGGCTCGAGTTCGTGGTCTTCGACGAGCTGCACACCTATCGCGGGCGGCAGGGCGCCGATGTGGCCTTGTTGATCCGACGCTTGCGCGATCGGACGCAGAGCCCGCAGTTGCAGTGCATCGGCACCTCGGCCACCCTGGCCGGCGGCGGGGACTTCACCGAGCAACAGGAATCCGTCGCGAGGCTGGCCAGCCGGATCTTCGGCGTTCCGGTCGCGGCCCGCAACGTGATCGGGGAGACCTTGTCTCGCTCCACGGAGGACCTCGACTTCGGGTCGACATCGATGATCGCCGATCTGACCCAGCGCGTGCAGCGGTCGGCCGAACTGCCGCTTGGCTTGGCGGATCTACGGTCGGACCCGCTGGCCTGTTGGGTGGAGAGCACCTTCGGTCTGGAGCGGGAGCCGAGCTCCGGTCGCCTGCGGCGAGCTCGCCCGATCTCGGTTCAAGGGCCCGACGGCGCCGCCGGTCGCCTGGCCGCGCTGACCGGCCTGGACGAATCGGACTGCGCCAAGGCCATCCGCCGCCTGCTGCTGGCCGGCTACGAGTTGAAGGATCCCGAGACGGGCTTCCCGATCTTCGCCTTTCGCGTACACCAGTTCATCAGCCGGGGCGACACGATCTACGCATCGCTCGAAGCGCCAGAGAACCGCCACATCAGCACCGCACGCCAGCGCTTCGTGCCCGGAGGCCGCCAACATGCCTTGCTGCCCCTGGCCTTCTGCCGCGAATGCGGCCAGGAATACTACACCGTCCGGCAGATCGGCGACCCGGCCACAGAGCCCGCCGTCTACGAACCGCGCGACCTGCTGGACCAGGCCAGCGATGAGAATGCGGAGCCCGGCTTCCTCTACGCCAACCCAGATCAGCCTTGGCCGCGTCAGGTAGACGACGCCATCGAGCGCTTGCCAGAGGACTGGATCGAGGAATTCCGCGGCGAGTTGCGCGTCAAGCGCAGCCATCGCAAGTACCTGCCGCAGCCCGTTCGGGTCGATACCCTCGGCCAATCGAACGCCGGTGGCGACCGCGATTATCACTTCGTGACCAGCCCGCTTCGGTTCTGCCTGAACTGCGGCGTCACCTACTCGGGGCGGACCCGTTCGGACTTCCGAAAGCTGGCCTCGCTGTCCTCCGAAGGCCGCAGCACGGCCACGACCGTGCTCAGCCTGGGCATCATCGAGGCCTTGCGAGACGGCGACTTGCCCGATCGGGCACAGAAGCTGCTGAGCTTCACCGACAACCGCCAGGACGCCTCGCTCCAAGCCGGCCACTTCAACGACTTCTTCGAGCTGGTCCAAGTCCGCTCGGCCCTGTTCCGTGCGCTCCGAGACGCGCCGGAAGGCCTGTATTATCAACAACTCGCCGCCGCGATCTTCGAGGCCTCCGACATCCCCTTCGCGGACTACGCCATCGATCCCGATGCGGCCTTCAATCGCCGCCGTGAGACCGAGCGCGCGATGCGCGAGGTGCTCACCTATCGCGTATACCGGGATCTGGAACGCGGCTGGCGCATCACGGCGCCCAACCTGGAACAGTGCGGACTCTTGCGCATCGAGTATCGCGACCTCCAAGAGATCTGCGAGCACGAGAGCAGTTGGGTCGGCGTCCACGAGGCCCTCGCGACCGCGGCACCAGAAGAACGCTTCGAGATCGCTCGGGTGCTCCTCGACTACCTTCGGCGCTCGCTGGCCATCAAGTCCGACTTCCTGGACCTGGAGTTCCAGGAGCGCATGGCCCGACAAAGCCGTCAACACCTGATCGATCCCTGGCGCATCGACGACGAGAGCGCCTTGGCGCATGCCTACGTTGCCTACCCGCGACCTCGGGGCAAGACGGACCTGCGGGACAGCATCTTCATCTCCGGCCGGAGCGGCTTCGGCCAGTACCTCCGGCGGGCCAGTACCCTGCCGGCCTACGATGGCAGCTTGAACCTCGAGTCTACGGAGACCGTGCTGCGCGACCTGCTGAGGGTCTTGTGCACGAACGGGATCGTGGACGAGGTGGAACCGGCAAGCTCCAGAAGTGGCGGAGTCCCCGGTTATCAGCTGCTCGCCGCCGCGATGGTCTGGCAGGCCGGCGATGGTGGATCGATCCCGCACGACCCGATTGTCATCCCGAGGCCGCCCGATACGGCAAGCCCGCCCAACCGCTTCTTCGTGGAGCTCTATCGCCGCGATCGACAGGCAGCGGGCCTGATCGAGGCTCGGGAGCACACGGCCCAGATCCCTTCCGGCGAGCGCGAAGTACTCGAGCAGCGCTTCCGCAGCGCCGAGCTCCCCTTGCTCTACTGCTCGCCGACCATGGAGCTGGGCGTGGACATCGCCGAGTTGAACGTGGTGCACATGCGCAACGTGCCACCCACGCCAGCCAACTACGCCCAGCGCAGCGGTCGGGCCGGCCGGAGCGGCCAGCCCGCGATGGTCACGACCTACTGCACGACGGGCAGCCCCCACGATCAGTACTTCTACCGCCGGCCGGAGCGCATGGTCGCCGGCGCGGTGACGCCGCCCCGGATCGACTTGGCCAACGAAGACCTGATCCGTTCGCACGTGCAAGCCCTGTGGTTGGCCGAGACGGGCGCCGACCTGGGTCAGAGCCTGGCCGATGTGCTGGACCTGGCGGGCGAAGCACCCAGCTTGGCCCTGCGCGCCGAGTTGCGAGCGCAGCTCTCCGCCGGGGAGGCAACGCGGCTGGCGCGCACCACGGCATCGCGCTTGATCGCCACCGTGGCGGAGGAGCTGGCGGGCACCGACTGGTACGACGAGGGCTGGCTGGACCGGGTCATCGACGAGGCGGTGCACAGCTTCGATCGGGCCTGCGATCGCTGGCGCGACCTCTACCGCGCGGCCATGGGCCAGCGCGCGGCCCAGAACCGCATCATCGGGGATGCCTCGCAGGACCAACGGGCCAAGAAGCGCGCGCGTCGCTTCCGGGCCGAGGCCGAGGCGCAGCTAGATCTGTTGACCGGGCAGTCGAACATTGTCCAGTCGGACTTCTACAGCTACCGCTACTTCGCCAGCGAGGGCTTCCTGCCGGGCTACAGCTTCCCGCGCCTGCCGCTCTCGGCCTTCATTCCGGGGCGCCGGGGCGCCCGCGGGAGCCACGAAGACTACATCTCGCGGCCGCGCTTCTTGGCCATCAGCGAGTTCGGTCCGCGCAGCATCATCTACCACAAGGGCTCGCGCTACGTGGTCAACAAGGTCATCCTGCCTGTGGGCGAGGATCTGGCCATGACGGGGGCCAAGCTCTGCAGTGACTGCGGTTACCTGCATCCCCTCGGCGAGCGCGGCTTGGCGGCCGATGTCTGCGAGAGCTGCGGCCAGCCGCTCGGGTCGGCACTGCAACCGCTCTTGCGCCTGCGCAACGTCGCCACCCGGCGGCGCGATCGCATCAACAGCGACGAGGAAGAGCGGCTGCGAATGGGCTACGAGTTGCGCAGCGGCCTGCGCTTCAATCCGCAGGGTCGACGCCGCGGCGCGCGCAAGGCCCGTGTGATCGCGGCGGATGGTCGGAGGCTGTTCCGATTGGAGTACGGCAACGCGGCGACGATCTGGCGGGTCAACCTGGGATGGCGCCGCCGCGCGCGCAACGCGCAGCCCGGATTCGTGCTCGACATGGATCGGGGCTTCTGGGCCAAGAACGAGCGCGAGTTGGAAACGGATCCCGACGATCCGATGTCGGAGCGGCTGGAACGAGTGATCCCCTTCGTCGAAGACCACCGCAACTGCCTGGTCATCCAGCCCTGCTTCGGCGCCGAGAAGGAGGACATGGCCTCCCTGGAGCCGGCGATCAAGCGGGCCATCCAGCAGGTCTACCAGCTCGAGGACAACGAGCTGGCCTCCGAGCCGCTGCCCTCGCCCTGGGAGCGGAATCGCATCCTGCTTTACGAATCCGCCGAGGGCGGCGCGGGCGTGCTCCGGCAACTGCTGGACGATCCGCAGGCTTTGCAGGCCATCGCGCGGGCCGGATTGGACCTCTGCCACTTCGACCCATCGACCGGCGAGGATCTCCGGCGCAGTCCGCGCAGCGACGAGGATTGCGAGGCGGCCTGCTACGATTGCCTGCTGAGCTACGGCAACCAGCCCGACCACCTCATGGTCGATCGTCAGCGGATCCGGGAACTGCTGCTCGAGCTGGCCGAGAGCCACGTGGCGGTGGAGCGGGTCGAGATCCCCTATGACGAGTTGATCCAGCGCGCTCCCAGCCCGGACGCGGCACGCTGGCTCGAGCTTCTCATGGACCGCGGCCTGCTCCTGCCGGCGGAGGTGGCAAGCGCCCCCGAGGGCATCGACGAGCCGGTGGACTTCCACTATCCCGCCGTCCATGCAGCGGTCTTCGTCGGGCGGCAGCCCACGCCGGCGCTTCGCGAGCGCTTGGAGGACGGCGGCTACTCGGTCCTGGTCGCCGGCTCGGATCCCGACAGCTGGCCCGGCTTCCTGGCCGCCCACGAGTGGTTGTTCGGCGCGGGAGCCAACCGGCCGCGCGACCCATCCCGTCCCGAACCAGACCGAGGAGCGGATTCGGCATGAGCTTCGAGCCTGGCTCCATCGTGCGGGCGCGCGACCGGGAGTGGGTGGTGCTGCCCGAGTCCGACGAAGACTGGCTGATGCTGCGGCCGCTGGGCGGTGCGCAACGCGAGGTGACCGGCATCTATCTGCCCCTCGAGGGCCAGTCCGTCGGCCCGGCCGTCTTCCCGCCGCCCGATCCCACCCGCGCCGGCGACCATCTCTCGGGTCAGCTGCTGCGGGATGCGGTGCGCCTGAGCGTCCGCGCCGGCGCCGGGCCCTTTCGCAGCTTCGCGCGCATCGCGGTCGAGCCGCGGCCCTACCAGCTCGTACCGCTGCTGATGGCGCTGCGGCTGCCGGTGGTTCGCTTGCTCATCGCCGACGACGTGGGCATCGGCAAGACCGTCGAGGCGAGCCTGATCGCGCGCGAGCTGCTCGACCGCGGCGAGGTCGAGCGGCTCTGCGTGCTCTGCCCACCACATCTGGCCGAGCAGTGGCAGTCCGAGCTGCGCGAGAAGTTCCACATCGACGCGGAGCTGGTCCTGTCCAGCACCGTGGCACGACTGGAGCGTGGCACGGCGGTCGGACAGTCGCTCTTCGACGTGCACCCCCACGTGATCGTCTCTCAGGACTACATCAAGTCACCGCGGCGGCGGGACGAGTTCGTGCGCGCCTGCCCCGAGCTGGTCATCGTCGACGAGGCCCACGGCTGCGCGGCGGCGCTGGACGGCCGCCGGACGGCCCAGCAACAGCGTCACCAGCTGGTGCAGCGCTTGGCGGCCGATGCCGAGCGCCACCTGCTGCTGGTCACGGCCACGCCGCATAGCGGCAACGAGGGCGCCTTCCGCTCGCTGCTCGGCCTGCTCGACCCGGATTTCCTGGAACTGCCGGCCGATCTCTCGGGCCGCGAGAACGAGCGCCACCGGCGAAGGGTCGCGGCCCACTTGGTGCAGCGGCGCCGGGCCGACATCCGCCATTTCCTGCAGGCCGACACCGCCTTCCCCGAGCGGCTGGAAGCCGAGGCCACCTACAGCCTCTCGGAGGCCTACCGCAAGCTCTTCGATCGAGCCCTGGACTACGCCCGCGAGCGGGTGCAGGACGAGAGCGGTGACGGACGGCAGCGCCGCGTGCGCTGGTGGTCGGCGCTGGCGCTCCTGCGCAGCCTGGCCAGCAGCCCGGCCGCGGCGGCCTCGACCCTGCGCAGCCGCTCGAGCACGATCGAGGCCCGGACGGAGGCCGAGGTGGACGAGATCGGCGCGCGGGCGGTGATGGATCTGGAGATCGACGATACGGCGGAGTTCATGGACGCGGTGCCGGGCAGCCGCGGCGAGGACGAGGGAGACATGGGCGAGGCGGAGCATCAGCGCCTCTTGCGCATGGCCCGCGAGGCCGAGCGCCTGATGGACCCGGAGCAAGACCGCAAGCTGGACGCGCTGATCGAGATCCTGCGCAAGCAGCTGAGCGAGGGCTTCAACCCCATCGTCTTCTGCCGCTTCATCGCCACGGCCGAGTACGTGGCCGAGGCGCTGCGCCAGGCGACGCGAGGGGTGGAGGTGGCGGCGGTGACGGGCACGCTCCCGCCGGCCGAGCGCGAGCTGCGCGTGGCGCGCCTGGGCGATTTCGACAAGCGGGTGCTGGTGGCCACGGATTGCCTGAGCGAGGGGGTCAACCTGCAGGATCACTTCGACGCGGTGATCCACTACGACCTGAGCTGGAACCCGACGATCCACGAGCAGCGCGAGGGCCGCGTCGATCGCTACGGCCAGCCCAGCCCGGAGGTCCGCGCGCTGACGCTCTACGGGGTCGACAACCAGATCGACGGCATGGTGCTGGACGTGCTCCTGCGCAAGCACAAGTCGATCCGCACCTCCTTGGGCATCTCGGTGCCGCTGCCGGCCCAGACGGGCGATTTGATGCAGGCCTTGATGAACGGCCTCTTGCTGCGCGGCGGACAGGTCGACGCCCGGCAACTGGCGCTCTTCGATCTGGCCGGCGAGACCTACGAGCAGCTGCACAGCCGCTGGGAGAACGTGGCCCAGCGCGAGAAGCAGTCGCGCACGCTCTTCGCCCAACGCACGATCGACGTCGAGGAGGTGGGCCGCGAGTGGGAGGCGGTGCGGCGGGCGATCGGGACCCACCAGGACGTGGCCCGCTTCGTGCGGCAAGCGCTGCGGGCACACGGTGGGGTGGCGACCTGGGAAGGCGCTCGGCTCCACATCGAGCTGCCCAAGCATCGGACGGCCCTGCTCGAGGCGCTGCGCGCCGGCGTCGACGTGCCGGATGTCTTCGAGGCGAGCTTCGAGCTGCCTACGCCCGAGGATGCGCTGCACATCGGTCGCCGGCACCCCTTGGTCGAGGGCTTGGCCAGCCATGTGATCGATACGGCCTTGGATCCGCTGCTGGATGGCGTGGCGCGCCGTTGCGGTGCCAGCCGCAGCCGGGCGGTGGATCGGCGCACGACGCTGCTGCTCTTGCGCAGCCGCTACCGCATCCTGTCGCGACCGGGCGGCCGTCCGCGCGAGCTGCTGGCCGAGGAGGGGACCACGCTGGCTTTTCGCGGCGCGCCGGCGTCGGCCGAATGGCTGGACGAGGCGGAGACGGCGGCGCTGCTGGACGCCAGCGTGGACGGCAACATCCTGCCGGCGCAGATCGAGTCCTTCGTCCGGACGGCGGTGGAGGGCCTGCCGGAGCTTCTGCCGGCCATCGAGGACCATGCCCGAGCCCGCGCCCATGCCCTGGCCGAGGCCCACGAGCGGGTGCGGGCGGCGGCAGACCTGCCCGGCGGCCAGGTGGAGGTCGAGCCCCATCTCCCGGTGGACGTGTTGGGCATCTACGTGCTCTTGCCGGTCTAGACGACCCGACGCAAGCCAACGAGCTGGAGGTCGCATCCCGATATGCAGATCGCCTCGCGCAGCCATTTCGAGACCGTCACGACCGAGGGGGCCATCCTGCCGGCGGATCTGCTGCAGCGCATCGCCGGCGGCGAGGATCTGGACGGTCTGCGGCCACAGGACTATCACTTGGCGCCCAAGGAGCGCATCAACGAAGCGATCAACCGCGCCTGGAACCGCTGCCTGGGCGCCTGGCATGCCTTCGACGAGCTGCGGGAGGCCTTGCCGGAGCAAGAGACGGGCACCAGCGAGACGCGCGAGCGTTGGCTGCTGATCCTCTTCCAGGAGCTGGGCTACGGCCGGCTGCGCTTCCAGGGCAGTCTGGAGGCGGCGGGCGAAGGCTACCCGATCAGCCACGACTGGGGCGCCGCGCCGATCCACCTGGTGACCTTCCGCCAGGACCTGGACCGTCGCGGCGAGACGATCGGCAGCCGCCATGCCAGCCCGCACAGCCTGGTACAGGAGTACCTCAACCGCAATGCGCAGGCGCTATGGGGCTTCGTGTCCAACGGCCTTCGGCTGCGCATCCTGCGCGACAACGCCAGCCTGACCCGCTCGGCTTACGTGGAGCTGGATCTCGAGGCGATGATGACGGGCGAACGCTACAGCGACTTCAGCCTGCTGTGGCTGCTCTGCCACCAGAGCCGGATCGAGGCCGAGCCCCAGACGGATTGCTGGCTGGAGCGCTGGAGCCAGGAGGCTGCCGAGCAGGGCGTGCGCGCCTTGGACGTGCTGCGCGACGGCGTCCAGGAGGCCATCGCCACCCTGGGCAGCGGCTTCCTGGCCCACCCGGCCAATTCGACGCTGCGCGAGGACCTCGAATCCGGCAGGCTGGACAAACAGGACTACTACCGCCAGCTTCTGCGCCTGGTCTACCGCCTGATCTTCCTCTTCGTGGCCGAGGATCGCGACCTGCTCTTGCACCCGGAGGCCACCGACGAGGCTCGCCGCGGCTACCAGGAGCACTACTCCCTCTCGCGCCTGCGCCGCCTGGCCGCCGGCCTGCGCGGCGGCAAGCACGCCGACCTCTACCAGGGCCTGCGCCAGGTCTTCACCCTGCTACGCGAGGGCTACGCCCCCCTCGGCCTGCCCGGCCTGGGCGGCCTGCTCTTCGGCCCGCGCGGCACACCCGACCTGGACGCGGCCGAGCTGCCCAACGCCGCCCTGCTCGACGCCATCCGCGCCCTGGCCTTCGTGATCGAGGGCCGGGTCCGCCGGCCGGTCGACTATCGCAACCTGGGCGCCGAGGAGATGGGCAGCGTCTACGAATCGCTGCTCGAGCTCCAGCCGGAGCTCGACTTGGGCACGGCGGCCTTCAAGCTGCGGACGGTGGGCGGGTCGGAGCGCAAGACGACGGGGAGCTATTACACGCCCACGGCGCTGATCGAGGCCGTGCTGAAGGAGTCGCTGGAACCCCTGGTCGCCGAGCGGTTGTCCCACGCCGGTAGGTCGCAGGAGGAGCGCGAGGATGCTCTGCTTCGGATCCGGATCGTCGATCCGGCCTGCGGCTCAGGGCACTTCTTGATCGCGGCGGCACGGCATCTGGCTCGACATGTGGCCCGGGTGAGAACCGGGGACGAGGAGCCGGCTCCACGGGCACAGCGACAGGCGATGCGCGATGTGGTGCGTCGATGCATCTACGGCGTCGACATCAACGAGATGGCGGTCGAGCTCTGCAAGGTGGCGTTGTGGCTGGAGACGCTCGATCCGGGGCTTCCACTGGGTTTCATCGACGCCAATCTGCGCCACGGCAACAGTCTGATCGGCGCGAACCCGGCCATGATCGCCGAGGGGCTCCCGGACGAGGCGCTCAACCCGCTCGAAGGCGATCTGCGCACGCTGTGTCATGCGCTGAAGCGGCGCAACAAGGAGGAGCGCTCGGGACAGCTAGGCCTGTTCACGCAGGCCGCGCCGGACTACAGCGCGCTGGAGCGGCTCGGCAAGGCACTGCGAGAGATGGAAGCCGCGCGCGAGAGCACGCTCGCCGACGTGAGCGCCAAGGAGGCTCGCTACTCCGAGTCGACCCAGGTCGAAGCGCTCGCTCATACCAAGCTCCTCGCCGACGCGCACTGTGCGGTCTTCTTCTGGGAGAAGACGAAGGAGGGCATCCCTACGCCTACCTTCAACGATCTCAGCGCGCTCCGCAGCGATGCGGGCACGCTGAACCCCGAGCAGCGGCAGGAAGTGGAGCGGCTGGCCCGGCATTACGGGTTCTTCCACTGGCATGTCGAGTTTCCCCAGGTATTCCAGCCTTCGAATGGGGATGGGGCCAAGACGAACGAACACATGGGTTGGCAGGGCGGCTTCGATCTCGTCCTCGGCAATCCACCTTGGGACACGATGAGCCCCGACACGAAGGAGTTCTTCTCGCAGTTCGAGCCGGAGATCCGGCATGTCGCACGCGATGGGCAGAGAGAGATCATGGACGAGCTGCTCGAGGACCCGGTCATCGCCGAGGCATGGCATCGCTATCGGCGCGATCTCTACGGCACGGTGAGCTTCATCAAGCACAGCGGAGCCTATCGCCTCTTCGCACCGGGCAACCTGGGCAAGGGCGACTTCAACACCTATCGCTTCTTCGTGGAGCTGGCGCTCGAGACGGTGGCCCCGGGCGGCTATGCCTCGCAAATCGTGCCCGAGAACCTCTACAACGGGGCCAATGCGATGGCGATCCGCCAAGCGCTCTTCGAACGCTTCGAACTGCGTTGTCTGTTCGGGTTCGAAAATGCACGGGAGACCTGGTTCCCGGGCATCGACAGCCGCACGAAGTTCACGCTCTATGCGGCCCATCGATCGGGCAGGACCGAGTCCATCCAAACCGCCTTCAACATCCGAGATCGGCAGATGCTGGCTCGTGTCGCCCAGGGTGACACGCTCCGGCTACCGATCGGACTGATCAAGGAGTTCTCACCCGACGCGCTTGCCTTGATGGAGTTCGGCAGCCAACTGGACATCGACATCTGCGCCAAGATGTACGAGCGTTGGCCGAAGTTCGGCGACTCCGATGCCGGCCCGCCATACCGACACTACATGGCCGAGGTCCATATGGGTAACGACCGCGAGCTCTTCACCGAAGATCCGCGAGGCCTGCCGGTCTACGAAGGGCGGATGGTCGGCCAATACGACCATTGCGCCAAGGGGTATCGATCCGGCCGAGGACGGTCCGCCGTCTGGGAAGAGCTGCCTTTCGGCGATCCCGATAAGTCGATCCAGCCGCAGTGGCGGATTCTGCCAGAAGACATTCCGGAGAAGGCTCGTGACCGGGTCGCGCAGTTTCGCATCGGATTCTGCGACGTCGCATCGCCAACCAACGAACGGAGTCTGGTCGCCACCATACTACCTCGGAATTGCATTTCCGGTGACAAAGTGCCAACCATCACCTTCTCAGAACCCCACTCTCAGCACCTAACGACATGGCTTGCGGTAGCGAATTCGTTCGCTATGGACTTTCTGGTGCGCAAGAAAATCAGCCTAAAGATGTCGTACACCGTGCTGGACAGCCTCCCATTCCCACGCCTCGACAAGGATGACGCACTTGGCAAAACATTGTCCGAACTTGTCGCGCGGCTACTTCACTCAAGCCCCGACCTGACTTCCTTCTGTGAGCGTATCACCGCGGCCGATAGCGAGAAGCCTGAGAAAGAAAGGCAGCATGTCACGGTCGCGCGATCGCGCATCGAGATCATGGCGAAGATCGACGGTATCGTAGCTAGGGACATCTATGGCCTTAGCCGCCGAGAGATCGAGCATGTGCTCTCGACCTTCCCGATCGTTCGCCGCCGACAGATCGATGCTTATGGTGAATATCTCTCCGAGCGTTTGATTATCGAAACCTTTGATCGAATATAGTCCAAAGCGATCACCGAATGCGTCTCAAGACGCGCCTATTCAGTATGACTCCAGCTTTCCCGCGATGAACGCCTACTACTGACACACAGTCAACTTGACTTTAAGACGCCCAACGTTCTCGAAGCCGCGATGGCGGGGAGTTCGTTTCGACCCCACTTGGGGCGTCGGTGATCTTGGGACGTAGACCCTTCGCTCATTGATAGAAGGGTGAAGGAATCGTTTCCATCCCACTTGGGGCGTCGGTGATCTTGGGACAGGAGGGAACACCGATGTTTACGTACAGGAATGCGGCGTTTCCATCCCACTTGGGGCGTCGGTGATCTTGGGACGACTATTGGTTCGATTTGTGGGTGTTCGAGGAAAGGTTTCCATCCCACTTGGGGCGTCGGTGATCTTGGGACTGGCAACCCCTACCCGCCCCGCCCAACCCGCGAGAGTTTCCATCCCACTTGGGGCGTCGGTGATCTTGGGACACGACCAGAGTCAGATCGTCGAGATCATCAACGACATCGTTTCCATCCCACTTGGGGCGTCGGTGATCTTGGGACGGGGTCGTGCTTCTCGCACGGCCATTCACCCACTGGTTTCCATCCCACTTGGGGCGTCGGTGATCTTGGGACCTGGCCGATCCTGCATGAGCTGAATCCGGGGATCGAGTTTCCATCCCACTTGGGGCGTCGGTGATCTTGGGACCTTGCGGCAAGGTCAACTACCTCTCCGCCGACCAGTCGTTTCCATCCCACTTGGGGCGTCGGTGATCTTGGGACGGCTACACGGAGAGTACCCAAAGCAAGGGGCGTCGGTGATCTTGGGACTCGCTGTCGCGCGGGAGAAGAACAGAGAGTGAGTCGTTTCCATCCCACTTGGGGCGTCGGTGATCTTGGGACCGGGGCGTTCCTGAAGAACCTGCTCGGCATCGGCAACGTTTCCATCCCACTTGGGGCGTCGGTGATCTTGGGACGGGTTGGTCGGTCCCGTCCGGTTCGCCGCCCCCGGTTTCCATCCCACTTGGGGCGTCGGTGATCTTGGGACCCCTGAGCAGGTGCCTGCCACCATGGCGGACATCAAGTTTCCATCCCACTTGGGGCGTCGGTGATCTTGGGACCAGCTACATGTCTACTGCTCTGACTTAGTTGACTCCATTTCCTTCCGGACTCTGCGATTTCACCGCCTAAGCCTGACGAGTCTCTCGGCTCGTGCAACTACACCCTGTGGCGCCCAGGATCGGGCTCTTCACCGTTCTAGACACCAGAACCCGCGCTAGATGGCGGTTCTCGGCGGGTTCGGGGCGATTCTAGCATGTTTCCTGATCGTGACCGGTGGAGACACAAGATTGGCGTTCTTTGATTGCTGCGTTCGTGCTCCGTCTGGAGCGCATTGGGAACCAGGTCGACTGCCTCTGCCGGGTTCAGCCACATAAGCGTGAGAATAGCCTACCGAAGCGATCTGCTGAGTGCGGCAAGCTACTCTGCGAGTCGCCGCCGTGGCATACATTGCACGCGCATTACCATAGTGGCAAGTCGCCGTTCTCCCAGCTGGCGTGATCAGCCGACTCGAGCCGGCCTTCACGATGCTGACACTTCGACGTATCGTCAAGTTCAGCGTCGGGGCATAGTCATAAGATCGGCCACCCGCTGCATCAAGCCGCCTCCTGATTTCTG
>CAZJWJ010000116.1:6094-14333 GCA_964549495.1 uncultured Anaerolineales bacterium | reverse complement strand
CTGGGGCAGCCCGCCCCCACCCTGTCGGGCGGCGAAGCCCAGCGGGTCAAGCTCTCGCGCGAGCTGTCGCGGGTCGCGACGGGCGACACGCTCTACATCCTGGACGAGCCGACCACGGGCCTGCACTTCGCCGACGTCGAGAAGCTGCTCTCGGTGCTCCAAGCCTTGGTCGATGCCGGCAACACCGTCTTGGTCATCGAACACAACCTGGACATCATCAAGTCGGCCGACTACGTCATCGACCTGGGACCCGAGGGCGGCGATCGTGGTGGCAAGGTCGTGGTCACCGGACCACCGGAAGCGGTCGCCGCGCATGCCGAATCGCATACTGGCACGTTTCTTGCCAAGGTGCTCGAGGATCATTGGATACCAAAACCGGTTCGACGTCCGGCCTAGCTCCAGCCGGATCCCGATCAGCCGGACCGGCCCATGAAGCCTTGCAAGGAGAACTTCATGACACGCAAGCTCGCGATCCGATTCGCGCTCATCGCCGCGCTCTGCATCCTCTCGACCAGCATGGTCGTGGCCTGCGGCGAGGAACCGACCCCCCTGCCCCCGCTGCGCCCCGAACAGCAGCCGGCCACCCTGGTCACCCTGCCCAGCGCGACCCCGCAGCCCACGCAGACCGCCGAGCCCACCGACGCCAGCGAGCTGGGCGCGACCGATCCGATCACGGACGCGGTCGGCTTGGGCCTGCCGGCGGACAGCGATACCGCCATGATCCAATTCGCCCGCATCGAGCCCAGCCCCTGGGAGCCGGCCATCCTGGCCGAAATGCACCCGAACTTCACGCTTCGAGCCGATGGCTGGGTCCACTACCGCTACGACGGCGGCGCCAGCGTCGATGGCTGGTACCAGACCTACCTCACCCCGACCTTGGCGGTGGACTTCCTGGGCATCCTCTGGGAGGAGATCGGCATCGCCGAGCTGGCCGAGGCGCTCGAGAGGCCCGAACTTCGCTACGAGACGGCGCTGGACGGCAGCCCCGCCGGTACCGGGCCCGTCGGCGTGATCTACGTGCGTTCGAACCAAGGCAGCGCCCGCTTGGTCATCGAAGAAGATGCGCTGGAGAACCCGAGCGGGGCCTTCGCCGACCGCATCTCGAGGCTCAACGACGTGATCCGCGCCATCCAGCTATGGCGCAACCACACCGAGATCGTACCCGCGCCCGACCTGGTCAAGCAGGCGGCGCGCGACACGATGGGCTGGTGGATCGACGATCGCCGGCCCTACACGCCGGCCGGTGTCCTGGCCTTCGGCACGCGTGCCCGGGGTTTCCTGCCCGATGGGGCCACCTCGATCAGCTGGCCGATGCAGGGACCGCAAGACCCGCCCCTCGGCGAGCTGGTGACGGCCGAGTTCGGCTCGACACCCGACGAGATCCCGATCGCCGACTCGGACGTGGCCCTGCTCTGGCGCAGTGACCGTCAGCGGGTCCCGAGCTTCTGGGGTCCGCTGTGGGAGGTCTCCGGCGGGGAACGCTTCCTGATCGGATTGCGGCCCGCGGTACCGGGCGGCAACCAGGTGGTGATCGAGTACGAATACGAGGTACCGCTGCGCGGCATGAGCCCGCGCTGATGGCCCTCGATGCCGGCCCGCCCCGACCACGCGGCACACCCGCGGTTGTCCGTCGGGCCGCAGGACAGCAACATTAGGCGGGTTCGGGGACCTGCGCCTGGACCAGCATCGTCTCGGGACCGATCCCCGCGCGGCCGGATGGGCGGTGGTTCCGCCATCCGGCGATGCGACGAAGCGTCGACGAATCGACATCAACAAGGAGAGACGCAAGGTGTACAAGTACTTTCTGCGCGCGCTGGCTTGCGCCGGCCTGGCTCTGGGTTCGATCACCTTGACCGCCTGTGGCGATCCGGCGGCCGAAGACCCGATCGAGGACTCCAGCTCTGAGATGGACCAGACGGGCGCCGAGGGCGGTGCCGAGATGCCCGAGGAGTCCTCCGATTTGGACGAGGGCATGGACTCGGACACGACCGAGGAAGATGCCGAGGCGATGGAGAGCGGCGCGATGGGCGGCGACGACGCTTCCCAGGCGGTCGCCACCGGCGCGGGCTGCGCCGCATTCGAAGGCGACGAGCGCTTCATCCCGGTGGCCGAGCTGGCCGCGGCCATCGACGATCCCGACTGCGCGGCTGCGCAGAGCATGACCTTCGTCGACGCCCGGCCCGAATTGGACTACGAGTTCGGGCACATCCCCGGCGCCGTGAACGTCCCCTACTTCAACGCCGAGGCCTATGCCGACGAGCTGCCCCGCGACAGCTGGCTGGTGCTCTACTGCGAGTGCCCGCACGCCGAGGCGGTGCAGCTGGCCGATGCCCTGACCAGCCAGGAGCTGGGCTTCAGCATGGTCAAGGTCATCGACGAGGGCCTCGGCGGCTGGCGTGATCTGGGACGCCCGATCGTCACCAACGAAGCCGAGAGCGCCGGCGGCGAAGAGGGCTGATGCCCGCAGTCGCGCGATCCGCGCGAAGTCTTTCCGGCGCGCCGGGCCGCTTCTACGCGGCCCGGCGCGCTCTTGTTTTCGGTCTGCCGGCGATCCTGCTGAACCTGCTGATCGGCGGCTGCCGGGCGCGTCCCGCGGGAGCGCTTTCGCTCTACTTTCGGATCTCGCCCGAGGATCTGGCGGGCTACTCGGCCGTCGAGCTGGATCCGGACTGGGCGGGCGCCAGCCGGCACGCGCATCGCGATGCCGGCTGGCGCCGGATCCCGATGGCGCTCGACCGTGTCGACCTCGAGGCGGCCGCGAGCCGAGCCGCGGCATCGGGGCCGGTCGAGGTCGCCTCCGGCCGGCTGCCGGCCGGCCGCTACGACCGCGTGCTCGTCTCCACGCCCCTGGCCCTCGCTCGCAGGCTGGACGGCGACCGCCAGGAGCTGACCAGCCATGTCGAGCCCATCGCACGCGGCTTCGACTTGGGGCCGGGCGAAGCGGCGCACATCGTCATCGATTTGATCGTCCGCCCCGCGCCGGCAGGGCTGGCGCGACCCGAGATCTTCGTCAAGCGGGCCGAGCTGCTCGAGTCGGCACCGTCAGTACGCGGCAGGGACGCCCGCCGGTGACCGATCCACGCGGTAGCGGCCTCCTGCTCGACCGCCCCTGGGAGATCGAAGGCGGGCGCGGCCCCGAAGCGGCCCGGCGCGCTCGGAGTTTGGGCACGAACTGGTTGCTGATGCGCCTGGCCCTGGGCGAGCGGCAGCTGGCCACCCCCTTCGCGCGCCGGCGCTTGACGCCGGTCATCGACAGCCTGCGCGGCTCGGGTCTCCAGGTCTGGGGCTTGGGCGGCCTACTCGCCTCGGAAGGAAGCGAGGGCGAGTCGATCCCCAGCGTCGAGCTCGCCCTCTGGCTCTCCGGCGAGCTCGGGCTGGACGGTTGGGTCTTCGAGGCCGGCGGGCCAGCGGCCGCACGCGCGCTGGAGGCGCGCGTCCTGGCCCTGGCCAGCCGGCGACCCGAGCTGGGGCGGGGCTTGCTGCTGCCGTTGGAGGCGCTGGAGGGGCTCGGACGCCGATCGACAATCGAGGTCGGCTGCACGGGCTTCCTGCGCCTGGCCGGCCCGGGTGGCTTGGGCTTGGCGCGGGCGATGATGGCGCCGGAGCGGCGCTTCATCCCGATCCTCGCAGCCGCCGGATCGGATGCCCTGGATCGGCGCGCTGCCAAGGCGTCGAGCGCGCGCGTCGAGGACTTCCTTCGCGCCGCCGTCGAACTCGGCTTTCCTGCGGCCGGCGTGGAAGCCGGCGAAGACCGGCTCGCGGCGCTGGGCCATGCCTTGCGCTGGCCGCCGGCGGACGAGGGCGTCTCCCAGAACGCGCGGGGAGGAGCCGATGGGGTGGCCGGCGATCAGCCCGACCCTGCAGTCAGATAGCGGCGGTGGAACTCGATCCAGTCCGGTTGCACCTGGCGGATCTGCTCGATGGGTGGCAGGAAGGCGATGCGCAGGTGCTGCGTGCCCGGCTGCTGGCCGAAGCCCGAACCGTTGACCGTCACCAAGCCCGTCTCCTCGAGCAGGGCCATGCAGTAGTCGAAGTCCGTCCTGCCGGCCGGCAGCCGGTCCAGCCGAGGAAAGAGGTACATCGCCCCGCTGCGCCCGAAGCAACGCAGGCCCTCCATTTGCGCAAAACCCTGGCGGATCATCTCGGCCTTGGCCTCGAGGTCGGCCAGGATGGCTTCTCGCTCCGCTCGGTAGCGCGGATAGGCGGAGCTTCCGGGCTCGGGCGGGCGGACCATCAAGTAGGTCAGGATCTGGCCGGAGGTATTGGCGCAGAGCTCGACCGAGGCCTGCTCGAAGAGCAGCCCCGCCATGTCCACCTCGGAGCCCTCGATGGGGGCTGGATTGCGCAGCTCGACGTAGCCGCCCCGGTGACCGCATTCGCCCACGAAGCCCTTGGACACGCTGTGCAGACTGGCCAGGGCCACCGGGCGATCGCCCAGGACCTTGGCGAAGGCATGGAACTGCCCGCCGTAGACGTTCTCCTGGTAGACCTCGTCGGCGATGACCACCAGGCCGCGCCGCTCGGCGAAGTCGAGGATGCCCTCGATGGTCGGCTCGTCGAGGATTGCGCCGGTCGGGTTGCCCGGATTGATGACCACGATCGCCTTGAGGCATACGCCTTCGCGCTCGGCCCCTGCCGCGGCCTCCTCGAGCGTCTCGGCATCGAATCGCCAACCGGATTCCTCCTCCGGGTAGTAATCCACCTGCACCCCGCCGGCCTTGCGAATCGAGGCCGAGTAGAGCGGATACTGAGGGATCGGGATCATGATGCCGTCCCGCGGGCCGGCGATCAGCTGGTCGATGAGATGGCGCACCGCCACGCTGGCCCCGCCGGTCAGGAAGATGTGATCCGGGTTGGCCGCCAGGGCGTCGCCCGGGCCGCGCCCGTCGCGCCGGTCGATGAAGGCCGCCACGGCCTCGCGCACGAAGCGGGCGCCGTTGGACTCGGTGTAGGCGCCCATGCCCGTCTCCAGACGATCCAGCATCCACTGGCAGTGGCCCAGGACATCATCCGCCACGAAGTCCTCATCAGCCATGTTCGGCAGGGAAGTCCGGCATGCGTTCAGACGCCGTTCGCGCTCGATGCGATCCGGCTCCTCGAGCAGGGCCAGCACCTGACGATAGTAGCTGATGGGCGCCTGACCCAGGGCCTGGGGGTTGCCGATGTTGCAGGGGATGATCGTGCGCCCCTGGGCCCGCAGCTGCGCGGCGCGACGGGGGATGGGACCGCGGACCGCATATTCCATCTCCAAGAGGTCCGGGTTGGCGACGATCGGAGCGCTTCGGGTCTCGAGCATGGGCTGGGGTCCTCGCTGGCTGACTCGGTTGCGGCACGGCCGCTGATGGTAGCGGCCCGCCGACGCGGGGGTCAATCCGCATGCAGCGGGCGATCCCGCCGTCCGCAGCTTGCCCCGGCTGGCCCCGAGGACCTAAGATTGCAGGTCGATCCTCGAACTCCTTCACGGAGTGTCTTGCGGGCTCGAGCCTTGGGAGCAAGCGCGTGAACTACCACATCTGGACCATCGGCTGTCAGATGAATACCGCCGACAGCCAGCGTCTCGGCAGCGAGCTGGAGCGCATGGGCTATCGTTGGACCGACGAGATCGAGGCGGCCGACGTCATCGTGCTCAACACCTGCGTGGTGCGGCAGCAAGCCGAAGACAAGATCTTTGGCCGGCTGGGCGGCCTGCGCCCGGTTCGCGAGGCACGCCCGGACACCGTGGTGGCGCTGATGGGCTGCCTGGTGGGTCACAAGCCGCCCAAGGCCCTCACGCGGCGCTTTCCGGAAGTCGACGTCTTCATCCCGCCCTCGGAGACCCGGCCGCTGACCGAATTCTTGGCCGCCCGCGCGATGGACGATGCGGCGCGCGAGATGGAAGGCGCCCAGCTGGCCGCCCGCTGGCGAGCGCAGGACGCGGCGGGAGACCCGGGCGAGCTGATCCTACCGGGCCATGAGCGGGGCCGAATCGTCAGCGCACACGTGCCGGTGGTCTTCGGCTGCAATTGGGTCTGCACCTTCTGCATCATCCCCTCTAGGCGCGGCCCGGAGCGCAGCCGGCTGGCCGAGGAGATCGAGGCCCACGTCCGTAGTCTGGTCGATCAAGGCGTGCGCGAGGTAACGCTGCTGGGCCAGATCGTCGATCGCTACGGCTACGACCTGGGCCAACGAGACGCCCTGCCGAAGCTCCTACGCCGGCTCGACGCCATCGACGGGCTGGCCCGCATCCGCTTCCTGACCAGCCATCCCAACTTCATGACCGACGAGCTCCTGGACGCGGTGGCCGACCTGCCCAAGGTGATGGAGCACATCGAGGTGCCCTTCCAGGCCGGGGACGACGAGATCCTGGACCGCATGAAGCGGGGCTACACGGTCGACGAGTACCGGCGCTTGGTCCGTCGCATCCGCGAGCGCATCCCCGGCGCGGCCATCCACACCGACATCATCGTCGGCTTCTGCGGCGAAACCGAAGCGCAGTTCCAGGGCACCTACGAGCTCTTGGCCGAGCTGGAGCTGGACAAGGCCCATCTGGCCAAGTTCTCGCCCCGCCCCGGCACGGTGGCCGGCAAGCTCTGGGAGGACGACGTGCCGGACGAGGAGAAGGAGCGCCGGCGCAAGGCCCTCGATGGGCTGCAGGAGTCGATCAGCGCGCGCATCAACCGGCGCCATCTCGGCGGACGCTACGAGGTCTTGGTCGAGGGCCGCGATCGCGACCGCTGGCGGGCGCGGACGCGCACCAACAAGCTGGTCTTCTTCGAGGACCCGCGCGACCTGGCCGGCCAGCTGGTCGAGGTGCGCATCGACTGGACGGGCCCCTGGTCGATGGTCGGCCAGGCGGTGGACCGGCCGCTGCGGCCGGAGCGTGAGGCGATTCAGCTCGAAGCGGTCTGATCCGCACCCGCCGTCTCCGAGACCCCGGGCCGCCGACGACACCGGTTGACCCGCTTCGCGCGGCTCGGTTATAGTTGTTCTCGGGCCGGTTCGCTCGCGCCCCGCCGGTTCCATTTGAGCCCCGGGGGTTTCGCCCCGACCATCCCGTTTCCGCTCCCATTCCCGGCCGCACCGAATTCCAACGCCCCACTGGCTTCTCTGGCCGCGGCGCGCGCAGCGCGTTGCCGTCGTCCGCCCATTGCATTCGGAGGCTCTTCGGATTATGTCGAATCAGATCGAGGTTGGCCTGTTCATCGATTTCGAGAACATTCGCTATGGTCTCATGAACAATTTCGGACAGGAGCCGGATCCCCAGCTGCTGATGGAGAAGGCGCGCAAGTACGGTCCGGTGGCGGTGGCTTACGCCTACGCGGACTTCACCCAGCAGCCCTCGCTCTACCGCCGCAAGCTCGAGGTGGCCGGCATCACCCCCAGCGACGTGCCGCGCCGCAGCCCGGACGTGCCCCACAAGTCGAGCGCCGACATGGCCATGTTGATGGACATCATCGACTGCCTGCTCGACCGCCCCAACGTTGGCACCCTGGTCTTGATGACCGGCGACTCGGACTTCATCCGGGTCACGGCCCGCGCGCGGCATCGCTTCGGCAAGCAGGTGGTCATCGCCGGCGTGCCGGGCAGCGTCTCGGCCGACCTGATCGAGAGTGCAGATCTCTACGATCCGCTGCGCGACGACCACCTCGAAAGCCGGCCGGCCGCGGAGCGCATGACTCCGTCGGCACCGGGCCCGGCCCAGACGCCCGAAGCCGACGAGATCGACGAGCGGGAGCTGGTCCGCCTCCTGCAGCTGATACTCTGGCTGGACGACAACCGGCCCTATATGACCTTCGGCTTCATCCGCTCGCACGCGCTCTCGCCGCATCACAAGCTGGGCTTCACCGAGGACCGGGTGACCGACCTGCTGACGGAGCTCAAGGACCGCTCGATCCTGATCGAGGGACAGCTGGACACCGACGACGGGCGCAGCCTGCGGACCCTGGAGCTTGACCGCGAAGACCCCTTGGTCGAGCGGGTCGCGGCGATGGAGCAACCGGTCTTCGAGGATGATGGGCGCTAGCGCGAATCGGACTCGTCGGGCAGGCCGGACATCAGGCTCCTGAGGCCGGCGCGCAAACCCGCCCAGGTGCTCAGCGCACGAATCTGGGGCTCGGCCATCTCCCGGACCGAGGCGCGCGTCAGCGCCTCGCCGCGTTGCGCACGATCGGTCAGCCAGAGCGCGATCCGATCGGCATGCACCCGCGCGATGGACAGGCCACGGCCGAGCAGCCACAAGAGCACGCAGGCCGCGACCAGC
>CAZJWJ010000116.1:3920-6084 GCA_964549495.1 uncultured Anaerolineales bacterium | reverse complement strand
TCCTCCAGGGCCGGGTCGAACATCCGAAACGACGCGACCAGCATGAGGAAGATCAGCAGCAGCAGGAAGCTGCCGGCGAGGCTGGCAAGGATCTCGATGCTCTGACGCGTTGCGGGGGACATGACGACCTCTCGGGTCGAGACGAGCGGGCTCCGAGCGCGCCCGCCAGGCAGCGCTGCGCGCGGCTGGATTATGGCAGTCGACGTACAGCGGGCCAAGCCGACTCCTGCATCGAGCACACGGTGACCGAGTCCGTCAAAGCAGCTCGACCTCGTAGTCGATCAGATCGGCGTCGAGACGCAAGGACTCGACGAAGCCAACGACCTGCGCCAGCATCGACTGGACGTGTCGCTCCGAGTTGCTCAAACAGACGACGCCCAGCGTGAGGGTCGAGATCGAATCCTGCGTATCGGTTTCGGCCACCGCTACGTTGAAGCGTTGGCGAATGCGCGCCGCGAGCCCTTTGGAGACGCTGCGCTTGTCCTTGAGGGACGCGGCGGCATGCATCCCGAAGCGCAAGGTCGCCAGTCCGATCACGCTCGACATTCCTCGGCTCCCCGGTGGTGGTTCGGCGACTTGCCGCGATGCGGTCGGTGTGTCTCGAGGCCGACGTCGGGCGTCCCGACCGACCTGGCTCGGCGGGTGGCATGCTCGACATCGGGCATCCCCTATAATGCGGAGGTTCCCCGACGCGGCCAAGCAGCGTTCGGCCCTCCACCTCCGCCGGCCATCTCCCCACCTGGAGCGACGACCCGATGATCCCTCCCCCCACCCCCCTCGGTCGGCGCGCGGGCCTCGTCGCCGCCAGCGCCCTGGCCGGAATGACGATCGGGGGCTTGTCGGCGCTGGCCGGCCTCCTGGCCACCGCCCCTCTACCGGGCCAGCCTTCCGGCGCCCCGGAGGAGGCTCGGGTGGTCGATCTGGCTGGTGGCGGCGACGTGATGCTGGCCGGCGAGGCGCAGAAGGAGCAGCTGGGCAACGACATGGCCATCGGCGATGTCAACGACGACGGGCTGGCCGACCTGGTGACGGGCGCGCATTGGTGGTCCACCGGCGGGCGCAACATCATCGGCCGATCCTACCTGCACTTCGGCCGAGAGAGCTGGCCGGCCATGTTGGACCTCGCGCAGGCGGCCAACCGCGACTGGAGCCTGACCGGACGCGGCCTGGAGGCGCGATTGGGTTCATCGGTAGCCGCCGGCGACATCGACGACGACGGCATCGACGACTGGATCGTGGCCTCGGTGCTGGCCGATCCGGTCGATCCGGAGAACTCCGAACGGCTGCTGGCCAATGCCGGCGCCATCTACATCATGCTCGGCGGCGAGGGCGTTGGCGGCGATGTGGACTTCCTGGATGCCGAGCCGGACGTCTACATCGCCGGCCGCAGCAGCGCCACCGAGGCCGATCGGCTGGGCACCTACCTGGTCACCGGCGACTGGAACGGGGACGGCCGGACCGATCTGGCGGCCTCGGCCGCCTTCCGCGAAGGTTTCACCGGCCGGGTCTACGGCTGGTGGGGGCCGCTGCGCGAGGGCGAGGTCATCGAGCTCCAGATCGAGGAGCCCGACTTCACCATCGACGGGGACCTGACCAGCGGCTTCTTCGGTGCGGCCATGGCCTCGGGAGACATCGACGACGACGGCTTCGAGGACCTGGCGATCGTCGCGTTGAGCAGCAGCGAGGGGCCGGCCGGCTCGGGCGCGGTCCACGTCTTTCGCGGTGGCCCGAGCTTCGGCCGGCCCGAACGGGCCGCGGACGCCGCGATCCGCATCTTGGGGCGCGATGGCATGGGCCTGGGCAGCGCCCTATCGACCGGCGGCTGCAGCTGTCGCGGCCAGGTGCTGGCCATCGACGACTGGACCGGCGACGGCCGGCTCGACCTCCTGGTCGGCGCTTCCCTGGACGATGCGCCCGGCGCGTCCAAGGCCGGCAGCGCGGTGCTCCTGGCCGGCCCGGTCCTCACCGGCACCCACGCGCTGGACTCGACCCCGCACCTCTCGATCCGCGCTGGACTGAAGGCTTCGCCGCGACCCGGCGAGCGTTGCCGCAACCCAATCCGTGGCCCGCTTCCTTCCACGTCACCGCTGACGCGCTGACCCTCGAACTCGACGCCGGTCCCTCCGCCGGCAACATCGCCGATCTGACGTTTTTCCCGGCCGAG
>CAZJWJ010000116.1:0-3910 GCA_964549495.1 uncultured Anaerolineales bacterium | reverse complement strand
CTCGATCCGCGCTACCGAGGCCGGCGAGCGCTTCGGCTGGACCGTCGCGCCCGGCGACCTGAACCGCGATGGACAGGCCGACCTGGTCGTGGCCGCGCCCTTTGCCGACGCTGCCGGCCTCGGCAGCGCCGGCCGCGTCTATGGCTGGACCGGCCCCATCCCAAGCCATGGCGTCATCACGGCCAGCGCACAGACCGCGGATCTCGTGGTCTACGGTCCGAGTGCCGACGGCGGCAAGGGCGGCATCACCCTGCGCATGGCCGATACCGACGGCGACGGCGACGATGATCTGCACATCGGCTTCCCGGATGTCGCCGCGCTGGACCGACGCTCTGTAGGCGCCGTGTACATCGTTCATGGCCCCCTGCTCGAGCCGGCCCCGACCGTCACCCCCAGGCCCAGCCCGGGCCCGACGGGGACCGACACAGCCGAGCCCAGCGCCACCCTCCAGGCCAGCGCCACCCCCGAGACCAGTCCGAGCGCCACCGCCAGCCCGAGCCCTAGCGCCACCTCCGAGCCGAGCCCGAGCCTCCAGCCGACGTCGAGCGCCAGGGCAACGGAGCCGCCGACCGCGGCACCGACGTCCCTTCCGGGCGCGGCATGGCTCCCGCTGCTGCTGCTTCGACGATAGGGTGAAGCGACGACCACCTATTGCACCCCGATCCGATGGTGATGCGATGCTGCAGTCGAGCACGGAGGATTCGGCCATCACGGGCTGGTCGATTCGATCGGTCGGCGCTATCCTAAAGGGTCGAACACCCGTTCGCCACCACCACGGGAGTCTTACCGCATGCCCGACCTGAAGGTCGTGAGCCCCTTCCAGCCGGCCGGCGATCAGCCGCAGGCCATCGAGAAGCTGCTGCGGGGCCTGGAGGCCGGCCACAAGTTCCAGACCTTGCTCGGCGCCACCGGCACGGGCAAGACCTACGTGATGAGCAAGATCATCGAGGCGGTCAACCGGCCGACCCTGGTGCTGGTGCACAACAAGACCCTGGCGGCGCAGCTCTACAGCGAGTTCCGCGAGTTCTTCCCCGACAACGCCGTCGAGTACTTCGTCTCCTACTACGACTACTACCAGCCCGAGGCCTACATCCCGCGCAGCGACACCTTCATCGAGAAGGATGCCCAGATCAACGACGAGATCGATCGCCTGCGCCTGGCGGCCACCAGCGCGCTCTTCGAGCGCCGCGACGTGATCATCGTCGCCAGCGTCTCGAGCATCTACGGTCTGGGCTCGCCGGAGGACTACGGCCAGGTGGTGGTCGAGATGAAGGTCGGCGAGGTGCGCGACCGGACCAAGCTGCTGCGGCACCTGGTCGAGGTCCAGTACGATCGCAACGACTACGAGCTGCGCCGCGGCACCTTCCGGGTGCGCGGCGACACCCTGGAGATCCAGCCGGCCTACGAGGAGCAGGCCTACCGCGTCGAGCTCTTCGGCGACGAGATCGAGCGCATCACCCGCGTCGACCCCCTGACCGGCGAGGTGCTCGAGAGCCTCCAGCGCCTGGCGATCTACCCGGCCCGCCACTTCATGACCCCGCGCGAGAAGCTGGATCGGGGCATCGAGCGCATCGAGCTCGAGATGGTCGAGCGCGTCGCCGAGCTCGAGGCGGCCGAGAAGCTCATCGAAGCCCAACGCATCCGAATGCGCACCCAGTACGACCTGGAGATGATGCGCGAGCTCGGCTACTGCAACGGCATCGAGAACTACTCGCGCCCCATCGCCGGCCGCGAGGAAGGCGAGCCGCCCTGGACCCTGCTGGACTACTTCCCGGACGACTACCTGATCTTCGTAGACGAGAGCCACGTGATGCTGCCCCAGATCGGCGCCATGTACAACGGCGACCGCTCGCGCAAGCAGGTCCTGGTCGACCATGGCTTCCGCCTGCCCTCGGCCCGCGACAACCGCCCGCTGACCTTCGACGAATGGGAGGAGCGGGTCTACCAGGCCATCTTCACCTCGGCCACGCCCGGCCCCTACGAGCTCGAGCACAGCCAGCAGATCGTCGACCTGGTCATCCGCCCCACCGGCCTCATCGACCCCCGGATCGAGATCGTGCCCACCGAGGGCCAGGTCGACGACCTGGTCGCGCGCCTGCGCGAGCGGATCGCCCTGGGCCAACGCGCCCTGATCACCACCCTGACCAAGCGCATGGCCGAGGACCTGGCCGAGTACATCGGCGACCTCGGAATCAAGGTCCACTACCTGCACAGCGAGGTCGACACCCTCGAGCGCATCGAGATCCTGCGCGATCTGCGCTTCGGCATCTACGACGCCGTGGTCGGCATCAACCTCCTGCGCGAGGGCCTGGACCTGCCCGAGGTCAGCCTGGTGGCTATCCTGGATGCCGACAAGCAGGGCTTCCTGCGCTCCACCACCTCCCTGATCCAGACCATCGGCCGCGCCGCGCGCCACGTCGACGGCCTGGTCGTCATGTACGCCGACAGGATCACCCCGGCCATGCGATCGGCCATCGACGAGACCGACCGCCGCCGCGCCAAGCAGCTGGCCTACAACGAGGCGCATGGCATCACCCCGCGCAGCGTCATCAAGGAGGTCCACGACCTGACCGAGCGGGTCAAGCGCGTCGCCGAGGAGTCGGCATCCTACGAGGTCACCGCCGAGCAGCTCCCGGTCGCCGAGCTCGACCAGGTCATCGAGTCCCTGGAAGCCGAGATGAACAAGGCCGCCCGCGAGCTCGAGTTCGAGCGCGCCGCCCTCCTCCGCGATCAGATCCAGGACCTGCGCGAAACCCGCCGGCTGGTCGACCAACGCCCGGAGTGGCAACGCTTGAACCCCAAGTCCAGCACCGACCGCGCCTGAGCATCCGCTTCCTGAGGCTCGGCATTGCCCACCTCGTGACCGACCGGCTTGGAGCTCTCGTCGCCAACCCCCTTCCCTCCTCCACTCCAATAGGACCACTTCCAGACCGCCAGGGGTTTGACAGCCCGCGCCCCCCACCTTAGAATCCGCGCCGATTGCCCCACCGGCCGGCTGCATCCGCCTCCTGGCGCCCAGCATTGCTCGGACTGCAGGCGACGCCGCACCGGGACCTCGGACCGTCAACGGAGAGAGCGACGCAATGGCAAGCAATGACTTCGAAGATGCCCCCTTTGGCATCTTCAAGATGGGCTACAGCTGGATCACCTGGCTCAGCACGATCGGCCTGGTCTTCCTGACGGTCTGGACCCTCTGGATCATGTTCCAGAACACCCCGGCCGGCACCCGCCGCTCGCAGCAGATGGCCGAAGCCATCGTCACCCAGACCGCCATTCCGCCGGTCTCCCAGAACCCCTGCGCGCCGCCGCGCGTCTCCAGCTCGGACGTGGCGGTCTGCATCGCCTGCCACATCATTCCCGGCGTCAGCGGTGGCGGAGCGGTCGGCCCGGACCTGACCGAGATCCACAACATCGCGATGGAGCGCATCGAATCCGCGGACTACACCGGCTCGGCAACTACCGCCGAGGAGTACATCCGCGAGAGCATCTACGAGCCCAACGCCTATTGGCTGCCCGGCGACACCCACGGCGCCCCCGGCACCAGCGTCATGCCGGAGCGAGGCGGCCTACCGGACTCGCCGACCACCGACACCCAGATCGAGAAGATCGTCGCCTGGCTCGCCTTCGACCCGGACTCCGTCTGCGAAGAAGAAGTCGCCCTCCGCTAGGGCGCGTTTGAAAACTCGTTTCGGCTGCGCACGAGTCAGCACGCCCGCTGTCTGCGCGGCTGACGCGGCTGGGTGCTCAACGGGGCGATGCCCCGTCTCCGCGCCCATCCACGCCATCCACTTGTCACCGAACGCGCTGACCCATGCTCGCTCGAACCCGTTTTGCATCCGCGCCCTAGTACTCCGTCACGGATGTTTTTTCGGGCTCGAGCACCGCTGCATCCGCTGCTGCGGCCCGCTGC
>CAZJWJ010000115.1:0-14343 GCA_964549495.1 uncultured Anaerolineales bacterium | reverse complement strand
CGGTCGGCTCGGCGGCGGCGATCTCTTCCAGCTCCGCGTCGGCCATGGTGACGATGAAGCGGATGCCGTGCCGCGAGCCGGCGTCCAGGAGCCGCGCCAGCCGGTCGGGATCCTCGTCGTGGAAGAACCAGACCCGCAGCGTGTTCACGCCCCGGACCGCGAGCTCGGCCAGGAGCGGGTCGATCTCGCGCTCCGGGAAGCCATCGTCCAGCAGGAAGGGCGCGTTGAGCCCGAAGAAGACGAAGGGTTGGCCGTCGATGGCCAGGCTCATGCCCTGGCGCACCGCGATGCCCGGGCAATCGGGCCGGGCGGCGCCGGGGACCGGCGGGATGGCAGTGGGGCCGGCGGGTGGAGCGACGACCGTCGGCGCGGGCGGCGCGTCGGCGACGGGCGCGGGTCGGCGCTGCTCGACCCGCGGGAAATGCAGCAGCGGTCCGGGGCGCGAGAGCGGCGTGCCGGCGGCGCGAACGGCCGGCTGCCCGTCGTCGGCGCCGACCGAATCGGCCTGGTCGAGGTCGACGGGCTGACTGGTCGACATCTCGCTCGGCAGCGCCTCGGCCATCGGCGTGGCGTCCGGCACGACTTCCGGCTCGAGGCCGGCCGTGGGCGTTGCCAGGCGGCAGCCGGCAAGCAGCAAGGCCCATCCGAGGCAGGGCAGGACCTGTGACCTCGCCCGGAAGAACGAGCGCCTTCGGCGTCGAAGGCTTGATCGTATCGAGGTACTTCTCTTCTCGTGCATAGGGCGTGAAGGATAGCAGCCGAGCATCGGCCCTCGATGAGAATTCGACGCGACCCGTTCGAAGTTGACCCGGCTCGACGGCTCGCGCAACATTCGCTCAGTATTTCTTGAGTGATCTCGCGCGGAACACGAGGTGATCCATGACGCTCCGCAGGGCGGCCGCCGAGGCTTTGGCGACCTTCTTCCTCGTCTTCATCGGCACCGGTGCCGTGCTGACCGACGGCTACACCGGCGGCGTGATCGGCAGCGTCGGGATCGCCATCGCCTTCGGCTTCGTGGTCATGGCGATGATCTACGCCACCGGCCACATCTCCGGCGCCCACCTGAACCCGGCGGTCACGCTCGGCTTCTGGGCCACCCGGCGCTTTCCCGGGCGGGTCGTGCCCTGGTACATCTCGGCCCAGATCTTGGGGGCGGTCGCGGCCTCCGGCCTCTTGGCCTCGATCCGGGATGCCTCCGACATCGACGGATCCCTGGGCGCGACCATCCCCTCGATCCCGACCGGGCCGGCCCTGGCGATCGAGTTCCTGCTCAGCTTCGCGCTGATGTTCGTGATCATGGCCGTGGCCACGGATCGGCGGGCGCCCCAGGGCTTCGCGGGTTGGGCCATCGGCAGCGTGGTGGCCTTCGACGCGCTGATGGGCGGAGCCCTGACCGGGGCCTCGATGAACCCGGCGCGGTCCTTCGGGCCGGCCCTGGTGGAAGGCCTCTGGACCCAGCACTGGATCTACTGGCTGGCCCCGATCGCCGGCGCGGTCGTGGCGGCCTGGAGTTACGAATGGCTGCGCGATGCCGACGCGCACGATCATGCGGTCAAGGGCGTCTACGGCGTCGAGGGGCCGATCGAGGACTGACCATCACGGTCGCCAGCACCAGCACCGACAAGATCGAGGCCGCCAGGCCCTGGTGGACGCGCGGGGCCAGGAAGCGGATCTCGACCACGTGGTCGCCCGGGAGCACCGGCACGGCCATCAGAGCCAGGTTGGCTCGGACCAGGGGAGCCGGCCGGTCATCCACGTAGGCGCGCCAGCCCGGGTAGTGCAGCTCGGAGAAGACCACCCAGGCCGGGCTCGGCCCCCCCGTATTGACCCTAGCGTAGCCCGGCTGTCGAGCGCGCACCGACAGGCTGCCGCCCGAGCCGCCACTCAGGTCGATCGGTGGAACCGAGTCCAGGAACCCGACCGGATCGAAGGGGCCGGCCGAGTCCGCTCGCATCGCGTGGGGATCGTGCAGGTCGTAGGGATGCAGGATCACCGAGCTGAGCGTGGCGAAGTCCTCGTCCCGCAGCCGCTGGATGGCCTCGGCGTCGTTAGCGACCCCTTCGGCCTGCAGTGCCCGCCAGGCAAAGGGTGCGGTGAAGCCCAGGCGGTGTAGGTAGGTGCTTTCCTCCGCCTCGCCGGCCTGGATGGGCACGGTCGTCTCTACCTCCAGCGCATCGCGCCAGCTCAGCACGTGGCTGACGGACATCAGGTCGCGCCAATGCCGCGGCCGGTCGCCCAGCGCATCGCGCAGCATCTCGAAGCGACGCAGACGCAGGGGACTGGCGCCGCTGGTGGCCTCGACTTGGCGCAGGAGCCCGAAGTTCCGCGGCAGGCGGTCCTCGTTGTCCACCCGCTGGGGTCGCTCTTGGTCCAGCGCGGCCAGGAGCGGGCTGGTTTCGAGCTCCTCCGGCCGCTCACCGGTCAGGTTGACGCGCCCGATCGCGGTCCACGGGTCCAGGATGAGCATCGCCAGCAGCAGGGCCAGCCAGGCCAGCGCGCGCGGAGGGAGCCGGTGCGTGGGGCTGTCGGTGTCTTCGGGGGCGCGCGCATCCGAGTCGAGCGAGGGCCGCTCATCGCCCGGGTCGACCAGGCTCGCGACCCCGATGCCAGCCCATCGCGCCAGGAGCACCAGCAGGGCGATGTTTCCGCCCGCCACCGCGAGGTGGAGCGCGGAGCCGCGCATCGAGGGGCTGGCGACGAGGGCCAGGAGGAAGCCGGCCACCGAGCTGCCGGCGGCGAAGATCGACAGGTCGCGGTCGATGCTCCGCGCGCCTCGCCACCACAGCGCGGCGCCGCTTCCGGCCAGCATGGCCAGCGCGAAGCTGACCAGGAAGGCCGCCCGTTCCTGACCCCGGAAGAGGTCGAAGCCCGGCGCCAGGTGGTAGAAGAGGTCGAAGACGAAGGCGTTGCGGCCCATGGACAAAACGAGGGTCAGCAGCAGCAGGCCCAGCCAGAAGGGGATGTCGGCCATGAGGCCGGAGGCCGTGGGTGTCGAAACGGTCCCCTGCTTCCGCCCCTCGTCCATGGTGACATCTGTGATCTCGGTCGCGGGTCGATCGCCCACTCGACCCCAGGCGGCCAGGGCCGCCAGCGCCAGTCCGAGCGGCAGCAGGCCCAGGTAGAGCGGCGACCAGAGGGTGAGGCCCGGCAGGATCAGTCCCAGCAGCTCCTGAGGCGGGAAGCCGCCGGAGAGCATGGCGAAGTGGGCATCGGCCCGGTTGGAGAGGCCCAGGAACTCCAGCGCCGGCCACCAGCCGGCCGCCGACAGGCCGGCGGCCAGGACCAGCGAGCCGAGCAGGCCGAGGACGAGGGCGCGCGACCAGCCGAGCCGCTCTCGTAGCGTCGCCGCGTCGCGATCCCCAGCGCTCCGCCAAGCCCGCCAGAGCAGCCAGGCTAGGCTGAGGTAGATCAGGTAGAGGGCGGACTGCGGGTGGCCGGCCAGGATGCCCATCGCCAGGGCCAGGGCGAGGGCCGGCTCGGGCCGGATGGCCGTGCGTGCCGAGCCCGAACCCGAGCTCGACCTAGACCTCGAGGCCAGAAGCGACCCACCGAGCAGCGCCAGCGGCAGCCAGACGTCGGTCTCCAGCACCGCCAGTTGGAGCATCGGATAGCCCAGCAGGTAGCCGCCGGCCCCGAAGCTGGCCGCCGCCACCAGACCGCCGACGCGACAGCCCAGCGCATGGCGGGCGAAGAGGTAAGTCAGCACCGCCGCCAGCGACAGGTGGGCCACCGACTCCAGCTCGAGGGCCAGGAAGGGCAGCTCGCCCCAGCGCCAGGCCGAGAAGAGCACCACGATCAGGCTCAAGGGGTAGGCCACCGCGGCCTGGACGTCGGCCCAGAAGGGACTGCCGCCGTAGGCGTAGGGGTTCCACAGCGGCAGCTCGCCGGCCGCCAGCCGCGCCGTTTCGTAGCGCGCAAAGGCATAGAACTGGTCGACGAAGTCGCCGGCGGGCAGCCACTGCCGCGCGTCGCCGGGCGCGAAGAGCGGCCAGAAGAGGATCCAGGGTGCGAGGGCGAGGAGGGTTATGGTCAGCCAGTCGCGGCGATCCCACTGGAGCCTCGAGATCCGCGCCTCCTCCGGACCGTCTTGACGTCGGCGGTCGTCGCGTCCCACGGTGGTGGAAGGGGACGGAGCGCTCATCGGCGTGGCTCGATGGTCAATCGGCCGATGAGCTTATCGACCGTCAGCCCTTCGCTCTCCTCGTATACCAAGACTTCGACGCCGGCGCCCCCCGGGTCCAGGTCATCGGGAACCGGCAAGGCGTGGCGGTCGACGATGATCTCCCCGGCCTGCCAGGTGCTGGTCGGCCGGGTCCAGTTGACCGGCCGGCGATCGACGGACGCAATCGGTGCCGTCTGGTTGGATGGGTAGTACGCGGGCTCGTGGACCAAGCGGACCGAAAGCTTGTACTCGCGGCCGCCCGGCTCCGAAATGCTGCAGCGCAGGGCGATCGGGAGCATCTCGCCAGCCGCTACGGACTGCAGCGTCAGGCCGCTACATGCGGGGACGCCTGCTGGATCCGGGTGGCTGCGATCGACCGTCTCACTCGACCGGACTTCCGCCAGGTGATCGAAGGAACCGACCCCGAGCGAATTCTCGAGATCTTTCGAGAAGGCCTGCGCGGGGTCACGGTAGGCCAAGACCGGCCGGTAGTAGCGCCGCAGGGTGATGTCCTGGTAGCCGGCCGTGCTCACCGGATAGGTGTTGGCATCCAGCCAGGCCTTGGCATCGCCCAGGCGTGCGCCGTCCTCGGCGAGCCAGACGTGGGGGAAGATGGACGACAGCTCGGCCGCGTATTCGGCGCGGGCCTCGGGGCCGCGCTCGAGGTTGCCGGAGCTGTGCAGGTTGACGATCTTGACCGGCGAGTCCTCGATCTCGTAGCGGCGGGCCAGGCCGTAGTTGGGCCCGTCGAGGAGCAGGACCGTGTCCTCGTGACTGGCCTCTGCCTCGACGGCGGCCACGAAGCCGCGGTAGTCCTGCTTCTGGGAGGCCGGGTTGGTGTAGAGGTCGTGCAGGCCGGGCCAGGCGGCGGCGAGGATCAGCAGGGCGCCGACCAGGCTCGGAAGGTAGCGGGTCTCACGGATCCAACGGTCGATCCCACCGCGGGGGGTGTTCGGTAGCAGTCGACTAGCCAGATAGACGGGTAGGCCAGCGAACCAGCCCATTGGGCTCGTGCCCCGGGCCACCAGCAGGAAGAGCCCTGGCAGTGCGGCCATTGCGTAGCGTGGGTCGTAGTCGACGGTAGCCCGAGACCATCCATCGGCCGTGTTGGCGGTGCGCAGGAGGATCAGCACGTAGGCCAGCAGTGGCAAAGTCAGTAACGTGAGTCCTCGGGGCATCAGGAACCGTGAGGCCAAGCTTCCGCGATCATATTCGATGACACCCGTATCGTTGTCGGATGCGATCCGTGACAAGAGACGGCGGGCCAGGAACAAGATCGATGCGAGCATGAGCATGAACAGGAAGTCATGCAAGAGGGCGGCCAGCGGGATCCATATCGCCGGATGACCATCGGGCAGGGAGCGGCCGGCAAACCAGTCGGTCAGATGGGCCATCAGGGCTTCGGAGAGCGGGAGGGCGCTGCGCCAGCCTTCGAACTGCAGCACGCCCAGGGCGCGCGGGAGCCAGGGGCCGAAGAGAAGGGTGGCCGTGAGGCCGGCCATCGCCCAACCGCGCAGGCGATCGCGGTCGCGGTCCCGGAGGTCGAAGAAAGCCGCGCCCACCAGGGCAAAGACGATCAGCGCGCCGTAGTAGTGGGTGTAGAGGATGGCGGCGACCAGGACGCCGCAAGCGATCCACCATACCGAACGGCCTGTGCGCTCGGCTTGATTCAAGATGACCAGGATGGCCAGGGACAAGGTGAAGAGCAGCGCGTACATGCGGGCTTCCTGTCCGTAGTAGACCAGGAAGGGGTTCATGGCCACGATCAGCATCATGATGTGGCCCGTGTCGCGGTCGGCCAGGCGCGTGCCGAGCAGACCCGCCAGGGGCACGGCCAGCACGCCGGCCAGCAGCGAGGGGAAGCGCAGCGCCAGGTCGCTGTCGCCGGCCAATTGGGTCCAGAAGCGCATCAGGACGTAATAGCCTGGCGCCTGTTCCACCGGCAGGCCGGCCAGCATCTCGGCCAGGGGCTGACCGGCGCGGTCCAGCGTGATGTCCTCGTCGCTCCAAAGACTCTGCGCGGTCAGGCGGTAGGCGCGCAGGCCGAAGGCCAAGATGGACAGCAGGACCGTCGCCCAGCGGTATGAGGTGGCGGAGGTCCGAGACTCGAACTCCTCGGCCGGGACCATGACCGGTGCCTCGACAGGAGTCTCGGATGGCGCCTCGGCCGGCGCCTCGACGCCCGAGCCCACCTCAGACGGCGAAGCGGAAGTGGATGACATCGCCGTCTCGAACGCGGTAGTCGCGGCCCTCCAGGCGCAGGTGGCCGCGCTCGCGGGCGGTGGCCATGTCGCCGTCGGCGGCCAGGTCCTCGAAGCCGACCACCTCGGCGCGGATGAAGCCGCGCTCGATGTCGGTGTGGACCCGGCCGGCGGCCTGGGGGGCGGGGGTGCCGGCCGGCACGGTCCAGGCCTGCACGGTGTGGCCGCCGGTGGTGGTGAAGAAGGTGACCAGGTCGAGCAGCTGGTAGCCGGCCCGGATCAGCCGGTCCAGCCCGCCGCCCGACAGGCCCAGCTCGTCCAGGTAGGCCTGGGCATCTTCGGGATCGAGCGCTTGGAGCTCGCCCTCCAGCTCGGCGCAGAGCGTCACGCAGGGCGCTCCCTGCGCCTCGGCATACTCGCGCACCCGCGCGGCCAGCGGGCCGCCCTCCACGCCGTCGTCCTCACCGACGTTGGCCACGTAGAGCCGCGGCTTGTCGGTGATCAGCGCCAGCTCGGCGGCCCAGCCTGCCTGGCGCTCGTCGGTCGCATGGCCCAGGGCCAGCTGCCCATCGTCCAAACGCTTGCGCAGCGCCTCCAACCAGGCCAGCTCGTCGGCGGCGCCGCGGGGGTTGGCCTTGGACCCGGTGCGCACCTTCTCGATGCGGCGCTCGACCACCGCCAGATCGGCCAGCACCAGCTCGGTGTCGATGGTGGCGATGTCGTCGATGGGGTCGAGTCGCTCGGAGACGTGCATCACGTCCTCGCTCTCGAAGCAGCGCAGGACCATGGCCACGGCGTCGACGCCGCGGATGTGGCCCAGGAACTGGTTGCCCAGGCCCTCGCCGCGGCTGGCGCCGCGCACCAGGCCGGCGATGTCGACGAAGCGCACCGTGGTCGGCACCAGCTTGTCGGGCTGGATCATCTCGCCCAGCGCGTCCAGGCGCGGATCGGCCACCGGCACCACGCCCACGTTGGGCTCGATGGTGGTAAAGGGGTAGCTGGCCACCGATGCGCCGGCACGGGTCAGCGCGTTGAAGAGGGTCGACTTGCCGACGTTGGGCAGGCCGACGATGCCGATCTCGAGTGCCATGCGCGAGATGGTACACGAGCGCCGGGGCGAAACCGAATCGTTGCCGGGCCGGTGCGTAGGATATGCTTGGTGGATGCGTCTCAACAGGGCATGTCCTACCAGAGGATGACACCATGAATCGACGATCCGACTCCGGGGCCGGCAGCGGTCCGACTGACGCCGAGTCGCCCGCCTTCGAGATCGGCCTCTACTCCTTTGCCGAGCGGACGCCCGATCCGGAGACGGGCGAGCTGATCTCCGAGGCGCAGCGCCTCGAGCAGCTGCTCGAGATGATCGAGCTGGCCGACCGGCTGGGCCTGGACGTCGTCGGGCTGGGCGAGCACCATCGGCCGGACTTCGTCTCCTCGGCGCCGGCGGTGATCCTCGCGGCGGCGGCCATGCGGACCGAGCGCATCCGCCTCTCCAGCGCGGTGACGGTGCTGAGCTCGGAGGACCCGGTGCGGGTCTTCCAGCAGTACGCGACGCTGGACTTGCTGAGCCGGGGGCGGGCCGAGATCATGGCCGGCCGCGGCTCCTTCACCGAGTCCTTCCCGCTCTTCGGCTACGACCTACGGGACTACGACGAGCTCTTCTCCGAGAAGCTCGAGCTGCTGCTGCAGCTGCGCCAGCAGGTCGAGGTGCGGTGGTCGGGCCGGCACCGGGCCGCGCTGACCGGCCAGGGTGTCTACCCGCGCCCCTACCAGGATCACCTGCCCATCTGGCTGGCCGTGGGCGGCACGCCCGAGTCGGTGGTCCGCGCGGCGCGGCTGGGCTTGCCCTTGGCCCTGGCCATCATCGGCGGCATGCCCGAGCGCTTCGCGCCGATGGCCGATCTCTACCGCCGCGCGGCGGCGCAGGCCGGCCGCGACCCGGACGCGCTGCCGATGAGCATCAACTCGCACGCCCATATCGCCGAGGACGGCGATCGGGCCATCGACGAGGCCTTCCCCTACTTCGCCCAGGTGATGAACAAGATCGGCCGCGAGCGCGGCTGGCCGCCCATGTCCAAGAGCCAGTTCGAGGCCTCCTGCGGCCCGCGCGGCGCCAACTTCGTCGGCAGCCCGCAGCAGATCATCGACAAGATCCTCTTCCAGCACGAGCTCTTCGGCCACCAGCGCCTGCTGCTGATGCCCAGCATCGGCACCATGCCGCACGACAAGGTCATGCGCGCCGTCGAGCTCCTGGGCACCGAGGTGGCGCCGGTGGTGCGGGCGGAGATCGCGCGCCGGCAGGCGGCCGTCGACGCCGGCTGAGTGCTCGGAAGCGGTCGGCGAGGGCCTTCGACCGAGATCATGCGCTGGACAGTTGCAGGCTGGCGAAGAGGTAGGCCTCGATCTCCGGGGCGATGGATGTGAAGGTGATCCAATGGTGTTCGCCTTCGCGCCGCGTCACGGTCGCGTAGGCGGAGCAGAGCTTCAGCCGCTGCGGCACGTCGCACAAGTTGAGCTTGATGCTCTGCTGACTCGCCAGTGGTGTTGGGGATAGGAGTTGCGCCTCCGCACGGCTGAGATGGGTCAGGAGCGTCCGGTGCTGGATGTCCTCGGCAACCTTGCCCTGCACGACCACCGCCAGTGCGGAGATCGGCCGGGTCAGCTCCACGAGCGGCTCGGCCACGCCTTGCAGGAAGAGATGATGGCGACCGCCGATCCCGCCGACGTCGTAGATGACGAGGGCTGCCTCGCTGCCCTTGGGCAGCATCTCGCGGCGACCGTCGATACGCAGGGTATCGCCCAGCGCATCGTAGACCGACTGCGACACGAGGATCTGACCGCCTGTCGAATAGCCCTCGATGCGCGAGGCCATATTGACGCCGCTGCCGATGACGCCGTACATGGCGCGCTTCTCGGAGCCGATGGTGCCGACGACCACCTCGGCTTCGTGGATGCCGATGCCCATCGCCAGCGCCGGCAGCCCGCGTGTCTCGAGGTCCCGGTTGACGTCCTCCATCGCGTTCTGCATCCGGATGGCGCAGGCCACGGCCCGCTCCACGCGGTCCTGCATGGGCTTGGGTGCGCCGAAAGTGATGAGCATGCCATCGCCGCTGATCGCGTTGACCGTGCCGCCGTACTCTTCGATGATGTTGACCATTGCCGACAGGTAGAGGTTCAGCATCTCGACGATCTCTTCGGCGCGCCTCCGCTCGCAGAGCGCGGTGAAGCCACGCAGATCCGACATCATGATCGTCACCGGCGCCCGGGTGCCGCTTGCCTGCGCGGCCATCGGGTCCTCGATGATCGCCTCTAGCACCTGATCCGAGTGGAAGCGCCCGAAGGTGCGCTTGAGAAAGGTGCTCAGATCCAGGAGCCGTGACCGTTCGTGCTCCAGCGATCGCATGAACCAGGCGGCCGCCGCGAACACGACGGAAAGGGATACGCTGAGGTTCATGGTCAGGAAGAAGGCCTGCATGCGTTCCGAGACGGGGATGGGCTCGCCCAGCAAGGCCGGATCGAGGATGGCGGAGATGAAGACGATGACCAGGAACATCGCCATCCATGCGATGCCCTGCCGCAGCGACAGGAACATCAAGGCCCCGATCGGACCGAGGAAGCTCCAGCTGATGACCATGCCGGCGCCCGAGGCGCTGCCGATGGTCCATTGGATGAGCGCCGAGATCCAGGTGATGCAGGTCAAGAGCGCATACACCATGGGGCGTGGATCGGCGATCCTGGCGGAGAGGGCGATGGACGCCCCCACGATCACCACGAAGAGCAGGGGAAGCGCCATGGTCGGTCCGGGGCCGATGGCCACGAAGTACATGGCGCTCCAGACCATGCCGGCCGCGCAGCAGGCGGTGGCCGTGCCGAGGGCGAGCGCGTTCTGGAAGGCCACGTCCTCGGAATCGCCCGGCCGAGCCGCGAAACGCATCAGTCGATCTCGCATGACGTCTCGACGGTTCACGGACTTCCCCTTTCCGCGGGCCGGGTGGCCCATCCGATGAGTACGGTGACCACTTCCATCCGCGGCGATGGTACTCCTCTTTTGACTTCAAGCCAGCGACCGACTCCGATGCGAGGGCGCGCGGTTCCGGGTTGGGGCTATCCTTGAGATGCACAGCAAAGAACGAGGAGGAAGCCATGACCGATGCATACCGCGTCGTCTACGTCGGATCCGGCCGCAAGATGAAGCTCAAGGGAATGCGCCCCGACGAGAGCGAGGAGGACTGGCGCGAGCGCCTGGCCGAGGAGCAGCAGGTGGTCTGCAACCAGCTGGCCGGCGAGGGCTTCCGTCTGGAGCGGGTCGAGCCCATCAGTAGCTCGCGCGACATGGCCGGCGGTTGGACCGAGGGCGTCTGGCTTTATTTCCGGCGTGAGGAGTAGGGGCCGGCTGCTCGGATTCGCGAGGCTCGAAGCGCTGTCGCATCCGATTCGGTATCCGAATCGGTCACGTAATCCTGGCAGAGTCCCTACCGCCTCGTCAGCACCAGCGGTAGGTGGACGCGCTCGCGGAGGAAATAGACCGGGCGCGGGTCCTCGATCCCCGCGCGTAGCGGGGGACGAGGTGTCGCCTGACCGGGTGCCGGCGTGGCGGCCACGGGGCCGTCGGGTGCCGAGACGCAGGACGGAAGGAGCGTGCGCAACTCGTCCGGTAAGCGGTCGAAGGGTTGCGCGCGGGCGATGTGGGCGTCGCTGCCGCCGGCAGGAGCCGCTGAGGCCGGCCAGCGCTCGACCAGGGCCGCGGTCAGGTTTGGACGATTGGCCTCCGGGTCGGAGACCGGGCCCGGGACGGGGTGCTCCCAGTGGCTGGCGCTGATGGTCGCGCTGCCCTGGAAGCCGTCGGCGAGCAAGGGTAGCGCGGCCGGCTGGACGTCGAGCGTCTGGCCGGCGGTCAACCGCTGGCAGGTCTGCTGGACGTAGCCGTTCTGGTCGAAGAGGTAGAGCGCCAGGTCGGTGAAACCCGGATATAGGTTGGCGTTGTGCAGGCTGACGGTGGCCGGCGAGAGCCCGGATCCCGGCGCGTGGGTCAGGATGGGTAGCGAGAGAAGCTTCGCGCCCGGGTAGATCCAGGGCAGATCCGGCTCGAGCGGGTAGCGGGAGGCCTCCAGCACGCGGCCATCGCCATCGCGGCGGAGCGTTTCGACCAGGGCCACGACGCGCTGCGGGGCCCAGGATTCTTGGTCGAGAACCTCGATCCGCAGGCCCCGTGCTGCATCGATCGCGGCCGGCGGCTCCAAGAGCTCCGAAAGCTCGATGACCCGGCTGCCGAGAGGGCAGATGGACTGGGTGTGCTCGCCGAGCGGCGCCCCCGATGCATCGAGGATCGCGATGCGCAAGGTAGTGGTTCCGCTGGGCGGACCGTCAGCCGGGGCCAGTAGGTGCAGGCGGGTGCTCCAGCCTGCCGCGGTCTCGACAGACGGAAGGGGTCCGTTCAGGACCTCGGCGCCGGCCAGGATCTCCGTGGAAGCCAGCCAGTTCGGGCCGCGCGACTCGGCCACCAGGGCCAGGCGCTGGTCGCTGGACAGGCGCAGGCTGCCGGCCGGCACGTCGCCCAACTCCGGGAATCGAGTATCCCCGGCCTCGACGAATCGCTGCTCGCCCGGGGCCAAGTCCAGCGAGGCCAGCTCGCGCTCGACCCCGCAGCCGCCCAACGGCCGGGCCCAGATCCGAACCGTCGCGCAGGCCCAGCCGGTGTTCTGGAGGTAGAGGCGCTCGCTGCTGGCTTCGGCGCCCGGGTCGGTCCCGTCCGAGGCGGCCGAGACCAGCGGTACGTGGTAGTCCCAGGGCGCTTGGTCGGCGCCGAAGGGCTCCAGACCTGGCTCGAGCAGGGACTGGACGCCCACCCGGGCATTGTAGAGATCGGCCGCCTCGCTGCCTTCGGCAGTGTCGCAGCGGCGGTAGACGGTGGCGCGGATGGGGCTTCCGGCGACTTCGGACATCTCCAGTCCCGCGAAGCGGAGGCTCTGGTCGAAGGCTACCTTGAATCGGCGGTAGTCCTCCGCGTCGCGCTGGACACCGAAGTAGAGCGTCTCGCACATCAGATCGGCGTTGAAGTCGCATATCGCGAGGCCTTCGATGTCGCTCTCGTAGACTCGACTGTTGAAGCTGAAGACCGCTGCGCTGTAGGCCGTTGGCGCATGCCGCTCCGTGCCGTCATAGACGCCGCTACCGTCGCGTGGACCCTTCGGGATCAGCGCGAAGCTCCAACGGTTTCCGGCCGCGAGCAAGCCGCTGCAGCTGACATCGACCGGTCCCGCGCCATCCGGCCCGCACAAGGACGCTCGGCTCCAACTGACGAGGACGACCTTGCCGGATTCCGGCCCCAGGTTCTGCACCGCGACCCAGGCGCTGCAGCCTTGGTCACCGACATCCGAGGCCAATACGGGCAAGTGGACCTGCGCGCCGGCCGGCACGACATCCGGCCGTGGCTCCGGAGTCGGGCTTTCCTGCGCCAGTGCCGCGCCTGGGATCATCCAGGCGACGAGACCGCCGAGGAGGCCGGCCGCCAGATCGAGCCGTGGCCTGCGCTTACTACGTCGCGAAGGCCAAGGGATCGATCTCGGCCTCGAAGGTCTGGGTTGCATGGACTCGAGTGTACACCAGCATGCCGATGGATGCAGCCGCGGCGGAGGTGGGGAGGTGACCCCCGCGCAAGTTTCTACCATGCGAGTCGGTCGAGACTCTAGGGTCGACCGCTCGACATTCGCGGGAGCAGCCGGCCGGTCCGTCGCATGTAGTCGCGGTAGGCTTCTCCGAAGCGATCGACCATCAGCTGCTCCTCGACGCGGATTCGAGCGCGGATGTCCAAGGAGGTCATCACCAGCCACGCGCCGCCGACCAGCCCATTGGCGCTGATCGGCAGGGTCGCGCCGAGGATGATCAGGAAGGCGGTGTAGATGGGGTGGCGCACCCAACGATAGGGTCCGCGCTCGACCAACTCCTGGCCCTCGAGCAGGCTTGGCGCATCGCTCCAGCTGGCGCCCAGGCTGCGTTGAGACCATTCGAGCAGCCCGAAGCCGAGCAGCGCGGCGACGAAACCCAGCCAGCGCAGCCAGTCCGGCAGGGGAATGGACGCCCAGGCGATCCACGAGGGGACGAGCAGGTAGATCGAGGTGGCGCCGAAGGCCAGCAGCGCCAGGCCCTTGGCCACCTCGGCGCCGCGACCCAGATCGGGCTGCTCCAGGATCTCCTCGGCATTGCGCCGCATGCGCCGCGTGTAGTAGCCGCGGTGCGCGATGAAGGCGACCAGGATCGTGGCGAGGGCGATTCGGAAAGACAGGGCTTCCATTGGCGACTCACGCGGAGACAGGGGTTGCGGCCGGCCATCGATCGGCCTAGGCTTTTCGGGTATGAGCGATCTTTCGACGAAGCGTAATCCGTGGTCTGCGGACGGGCAAGGGGTCCCCGGCCGGCGCTCGGAACTTCGGGCGGAATGCAGCGCAGCCCTCGGCCAGAAGATGGCCCGACGGATCCAGTCGCGATGCCGACGCTAGACCTTCCGACGGTCTCGCCAGCCGCCAGGTCTGAATCGATCACGCGGTGGCGACGGTCATGGATCAGGCCGAGCCCGAATTGGCTTGGCGTAGACGAAAGCCCCCGCGGGTGAACGCTCACGAAATCAGTAGGATGCTGGAAGGCTCCATGCAATACCGTGAACTGTCCAAACTGCTGCTCTTGCTCGGAGCCGTGACGCTCCTGGTCGACCAAGGAGTCTTGCTACCGACGAGCAAGGGAGAGCCGACATGTACGTGCAGCACGCCGAAGCCGCCCACGGCGCAGGAAGGTCTTGCGAATGCCGACATCGTGTTTCGCGGAACCTTGCTCTCGAGAGAGCCGCAAGTGGGCGCTCCCATTCCGGCGGACCGATTCGTGATGAATGGCACCGAATTGTGGAAGGGTCCGATCACGAATACCGTCTCGATCCTTTATTGTCTGTAGATAGGGTCTAAAACCCTCAGCTTTCAGCTGAGCCGTTTT
>CAZJWJ010000114.1:0-15044 GCA_964549495.1 uncultured Anaerolineales bacterium | reverse complement strand
CGCCGTTCTCGAAAGGCGACGGCTCGACGCGATCGCTGGCCGGCAAGGGAAGGGCGGCCAGGACGCGGTCCATGGTCGGGCCGCCCAAGAGCAGCCGGCCTGCGGCGGTGAGCATCAGGCCGAAGACGACGACGGAGGCCAGTGCGGCCAGGAATTGGAGGATGCGAGCATTGCGGGGCACGGGCCTTGCTCCTGTGGGCTGGGCGATATGGGGGCGAGCAGAGGCGTCACGGAGCGCGCGGCACGGGCGTAGAAATGGGAAATGGATGCGCCGGTCGATCCGCCGGGCAGTGTAACACGTCGCGGCGGAATCGGACAAGGCCCGGGCCGGCGAGGCGCGCTCGGGCCTTGTCGGTCCAACGGGTGAAAGGATCGGTCGGCGGCTGCCGTCCACTCGACGACCGGAGGTACGCCGCGCGCCGAGGACCGGCTATCGGGATCCCCCCGTCCGGTGCTATCGTCAAGGCACCGCGCCACCCACCGCCACCCACCGCCGCCCCCTGATGCGCCGGATGCGCCCTCGATGGAGCCGCGCTGGAGCCGAGTCGTATCGCCGATTCGAGCGGCGCCCGGGCCGCGCGCCAACGCCATAGGAGTCCGCAATGCTGTGTCCCTCCCCCTCCACCGCAGCACGCTTCCTCCGATCCGCCGTCCTCTTGGCCGGCTTGACGCTGCTGTCCCTGGCCCTGCCGGCCGGCGAGGCGGCACCCCTTGCGGCAGCGCCCGAGCAGGATGCGCTCGAGCGCTACCGGCTGGTCGACACCTGGGCGGATCGTGCCTGGGAGGCCCGCGCCGGCAGCTTCCGCGACGCGGTCGACATCTCCTCGCTGCCGGATGGCCGTTTGGTGGTGCTGGACGCCCGCTACGTGCCCGAGGAGAACATGGCGGCGGTGCACCTGATCGGCACCGACGGGGTGGCCGAGCGGATGATCCGCTTGCCGGCCGGAGACCGCACGCTCACGCCGGATCGGCTGGACGTGGGCCCGGAGGGGGATCTTTACATCCTCTGGACGGCCGAGTCGGATCGGCGCGGCGAGGGGGCGCGGCTGGAGCGCTGGACCCTGGAGGGGACCGAGGTCTCGGCCTGGTGGTCGGACGAGCGCTACGTGGACGTGGCGGTGCGTCAGGACGGCCGGGTCTACTTGGCCCGCAGCTCCGAGTCCTTCAGCCTGGGTTTGCCGGCGGTGGAGGTCTTCGACGAGAACGGTCGGCAGCTGGAGCAGATCCGGCCGCCGGAGATGGACACGCCCATCCGGCTGGATCTGGCCGAGGACGGTATTCTCTACGTGCTGCAAGAGGTCCCGCCCCCGCCCACGCCGCGCGAGCCGGGCGGACCGCGCCCGCCGCCCGGACCCTCGGGCGGCCCCTCGGCCGGCGAGGCAGCGCCGGCGCAGGACGAAGTGGAGCCGGTGCCCGGGGTGCTGATCTTCGATCCGGCGCATGCCTACCAGGAGACCGTGCCCTTCGACTTCGGCATCGACGTGGATGCCGGGCCGGCCGGCGTCTTCGTCGCACGGTACGGGCAGGCCTTCGCATTGCGCGAGGACGAGCCGATCACGCCCCTGATCGGACAGACCTGGACCGGCGAGATGGCCCTGGAAGTGCCCGCCGGCGGCGGCCTCTACGGCAGCCTGACGCATTGCGAGTTCGAGGGCCTGATCCGCTTTGCCGACCCGGCACTGCGCCCGGCGCCGCATAGCCTGCACGGGCGGGTGGACCATCCCTCGCTGGAAGGACCCGTCTGGCCCCTGCGCGTGGCGGCCGGCGACCCGCCCTCGCTTCTGCAGGGGCGCTTCGGACCCGGACCGGCCGAGGACCTCCGCACGCCCTACTACCAGCGTGGCTCCAGCGAGCCGCCTTCGGTGCAGCGCTGGAGCGCCGACGGCCGGCTGGAGGGCCAGCTGGGGCTCTGCGACGGGGCCGGCTCGGCTGGCGAGTTCCTGGACATCGCGCTGGATGACACCGTGACCTATGCCGCCACCGGCAGCTGCGTCGAGCGCCGGCCGGGCGAGGGCTTCGCCGACTGGCGCAGCTGCTTGGATGGCATCTGGGGCAGCGAGGCCGGCACGCGCATCGCCGCGCTGGCGGCCGAGGGCGGCCAGATCGCGGTCTTGGACGCCGGCGGTGGGGGCGTGGCCTTGTTGGACGAGGCCGGTAGCGTCACGTCCCAGTGGCGGCTTTCGGCGGACGACGAGACCCTGACCAGCACCTACGTCGACATCGACCTCTCGGCCGGCCGACTGGTCCTGGCCGACGCGGCCCGCGCGAGGCTGGAGCTGCGCGATCTGGACGGTGGCCTGTCGGGCGCCTTCGATCTGATCGACCGGCCCCAGTCGGTGGCCTTCGGTCCGCAGGGCCGCATCCTGGTCCTGGGCCAGGGCGGCTGGGGCATGGCCTATAGCGATGCCGGAACGCTGCTGGCCGCCTGGCGCTTGCCCGACCCGGACGTCCCGATCCGCGATCTGGCGGTCCTGGATGACGGCCGGGTGCTGGTCTCCTTTGCCCGGGCCGAGGGCCAGAACCGCTGGTCGGACATCGAGGCGGCCGGCGTCTGGGTCTTCGCGCCCGAGGCGGCGCCGCCGGAGGCTTTACCGCCCGGTCCGCGGGCTTGCGTGGCCTTGCCGGACAAGGTGGCCGCGCCGGCCCGCATCCCGCTGGGCGATTCCGTCGAGGTGACGCTATCGGTGGACGGACACTGCCCGGCCAAGCCGGCCCCGCTGCGCCTGATGATCGTCTTCGACACCTCGCGCTCGATGGGCTGGGGCTATGCCCTGGACCGCGCCAAGCGGACGGTCATCGCGCTCCTGGGCCAGCTGGATCCCAACCGGGTCGAGGTGGGCCTGGTGACCTTCGATGACGACTTCGCGCTGGTCGAGCCGCCCAGCCGCGACCTGCTGGGCCTGGCCCGGCGCACGGCGGCGCTGCGTTCGCGCGGTGATACGCTGATGTCGGGCGCCATCGACCTGGCCCAACGCCAGCTGCCGGCCGAGGGCCTGCCGGAGGGCACGCGCCGGGCCATCCTGGTGGTGACCGATGCCAATCCGAGCGACGCCACCTTGGCTAGCCTGGACGCGGCCTCGGCCGAGGGCATCGCGCTCTCGGCGGTGGTGGTGGAGGACGGGCAGCCGGCCGATCCGGCCTTCCTGGAGTCTCTGGACCGCGCCGGCGGGCGGGCGCTCTTCGACCCGGCGCTCTGGGAGCTGCCGGGTCTGGCCGAGACGCTGCTGGCGGCGGATCCGAACCGCGGCCTCTTCGAGACCATCGAGGTGATCGACGACATCCCGGCCAACATGCGCTACATCGAGGGCTCGGCCCAGCCGCCGGCCGACTTCGACGCGGCGGCCAACCGCCTGACCTGGCGGCTGGGACCGGTCGAGGCGGCGGCCGGATTGCGCCTGCGCTACGACCTTGAACCGCTGGAGGTGGGCATCTGGCCGACCAACGTGCGGGCCGAGGCGGACTACGTCGACGCTTCGGGCCATCCGGGCGACCTGCTCTTCCCGGTGCCGCAGGTGGAGGTCTACGAGCCGCGGCTCTGGCCGGTCTACCTGCCCATCCTCTCCAAGGAGCATTGCGCCCGGCCGCTGCGGCCGGTGGACGTGATCCTGGTGCTGGACAAATCGAGCAGCATGGCCGAGCCGGCCACCGGCGCCGAGCCGGGCGGGCCGACCAAGCTGGACGCTGCCCGCGAGGCGGCGACGACCTTCGTGAGCCTGCTGGATTTGCCGGGCGACCGCGCGGCGGTGATCAGCTTCGATGCCGAGGCGCGGCGCGAGCTGGGGCTGACCGGCGACCTGGCGTCTTTGCGCGCTTCCCTGGACGCGCTGGAGACCGGACAGGGCACGCGTATCGATCTGGGGCTCGAGGCGGCGACGTCGGTGCTGACCGAAGAGGCCCGCCCGGGCGCCCTGCCGGTGGTGATCCTCCTGACGGACGGACTGCAGGAGGGCGGTGACGATGCTTCGGTACTGGGCGCGGCGACGGCCTTGAAGGCGGCCGGTGGCCTGGTCTTCACCATCGGCCTGGGCGCCAGCATCGACGCGGATCTGCTGGCCCGCGCGGCCAGCGATCCGGATCGCTTCTACGCCTCGCCGGGCACCGACGAGCTCTCGCGGATCTACGACCGCATCTCGGTGCGGCTGGCCTGCGAGTGATCCGGGCCCTGTGGGGTCAAGGCGCCTGATCGGCTAGCGACGCGCATCGAGCGCCGGTTGCGGAAAGGCCGGCCGATGTTGACGCGAGGGGCGGGGCGGCATCACAATGATGTCGCCCCGCCCTGCCTCCGCGAGATGCGCCATGCCCTCCAAGCTTCCCCTCGACGACCGCCTCCGACCGCGCCTGGCTGTCTTCGGGCTGATCGTCTCGATGCTCCTCGCGCTGCTCATCGGCACCCGCAGTGCGGGGCCCGCCGCGGCCCGGTCGATCCTGGATGGGCTGGACGGCCAAGATGCGTGGATCTTGCTGGACGGTTTCGAGGATCCAGCCTGGCCGGACCCCAACCTGTGGCAGATCGAAGACGATGCGGCGCCCACCTGGTGGCCCTCGAGCTGCCAGCGCGTCAGCGGCTCGCGGGCGCTCTGGGCTTTCGGGGGTCGGGTGGGCGGCATCGAACAGCCCTGCGGGGCTGGCGCGCCGCAGGGCTCGCGCAGCACGATCTACCAGCGGTTGGACCTTCGCGGCGCGGAGTCGGCCAGCCGGCTGGACCTCTACTTCGACATGTGGCTGAAGATGCCGGCCGGCGAGGAGTCGGGGCTCTTCATCTTCCTGCACGTGCCCCAGGCGGACGGGCCGGTGCTGCGCGTACCCATCTTCGGGGCCACGGGCACCGGCGGCCGCTGGGCCTTCCCGCGTCGCAAGCTGGACCTGCTCAATCTGACGGATATCACGGGGCCGGCCGAGGTCTACGACCTGCGCGGCGGCCTATGGCGACTGGAGTGGGTCGGGCTGGCGCCGCAGGGCACGGAGCCGGGTGCCGGGGTCTACCTGGACGACCTGATGCTGGTCTGGGAGCCCGATCCGGGCATCACGCCGCCCACGCCGCGGCCGACCTCGCGGCCGGTGACCGCGACGACGCGGCCTTCGGAGACGGCGACCCGCGCGCCGAGCGCGACCTCGGAGCCGGCCAGTGCGACGCCGAGCGCGACGTCGACCCGCGGACCCACCTCGACCCCGATCGCTTTCGGGCAGAGCTACCTGCCCTACCTGGTCAGCTTCTGGCCGCCCCCGCCCACGGCGACGCCGACCTTTACGCCGGATGCGACGGCGACGCTGCTGGCGATGACGCCTTCGGCGACTCCGACCGATGGGCCGAGCCCGACCCCGACGCTGGGTCCGAGTCCGACGCGGACGCCGACGATCACGGTGACGCCGTCGGTCACGCCGGCGATCTCGACGCCGGGCCGGCCGATCCAGCCGACGGCGACGGTGACGGTGCCGTGATGGCAGCGCTGGCCGGTGGGCGTGTGTCGTAGGTGGGAGGCCGAAGCGAAGGCTCCGAGTGGGGCGATGGCGGTCGGGGACGGGGGTTCGAAGGATTGCGCGAGGGCCGGCCCGCGGCTAGAATCAGCCGCGCAAGCCCCCGTAGCTCAGTGGACGAGAGCGGCTGACTTCGAATCAGTAGGCCGTAGGTTCGAATCCTACCGGGGGTACCTCCGAGAAGCCCGCAATGGCGGGCTTTTCGGTTTCTTGGGCGTAATGCAAGCTGACGGAACTGGGCGATTGACAGAAATTTTGACAGCAACCCGACTCAAGAGACGACCGTCACGGTGGTTCGAGTTTTCCCCCGTGAGGAGCACGAACTACTCTTCATCAGCAGCAAATCGATCCTCACCCGCCAGCGTGCGATCAAACCAATCTAGGAATTCCTTCTCGCTTTCGGCGCCGTGCAAGTCCTCGAGCTCAAGCACCCTCGCAAGGCAGTTGAGCGAGTAGAACCGCGCAGATGCGACATCCTCGCTGGAGATGTCCACAACGCCATTGTGCACGGTCTTGGACCTCAGGCCATAGAGTTCACCGACTCTGCTCCGAATCCGAAGCCGTGCGTCAGGTGTCTTGCCGATGAGGTGGGCCACGCGCCATCCCAGCCGCTCCTTGAGCTCGCCCACGGCACTACTCTCGAGCAGAAGAGCCTCTAGCGAGATCGTGTAGTTCAGCAGGGCTGATGCGGGTTGACTTGCAGCCCTAGCCTTACCCGCCCATCGCATTGCGGCCACAATTCGATCTGCAACCTGATTCAAGCCACGCTCACGGATGAGGCTAGACGCCCTCTCATACCAGCTGCGACAGTCAGCGTTTCGGCGGAATTCGCGGGGATCAATAGCGTAAGTGATGCCCACGGCTCCGTTAGCAACTTCCAATTGACTTGGCTGGCACGTTGAGTCAATAGAGATTACCGGAACAGGATTGTGCGCTGCGTGACCCACGAGATACGCGAATGATCGGTCATGGACGGATTGAGTGTCGGCCAGGAAGTTCACAACGTCCAGGGCCAGCGAAACGGCTTCGAGCGCCATGCGTACAGAGGCCTGACCATCAACTGCCAAGACTCTTACCTGGGCCAGGGGGGCTTCCAGGTAGTATTTGTGAAGCTTCCGCCGGTGCGAAGCATGGAGCTGCGCTCGTTGATCTGGTGGATTCAATAGACTTGAGGTGATCTCTCCCATTCGACCATCCAATTGGCCGATAAACTCCCGGTCGGGCACGATGAAGTTGACATCGCCGATCTCGAATGGGAATCCCCTCTTGTCCAGACCAGCCACCGGCACCAGCACTGAGTAGCCTCGAATCTTCGACACGGCTTCACAGAGCAGTTCCACTGCCTTGTTGACAGCAACTCGCCGCTGATCTGGATCAGCAATGTCCACAACAGCCTCCACTGATTCACGCATCAGGCGATCTGCGAACCTCTCTCCCAGAAGACTGAGGTCAGGGTTCGGAACATGACCTACCGCGCATCGAAGCTGACGCATCAGTCGATCGTACTTGAGCGAATCAGCACGGCCCAGCTCAACATGAACCCCTTCACCGAACCACATTTTGCCAAACTCTCCGAGGTTCGACCGCGAGATGGTGCGAACGGTCTGTTGGGCCGACTTGGCTCTCTGTACGGTAAGCAGCCATGCTCGAATCTCTTGGCGCACCGAGTTCAGTTGCAGCTTCACTCTCTTCGATTTCGTTGCTGATGCCATTTGTTCACCTGCCCGTGTCGCACGATTCGATAGCTCAGCCGAGTAGTTCCCCCATTCCGTCCCGGAATGTGTCAAGCCCGCCCTGGCTGCTGTAGAAGGCCTGGGCCTCACCGTCTCGGATGATGACGTAGTTGGCGCGTGAGCTCATCGGGAGAGTCTCTCCTACTGTGAGTGCGGATACATAGGGCACGTCAAGCAATAAGATGCCCAACCGAGGGCGGTGCTGCGCCGCCGTGTCGGTTCGCTGAGAGGAGGTAATGGCAGCGCCATTGCCGACGAACAGCGGGCCGACACGGCGGATGCAGCAGCGTCCGAACTGGGTAGCTTATTGCTTGACGTGCCCATAGCGTTGGATCGGGTGGCGGAGGTTCGGAAGGTGCTGGGCGGGGGCAGGTGGGGTTGGGGTAGGGTGGTCCGCTGCCTCCACCAGGCGCTCGTCTCAGCGCTGCAGCACACGTTCGACACTCTCGATGTTCCACGTGCGGATTACGCCATCCCGGCCACCGCTTGCCAAGTGCGATCCATCCGGCGACCAGGCAAGGGCTTCCACCCACTCCGTCTGCCCCTTCAAGACGATCAAGGGGGCGTCGACGGCCATCGGATAGAGCACGGGCCCGAATCGACCCTGGCCTCGTGAGGATGCCAGCCAGCGACCATCCGGCGACCAAGCCAGTGCTTCTGACGCGCCGTTGGTTGAACCAAGCGATCGGACATGGCTCAGGTCCTCGGCGGACCAGATGTCCAGGCGAGCTGCACTTGGAGACGAGCGGAACCCGCGTGACCGGTAGCTGGAACTGGCTGCAATCCACATCCCGTCGGGCGACCAGGCGAGGCCGTACGTGGCGGATGCCCCGTCGATCGGTCGCCTCCGAACCTCGCCAAGATCGATCGCGCGTCGTATGACGAGCGAGGGTGACGTCTGTCCTTGGCCCAGGCCGCTGCGCGGGAGCTCGGCGTAGGCGATCGCCCTACCATCGGGTGACCAGGTCAGGCCGAATGACGGAGTCCCGAGCGGCGAGGCTATGACATCGATCTCCCCATCCTCGTGGACTTCCCAGACACCAAGACCTGCATCGGTTTCGGCCGCTAGCCAGGGTGCAACGGGCGACCAAGCAAAGGTGGGATCGTACGTCCCGCTATCGATCTCCGCAATCGACCGCGCCGCGTTGCTTGGGGCGACGATCTCGAGCGCGCAGCCCCTCGGGTCCAATCGGCCACAGGAGCTGGTGCTAGCGATCAGATTGTTGTGGTGCGACCAGGCGATGCGGTTGATCCCAGACTCGCCTGCGTTGTCCCAGAGCGCGACGGGCCGGCTCGAGCCGGCTGTATAGATGCGGATCATGCCGTCGCGTGTGCCCGCGGCAAGCCGCTGCCCATCCGAGGACCACGCTAGGCCATCAACGGGGCGTGACTCCAGGTCCAGATCGGCGATCTTGGAGCCAGACGAGGCATCCCAGAACCGCAGGCTCTCTCCCCATTGAGCCAGCCCTACCAGCGTCGCACCGTCTCGAGACCAGGTCAGCCCATGGAAGCGCGCCGAAGTCTCGAGCCAGATTGGTTTCGACCGACCATTCAATGCGAGGACCGACGCCCTTTCCTCACCATGCTGAGCGACGACTCGCCGGCCATCGGGCGATACGTCGAACGCCTCGATCTCGGAGCCTTGCAGGAGTTCCTGCGCTTGCTGGTCGACGATCCGCAATCGCAACAAGCCTTCCGACGCTCCCCGGAGGATGAGATCATCCCCTCCAGGCGGCCAGAAGAAGACCGCCGCCTGGTGATCCGGAACCGGAAGCCGGCTTGCTCTCACGGCCCACTGGCCAGCGTTCCAGATGACCACGGCATCACGCTTGTCGGTACGGCCAACCTGGCCGTTGCGGAAGCCGATGGCCAACCGATCCCCTGTCGGCGACCAGACCAGGCGCTCGGCGTAGGGAAAGCGCACTTGGTCACGCAGAACGGCGACACGTCTAGCTGTGGACGCCTCCCAGACGTACGCGTGCGCGTGATTCATGCCGAGCATCGTGGCCGCGATGTACTCACCATCTGGTGACCAAGCCAGTTGGCCATCTGGAGTTCGACTCGTGTCACTGGGCAGCACCCGGTCTTGCTCGAGCGACTCGGTGTCGATGACCTGGATCCGGTGTCCTGCCAAGATCGCGATCTCCAAGCCGTCGGGCGACCAAGTCAGTGCCTCGACGCTCTCATCGGTCTCGAACTCACCGATGCTTCGGAGCGTTGCAGCATCGAAGAGTTGGAGCCCAGTCGAGCTTGCGATGGCCAGTCTTTGTCCGTCCGGTGAGTATCCGACGCTCTCGGCAGTGCCTTGGCCAATGGTCTGTAGACCCGATTCTGGGAGCATGTCCCTAGAAACCTCGCGGCTTGGAGGCCTGGCATTGGGGCTGGAAAGCGTGCAGCCCGCAAGAACCAAGATAGCGCACATGGACGCGCCCCACGCTGAACGTCCGCTGATGACGTAGTTGGCGCATGAGCGCATCGGTAGGATCTCTCGTGCTGTGAGCGTGATTTCTTCTCGATGGATCGGGCGGCGGAGGCGCGGAAGGTGTTGGGCGGACTGCCGGCGACCGGGCCGCCGGGTTGGCATGAGGTGCTGGCCGGTGGTTCTCGTGGCTGATACCGACAGGCCTCGTGTTGCAGGGCGGGGGAATGCCCTATGGGCTCCAACGGCTATCTCCTGCCCCAGTAACTTCCGGCTGGGCAGGGCACTCGCTCGGTGAGGTCGGTGTAGATCGCTCGAAGTAGTAGCGGGCTCGGAGCCGTGAAGAGGAACTCTGGGCCCGACGACATTTCGCGGAGCACGACCGCGTCCATCGCAGGACCCATGCCGACGACGTAGATCGAGATACCGGCACCACGGGCCCGGCGAGCTACCGCTGCTGGCCGGTGGCGCGAAACCTGGTTGACCATGCCGTCCGAGAGCAACACCATCGCACGCAGGTGTTCGACGCGGCCGCGGGCGACCAGTTCGACCATGGCTCGCTCGATGCCGAGATCGACGCGGCTGTTTACGTTCACGCGCACGCGGCCGAGCGCGCTGCGCAATCGGGCCCGGTCATCGGTGAGCAGTTGGAGGGTATCGGCATCGTCGTTGAAATTGACGATGGCGGCGCGGTCACGTCCACGCTCCAGGCGGAGGCCGTCGAGGAAGATCTCGGAGGCCTCGACAGCCAGGTCGATCTTCGGCCGGCCGTTCTCGGCGAGTTCACGCATGCTCGAGCTCGAATCGATGACGAGCACCACATCGACGAATAGATCCGCGGGAGGACACTGCTCGACCAAGAGCAATGGGAGGAAGATGGGTCTTGACACCGCCTGCGTCGCAGTGGGCAGAGACGTTGCGGTGGAAGAAGCGGTAGGACTTGGTGACTGGGTTGCCGTGGCCAGGGGCGTCGGTGGTGAGGCGGTGGCGATCGCTGTCGGTGTGGGGCTTTCGGGCGTATGAGAGGCACTGGCGGTGGGGGTGGGGGCGTCGAAGAAGCCATTCCCTGTCAGAATGTCATTGGGGTAGTTGGCGTACTTGACGGGCGCGCCCTCGTCCCATGGGCATGCGGTCAGGAACGTGCTTGGATCGATCGAACGACCATCATCGTCAACTGTGTACATGCCGAACTCGGCCGACGCGTCATCGCTTGCGGCGATCAGCATGTCTCCCGACGTGCTCCAAGCGATCGACGCGACCGGGCCATTGCAGGCGGAACCGGCGGTACGCCAGTCGCACTCCGATCCACTGACATTCGGAGGCGGGATCGTGAGAAGTCCTCGTGGCTCGAGTCGGTCTGGCGCCACGAACTGGAAGGTGAGAATTCGCGACCGACCGTGTAGGGCGAGGACATCACGATTGATCCATCCGTGGTTGTACGCCAGGCCGCCAGAGATCTCGGCCGCCGTATCGACGGTGACACTGGTCCGGGTCTCCAGATCGGCGATGTTCACCTCGCCGCCAGTCCAACGATTGGCGAAGATGTAGCGATGATCCGATGAGATGGTCGCACTCCCGGTCGTCACCCTCGCCCCGTCACCGCTTGCGGGCACCACGAGGCGGTTCATCCGGATCCGGGGGGCCGCTTCGCTCATGTCGGCGATCCGGATTGTGTGGATGACCGAATCGGAGGTGACGACATGGGCGACAGCGCCGTTTTTGCTGGGGAAGATGCGCACGGGGGGCGAGGTGATCTCCAGGCTACCATGGCTGGGACCGAGAGATTCTCCAACAACCTGGCGGAGATCGAACTTCTTCAGCGTGAACGGTCCGAGGAAGCCCGAGTCATCGACGCGGTCGTAGAACGGCACGAGGAGCGTGTCGCCATCGTGCATCAGTCCAAGAGCGGCGCCAGGCACCAGATTGGGCACCCGGAGCCGCGAGTCGGACCACTGGTCGGTGGGACCTGTTCTGCCGAGCTGGTAGATGAACGGTCCGATCTGGTTTCGCTGCACGTGGTTGGCGAGGATTAGCGTGAGATCGCGCCGCGCCACCATCCGGCCCGGTGAGGGCTCGGTCCGTCCACGGTGAAGCATCGAGCCGTCGCGAACGGATCCAACCGAGATCGCGTCGCAGCCGTCGATGCGGTTTGCGTTGTCCTCGGTGACGAAGACGAGGTCTCGTGGATCGAACGCCGTGTCTGCGCCAGCCACTCGGGCTGGCGCGTTCGCGGCCGCGGCGAGACTCCACAGTGCGATGGCGAGGACGATCCACGTCGCGCAAGTCCTTGGTAGCGTCGATCGGCTGCGTGCGTCGTTCCCTGCAGGTTCCATCGGTTTCGATCCCCTCGAGTTGCATCAGATCAGACGGGATCCATGGCCGCGCCGATACCGGCAATCCGGAAGCTTCGGATTGCGGATCTGCCGCAGGTGTGCCGTGATGCCCTCGGGGCCGCCTGTCTCCGCTCAGCGCGATGTGGTGACGTAGGGTAGGTGTGCGCCCGTGATCCAGGCGCATTGGCCGGACCTGTCCGGCGCTGGCCTGGGGGTGAAGATACTCGTGGGGATCGCGGGCGGAGCCACCGTCGCTGCGATCTCGACCGTCGGCAAGCTGCGGACATCTTCGATGTTGGCAACGGCCACCGAGCCCTTGGAACCGGCCAGCCACAACTGCTGAGCAGACTCCGACTCGACGACCTCGAGTCCGAGCCACTCGTTGGGAATCGCTGCACGGCTCGTTCGATCGGATAGACCGCGCAAAGCGTGCCAGCCGGAATCGTTTTGGTGCAAGACGTAGCCACTCGTTGCTGCAGCCCAGCCCTGACCATCCGGATCCAGCCAGAGGTCTGTGACCCGATCCGAGATGGACAACTCTTGCTCGACCCAACAGGAGGGCTCGAGGCGATAGATCGCCCCGGCACCGCCGGCCCAGGCATAGCCCTGCCCGAACTCGATCGAGTAGGTGGGGAGTCGTAGAGGTGACGGACGTGCACCGAGCGCGCTCACTTCGAGGACGCCAGCGTTCGTGGCAAGCAGGACCCGGCCCGCTGGATCAACGTCAAAATCGTGTACGACGAGGTTGCTATCGTTCTCTTGTTGCCAGATCGTGATCCACCCTCGATCGTCGTGACGTCGCAATACGAATGGATGGCGTGGCGATCGCACGGAAGCATCCCGGGCGCCCAACACCCACACCTCGTCACCGATGATGCGTAGGCGATAGAAGTCGACACCCGGATGCACGAGATGTCGGAGCCATGTGCCCTCTCGATACTCGAATACCATGCCGTCACGGCCGGCAGCCCAGGCCTCGTCGGGGAGGTCCGAGCCTTCCCTGGAAGGCCGGCTCTCGATGGTCATCGCGTCCGCGAGGACGCGGTCCTGCTCATCGCGAAGTGCGCCATTCGAGAGCACTTGCGGGAAGCCGGTCTGCCCGACGATCCACCCTACATCGTCGGAGGTGAAGGCCAGATCGAATGCCGGTCCGAGTGTCTTGGACCAAGCGAACCGCTCAGCGGTCAAGTCAAGAGCGTAGATCGCTCCATCTGCCGTGGCCACGTAACCATGCCCTTGATCCAACACGACGAGGCTCGTCGTTGGGCGCGTATAATCGGCGTAGAAACTCGCGTGGGTTTCCTGCCACCGGTCGCCGCTGCGCCGGTAGACTTGCCCTCCGGCGCTCAATGCCAGAACGTCGTCACCAGCGACTTCCAAGGCCACGATGCTGGCCGCACTCGCGTGGAGTTTCTGGGTCCAAGTGGACCCGTCCCACTCGAGGATCACACTCTGTCCTCCTCTTCCGTTCGGACCATGTGATGTGCCGCCTCCAACGATGAGCGTCCCGTTTGGGGCATGAATCACGGATTGGAGCGCGTAGGACGTCGGCGGTGTCATCGGTGCCCAAGTATCTCCATCCCACTCCAAGACGGTTCCCCGATCACCGACCGCCCACCCTCGCGAGGCATGGTCCATCCATAGCCCATGGAGCACAGTGCCGGAGTCCGTGAGCGAGAAGTGGGGCGACCACGTCCCATCGCGGAGTCGAAACACAGCGCCGGCCCGATCGCTATCGGCGATGGTGCCGATTGCCCATCCGCTCGTGTCGGACTCGAGCCACAGGTCGCTCATGTAGTAGCCAGGTAGCTGGGTCTGCTCCACCACGGTCGCGTTGTCGATGCGCGTGGCGACCTCGCTGCCGACGGCCCAGCCGGTCTCCGTGGCAGACAGTTCGATCGACCTGTAGTGCTGGTCTTCCACGGGAAGATCCACCGCGACCCAGACTCCGTCCCGCAGCTTGATCAAGGCGTTCGAACCCGTTCCCACCACCTGTCCTGTGTCCAAGACGTCGAGGTCTGCCACGCGTTCGAAGGAGCCGAGCACCGTGCGCCATGGATGACCGTCCGGTGGCTGTGCACTCGTCCCGGCAACCATCGTCGCGGCGAGAAGGGCACCCGCGACGCCTACAGCGGCCCAGGGCACTGGACTCCGAGTCTTTCTCCGGGCGAGGGTTCTGATGCGACCACGCTTGTGTTGGTAGAACATCGACGGAGCGCCTCCATCCAGGATTACGGACGGGTCACCGACCGGACTCATCGTCAGGCTAGCATACACATGTCGGTCAAGCTGCATGGCTTCAAGCAGGGAGGTGCGGAGGTTCGGTTGAACTGGGCAGTCGGCTGAAGCCGGGATGCGCCGCACTCGGGATCTTGGCTGGTGGGTTCGGATCGATCCGAGGAGGACGCCCGGCATTCCGTTCGGCTAGAATGTAGGAGTCACAGTTCGCGCGAGCGAGTGCAGTGGAGGCCGCCATAGATTGGAAAGAGCACATCGCGATCGACCCAGAGGTGCTGGCGGGCAAGCCCGTCGTCAAGGGGACCCGGCTCTCGGTAGCGTTGATCCTCGGCCACCTGGCGCAAGGCTGGAGCATCGAGGACCTACTCGGTAGCTATCCTCGGCTATCCGAGCAGGGCATTCGTGCGTGCCTTGCCTATGCCCAGGAGATCCTGGAGCAGGAGACCGTCTTCCCGATGGTTGGGTAGCGCGATGCGCATCCTGGCCGATGAGAATGTGCCCGGGCCCGTGGTGCTTGCGCTGAGAGAGCGCGGCTACGACGTGGCGTGGATCGCCGAGGACCTGGCCAGCACATCGGATCCGGACGTGTTGGCGCTGGCCCAGCAGCAGGCGCGGATCCTGATCACCTTCGACACGGACTTCGGCGCGCTGGCCTTTGGTGAGCGGATGCCGGCGCAGGCCGGTGTCATGCTCTTCCGGCTCGATGCGCCGTCGTCAGCGGCCCTGGCGATGCGTGTGGTGGCAACGCTCGAGAGCCGGGATGACTGGGAAGGGCACTTCACGGTCGTGGAGCTGTCATGCGTCGGCCTAAAGTTTCAGGGTGAGCGTCGGCGAAGGTTTCAGCCG
>CAZJWJ010000113.1:0-15077 GCA_964549495.1 uncultured Anaerolineales bacterium | reverse complement strand
AGGGAATAGCAGCGCTATTGCCGACGAACAGCGGGCCGACACGGTGGATGCAGCGGCGTCCGAATTGGGTATCTCATTGCTCGCCCAACCCTAAGGGTTGCAAAGTGGTTGCTAACCCTCTGGAGGCCGGAGCAGGAGCCGGGTCAAGGGGTGTCGGGGGGCGGTTCCAGGGACTGCCAGGCGGCGGCGAGGGCCTCGCGGACGGCTTCCCAGCCGAAGCCGCGGCGCTGTAGCCAGCTGCCCAGGCGTCGCTCGAAGAGTCGGCGGTCCTGGCCGCGGTGTCGTTCGGCGCGCGAGAGCGCCAGCTGTCGAGCCAGGCCCGTCTCGTCGATGTCGGCGGTGACCTGCCGGATGATGGGATCCGGTAGCCCGCGTTGCATCAACTCGGAGCGGAGGGCGCGAGCGCCGCGGGGTCGGTGCTGCAGTCGGTTGGAGACCCACCATTCGGCGAAGCGCGCATCGTCGAGCAGGTCGAGCTCCTCGAGGCGCGCGCAAGCCCGTTCGATCGCCGGTTCTTCGAAGTCCTTCTCGCGCAGGCGATCCCAAACCTCGCGGCGGCTGCGCGGACGGTGCGCGAGATAGTGCATGGCCGCGTCCAGCGCGCGGCGGTAGGCGTCCTCGCGCCGCAGATCGGCGATGGCCTCGGCATCCAGCTGCTGGCCGCGCCGCAGGCCTGCGGCCAGATCGAGTGCCAGGCTGAAGGCGTACTCACCATCGAGGTGCAGGTTGACCCGCGCGCGTCCGCCGCGCTGCATCTGAAGCCTGGTGATCTCCTGCATGGGCGACCCGACTGCGCGGCGGGGCCGGCCGCGCGATCCGAACCGCGATCGGCCCCGCCGCGTGCTTCGAGCCTATTCCTCCTCGTCCGAGGCCTCCGCCTCGCCGGCGTCGACCGGCGTCGGCATGGCGCTGGCGTCCAGCGGGCGGATGCCGAGCGTTTCGCGGACCTTGTTCTCGATCTCGAGGGCCAAGGGCGGGTTCTCGGAGAGCGCCTCCTTGGCGTTCTCCCGGCCCTGGGCCAAGCGGTCCTCGTCGTAGAAGTAGAAGGAGCCGCGCTTCTCGACGACCTCGTGCTCGACGCCCATGTCCAGGATGTCACCCCAGCGCGAGATGCCCTCGTTGTACATGATGTCGAACTGCGCCTCCTTGAAGGGCGGCGCGACCTTGTTCTTCTTGACCCGCACGCGGGTGCGGTTGCCGACGACGTCGCCGCCGTTCTTGATGGCCTCGATGCGTCGGATGTCCATGCGCACGCTGGCGTAGAACTTGAGCGCCATGCCGCCGGTGGTCGTCTCGGGGCTGCCGAACATCACGCCGATCTTGTGGCGCAGCTGGTTGGTGAAGATCACCGAGGTCCGGGAGCGGTTGATGGCGCCGGCCAGCTTGCGCAGGGCCTGGCTCATCAGGCGCGCCTGGAGGCCGACATGGCTGTCGCCCATGTCGCCTTCGATCTCGGCCTGGGGCACCAGGGCGGCCACCGAGTCGACCACGACCACGTCGATGGCGCCCGAACGCACCAGGGCCTCGCAGATCTCCAGCGCCTGCTCGCCCGTGTCGGGCTGGGAGACCAGCAGGCTCTCGATGTCGACACCGCAGCGCGCGGCGTAGACCGGGTCGAGGGCATGCTCGACGTCGATGAAGGCCGCCACGCCGCCCATCTTCTGGGCCTCGGCGATGATGTGCTGGCAAACCGTGGTCTTGCCCGAGGACTCCGGTCCGTAGATCTCGATGACCCGGCCGCGCGGGATGCCGCCGACGCCGAGGGCCACGTCCAGGGCCAAGCAGCCGGTGGGGATGGAGGCGATGTCCAGCGCGTGGGACTCGCCCAGCTTCATGATCGCGCCGTCGCCGTAGCGGCGCTTGATCAAGGTCAAGGTCGTGTCGAGGGCCTTGGTCCGTTCGTTCTCCTGCTTCGCCATGCTCCATGTCTCCTGGTTTGTGCTCCCCGGCCCGCGAGCGGCGCCGGTCTCGATATGGATGGAACATGCCCACCTATCGGACAAATGTTCTAGTCGGCAGTATAACATGCGCTCGGATCGATTGCAAGGCTTTCGGCGACGCGCTGGCGACAGGATCGCGACAGCATCGCGACAGGTCGAAATCCACGCCGGGCTGCGTCGGTCCGGAGCCGAGAATCAGGGCCCGGTGCCGATGACCACCAGGTCGCCGGCCGGCGCGTAGCGGCTGGCGAAGAGCTCGGGCGGCCGGGCCTGACCGTCCACCCAGACGCGGCGCTCGATGAGAACGGCCGCACCTTCGCGGGCCCAGCCGATCTGCTGGCTCTGGCCCGATGGCAAGCCCGGCTCGCGCAGGGTCGTCGGCCGGGCCGCCGGCTGCACGTCGCGCACCGTGGGGCCGATCATCTCGACCCGACGCTGCTGGTCCGCGCGTCCGTAGAGGCGGCTGACCAAGAGCCCCCGCTCGGCATCCAGCTCGAGATCGAAGACCAGGTAGCCCTCGGTGTCGTTGGCGAAGCGCAGGTCGTAGCGACCCGGGAAGACGGTGGCGTCCATGCCGATGGGCGGCTCCAGCCAGCCGATGCGCACCGGGGGTGCGTGGCGCTCCAGGATGGGTAGGCCGGCCCAGAAGGCGGCTCGGTAGATGGTGCTGGCCACCTGGGTGATGCCGCCGGCCAGCCCGCCCGCGCTGGGCTCGATCTGGAAGGGCGTGGGGCTGGGCGCCGCCGTCGCGGCCTCGGCCACGTCGCCGTCGTCCTCGGCCGGAACGGTTTCCTCGGTCGGCTCGGGACCGCCGGCCGTGGGGCTGGGCGAGGGGCTGGGCACGGGGCCGGGTGCCCCACCGAGGAGCTGGAACATGTTGTAGCCTTCGGCTTCGGAGACCTCGCCGAGCGCCGACAGGAAGCCGACCTCCTGTCCCGGCGCCAGGGTCAGCCCATCCAGGCGCTCGGCGGCCACCAGCAGGTTCTGCATGCGGCCGGTCGGAGAGCCCGTGATCTCGGTGGCCACGCGCCCGATCTCCTCCATGTTGGTGTTGAGCTCGCGCAGCAGGTCTCCGCCGACCTGCTGAGGGATGCGCTCCACGGCCAGCTCGCCCACCCGCTGCTGGGTGTAGGCGGCGCGGATCAGCCGGTCGACCGAGCCTTCCAGATCGAAACGCGAGCCCTCCTCGCCGCCGTCGAGCAGCGCAAAGCGGCCGGTGGCCGGGTCGATGGCGTAGCGGGCATCGCGCGGTGGGTGATCGATCTGGTCGGCCAAGGGGGCCAGCCACTCGCGCATCCCGTCGCGATCGATGATGATCGATGGGACGCGGTCGCCCTGGCCGGTGTCGACCCTCTCGATCCGGGTCCAGGCCTCGAGCTGCTCCAAGGGGACATCGAAGCTCTGTCCCTCGCGCCAGACCAGCTCGATCGGGCCCGATGTGATCAGCTCGTAGGCCTGGCTGACGTTGGACAGATCGAAGATCCGCGCTGCCGTATAGCCGACGGCGATATCCAGGCTGTCGGTGATCGGCCGGGCGGCCAGACCGGCCAGAGATTGCAGCGTGGCGTCGACGTCGAGCACGCGACCGGGCTCGGACTCGATCGCCGCGAGCTGTCCGTCCTGACGCTCGAGCCGGGCGTTCTCCGGTGGGACGACCACCTCCGACGCCAAGACTTCCAGGCGCGCGCGGGCTCGTTCGGGTTCGAAGGCGATCCACTGGGCCAGGTCATAGCCCGAGCGCCGCAGTCGGAGGGGTTCGATCAAGCGTCCGAGCGGGCCCTCCGCGTCGCGTCCCAAGGCCAGCGCCTGTTCGGCCAGCAAGTCCGGATCTACCCGAAAACCCAGCTCCTCGCTGGGGATCTCCCAGCTGCGTTCATCCTCTGGGTCGCGCAGCAAGATGCTGCCGTCGACCAGCGGCATCCGCGCCAGTCGATCGGCGGCCTCGGCCTGCGTCAGGCCGCCCAACTCGGTGCCGGCCAGGTGCACGCCGGGGTAGATCCGGCCGGCATGGAGCCGGGCGTAGACGCCCGCGGCGATGACGGCCAGGAGCAGGAGGCCCAGGATCAGCGCCAGGACCAGGCTCAGCCAGCCGGCCGGGGTGGTCGGCGGCCAGCGGCGCGTTTCGGAGTTGGTGGACATGGCTTGGGTGAAATCCCTTCGATCGGGGCGCGCTGCGGGGCGGTCGGCCTCGCCCGCGAGGCTATGGATGATAGCAGCCGGCGCGTCCGCGCCGGGTCGAATTCGGTTGACCCCCTCCAGCGGGCGGGATATGATACGCGGCCGGCATCGAGAGCACCGACGCCGACCCCACCGCATGATTCAGAGGGCTGCCATGGACTTCGAGCTGAGCGACGAACAGCGCATGGTGCGCGATCTGGCCCGCGACTTCGCCAGCGGCGAGATCGCCCCCATCGCCGCCGCCATCGACGAGAGCGGTGAGTTCCCCCGCGAGACGGTCAAGAAGATGGGCGCGCTCGGGCTCTTGGGCCTGACGGCCTCGCCGGATTACGGCGGCTTCGGCGGCGACATGGTCAGCTATGTGCTGGCCATGCAGGAGATCAGCAAGGTCTGTGCCAGCCATGGCGTGATCATGTCGGTGCAGAACTCCTTGGTGAACTACGGCATCGAGAAGTTCGGTACCGAGGACCAGCGCCAGCGCTTCCTGACGCCCCTGGCCAGCGGCCAGGCCATCGGCGCCTACAGCCTGACCGAGCCCCAATCGGGCTCGGATGCGGCCAACATGAAGACCGTGGCGGTCCGCGACGGCGACGACTACGTCATCAACGGCCGCAAGAGCTGGGTGACCAGCGGTCCGGTGGCCGACTATATCGTCACCTTCGTGACCATGGACCCGCAGGGCGACCACAAGGACACCATGGCGGTGGTGGTCGAGACGGACAGGCCCGGCTTCGAGCGCGGCAAGGTCGAGCCCAAGCTGGGCATCCGCGCCAGCGCCACCTGCGAGCTCTACTTCGAGGACTACCGCATTCCGGTCGCCAACCGTCTGGGCGAGGAGGGCGGCGGCTTCAAGTTCGCCATGAGCATCCTGGACAAGGGCCGCATCGGCATCGCCTCGCAGGCCCTGGGCATCGCCCAGGCGGCCTACGAGGCCTCGGTGGCCTACGCCCAGGAGCGCAAGGCTTTCGGCAAGACCATCGGCTCCTTCCAGGCCATCCAGTTCATGATCGCCGACATGGCCATGCGGATCGAGGCGGCGCGGCTGCTCACGCTGCGCGCGGCCCTCTTGGCCGACCGCGGCGAGCGCTTCACCACGGAGGCCTCGATGGCCAAGCTCTACGCCTCGGAAACGGCCAACTGGGTCACCGACAAGGCGGTGCAGGTGCACGGCGGCATGGGCTACTCCAAGGAGCATCCGGTGGAGCGCTACTTCCGCGACGCGCGCATCACCGAGATCTATGAGGGCACCAGCGAGATCCAGCGCATGGTCATCTCGCGCGCGGTCCTGGCCGGCTGAGCATGCGCGCTCCGGCCGATCGCAACCTCCCAATCCGGGCCGGTCGAAGATCGCCATCGCGATCGGTCCGGCCGCGCAGCCCAAGGAAGGCGCGTCCATGAGCGACAACGGCGTTCCCGAGAGCATCCAGCGCTTGCGCGAGCTGCGCGCCCGAGCCCGAGAGGGCGGCGGCCCGGAGCGGGTCCAGCGCCAGCACGACCGCGGCAAGCTGACGGCCCGCGAGCGCCTGGACCTCTTGCTCGACGAGAACTCCTTCCACGAGCTGGGCATGTTCGTCACCCATCGCTCGACCGAGTTCGGCATGGACAAGCAGAAGTTCCTGGGCGACGGTGTGGTCACCGGCTACGGCACCATCAACGGCCGGCTGGTCTACGTCTACTCGCAGGACTTCACGGTCCTCGGCGGCTCCCTGGGCCGGGCCCACGCCAGCAAGATCGTGGCCCTGCTCGAGATGGCGATGAAGAACGGCGCGCCGGTCATCGGCCTCAACGACTCCGGCGGCGCGCGCATCCAGGAGGGCGTGGTCAGTCTGGGCGGCTATGCCGACATCTTCCTGCAGAACACCCTGGCCAGCGGCGTGGTGCCGCAGCTCTCGGCCATCCTGGGGCCCTGCGCCGGGGGCGCGGTCTACTCGCCGGCCATCACCGACTTCGTGGTGATGGTCAAGGAGACCAGCCACATGTTCGTCACCGGGCCCGACGTGGTCAAGACGGTGACGCACGAGGACGTCAGCTTCGACGAGCTCGGCGGGGCCGGCGTGCACAGCAGCAAGTCGGGCGTGTCCCACTTTGCGGCCTCCAGCGAGGGCGAGGCCCTGGCCGTGCTGCGCACCCTCCTGTCCTACCTGCCGCAGAACAACATGGACGATCCGCCGACGCTGCCCTGCGAGGACGATCCGCTGCGCACCGAGCCCGTGCTGGACGGGATGATCCCCGAGAACCCCAACCAGCCCTACGACATGCGCGAGGTCATCGGCCGCATCGTCGATGATGGGGTCTTCTTCCAGGTTCACGAGCAGTACGCGCAGAACATCCTGGTCGGCTTCGCGCGGCTCAACGGCCGCTCGGTGGGCATCGTGGCGCAGCAGCCGACGGTGCTGGCCGGCGTCCTGGACAATGACGCCTCGGTCAAGGGCGCCCGCTTCGTGCGCTTCTGCGACTGCTTCAACATCCCGATCATCACCTTCGAGGACGTGCCGGGCTTCATGCCCGGCCTGGCCCAGGAGCATGGCGGCATCATCCGCAACGGGGCCAAGCTGCTGTATGCCTACTGTGAGGCGACGGTGCCCAAGATCACCGTGATCACCCGCAAGGCCTACGGCGGCGCCTACGACGTGATGAGCTCCAAGCACATCCGCGGCGACATCAACTACGCCTGGCCCTCGGCCGAGATCGCGGTGATGGGGCCCGACGGCGCGGTCAACATCGTCTTCCGGCGCGAGCTGGCCGAGGCCGAGGATCCCGAGGCCCGCAAGGCCGAGCTGGTGGCCGAGTACCGCGAGAAGTTCGCCAACCCCTACGTGGCCGCCAGCTGGGGCTACGTGGACGACGTGATCGAGCCGCGCGACACCCGGCCGCGCCTGATCAGCGCGCTGGAGATGCTGCAGAACAAGCGCGACACGAACCCGCCCAAGAAGCACGGCAACATCCCGCTCTGATGGTTTGCTCGGGCGCACCGGGCCAAGGAAGCCGCGCATGCTCAAGAAAGTCCTGATCGCCAACCGCGGCGAGATCGCGGTCCGTATCATCCGCGCCTGCCGCGAGCTGGGCCTGGAGACGGTGGCGGTCTTCTCGGAGGCCGACCGGGCCTCCCTGCACGTCCGGCAGGCCGACGAGGCTTACGCCATCGGGCCGGCACCGGCCGCCGAGAGCTACCTGCGGGCGGACAAGCTGATCGAGGTGGCCTTGGCCACCGGCGCCGACGCCATCCACCCCGGCTACGGCTTCCTCTCCGAGCGCGCGGCCTTTGCCGAGGCGGTGGCCGAGGCCGGCCTGAGCTTCGTGGGCCCGCCGCCGGAGGCCATCCGGGTGATGGGCGACAAGGTGCGCAGCCGGCAGGCGATGATCGCCGCCGGCGTGCCGGTGGTGCCGGGTACCGAGAAGGGGCTGAACGAATCCGAGGCCCTGAAAGCCTCCGAGGAGATCGGATTCCCGCTCTTGGTCAAGGCTTCGGCCGGCGGCGGCGGCAAGGGCATGCGTCGGGTCGATCGCGTCGAGGACCTGGGAGACGCGCTGGCCGCGGCCCGGCGCGAGGCCGAGAAGGCCTTCGGCGACGGCACGGTCTACCTGGAACGCCTGGTCGAGAACGCGCGCCACGTCGAGATCCAGGTGCTGGCCGACGGGCAGGGCACCACGCTGCACCTGGGCGAGCGCGAGTGCTCCCTGCAGCGCCGGCACCAGAAAGTGCTGGAGGAATGCCCATCGCCGGCCGTGACGCCCGAATTGCGCGAGCGCATGGGCGCGGCGGCGGTGGCGGCGGCCGAGGCGGTCGACTACTGCTCGGCCGGCACGGTCGAGTTCCTGCTCGACAGGAACGGCGACTTCTACTTTCTGGAGATGAACACCCGCCTGCAGGTCGAGCATCCGGTGACCGAGATCGTCACCGGCGTCGACCTGGTCAAGCAGATGCTGCGCATCGCCGGCGGGCGGCAGCTGCGGCTGCGCCAAGAGGACATCGAGTGGAGCGGCCACGCCATCGAATGCCGCATCAACGCAGAGGATCCCTACAACCACTTCCTGCCCTCCACCGGCCGCATCACCAGCCTGACCGAGCCGACGGGGCCGGGCGTGCGGGTGGACGGGGCGATCTTTGCCGGCGCCGAGGTGACGCTGCACTACGACCCGATGCTCTCCAAGCTGATCGTCTCCGGCGAGAGCCGGCCCGAGGCCATCCTGCGCATGCGCCGCGCCCTGGACGAATATCGCATCTCGGGCGTCAAGACCAACATCCCCTTGCACCAACACCTGGTGAACACCACCCAGTTCATCGCCGGCAACTACGACACGGCTTACCTGGAGAGCAGCTTCGAGATGGTCCACGACACCGATCGCGAGGCCGACCGGCAGCGCGTGGCGGCCATCGTGGCTACGATGCTGGCCCACCAGAGCCGGGGCGAGGTGATCAACCGCCTGGCGCCGGCCGGCGGGCCCAGCGAGTGGAAGCTCTCGGGCCGCCGGGTGGCCCAGGGCCGGCTGAGCAGCCGATGATGACCCTGCCCGCCCCTGCGCGCGTCCCCCGCGAGGATCGCTCATGAAGTACATCGCCACCGTCGACGGCAAGGACCACGAGATCGATGTCGATCGAGCCGGCGAGGTGACCCTCGACGGCGAGGATCTGACGGTCGACTTGCAGGCCATCGGTGGATCCTTGACCTACTCGCTGCTCATCGAGAACCGCAGCTACGAGCTGGTGGTCGAGCGCCGGCCGGGCGGTTACGACGTGATGATCGAGGGCGACCGCTTCTCCGTCGATGTGGAGGAGGCGCGCCTCAAGCAGCTGAAGGCCATGGGCGGCGAGACGCATGCCGAGGGCGGCGCCGCGGTGATCACGGCGCCCATGCCGGGCCTGGTGGTCAAGCTGCTGGCCGAGGTCGGGGCGCAGGTCGAGGAGAACCAAGGACTCTTGATCCTGGAGGCGATGAAGATGGAGAACGAGATCCGCGCGCCCCGCGCCGGCCGGCTGCGCTCGATGAGCGTGGTGGCCGGGCAGACGGTCAACCAGGGCGACGTGATGGCGGTCATCGAGGCCGCGGATGCCGATGAGGACGCGGCTGCGGCCGAGGATCACGCCGGCGACGAGCCCGACGGGACGGGCGGCGAATGAGCCGCGCGCGCTTCCAGATCGTCTTCGATGGCGGCAGCAAGGGCAACCCTGGTCTCGGCTACGGCAGCTTCCGCATCCGCCCGGCCGGCGGTGCTTGGGACCTGCCGGTGCGCCTGGAGTTCGGCCAGCAGGTGACCAACAACGAGGCCGAGTACCGCTCGCTGATCGCGGCCCTCGAGCAGTTGGCGACCGAATGCGGCGATCCTTCCGACGTCGAGGTCGAGGTCCTGGGCGACAGCCAGCTGGTCATCCGCCAGCTGGAGGGCAAGTGGAAGGTCCGCGCCGGCAACCTGGCCCCGCTCTGGCGCCAGGCCAAGTCGGCCGCCGAGCGCTTCGGCAAGGTGCGCTACACCTGGCAGCAGCGAGACCATTCGGTCGACCTCTTGGGTCATTAGATCATGGGGATTTGGAGTCTCGGCCAACAGAGCTCGGGCCATCGGAATTCGGGACGGTGCCAGGCATGAAGATCAACCGCATCGACCACCTGGCCATCGCGGTCGAGGACATGGACGCCGCGCTGCCCTTCTTCACCGAGGTCCTGGGCCTGGAGGTGACGCACACCGACGTCGAGGAGGGCCAGGGCGTGGTGGTGGCCTTCATGCCGGTGGGCGACAGCGAGATCGAGCTGATCGAGCCGGTGGATGCCGACTCGGGCGTCTCGCGCTTCCTGGAGCGGCGCGGTTCGGGCATGCACCACCTCTGCGTCGAGGTGGAGGACATGGACGAGGCGCTCGAGCGTCTGCGCGCGCGCGAGGTGCGCCTGATCGACGACGAGCCCTACATCGGCACGGGCGGCCGGCGCATCGTCTTCATCCACCCCAAGGCGGCCCAGGGCGTGCTGGTCGAGCTCTACGAGAAGCTGCCGGGCGACCGCGACCAGACCCGCCTGCCGCGCCTGATGAGCGGCGAGGAGTTGCGCAGCCGGCTTGCCGAGCTGCGCAGCAACCTCGTCGAGCGCGGCGCGGAGCTGGCCGAGCGGCGCCGGCGACTGGTCGAACGCGGGCGGGTGGCGGCGGCCGGCACGCGAGGCTTCCTGGAGAGCTTGCGGCGTGGGGGTGACGACGTACATGTGTCAAACCCGGATCAGGTGGACGAGCCGGCGGACACGGATGGCTGATCTACTCTGACATCCTGTCATGAGGAGAGCAGCAGCGACGCTCGCAATGTCGACAAACACCGCTATAATCAAAGAGATATTCTGCTAAGTCGAAGCCATGGAGGATCGAACGATGGGCATGGTCAATCACAAGGCAATCAGGAGACGGTCCTGGAGCTTCTCCGTCGTCATTCTGATCCTGTTGATGAGCGCAATGGCGGAACTGAATCCCGTGCAGGCTCAGGGGCGAACGGGCAACTTCTGCGTCGAAGACTTAACGGCACCGCAAAATCCGAATTGCACTGCCAACGATACCTCGGTGGCACGATTCAACTGGTTGGTCGTCACCGACCCGTGTGTGAATTTCACTGGGGACACCACGACCTTCACCTATGAGGCGGAATGGGTGGCTGGCAATCCGGATCGTTATGACCTCGGCATCGTCGTAGATCGTTCCGGAGCGGCGAATGGTGCGCGAGATGGGGACGACTGCTATCACGATTTTTTGCCTCCACCGGTTAGTGCGGCCGCCACGCCGCCCGGCCCACCCTTTCTCGATGACGAGGGAGGCGGGGACGTATGTGGAGACGGCGGCCCCGTCGGTGCGAACTGGATCCGTCAGTTTCCGTCGATCACGGTCGTCTGTGCTGACAATTACGACTCGAGCGGGGCCTTGAACCCGGACGGAGTTGCAGATGTTGAAGTGTGCAGCACCTGGAAGAACAATCGGTCGGGCACCTGTACGGACGTGACCGGCGCGATACCGGGAACTTCATCGAAGTGTGGTTGCCGAGGATGGAATTTGTTCAGCACCACTTCCGTCCAGATGCAGAGTTTCGGTGCAGATTCGGACGAGACGCCGGTATGGGCCGTTGGCTTGACTGCATTGGGTGCGCTACTGGCACTCGCTGTCATCAGGCAGCGACGAGGCGGGCTTCACACGACACGGCCGTATTGACCGAGACGCCGGCCAACTCGGAGGTCGTCGTGGCCTGCATCCCGTTCAGCACCGGCGCGGTGACCACCAATAACGGCACGTTCGAGGCCGATCCGACCGACACGATCTCGCACAGCTATACGGATCCCAACGATTCGACCGACACCTGTACCGTGCAGGCCAGGATCCTCGAGAGCACGCCGGCCGACAGCATCGACCTCGGCGGCCAACGGCGAAGCCGACGTGGGCGACGGTCAGCTTCGAATTCGAGATCACGAACACCGGTGCTACCGATAGCTCGGTCCTGCCGCTAACCGACAGCTTCGCCCAGGGTACCTGACTTTCGTCAGCGCCTCGCCGGCGGAGACCTCCGCTGGCGGTGGCACGATCTTCTGGGCAGACCTAACTTTCGAGTAGCCCAGACTTGGTTCCGTTGGCCAGCACCACCGTGACGGTGAACTTCACCGACACCTGCCACCCGACGGTCAACTTCGCCGCAGTGCCCGATGCAATCGACGAGAACGGTGACGATGTACCGCCCGACTCCGACAGCGACAATGTCGCGGTGCCGCGCCTCGGCGTGGCCAAGGACCTGGTGTCCATCGCGCCGGGAACGGTGGCCGGTACCTACGACCTCGAATTCGACGTTCGGGTCAGCAACCTCATTGCGGTGGCGCTGGACGACGTACAGGTCGTCGACGACCTCGACGCCACCTTCCCCCCACCGGCCAGCTACAGCTTCACCAGCCTGACCCACCAGAGCGGGCCGCTAGCTGCACAGGTCAACGGCAGCTATGACGGTTCGCCGCCGAACACCGAGCTCTATTCCGGTTCGGCTGCCGCCCGCACCCTGGCCGCCTTCGAGAGCGATACCGTGCGGATCGCCCTGACCTTGACGCCCAACGGCGACTACGACTTCGAGAATACGGCCACCGGCACCGGCGATACGCCAGCCGGCACGACCCTGACGGACGATTCGCAGGACGATGGCGGCCTCGACCCGGACCCGGACGGCGACGGGGACCCGGAGAACAACGAAGACCCGACTCCGGTCGACTTGCCGCAGATCGGCGTGTCCAAGGCGGTCGCCGAGTTCACCCCGCTGACCGCCACCAGCGTGCGGGTCGTCTACCGCATCCGGGTCGAGAACTACGGTGCGACGACGCTGACCGATGTTCAGGTCGTGGACGACCTGAACGTCACCTTCACCGGGCCGGCCACCTTCTCGAACGTCAGCCTGGCGCATTACAGCGGTGTGCTCAGCGCCCAGGTCAACGGCAGCTACGACGGCGACACGGACATCAACATGCTCACCGGCAGCGCCGCGCTGCGGACGCTCGCTCCGGGCGAGCACGAGACCTTCGAGATTACGGTCGACGTGGACTCGGGCGGTGTTTCCGGCACTTACGACAATACCGCGACCGGTACGGGCACGGATCCCAACGGACTCATGGTCGAAGACGACTCGCAGGACGACACGGACCTGACCGATCCCGAACCGGAGCCCGATCCGGACGACGACAACGACCCGACGAACAACAACGATCCGACACCGATCTCCTTCGGCCCCTTGGCCGTGCAGATCAGCGCGCTGGATGCCGAGACACCGACGATCCCCTTGCCCTTGCAGCTGGCGCTGCTCTTGGGCTCGATCGCGATCGTGTTTGGCGGCATGCGACGCTGGCACGAGGCTCGCTCGCAGCAGGTCGTCTAGCGTGCGACGCGACGTATAGAGACCGCCGCCTGCCGGTCCGCGCACCCTCGTGCGCCGACACGCAGGCGGCGGTCGTCGTTTGGGAAGGTGGACGCATGACGACCGGGTCGAGCCATCGGCTCCAAGCGCTGCCTGCCGTCTCGCCCCGGTCTGCCTGACGCCAGGCTGTTGTGGTACCATTCAACCTTCGGTGACCGCCGAGCCCCGGCCATGGATTCCGAATGACCGAAGAGTTGATGTTGGGTATCGCCGAGGTCGTGCTGCTGGCCGTCATGGCCCAGTGGCTGGCCTGGCGACTTCGCATTCCCTCGATTCTCCTATTGCTGCTCACCGGCTTCGCGGCCGGCCCGATCCTGGGCCGGATCCAACCGGATGCGCTGCTCGGCGAGCTGCTCTTCCCCGCGGTCTCGCTGGCGGTGGCCATCATCCTCTTCGAAGGCGGGCTGGACCTCCGCTTCTCGGATATTCGCGAGACGGCGCACGTGGTGCGCAACTTGGTGACCTTCGGCGCGGGCATCACCTGGATCGGCGGCGCGATCGGTGCCTATTGGATCCTGGACATGGACGTACAGCTGGCCGCGCTCCTGGGCGCCATCCTGGTCGTCACCGGCCCGACGGTGATCATCCCGCTGCTGCGACATGTCCAGCCCGGACCTCGGGTCGGCTCGCTGCTCAAGTGGGAGGGCATCGTCATCGATCCGGTCGGTGCGGTGCTGGCGGTCCTGGCCTTCGAGGCGATCACGGCTGCGGGCGCCGGCGAGGCCACCTCGGCCGTGGCGCTGGCCATTGCCAGGACGGCGGCCATCGGCATGGGGCTCGGCGCGATCGGGGCCCTGGGTACGATTTTGCCCATCGAACGCGACTGGCTGCCGGACTACCTACACACCAATCACGTGATGATGCTGGTCATCGCTTTCTTCGCCTTGTCCAACTACCTGCAGCCGGAGTCGGGACTGCTCACCGTCACGGTGATGGGCGTGATCCTGGCCAACCAGCGGCGCGTCAACATTCGCTCGGTGGTCGAATTCAACGAGCGCTTGCAGGTGCTCTTCGTGCCCCTGCTCTTCATCTTGCTGGCCGCGCGGCTGGATCCGACCGTTCTCCAGCTCATCGAGGGCCCGGTCTGGTTCTACGTCGCCGCCTTAGTGCTGGTGGTGCGTCCGCTGGCGGTCTGGGTCTCCACGCTCGGCTCGCCCCTGGGTTGGCGCGAGCGGGCTTTCATCGCCTGGATGGCACCCCGAGGGATCGTGGCCGCCGCGGTGTCGTCGATCTTCGCATTGGAGTTGGCCCACGCGGGCTTGGCGGGTGCCGAGCAGTTGGTGTCCGTTACATTCGCGGTGATCGTCGGGACGGTGGCGCTCTACGGGCTGACGGCCATGCCGGCGGCCAAGCTGCTGGGCGTGCGCGAGCCCGATCCGCAGGGTTTCTTGTTCCTGGGGGCGCATCCTTGGGCCCGCGAGGTGGCCAGATCTGTCCACGAGTTGGGCTTCGAGGTGTTGGTCGCGGACTTGAATCGGTCGAACTGTCTAGCGGCGCGGGGGATGGGTCTGAAGACCTACCATGGCGACCTGCTCAGCGATATGGCGATGGAGGAGGTCGATTTCGGGGGACTGGGCCGCTTCGTGGCGTTGACGCAGAATGACGAGGTCAATAGCCTGGCGGCGCTCCACATGCAAGAGGTGTTTGGCTCTGAGGCTGTCTACCAGCTGGCGCCGACGCGCTATGCCCGCGATGGCGATGGTGAGATGCCTTCGCGCTTGCGGGGCCGGGTCTTGTTTGGGCCGCAGGCGAGTTTCCGGTATCTGCGATCGCGGTTTACGGCGGGTGCGCAGATGGCTTCGGTGGCTGTGGAGGCGCCCTTCGATGAGGAGGAGTTCGTGCGCGAGCATGGGAGCACGACGATTCCGATGTTCGTGGTGCGGCGCGGGGGGACGATCGACGTGGTGCAGGCGGATGCGTTTCCGAAGCTTGTTAAAGGCGATCATTTGTTGTGCTTGATCGATGCGAATGGCTCGGTTGGGGAGGCGGGGCGGTAGCGTAGGGCGGAGGGTGTTGGGGTGGGGGGCCGAGGGGATGGCGCAGGGCGGGAGGGC
>CAZJWJ010000112.1:0-15283 GCA_964549495.1 uncultured Anaerolineales bacterium | reverse complement strand
CCATCGCGGTGATTCGCCGAGCGGTACATTTCGAAGCGTTGCGCCGGAAACCCCTTCCTGACCAGCAGCAGGCCGACAGTGCGGATGCAGCGCTGCCCACCCTGACCCACCAAAATGGGGTCGGTGTCCAGATCCACGCCCCGTAGATCCATCGACACCGACCCCTCAAAGGTCCAAGCGCAGCACGCACACCTCGGGCAAATGCAAATCAAATCGGTGCGTCCGGGCCATTTCCTCATGGCCTCGTCGTGCTTCGGCCAGGAGTCTAACACGACCCAGGTTATTTCTGTATAAAGGTAACGTTAAGATTAAGGCCCTCCATTCGGATGCAAGGGGATCGGCCAAGGCTCGGGGCTTCCTGGGGGTCGATCAACCGATCCTCGACGCAACCCATAGAAAGCGGGCCGGTGCCTTTGACCACCGCCCATAGTGATCGGCACCGACCCACACGTGTAGCACGGTCCACGTCTCGCGCAGTCGCCACCCTCGTGGGCAGCTGACCCCCACACAGTCGCTAGCGTGTCGGGTGCTACGCCCGAGAGTATAACACAAAAATAACCCAGCGGGATAAAGATTCTGTTAAGGCGCTCGCTGCCCGGCATTGACCACCGGGCGGGCACCTGGCTACAATTGGCGCCCATCGACGCGCGGGCGGCCGCGGCGGGTACTGCCCCGCTTCTCCGCTACCGGCCAGGGCGCGTCACGGGTTGGATGGACAGGGACGACGGCTGACTCGGCCCGATCAGGGTCCCGCGCGGCGGGAGCCTGCGAACCGCGTCAGGTCCGGAAGGAAGCAGCGCTAAGGAGTGCCTCCCGGGTGTCGTGGGGCAGCCTTGGTCGGGCCGAGCCAGCCGTCGTCACGCCAGCGCCACCGATCCGCAACCCGTCCGGGTCCGGCCGATGACGCCGGCACCCCAGGAAGGCAGCGCACGGCAGCCCTTGCATGACCTCCATCCAACCCCCGGCCGGCCCCGCGCCGCCTCCCAAACGCCACGGCCGCAGTGCGGCTGACTTGCCGCCCCCTTCGGGCGGCAGCTTGCGCCCCTCCGTGCGGCCTTGGCGACCCCCGGCCTTCCCGCTTCGCTCGCCGGTGCTCCCCGAGATCGAGCCCGAAGCGGTCCAGCACCCGGCACCCACGGCTTCGCCCACGGCGCCCGCCGGCCCGAACGCCCCACGCGACGGCTGGCGAGCACTGGTCTGGACGGCCGGCCTGGCGATGCTGCTGGCCCTGGCCTGGACCGGCACCAGCATCCCGGTCGAGCTGGAGGTCGACGGGCAGCGGCAGCAGCTGCGCAGCCGGGCCGGCACGGTCGGCGATCTGCTGCTCGAGCAGCGGGTGGAGGTGCAGGCCGGCGACCTGGTGATGCCGGGCACGGAGACGCGCCTGCGCCGCGGCAGCCGGGTGGTCCTGCGCTCGGCGCGGCCGGTGCGCCTGCGCGTGGACGGACGCAGCATCCACTTGACCAGCCACGCCCGCTCGGCCCAGGCGGTATTGCAGGAAGCCGGCGTGCAGATGGGGCCGCGTGACGGGGTGAAGGTCAACGGACAGATCTGGCCCTTGGACCGACCGCTGTTGGCTCGCGCCGAGCCGCCGGAGCGGCCGGACCGCTTGGATCTGCGATCCGGCTTCATGCGGGTGGCCGAGGCGGCCGGCCTGTCGCAGGAGGAGCCCATCCTGCCGGAGGCCGAGGAGGATCCGCGGCCTCCTTTGCCCGCTGCCGGCGAGACCTGGGAGCTGGAGGTGCTGCGCGCCCGGCCCATCACCCTGGTCGAGGACGGGGTGTCCATCGAGATCTTGGCCTCCGGCGAGACCATCGGCGAGGGCCTGGAATCGGCCGGCTTCGCCATCCGTCCGGAGGACGAGCTGATCCCGCCGGCCGACTATCCGCTCGAAGGGGGTCTGCGCGTCAGCCTGCGCCGGGCACTGCCCTTCCTGGTGGTCACGGCCGGCGAGGAGGCGGCGCTCTACGCGCGCGCCGACACGGTGGGCGAGGCCCTGCGCGCGGCCGGCATCCCGCTCTTGGGCCGCGACTACAGCGTACCCAATGCGGAGGCCGCACTCTCGCCCAACCTCCGGGTCGAGGTGGTCCGCGTGCTCGAGGACGTGCTGGTGCAGGAGGTGGCCATCCCCTTCAACACGGTCACCCAGCCGAATGCGGACCTGCCCCTGGACCAGACCCAGGTGCTGCAACCGGGCGAGGACGGCCTGAAAACCCAGCGCATCGCCATCACCTACGAGAACGGCGAGGAGGTGGACCGCCAGATCGAGGAGGAGGTGGTGCTGCGCGAGCCAGTGGATCAGATCCTGGCCTACGGCACCCAGATCGTCTGGCGCACGGTCAGCACCGAAGAGGGGCCGATGCGCTATTGGCGCCACCTGCGGGTGTATGCCACCAGCTACAGTGCCTCGCGGGCCGGCACGCCAAAAAGCGCCCCCTGGTACGGCCGCACCCGCCTGGGTTGGCAGATGCGCCACGGCATCGTGGCGGTCGATCCCAACGTCATCCCCATGCGCACCGAGCTCTTCGTGCCGGGCTACGGCCGCGGCGTGGCCGGCGACACGGGCGGCGGAATCAAGCGCTACCACATCGATTTGGGCTTCGACGACGACAACTATGAGAGCTGGCACCAGTGGGTCGACCTCTACCTGCTCGAGCCCCTGCCGCCGGAGCGGGACATCCCCTGGATCCTGCCGTGAGCGCGCCCGAGCGCGACCTCGATCCGCGCAGCCTCCTGCGCTTCTACGACATCCGCCCCAAGAAGGGTCTGGGCCAGCACTTTCTGGCCAGCTCCGAACCCCTGCGCCGCATCGTCGAAGCGGCCGGCCTCGGCACCGACGACCGGGTGCTGGAGATCGGCCCGGGCCTGGGCGTCCTCACCCGCGGGCTGGCGCGCGAGGCCGGAGAGGTGCTGGCCGTCGAACTGGACGCGCGGATGCGCCAGGTCCTGGCCGACCAGCTGGGCCACCTGGAGAACCTGCGGGTCATCGACGCCGACATCCTGTCGGTCGACCCGCCGGCGCTCCTGGACCTGCCCGAGAGCGCCCGCGGCCGCATCCCCCACTACAAGGTCGTGGCCAACCTGCCCTACCAGATCACCTCGGCCGTCCTGCGCCACCTGCTCGAGGCCCGCGCGCGGCCGGAGCGCATCGTGGTGATGATCCAGCGCGAGGTGGCCGACCGCATCCTGGCCGAGCCCGGCCAGATGAGCATCCTGGCCGCCAGCGTTCAACTCTTCGCCGAACCCTCGCGCGTGACCGAGGTGCCGGCCGCCGCCTTCCATCCTCCGCCCAAGGTCGATTCGACGGTGCTGCGCCTGGACGTCCGCGAGGAATTGGGACCGGAGGAGGCGCGCCTGCCGGAGACCCGCCTGCCGGCCTTCTTCCGCGTCCTGCGCGCCGGCTTCTCGCAGAAGCGCAAGCAGCTCAAGAACAGCCTGGCCGGCGGCTTGGAGCGCGAGCCGGCCGAGGTGGCTGCCGCGCTGGAGTCGGCCGGCATCGACCCCCGCCGCCGGGCCGAGACCCTGTCGGTTGCCGAGTGGATCGCGCTGGCCGAGGTCCTCGAGCCCGAGCCTGGCGGCTAGCCGGCGGTTCGCAGTCCGAACCTGGAACACCCTCCGATCATGCGAGCGCTACCGCCCATCCGAACCTACCCCGGTGTGGCAGCCACCCTGGCGCTGACCGTCGCCGCGCTGCTGTGGGCCTACGTCCTGGTCCGCGGCGGGCGTGTGGCGACCGCCCGCCGGCAGATCTCGCGCTGGGCCCGGGCCTGCCTTTGGCTACTCGGTATCCGCCTGGAGGTCCAGGGTCTCGAGCGGATCGCACCGCCCGGCCAGGGCTTCATCACAGTGGCCAACCACGTCTCGGCGCTGGACGTGCTGATCTACACGGCCATCCTGCCGGCAGACACCCGCTACGTGGCCAAGCGCGAGCTGCAGCGGCTGCCGCTCTTCGGGCCGGCCTTCGAGCGAGCCGGCAACCTCTTCGTGGATCGGGGCGGCACGCCGGAGACGCGCGCGCGCTTCAACGCGGCCTTGAACGCCGAACCCCACCGGCCGCTGCTGCTCTTCCCGGAGGGGACCCGGAGTCGTGACGGCCGGCTGCAGCCTCTGCGCCGCGGAGTGGTCCACATCGCGATGGCGACCCGCCTGCCCATCCTGCCGATGGTCTCGCGAGGGGCTTTCGAGTTGCTGCCGCGGCATCGGTGGCTGCCTCGACCCGGCCGTGTCGAAGTCCGCGTTGGCCGGCTCCTCGCCACCGAAGACTGGAGCAATGCGTCGATGGATGAGCATCTCGAAGCGATTCGACAGGCTCTGGATGGAGTCGGTCCTCGTGGCGTGCCGCGCCAAGACTCGAGGTGATCCCCATCGTGGACGATCGTCTGGCTGGAATCCGATGCGTCCAAGCCAAGTGCTACGAGCTGCGGGGCGTGTGGATCACCGAACACAACGTGGGTATACTCGCAGCCCAACGCACATCGCTCCCTGAAGTCGACAGCGAAGGAGGCCTGACAATGGAAGATCTCGAGACACGTGCCGGTCGCGGATCCTGGGCCATCGGAGGTGGCGTCCTCGGGGGCGCATCCGTTAGTTGGGGGAGGGGGAGAGTTCAGCATCGAACAGAGAATCGAAGCGGTCATTGGCCCAGGCCAGTCGGAGTAGGAGCAGGTGGTTGAAACCGTTCTCGCTCCAGCGCATGCCAACACCCTTGAATCGCTGCTGGATGAGCCATTTGACCGCGCTTTCGACGAATCCACTGCCCAGCGGCAGCTCTTGGGCATGGAATTCTGGGAAGCGGAGATGCTCCTTGTGGTTGCTGAGATAGTTGGCTACGCGCCGGATGATGCCATTCCGGTCGGGACCGCGATCGGTCTCAGTCGCGACCTTGTTCAGGGTGGCGACGATCTGTTGAACCTCGCCGTGACGCAGGTCATGGCGTGCGGTGGCGAACCAACTCACCGCCGAAGGCTGCCAATCGTACCACGCCATAGCCGCCTCCCAGAGCTGGCCGGACGCATGGTAGAAATCGAGGATGCCGGTGGCCAGCTTGGCGAAGTGCTGGTCGAAGAGCCGCCAGAAACCGCGGGCCCCGTCGCTGATCCAGGCGCACTGCGTGGCCTTGCAGAGCTGCTGGCGTGCCACTTCGAGTTGGAGGCGATCGGCCAGTGCATCGATATCACCCAAGACCGCCACGAGCCGGCGCTGGCGCAATCGCGCGACGGTGGTGCCGCTGGTTGCCACGACGTGCTCGAGTCGGCCGAGAACGGCAACCTTGACCTCCCGCCAGATCGTCGCACCCCACGGACTCCCCGCATTGGGGCGGAAGGGCACCATGACCCCATCTGCGCCGAGGATCGCCATCATCTCCAGCACCCGCGCATCGATGACCTCTTCAATAGGCAGCTGACCGGCATGCAAGGCCGCGATCTCCGCTTCCAACCGCTGCGCGGCTCGTTGACCGGCCTCGCCGACCCAATCCCAGACCGTGCTCGCACCGACCTTGACACCTATGCAGCGCTCCAGAATCGCAGAGACCGTTTCGAAGGGCACGAAGACCGCCAGCAAGCAGGCGTGGCTCCGCAACTCATGGCTCGTTCGCTGTCCCGGCTCCAGCCCCAACTCCTCGTCCAGCGGGGCGATCTGTCCGATCTTGCATCCGCTAGGGCAACGACCAAGGCGCCGGCGCAACGTCACCCCGCCGACGCTCGTGAACAACTGTCGTCCGCCCCAACCCTTACTGCGCAGCTGCCGCTCGCACTGCGGGCAAGCCGGCCATGTCGTCGGCTCCGAGGCCCGCTCCAACAGAACCTGCTCGACGATGAGCGCCGCGAGCGCCCGGCTCAGCGCCAGTGCCGCTCTCAGCAGCTCGGCCAAGGTGACCGTCGACTTCACGCCGTCGATCGGATCTTGCAACTCAGGAGCGATCTCTCGTATGCTTTCCAACAGACACGGCGTTTGCACCGGCCCCCCTTTCTTGGATGTGGTAGTCCTGAAAGGGTAACCGACTTCAGACGCCGTGTCTTCTATTCAACTCTCAAGGCCAGGGGCTCCCCCAAGTTCCGGATGCGCCCCGTCCTCGGTGGCCTCGGCGCCGGCATGTTCTTCTTGCAGACGAACGTGCTCGCCTTTGTTGGCTGCATCCTGCTCGGCATCGGTGTCGGCCTGGTCCTGGCAGCCGTCATCTCGCGCTGAGCCGGGCAAGGTGATGGCCCCATGGGCGGCTCCTTGCGCTACAACGTCGAATCGCAATCCTCGATCAGCGCGCCCAACCCTGCCAGGGAAGGTAGACACGGTGCACGGGCAGATCGGTCGGCGCCGGCACGCGTAGGCGCAGGATGTGCTGGCGATCCATGACGACCGTCAGCCAGAAGGGTTCCGAAGGCTCGTAGTGCACCACGCGCAGCTCCCACCAGCCGGCGCACCAGGAGCCGATCGATTCCCATCGCGGCTGCGCGAAGTCCAAGCCATATCGATAGGCGCGTATGCGGGTGTTGGCGGGGTGAGGTGGATAGACCGCGATCAGATCGGCCTCACCGCGCGTGACTAGGTAGGGCAGGACCTCGTCTTCAACCGGCGGCATGGGAAGGACGACCACGGGCGACGTATCCCCATCGTAGATCGCGACGGTACGTCCGCTGCTGGCGATGATGTGCCGGCCACTGGTCAGGAGCTGACGGATCATCCCAGCATCCTCGAATGGCGCGTCAACGGGCTGGACTCGCCCCCCGGCGTCGACGCGCTGGATCGAGCCGTTGAGGTCGCCGATCCATGCCCTGCCGCGATCGTCCATCGCCAGTGCCGAGAAGCGACGATCGCGGTCCTCGTGCTGGAGGACCACCTCCCAGTCATCCTTCGTGAGCAGGAGCAAGGAGCTGGCACCAGCAGCTTGGTACTGACTTCCAATCGCCCAAGCCCGTTCCCCATCGATCGGCACGATAGCGGATAGCGAGAAGGGCACCTCGAGCGCTTGGCTGTCGTCGAGTCGATCCCATGGCGCAAGGAATGCGTGGCTTCCGCCACCGATCCAAGCCGAGGCGGCATCGGCTCGCGCCACAACCTGATACTCGCGCCTGGAATCGCCGGGCAGGCGCTCGAAACTCCAGTCCTCGCCGCGAAGGATCATTCCGTCTTGTCCCACCGCGATCTGCCGGCCGTCGCCCAGCGACTCGAGCGCGTAGATGAAGTCCGCATGTCCTGCCAGCACGGGTGCATCATCGAGATGCGCGACGACGCCCCCAACCGCCCAGGACCCGGCATCGGTCATCGCGATGTCGTAGACCGAGTAATCGGCGACGCTCGACAATCCAGCCATCCGGCCCGAGTGCAACAATCCCTCGGCCTCGGCCACTCCCTCTTGTTGGGAGTCGGTCCAGTAGGGACAGGGCGCCGCCTCCCCGAAACAGGCGATGTCCACCTCGACCAAGTCGTCACTCTCCAGCCTCAGCAAGGGCGTTTCCAGCTCCGAGATGCTTGGCCTCCGGCCGATCAGTGTCTCCCCATCCGGCGCGATAGCCACCGACAACAGATCGGACTCGACGCTCGTCTCCAGACGCCGCCAGACGTCATGCTCGCGCAATAGCACGGCACCTCGCGACCCGACGGCCACGACCGAATCGCCCGAGGTTGCGACATCGCTCAGATGGGACTCCGAAGCGAATCGACTGGCTACCTCGTCACGTCGCCAGACGCCTCCCGATCGATGGTAGACGGCATCGCCGACGAGCCACAGCCTACCGGACCCATCGAAGGCCATGCTCGTGAATGTTTCCGAGTCCGTCCTTCCCGGCAAAGGCTCCCAGTTCCACCGTCCGTCGAGAATATGCCAAACCCCCGATCCGACGATCCACTGCTCGCTGCGCGACACGACCTCGACATCCATGTAGCTCCCGCCGCCGACAGCGCTCGTCGATCGCCAAGCCCCTTGCCCGAACTCCATCACCTTCCGATAGTTCCCGACGGCCATGCCATAGCCATCGCTCCCGAAGTCCAGTGCGCGGAGCGTCTCCTGGTGACCGCAGGTGTGCAAGTCGATCAATCCCGAGGTCCCCGAATCGATCGACCACTGCTGCCCGTCCCAACGGAAGATGGACACGCCGACCGCCCAGGCTGTGCCATCCGGCATGACTTCGATGTCCCTCACCCAGCCGTCTGGTGTCACCCGCAGACTCTGGCCGGACCAGGCGACGACGCTCGATCCAGTCGAGGCGAACATCGCGAGCGCCAACAGCATCGCGAGCGCAGCTCCGAACGTGCATCGCGACGATGCCTGGTGGCCCGTCAGGTCCGGCTGACCAGCGGTCGGCCGCTTGAATAGACCAGGCATCAGCAGGTTTTTCATGGCGCCCCTCCAATTCGAGGGCCCGCATGCTTGCCGACGAGTTATCCGAAATGCGAGAGCGGCCCCCTGATGGCATACCCTCTCGTGGACCCAGATGCACATTCGCACCAGCTACTTACGACAGATCATTCGGGGTTGGAGGTCGTCGACTCGGACTCGCGTTCAGCACGTAGGGCTCGCCGGGCCGCCTTCACGGATTGCGCGACTCCGCGCTCGTGCTCGTCGAGCGGGACATCATCGAAGCGCGTCCTGATTTCCTCGAAGTAGGCGAAGTCATCTGCCTGCTGGCTCTCGCACTCGACCAGTCGCCGATAATCCTCGGCCGAGATGATCGCGGCCACGGGAATCCCGTGTTTCTCGATGATCACGCGGTCGTCCCGCCGATACACCTGATTCAGGAGTTGGGCGAACTGCTCGAGCGCGGTCGTGATGTCGACTGTTCGAGTCGCGGTTGACTTGCGCATGACATCCTCCAGGCTGTTTGCCTCAACCCTCACCCAAGGCCAGGCTCGGCCGCACGTCGAGCGACAGGTCGTCGCGCCGGCCGCCGACGTAGGACCACCAGCCGGCCGCCGCGATCATGGCCGCGTTGTCGGTGCAGAGCTCGATCGGGGGGATCCACAGCGGGCGGTCGTCGACGAGATCGGCCAGGGCGGCGCGCAGGGCGGCGTTGGCCGAGACGCCGCCGGCCACCAGCACGCAGCGGGCCTCGCGGGCGCGCAGCGCGCGGCGCAGCCGGCCGACCAGGGCGCGAACGATGGCGGCCTGGAAGCCGGCCGCGATGTCGGCCACCGGCACCGGGCCGCCTGCCGCCTCCGCGCGCTCGACCTCGCGCAGGACAGCGGTCTTGATGCCGCTGAAGCTGAGGTCGAAGCGACCCTCGGTGCGCGCCACCGGAAAGCGGATGGCCGCCGGATCGCCGTCGGCCGCGGCGCGCTGGATCTCCGGGCCGCCCGGGTAGCCCAGGCCCAGCATGCGGGCGGCCTTGTCGAAGGCCTCGCCGGCCGCGTCGTCCAAGGTGCCGCCCAGGCGCTCGTAGTGGCCGTGGCCGCCCACGTGCCAAAGCTCGCTGTGGCCGCCGGAGACGGTCATCAGGAGTAAGGGGAAGGCCGGCGGCGGGTCCTCGCGCTCGGGCTTGGACACTGCCGGCGTCCGGATCTTGCCCTCCGCGTGCAGCCAGTTGGAGTAGAGGTGGCCGGCCATGTGGTTGACGCCGATCAGCGGCAGGCCGCGCGCGAGGGCCAAGCCCTTGGCCATGTTCACACCGACCAGCAGCGAGCCGGCCAGCCCGGGCCCGCGGGTGACCGCGATGGCTGCCAGGTCGTCCCAGCCGCAACCGGCTTGCTCCATGGCCGCTGCGACCACCGGCCAGATGTCGCGCACGTGCTGCCGCGAGGCCATCTCCGGAAAGACGCCGCCGTACTGGGCATGCAGCTCGGCCTGGCTGGCCACGACGTTGGCGTGGACCACCCGGCCGGCCTCGACCACCGCGGCGGCCGTCTCGTCGCAGGAGGTCTCGATGCCCAGGATCAGCCGGCTATCCACGCGCTGCCGCCTTCGCTTCGGCCACCGCGCGCAGCCGGTCGACCGTGTCCGGTGGAACCTCGACCGCGCCCAGCTGGTTCTCGCGCCAGGGTCCGTGGTAGTCGCTGCCGCCGGTGGGCACCAGGTCGAAATGCCAGGCCAGGGCCTCCAGCCAGCGGTTGACGCGGCGGGTGTAGCGCCAGTAGTAGCATTCCAGGCCGCCCAGGCCGGCCTCGACCAAGGGCGGCAGGAAGTGGCGCAGGCCGAGCGGGTCGCTGTAGGGATCGCCGTTGGGCACCGGGTGGGCCAGGACCGGCACGCCGCCGGCGCCGCGGATCAGGCGGCAGGCCTGCTCGGGCGTCAGGCGATAGCGGTTGACGTAGGCCGGCCGGCCGCGCCCGATGTAGCGGTAGAAGGCGGCGCCGACATCCTCGACGAAGCCGGTCTCGACCAGCGCGTGCGCCACATGCGGCCGGGTGATGACGCCATCGCCGGCCCGCGCCTCCAGATCCTCGAAGCGAATGCTCGCGCCCAGGCCGCGCATCTTGTCGACCATGGCCCGCGCCCGATCGACGCGCGCGCTGCGCATGGCGGCCAGTACGCGCTTCAGCTCGGGATGCGCCGGATCGATGAAGTAGCCGAGGATGTCGGCTTGCAACTCCCCATCCTCGGTCAACCGCTCGGTCGTCAGCTCGATGCCCGGCACCAACTCCAGGCCCAGGCGATCGGCGGCGCGGGCCGCCTCGGCCAGGCCGTCGGTGGTGTCGTGGTCGGTGAGGCCCAGGATGCGCAGGCCGGCCGCCGCCGCGGCCTCGACCAGCTCGGTCGGCGTCAGCGAGCCGTCCGATGCGCTGCTGTGACTGTGCAGGTCGATGGCGCTCATGGGCGTGTCGGCCGGAGGCTTCGGTCCGGCGAGCTTCAGTCCGCCGGGCTCAGCTCGATGATCTCGCTGGGCTGGACGCTCGGCGGGCCGGCCGGCGCGCGGCGCGGGCTGGAGCCGTCGTGGGGGCTGCGCTGGCTGAGCTGGGCCACCTGCTGCTCGGCGCGGTAGCTCGAGCGGACCAGGGGGCCGCTCTCGACCCAGCGGATGCCCAGCGAGAGGCCCAGATCGCGGATGCGGTCGAACTCCTCGGGCTGGTAGTAGCGCATGATCGGCAGGTGCTGCTCGCTGGGCCGCAGGTACTGACCGACGGTCAGGATGTCGACCTCGATGGCCGCCAGGTCTCGCATCAGGGCCTCCAGCTCGTCGAAGGTCTCGCCCAGGCCGACCATGATGCCCGTCTTGCTCAGCACGCTGGGGTCCATCTCCTTGCTCCAGCGCAGGATGTCCAGCGAGCGATCGTAGAGGGCCTGCGGGCGCACCGTGCGGTAGAGCCGCGGCACCGTCTCCAGGTTGTGGTTGAGGATCTCCGGCCGGGCGTCCATCACCACCTGCAGGGCGGCGTTGTCGCCGCGGAAATCGGGGATCAGGACCTCGATCGAGCAGTCGGGCGAGAGGTCGCGCGAGCGCGAGATGCAGCGGGCGAAGATGGCCGCGCCGCCATCGGGCAGCTCGTCGCGGTTGACCGAGGTGATCACCGCGTGGGTCACCGCCATGCGCTCGATCGAGCGCGCCACCTTCTCCGGCTCCAGCACGTCCACGAAGCCGGGATTGCCGGTCTTGATGGCGCAGAAACCGCAGCTGCGGGTGCAGGTGTCGCCCATGATCAGGAAGGTGGCCGTGCCGGCGCCCCAGCATTCGCCGATGTTGGGGCAGCGGGCCTCCTCGCAGACCGTGTGCAGGCCGCCGGCGCGCATCATCTGCTGGATGTTCTGGAAGCTCTCGCCCCAGGGCGCGCGGACCTTGAGCCATTCGGGCCGTCGATGCCGGAAGGGCAGCGGCTCGCCCGCGGGGACCTGGTCGGGATGGATCATGCTCATGCCCTCATTATGGCAGCCGGCCGGCGCCGAGCCCAACCGCCGCCGACCGCGTGGATCAGTCCGAGAGAGCTTCGTCGAAGGGGCTGGCGTCCATCGGCGCGGCGGCCACGCCCTCGACCCAGGCCTCGCCGCCCTCGAAGACCTCCTTCTTCCAGATCGGCACCCGCTCCTTGAGCCGGTCGATGGCCCAGCGGCAGGCCTCGAAGGCCTCGGCCCGGTGCGGACTGGAGACCGCGATGACCACGCTGGCCTCGCCGATCTCGAGCCGGCCGGTGCGGTGCGCCATCGCGCAGCGCGCCTCGGACCAGCGCTCGGCCACCTCGCCCGCGATGGCCCGCATGGCGGCCAGGGCCATCTCCGGGTAGGCCTCGTACTCCAGGTAGGTCACCCGCCGGCCCAGGTTGTGGTCGCGCACGACGCCCTGGAAGGTGCAGATCGCGCCGGCCTCCGGCCGCTCGACGGCCGCCTCGATCCGGCGGGGGTCGATGACCCCGTCGGTCAGCTCGATCGAGCTCTGGCCCAGCTTGGACGTCGAATCCGCGTTCATCTCCAGCTCCTGGCTCGTCTCGGAAGTGGCCTGGCTCGCCTCGGAGGTCGAACGACCGGCGATCTATCCACCGCTGACCGGCGGCAGAAAGGCCACCTCGTCGCCCTCGTTCACGGGCGTGTCGGCCTCGGCGAAGGCGGCGTTGACCGCCGCCGAGGGGCGCTGATTGGCCAGGGCCGGCTTGCGGTCGAGCAGCTGCTGCCAGATCTGGCCGACGGTCAGCCCGTCCTCGGCCGGCACTTCGAGCACATCGCTTCCCAGGGCCTCGCGGTAGGCGGCGAAGAGCCGCACGCGCACGCTCACGTGCCGGCCCCCGCGACGGTGGCGCCGGCCGGCGGCATGCGCTCGGGCAGGGCGCGCGACACCAGCTCCGGCAGCTGGGCGTAGCGCTCGAAGGGCGGCATCAGGTGGATGCCCGCCACCCGATCGCCCAGCGCGCCGATCAGTTCGACCGCGCGGCGGGTGGCCAGCTCCTCGGAGTTCTCGCCAGCCTGGCGAAGCTCGACGAGCAGATCCTCGGGGATCTCGATGCCCGGCACCTCGTGGTGCAGGTAGGCCGCGTGGCGGGCGCTGGAGAGCGGCAAGATGCCGACGAGCAGCGGCAGCGGGAAGTCGCCGCCGAAGCGCTCGATGGCCTCCTCGAAACGCTCTGGATCGTAGAGCGGGTCGGTGAGCGCGAAGTGGGCGCCGGCCTCGGCCTTGCGCGCCAGAGCCTCGACCTCGCGGCCCAGGTCCAGGGAACCGAAGCGGAAGCGGCAACCGATGTGGAAGGCGGTGGGCTCGGCCAGGGGCCGGCCGGCCGGGTCGTAGCCCTGGTTGAAGCCGGCCAGCAGGCGGATCAGCTGCACGTCGCTGACGTCGTGGACCACGGTGGCGTTGGGGTAATCGCCCTGGGCCGGCAGCTCGCCCATGCGCACCAGCACGTCGCGCAGGCCCAGCGCGTGGGCGCCCATCAAGTCGGCGTGGATGGCCACCAGGTTGCGGTGGCGACAGCTGACGTGGAGGATGGGGGCCGCGCCGATGGCGCTGCGGATCAGGGCGCCGATGGCCAGGGCGCTGGCCCGCGGCCGGGCACGGGGGCTGTCGGTCAGGGCGAAGGCGTCCACCACGCCCGCCTCGGAGAGGGGGCGGATGGCGTCCAGGAGCTTGCCGGCGTCGAAGCCACGGGGCGGGTCGACCTGCAGGCAGACGGCCGGCCCGCGCTCGAGTGCCCGCTCGAAGTCGGTGTGGCCGCGCAGGGCCGGCAGCGCCGCGCCGCCAGCGGCTTCCGGCTCGCGGACCAGCTCCATGTCGATCGGCAGGTTCAGGGGCGGGTCCTGGGCACCGGAGGCCAGGGCCTCGCGCATGGCGGCGATGTGCTCCGGGCCGGTGCCACAGCAGCCGCCCACCAGGCGGACGCCGATGGCCACCATCTCGCGGGTCACCTCGGCCATGTAGGCCGGCGAGGCCGAGTAGACGTAGCGCCCGCCGGCCACGGTGGGCAGGCCGGCATTGGGCAGGGCCGAGAGGGGCTTGTCGGTGACGCGGGCCATGCGCGCCATCACCTCGAGCATCTGAGCCGGCCCGGTGGAGCAGTTGGCTCCGATGACGTCGGCGCCGGCTTGGTCCAGCGCCCGGGCCACCTCGGCCGGGTCGCGGCCGCTGGTGGTCAGACCGTCCTCGCCGAAGGTGACGTGCACCACCACCGGCAGGTCGCAGACCGCGCGGGCGGCCTGGAGGGCCAGCTGGGCCTCGCGCAACTGGCGCATGGTCTCGATCATGATCACATCCACCCCGCCCTCGGCCAGGGCCGAGATCTGGGCCTCGAAGATACCGCGGGCCTCGGCGGGGTCGATGGGGCCGACCGGCGCCAGGGCCGCGCCGAGGGGGCCGACGCTGCCGGCCACCCAGACGCGCTCGTCACGCTCCTCGGCATCGGCCACGCTGCGGGCCAGGCGGGCGCCGGCCAGGTTGATGGCCCGCACCCGGTCCTCCAGGCCGTGTTCGGCCAGGCGCGGCGCGTTGGCGCCGAAGGTGTTGGTCTCGATCAGGCGCGCGCCGGCGGCCACGTAGCGCTCGTGGATGGCGCGGACCAGGTCGGGCCGCGTCTCGCAGAGGGCGTCGAAGGAGCGTTCGAAGCCGATGCCCAGGTTGTAGAGCATGGTGCCCATGGCGCCGTCGGCCAGGAGCGGGCCCTCTTGCAGGCGTTGTCGAAAGGGATGCGGGTCCATGACCTGCCTCCTTTGGGGTTCGCGTCGAGTGATGCGTCGAGTTCAGCGTCCCGCCCGCGCGAGCCAGTCGCGCAGGAAGGGGTTGTTTCGCCGTTCGTGGCCGACCGTAGTGGCCGGGCCGTGCCCGGAGAAGAGCAGCGTCTCGTCGGGCAGGCTCAGGATGTGGCGCTCGATGGAGCGCATCAGGGTTTCGTAGTCGCCGCCGGGCAGGTCGATCCGGCCGATGGAGCCCAGGAAGATCACGTCGCCACAGAAGGCGAAGGGCGCCTTTCGGCCCTCGTATTCGATGGTCGGGCCGACCAGGGTGACGTGGCCCGGGGCGTGGCCGGGCGTGTAGCGGACCTCGAGCTCGAGGCGGCCGACGTGGATGCGGTCGCCTTCGGCGATGTGGTGGTCGACCACGGGCGGCTGGACGGGCGGGAGGCCGAACATGGCGGATTGGGCCGGGAGGCTGGCGAGCATCGGTTCGGCTTCGGCGTGGAGCCAGAAGGGGGCGTCGGTCTGGGCTTGGAGCGCGGCGACGCCGGAGACGTGGTCGATGTGGGCGTGGGTGTTGATGATGCGGTCGATGGTGAGCTTGTGGTGGGTGGCGCTGCGGTGGATGTCTTCGGCGCGGCCGCCGGGGTCGATGGCGATGGCGGAGCCTGTGGTGGGGTCGCCTAGGAGGTAGGTGTTTTCGGAGAACGGCATGATGGTGAAGGATTCGATGATCGTTGGTTGCATGGGGTCGATGATACGGGTGGAGGG
>CAZJWJ010000111.1:0-15340 GCA_964549495.1 uncultured Anaerolineales bacterium | reverse complement strand
AACTCGGCGCACCTCCACGGATCGAAACCGGTTCGTGGCGCGGGCGAGTTTCATAAGAGGTCAATCGATTGGGGTGGTGAGGAACTCGAGGATGTGGGTCTTGGCCAGGTGTTGGTCGTGGTCCCAGAGGAGGAGGTGGTTGGAGCGGGTGTAGGTGTGGTAGTGGCGGGTGGAGGCGGAGGTCATGTGGGAGAAGGCGCGGCGGGAGGCGCGGGGGTCGGCGGCTTCGTCGCCGGCGGCGTGGAGGATGAGGACGGGGCCGGTGAGCTTGGAGAGGGTGGTGGGGGAGGCGGCGGCGCGGCCGAGGGATTCGGCGGCGTCGATGGCGGGGGCAGGGACGACGCGGTAGGTGCGGAGGTGGCGGACGTTCTCGCGCTGTTCGAGCTTGACGAAGTGGCTGCTCTTGACGACGTAGGGGACGAGGGGGGAGAGGATGCGTTGCCAGGTGGTGGGGTGGAGGATGTAGTACCACTGGTGGGTGACGCCGTAGTAGGGGGCGATGAGGACGAGGTGGGGAGGACGGGAGTCGGTGTTGGTCGAGTGCGAGGTGGGAGGTTCGGGGAGGGAGACGGAGGATTCGGAGAGTTCGGCGGCGAGGAGGGTGGCCAGGGAGCCGCCCATGGAGAAGCCGATGAGGTCGACCTGGCGGTGGGTGGCGGCCAGGGCGGCGTGTTCTTGGCGGACGTGGTCGAGGAGGTCGGAGGCGGTGACTTGGGCGTAGGCCTCGGGGGAGGTGCCGTGACCGGGGAGGCGGAGGAGGCGGACGGTGTAGCCCTGGGTATGGAGCAGATCGCCCAGGTCGTTGAAGTCGCGGCGGCTGCCGGCAAAGCCGTGGATTGAGGAGGACGGCCCGGTCGCCATCGCCGGGGAGGGTGATGGCTTCGGTGCCGGCCAGGACGCCGGTTTCGGGATCGCGGGGACCGCGTTGGGCTTCGCGGCCGAGTTCCCAGCTGGCGTAGGCTCGATAGCCGGGAATGGCGACGAGGAGAAGGAGTCCGAGCGTGCCGAGCAGCCGGAATGCACCTCCGCTGCGAGTCTTGGGGGTGGCCGCGATGCGGGAGCTTCGAATCCTTCTTGTCCAATCGAGGAGTGGGCGCGGGAACATGTTGGGCTCCTCGGGAGAGTGGGGCGATCGGGCGTGCATCTTGGGTGTCCCAGCCGGCTCGTCGACCTGGAATGAGCGCGGGCGGGTCATCGTTTGCCCGTCGATGACCCGCCCGCAGTGACAAGGGGGGTTGTGTCACTCATTCGAATGATACTCTAGAAGGATGGGAAATGCAAGACCCGACCTCGCGGGATCTGGAACTCGCTTGGGTCGATGTGCGTCCGCGGTCGTCCGTCTGTGAAGGATACCGGCGCCTGTAGGAGGAGACAGGCCAGGAGGGGGCTGGAGATCCTAGACTGGTCTCGGAGAATCGAGCGACGGAGAGCCTGCAAGTTGGGAGAGACGGTATGGGAGATCGGGACGGGTCGCGATGGGGTGGAGGTCTAGGGCGGGGGCTGCTCAACCTGCTGTTGATCGGGCTGTGGCTCGCGCTCTTTCGGCCCTCGCTAGAACATGTGGCCGGCCTGACGGCGGAGGATCATCTGCGGTCCAGCGCCTGGGCGCTGGGTCTGGCAGGACTGCTGGTGCTGCGACAGGCGCGGATCGGGGGCATTCGGCCGCGTTTGGATGCGCCGCTGCGGGGGCGATCGGGGCCGGTGCTGCTACTGGTCGGAGCCACGGTGGGTTGGTTGGTCGACGCCCGGTGGGTCGACGTGCGGATCCTGGGTGACGGGCTGATGGGGCTCTCGGCCTATGGACTGTTGGGGCTCTGGATGCTGCCGCGGCGCTGGCGACAAGGCGCGGCGGCGGCGATGCTGCTGATCCTGGCGCTGCCCATCGGGCACCATCTGGAGACTTTTCTGGGCTATCCGCTGCGAGTGGCGACGGCGCGGGCGGTACAGGGAATGCTGGCGGCGGCCGGACAGCAGGGCATCGAATTGGACACGATCCTGGTCTTCGACGGCGGCGCGGCGCAGGTGGACCTGCCTTGCAGCGGCGTGCGCAGCCTGTGGACCGGGGCGCTCTTCCTGACCGCCGCCACGTGGATCGAACGGCGGCGGCTGGGATGGGCCTGGCTGCTGGCCGCGGCGACCTTGGCCGGCCTCCTGGTCCTGGCCAATCTGCTGCGGGTGGGGCTCCTGGTCCTGGCGGGATCGGTGGCCGGCCTGCCCCGCCTGGCCGAGATGATGCACCTGCCCCTGGGGCTCCTGGCCTTCGGTCTCTCCTGCGGGGTCGCGCTGGCGCTGCTGCGTCGATCGCCCTCCTTGGGGAAGGATGCCTGGTCACCGGCCGGCGGCCGTCAGGAGGAGCCAGCGCGCCACCAGCATGAACCCCGGGGCTCGAGCCTCGGCACACCAGGGTCGAGCTGGGGGACGTCTCGAGTCCCGGAGCGAGCCGTGGGTCTGGGCGTGGCGGCCTTCCTCGCCCTGGGAATCGCCATGTACACGCCGCGGCCGATGGTCTCGGCCGGGCCTGGCGACATGGCGGCGCAGTGGCCCTTTCCAGCGGCGCTCGATGCCCGGCCTCTACCGATGGACGAGCAAGCCTTGGGCTGGCTAGCCGAGGATGGCGCGGACGTCATCATGCGCGCCCGCTTCGAGCATCAGGGCCTCAGCGGCTCGGTCCTGCTGGTCGGCAGCTCGACCTGGCGCGCGCACCACCAGCCCGAGCGCTGTCTGGAGGTCTTCGGGTTGGAGGCCCGGCGATCGCGGACGCTGTTGGTCGAGTGGCCGGATGGGGCGGAGCCCCGACGGGGAGCTTGGCCGCTGCGCATCGTCGAGCTGACGGATGCCGGCGGGGCGGAGCGATCGGCAGGCTACTGGTTCCAGTCTGCCAGCCGAGTCACCGATGACCACGCCAGCCGGATCTGGGCCGACCTGCCGCCCCGTCGCGAGCGCTGGGTGATGGTCTCGATCCTCTTCGACGGGGAGGCGGCGGACGGCGATCCGACGCTGCCTTCGCTGCACCGACAGCTATACGAGGCGGCGGATGCGCTGCTGAATCCAGAACATCCAGAAACGACCCGAGAGGGGTCAGGAGTGAACGATGCGAGCTAGGATCCGAAGAACCGTCGAGAGCCAGGAGCTGCGCGAGGGCATCGCGGGCGGGCTCTTCTGGGCCTGGAACCTGATCTTCCTGGCCTTCATGTCGCTGGGCTTCGCGCCCAACCTGCTGCCCGAGATCCTGCGGGCGGTGCGCGAGGAGGATCTGCCGGCGACGATGATGGCCTGGGCCCTGGTCCTGGCCGGCATCCCCGCGATGGCCGCGCTCGTCGGCTTCTTCAGCCGACTGAGAGGTCAGCCGAACCGGCTCTTCGCCCTGGGCTATGGGGTGGAAGCGCCCTTGATGCTGCTCGTGGGCGCACGCTTCTTCGCCCTGCGCAGCCTGTCTCCGGGCATCCTGCTCCTGGTCGGGATGGCGGTGCTGGGGTTGTCGACCTACCTCTGGTGGCTCCTCGACGGACAGTCGGGAATGCGTGGCGCCGGTCTGGAGATGCTGCGCTTCGCCGGCTTGTGTCTGCTCCTCGTCACCGGGCTCTACACCGCCGCTTGGCTGTCCTTCTACGCGCTTCCGATCGCGGTGGGCATGGCCGAGGTCGCCGGGGACCTGCTGCACGATTGGCGCTTCATCCTCGAAGGGATGTGGACCAGCCTGGTGCACTTCCGTTGGCCGGATCTGAACGAGGTGCGCTGGCTCGAGCTTCCACTCTACCTCTTCGGCGCGCCGCTCTTCGGTTTGACGGCCTTCTTGGCGGCTGCGATGCCAATGGTCATCAGCCTCCTCTACCTGCGCGCCTGGTGGGCCAGTGGGCGAGCCCTGTCCGAGCGTCGCGGGCGACGCTTGCCGGCCCTGCTGGCCGGCACGAGCCTGCTGCTGCTCGCCCTGGGCTTCCGCTGGGCTGCCGACCAGCCGCAGCACCGCGCCTTCGCGCTGCTCGAGGATCGGCCGGCCGACCTCGAGGAAGCCCAGGCCTTGCTCGAGCGTTCGGAGAGCATCCGCCAGGGTCTGCTCAACGCCTACCTGGCCCCGCAGCGCTATGTGAGCGCGCGCGGCGAGGTTCGGCACGTGGCCGACATGTATCGCAACGGGTCGATCGGCTTGACGGAGGACGGGGCCGAGCGCGTGCGGGAGCTCTACGAAGGGCTGGCCAGCCCGCTGCTCTATCAGCCCGTGGGCGACTACGCGGGCCGGGAGGAGGGGCGCTGGAACAACCTGGCCTTCGCCGAGGAACCGGCTCGAGCCGCCGAGCGCTACGCGGCCTTCTTCGACCAGCCGATCGTGGAGGCCGAGCGGCCCCGGATCGTCCGGGCGGTGCAGACCACCTGGAACGTCGAGCGGGCGCGGGGGGCGCGCTTGGAGATCGACGATCGAGAGGTGCATCTGGAGCGGCAGTCGCTGAGGCTGCGCGAGCAGGTCGACTGGGCGGAGTTGGAGCTGCACGAGGTCTACCGCAATCAAACCTGGCAGCGCCAGGAGCTGATCTACTGGTTCCACCTGCCCGAGTCGGCGGTGCTGACCGGCTTGTGGCTGGGCGGGAGCGAGGATCCGGCCGATCGCTACGACTTCCGCGTGGCGCCGCGCGGAGCAGCGCAGCAGCTGTATCGCGAAGAAGTGCGCCGGCAGGTCGACCCGGCCTTGCTCGAGCAGATCGGGCCGCGGCAGTACCGCTTGCGGGTCTTCCCCATCGAGCCGCGCGGCTGGCGCTGGGACCCGGAGTCCGGGCGCCAGCACCAGGAGCCGGCGCCGCCGATGCACCTGTGGCTGCGCTATGCGGTGATGGCCAAAGGGGCCGCCGATGGGAGCGCGCATTGGCCCCTGCCACGGCTGGCGGAGCTGCGCAACCTCTACTGGGATGCCGAGACCGAGCACAGCTACCAAGGCGTCGAGGTCTTTCGCGATGCCGAGGATCCTTGGTTGCCGGCCAGCCTGCCGGCCTCGACGCCGGTGCGGCCGACCAGCCATCGCTTCGACCTGCCAGACGGCCGCAGCGTGGTGGCGCGGCCGGCGCTACCCGAGGAGCTGCGACCCGAGGCGCAGTCCCTCCGCCTGGACCTGGTCGTCGACAGCTCGCGCAGCATGGAGGCGCTGGCCGGCCGGCTGGGCGAGAGCATCGATCGCCTGCGCGAATTCGTGGGCGGTGATGGTCGGGTCGATGTGCATCTGACCCGCTCGTCCTACAGCGGCCTGGCGCCGGAGCGGCTGGACTTGGATGCCTTCGTCCCCGAAGACCTGCTCTATTTCGGAGGTCAGAACGCCTCCGAGCTGCTCCTGCAGTACGGCCAGCTGGCCGCGGATGCGGCGCCCGATGCCGTCCTGGTGTTGACCGATGGCAGCGGCTACGAGCTAGGGGCCAGCCCGAGCAAGGTGCCGATTCCCGACGCGCCCCTTTGGCTGATCCACCTGGACGGGCAGCTCCCGCTGGGCTACGACGACGGCACGCTGGCCGCCATCCAGGCCTCAGGCGGCGGGGTCGCGGGAAGCGTCGACGAAGCTCTGGCGCGCATCGTGGTGGCGCGCCGGTCGGCGGCCGGCGAGCAGTCGCGGGACCTGGTCGATGGCTACGTCTGGTCGGTGATGCCGACGCGAGAGCTTGCCGGCAGCGTGGATCGGCTGCCATCGGAGGTGGAGGCTCGGGAGACAGACGAAGAAGGGAGTCGGCCGCTGGCCAGCTCGGAAGCGACGATGCAGGAAAGCAGCCTGCCCGATGCGGGATCGAACTCGGCGACCGGTGACGCGACCTCCGCCGGCTTCGCCGCGTTGGCCGCCCGCCGCTGGGTGCTGGCCGAGATGCAGGCGGCGCGGGGCATGCTCGATCAGCTGTCGTCGCTGGACGCGCTGCACGCCATCGCGACCGAAAGGGCGATCGTCACGCCCTACTCCTCGATGATCGTCCTGGTCGACGCCCGCCAGCACCGGCGCCTGGACGGCCTCGAGGCCGATCCCGGTCGCTTCGAACGCGAGCTGGAGGCCGTCGGCGAGACCGCTGAGGCCCCCGTGGCCGTGACGGGCGTGCCCGAGCCGGAGGAGTGGGCGCTGCTCGCGCTGGCGGCGGTGCTGCTGCTCTGGAGCCGCCGCGGCGGCCTGGGAGGCCCGATCGAGCCGGCGTTCCGCGCATGAGGTGAGATTCGACGGCGTCGCCGCATCCACAAGCTCGGCCCGAGCTGATATGCTATTGCACTCGGGTCGCTCGGGCTTGGCGGCCGATCGGGTGTCGCTCGGAAGTCGGAAACGATGGGAGATGTCGATGGCGAGCTTGTCCACCGTGCCCAATCGCGCTTGGGTCGCGATCGCGTCCATCCTGATCTTGTTGGCATTGGCCGCGATCCCGATGCTGAATCGGGATGACGATCCCGAGATCGCCGAGCAGAGGGCAGTCGAACCGCTCCCGACGGCAACGGCCACGGTGACACCGACCGCGCTCTCGGCCGAGGACCTGACGGCCCTGGAGCCCGATGTCCAGCGGCCCAATGGCCTGACCGTGATCGATGAGAAGATCTACGTCGCCTGCACGGGCGACGGCACGCTCTACGAGGTCGAGGCCAGCTCGGGCCGGACCCTGGCCTACGTCTATGGGGTCGTCGATGCCCACACGCTCTACGCCGAACCCGTCGAGGAGGGCCCCAGCCTGTGGATTCCCGACTACGGCGAGGGCAGCCTCAAGCACATCGCCGACCACAACGTCGAGACGGTGGCGGAGGGCCTCGAAGGCCCCTGGGGCATCGCGCCGGTCGAGGACCGCGGCTTCCTGGTGACCAGCCAGGATGCGGGGAGGCTGTCGCTCATCGGCCGCGATGGCGAGCAGACGGTCCTGCTCGACGGGCTGGAGGAGCCCACGGGGGTGGTGCTCGCCGAGGCTTCCGGATGGGTCTACGTTGCCAACACGGCCGATCTCGATCGGACGGTCGAGGGCTATCGGCTGGAGACCCTGCTGGAAGTGGGTTCGAGCGCCGAGGCCAGCCTCGTCATCCGGGGGCTCGAGCGCCCGACGGGCCTCGCGCTGGACGCCGATGGCCAACTCTATGTCGCCTACGAGGCCGGAGGCCAGGGCCGCGTCGCCCGCGTCGACCCGGGGGCTTGCCGCGATCGCGGGGGCTGCGAGGCGGATGAGGTGACCCTGATGGTGAACACCGAACTGCCCGCGCCCTTGGCCGGCTTGACCTTGTCTGGCGATGGACGGATGTTCCTACACACCGCCTACGACGGTCAGGTCTACTGGGCGCAGATCGTTCGATAGGTTCGATAGGACAGAGCAAGGCTTCCGGGCCCTCTCCCGAGACAGCGTTCGTGTATCTCGAAGGGTTTGCTCAGCGGCCCGCGGCTCGGAAGCTCCAGGTATGGGTGTCGCTGCCGTTGACGATGGTGATCTGGTACTCGCTGCCGGCCTTGAGGGGCGACTTGGGCAGGACGATGATGGCGTCGCGCTCGCCCAGGATGGCGCGGCCCAGGTCGCGCAGGCCCGCGTTCGAGTTGGCATAGCGGGTCTCGTCGAAGTAGCAGGCCTGGAGCTGGTTGACGCTGTCCTCCAGCAGGGTGACGCCGCGCACGTTGGGCACCTGCTCGCCGGCCCCCAGCATCAGCACCAGGGGCGGGCCGGTGGGGGCGGTGTAGCCGGGACAGCTGGTGAGGGGATCCGGGAACTCGTTGCCGTCGAAGGAGAGGAAAGGCAGGGTCTGGCCGTCCTCGGGGTAGCGGACGGGGAAGCTGACGCCTTCGGCCAGGCCGGGCCGGCCGCGCAGCACGCTGAGGGTGGCGCCGAACTGCCACTGGCCGATGGCCTCGACGTACTCCCCGTAGCCGCTGACCTGCAGCTCGGGATCGAGGATGGCGATCTGGTGGAAGGGCGCGGTCATCCAGCCGTCGACGGCCGCCCGGGCATCGCTGTCGGTGCGGCTGTAGACGTAGACGTTGCCCAGCCGCGCGGCCTCGAGCCCCTCGGGCGTATACCACTCGCTGTTCGTGCGCTCGTCGTGGCCGGCATGGTCGGTCTTGACCATGTAGCGCGCGTGCAGCTGGCTGCCGCGGCTCCACTCCTCGTTCTCCTCCACGCCAGGCAGATTGGCCAGGGCCCGGTGGAAGTCCACCCGCGCCTGCCAGAGCGGCAGCGACTTGGTGGGCGTGGCCGTGGGCGCGGGCGTCTCGGTGAGGGTCGGCGTGGCGCTGGGCAGGTCGGTCGGACTGGGGGTTGCGGTGGCCGGCTCGGCCGTGGCGACCGCGTAGTCCCCAGTGAATCCCAAGAGACCCAGCGGAAGGAAGACCTGCACGTCCAGCTCGTCCTGCGCCATCGCATCGCGCAGGCCTGAGCCCCATCCGATGCCGGTGACCACCATCGCTAGCACGACCAGCGCACTCGAGCGCAAGCCTATCGTTCGCCCTCGCATCGACTTTCCTCACTTCCCCGGTTTGGAGCGTGGCAGGGATCTGACCCCCAGGAACGCGGCCCTGGTGGCGCCGGCCGATAGGCTAACCGAAAGCTGGATGGCCGACAAGCCTGACAACCGGCGGACGGAACCCGCGCTGATTGCGATCACTGCGGACATTCCGTCAGCCGGCCCGCGATGCCCCGGTAGATGTCGGCCAGGTCCTCGCCATCTGGGGCGAAGTAGAAGTCGGCCGGGGTAGAGGCGGCTTGTTCGAGCAGAGCGTCCAGGACGTCGTCCTGCAGGCCCAGGCCGATGGTGAAGAGGCGGGTGCCGGCTCGCTTGGCGGCAGCCGCGAACTTCAGCACCGTGCATTCCTGACGATCACACTCCGGATGCGGGCTGCCCGGCCCGAAGGGCACGCGGTTCGGGAGACCGTCGGTGAGCAGGATCATCACCGGCTGGTTGTTGGCCACCCGCGGACCGCGGTCGATGACCGCTTGGCCTTCGGCCAGGGCCAGGTCGAGGCGGGTGCCTTGTTCGACGCGGTCCAGCAGGCGGTCCAGCGCGGCTTCCACCGCGGCGCGATCGCCCGAGAGCCCGATCTCGGTCCAGGCCAGGTCGTTGAAGCCGATGACGGCCACGCGGTCCTGCCGGCCGGACCGGTCCGGCTCCAGGTCCATCAGGCTCGTGAAGAGCCGCGCCGCCTCGATAGCGGCCTGGTGCTTGGTCCGGCCGCCGCGGGTGGGGCGATACATCGAGGTCGACATGTCCAGCACCAGGACGACGTCGGTGAAGATGGCCTCGGGCACGCAGGGCTCGTTGTCGATCAAGGGGATGTAGATCAAGTACTCGCTGGGCGTGGCCGTGGGCGTGATCGAGGGCGTCGGGCTGTTGGTCGAGGTGGCCGTCGGCGTGTCCGAGGGGGTCGGCGTGAGCTCCGCCGTGGGGGTCGTGCTGGCCGTCGGGGTGGGGGTCAGGGCCTCGCAGGCGGCCTCCAGGTCGCCCAGGCCGGCCGCCTTGCCGAAGGTGACGTTGGCGCCCGCGTAGATGGTCTCGCGGCTCAGGTCGTAGCCGGAGATGTTGTCGTACCAGGCCGCGCCGCCGGAGTAGATCTGGATCGGGTCGATGACCGTCGAGACCACCTGGTCCAGCCAGGGCAGGGAGGCCATCGTGCCCCAGGAGGACTCGGCGTGCAGCAGGTTGTCCTGGTAGAACTCGGGCACGGTCAGGGGGATGAAACGGTCCTGGCCGACGTCCATGGTCAGGACCATGTCGCCCGAGGCCGCGAAGAGCACGCGGGCGTCGGCCTGGCGGTCGCGCAGGCCCAGCACCAGGTCCCCGTCCTCGCGGAACTCGATGTCGACCAGCATGGGCTGGTTGCGGTTCTGGCTGTCGTCCTGGCGCCAGAGCCAGGGCTCCCAGGTCGGTTGCCGGCCGTAGTCCAGGTCCACCCGCAGCACCTCGCGCAGCTGGCTGCCGTCCGCCCGCGAGCGGTAGACGTAGGCCTGCGGGCTTCCCGGATCGGCCGCGCCGCCGTCGTCCAGGCTGGTCCGGCTGTCGATCACGCCGTGGTAGAGCCAGCCATCGCGCCAGGCCAGGCCGAAGGGCCGGGCGTCCTCGGCCCAGGCCATGCCGGCCCCGCCGTGGGGGTGGACGTCGAGGAGCTGGCCGTCCGGGATCGAGTAGCGGTAGATCATCTTGTCGAAGAGGTTGACCGCGAAGAGCTGGGTCGCATCCGCGTCCACCTCCAGGTCACCCCAGGCGCTGATGCCCACCGTGCTGGCGGCCAGCTGGTCGAAGTTCTGATCGAAGCGGTGCGCGTCGTGTCCGGCATAGGCCCAGGCGAAAGGCCGCAAGATGCCCGTCGGCAGCTCCAGGCGGTAGATCCCGCCCGGCCCCAGGGGGCCGTAGTCGGCCAGGCGCTTGGTGTAGGCGCCCACGTAGACGTGGTCGCGCTCCAGGTCGTGGGCCACCCCGAAGAGCGCCCCCAGCTCGGCCTGATAGCCCAGCATCAGGTGCTTGGACAGGTCGTCGTTGTCGGTGTCATTGAAGGCCACCAGGACCGGCTGGCGTTCCAGCCAGTCGTCCGAGTAGGCCCGGCCGCGCCCGTCGAGCATGGGCACGAAGCAGCTGGTGACCAGGAAGGGTCGGTCGCCGCCGCAGCTGCCTTGCATGATCTGGTAGGCCCGGGCGATGGCGGTGGCGGTGCCGGCCGGCGGCGGCGAGGCCGCGGCGCGAAGCGTGGCCACCGCCTGGACCGTCGGCGCCACCGCCGTCAGCTTGGGCAGATGGGCCTCGCGCGTGGCCGCGGCCTTCGTGGCCGCGACGATGCGCGTGGGCTCCTCGGCGACCAGGGTCGGCGCCAGCGCGGTGGCCGTCTGGCGCACCAAGGTCGAGCGGGCCTCCTGGGTGGGCACGTGGGCCGTCTGGGTCGGCACCAGCTGCGTGGCGCGGATGATGCCCCGCTGGCGAGCCGTGGCCGTGGCGATGGCGCCGGCCTCGGCCGTCAGCGTGGCCTGGACGCTGCCGGCCTCGACGGTCAGGGTTGCCGCCCGCTCGGGATCGTCGCCGGCATCCAGCGCGCAGGCCGCCTCGACGTCGCCGAGTCCGAGGCTCGAAAGGCCCTCCGGCGCGGCGAAGAGGTCCTCACTGCGGAGGCGCAGACCTGCCGTGTTGTCCAGCCAGTAGGCTCTCAGCTCGGCCGGACCGGCGCCCGCCGCCGCCGCGTCGCTGCGCCCCGGCATGACCAACAGGTCCATGCCGGGCAAGCGGGCCAGCGAGCCCCAGCCCAGGTCGACATCGGCCGGACCGGTGTCGCGGTACCACGACGGCTGGCGGATCACCTCGTAGCCCACCCCGCTGGACCGGGGCCGGGCCGGCAAGAGGTCGCCGGCGCTGGCGCCCGCGTTGCCGCATTCTGGGTCCCAGGCGCAGCCGGGCCACATGTCCACCTGCCGGTCGCGCAAGCCCAGGATGGGGTTGCCCGCCAAATCGAACTCGATGTCGGCCACCAGCGGCGCATCGGCCTGCCGGCCGTCCGCCGCATCGTCCCAGGCCTGCCAAGCCACCGTGCGGCCGTAGTCGCCGCCGGTCTGCAGGCCCACCCGCAAGACCGACTCCATCTGGCTACCATCGGGGCGCGAGCGGTAGACGCGGCCCTCCAGGATGCCCAGATCGAGGTCGTTCTCGCGCGAGTCGACCAGGCCGTGGTAGAGCCAGCCCTCGCGGTAGCCCAGGCCGAAGGGGCGGGCATCCGGGCTCCAGCGCTCGCGGATCGCGCCATGGCCGAAGGCGCCGGTCAGCTCGCCATCGGGCAAGGTGATGCGGTGGATGCGCCGGTCGTGGAGGTTCACCACCGCCAGCGCCGCGCCGCCCTCGACCAGCTCGATGTCGCCGAGGGCGGTCTTGCCGGCCCAGGCGGCGTCGGCCGCCGCGTCGCCGGCCGCCTCGGCATGTCGGTCGGGGCCGGCGTCCAGGCGGGTCAGGACATCGACCGCACCCGAGTCGACGTCGACGCGGTAGATGGCGCCGGGACCGCCCGGGCCGAACTGTCCCCCGCCGCGATGGAAAGCCGCGGCGTAGACGGCCGATCGCTCGGCGTCGTAAGCCAGGCCGTAGACGTCGCCGAGTGCCGCGAGGCTCGCCAGAGGTTGGTGGAGGTCGGTGGCGCCCTCGTCATCACCGGCGCCGTCGCGGAAGAGCAGGAGGGCCGGCAGGTCATCGGCCGAGCCCCCGTCTTCGACGCTGCCGAGCAGGCTGGCGACCAGGTAGGGGTTGCTGCCGCGGCAAGCCTCCGCGATCCGATCGGGGTCGGCCTGGGCGGTGGCCGGCTCGGGCAGGCGCCCCTGCCAAGCCTGGCCGCCGGCGAGGACGGCCAGGGTCAGCAGTCCCAAGAATCCGATTGCGCGGCGCATCAGGCCCTCCTCCTCGTCGCGGCGACCTCGATCATCCCGATGAACCCGCAGATCCCGAGGCCCCGAGGACTTGCGAGCAAGCATTCTTGATCGTTTATGTCAACGAAGTCCCGGGAAGGTGGCCAGCACCAATCCGGCCGCAATGCACAGGACCGCGCCGATGAACATTGGCAGGTGCAAGCGCAAGGCGTCGCGCTTGGCTAGGTCGGGATAGTGCTGGTGCACCGTGGCGCCGTGAAGAAAGCGCTGGGCCGGTGCCATGCCGCGCTGGCTGCTGAGCAGACCGAGCAGGATGGCCAGGCCTGCCATGACAGCCGGCGGGCCCAGCAGGCGCAGGCACAGGGTGAGGATTGCGAAGAGCGAAGCGTAGGCCAGGAGCCAGCGACCGAAGCGGAAGGGCAGCGGCTCGGGTTGACCGCGCCGGACCCAGGCAAGGCCCAGGAAGGGCAGCGCGGTCAGGACGAAGAGCGAAAGCAACCAGAGGGTGTCCGGCTGTGACATGGCTCCTCCTCGAGCAAAGCTCGGGACCCGCGCCCCCAGTTATCGGTTCGTCGAGCGGACCGGGGTCGATTCGCGGGTCGAGGTCAGGCTCTCGCCCGATCCGTGCCCTTGGCGTGTCAGCCCCACAACCGACGGGGTCGCCACCCCGCCGGCCATCGATCCAAGCCGAAGTTCAGCGCGCCTCGATCGGCGTCCATTCCTGGTCGGTCGGGCCCACGTACTGGGCGCGCGGGCGGATCAGGCGGTTGTTGGCGTACTGTTCGAGCACGTGAGCCGTCCAGCCGGCCACGCGGCTCATGGCGAAGAGCGGCGTGAACTGGTCGGTGGGCACGCCGGCCGCGTGGAGCACGCCGGCCGAGTAGAAGTCGACGTTGGGGTAGAGCGCCAACTCCGGCCGGTGCTCCTCGAAGTAGGCCACCGCCGTGTCGGCCACCTTGGTGCCGATGCCGTGGTACTTGCTGCCCGTCTCGTCGGCGATGGCCCGGCTCATCTCGCGCAGGATCTTGGCGCGCGGGTCCAGGGTCTTGTAGACCCGGTGCCCGATGCCCATGATGCGTTCCTTGCGCTCGATGGCGTCCATCACCCAGGGCTCGGCCGCCTCGCGCGAGCCGATCTGCTCGAGCATCTCCATCACCTTCTGGTTGGCCCCGCCGTGCAGCCGGCCCTTGAGCGTTCCGATGGCGCTGGTGATGGCCGAGTACATGTCCGAGAGCGTGGCCGCGGTGACGCGGGCCGAGAAGGTACTGGCGTTGAAGCCGTGATCGGCCAGGAGCACCAGGTAGGCGTCGATGGCCCGCACGGCGGCCGGCCCCGGCTCCTCGCCGTTCATCATGTACAGGAAGTTGGCGGCATGGCCCAGATCATCGCGCGGCGCGATGGGCGCCAGGCCGCGGCGATGGCGCTCGAAGGCGGCGATGAGGGTGGGGATGCCGGCCACCAGGCGCTTGGCCACGCGGCGGCGGGCTTCCAGGTCTTCGCTCTCGGCTTCCTCGTCGCAGCATGCCATCAGGCTGACGCCGGTACGGAGGACGGCCATCGGCACGGCATCGATGGGCTGACCGGCGATCATGGCCATCACCCGGTCGTTCAGCTGGCGCTCCGCGGCCAGCTCGGTCGAGAAGGTAGCCAGTTCGGAGGCCGACGGCAGGCGCTCGCGCCAGAGCAGGAAGCAGACCTCCTCGAAGCTGGCGTTGCGCGCCAGGTCCTCGATGGCGTATCCGCAGTAGATCAGGCGGCCGGCGGTGCCATCGACCATGCTCTTGGAGCTATCGGCGACGACGATGCCCTCCAGGCCGGCGGCCTTGGTGGGCGCTTCTGCGGTCTGCGACATGCGTGGACTCTCCAGCCGTGATGCGGGGTGGGGATCGGGCGCGCGGGATGGCGGTTCGCCATCGCGCCGCGCGGCGGCGCGCGCCCATCCGGTCGCGGCGCCATCGGGTGGAAGTATAAGAGAACACCCGGGAGGGTCAAGGAGTTGCGGTGGGTTTTCGGCGGACGGTTCGTCCGAACCCGCTCGGGTCGGCGACGAGGTCCGTCGCCTGTGAACCGGTCGAGCGGCAAGGCAGGTCGAGCTCGAAGCCCGGCCCTCAGGGCTCTCCCTCAGTCGCCGGCCAGCACCCTCCGCGCCTCGGTCTCGATGGCCTCGGCGGTCAGCCCGTAGCGCTCGAGCAGGGCCTCGGGAGCGCCGCTGCGGGCGTATTGGTCGTCGAGCCCGACCAGGCCCATGCGGCAGGGCGCCTCTCGGACCACCACCCGGGCCACCGCGCTGCCCAGTCCGCCGTCGAGCAGGTGCTCCTCGGCGGTGACGATGCCGCCGGTCTCGCGCGCGGCGGCCACGATGGCCGCACGGTCGACGGGCTTGACGGTGTGCATATCCAGGACCCGCGCCGAGATCCCGTCCTCGGCCAGTCGGGCGGCGGCCTCGAGCGAGGCGGCGACCATCAGGCCGCAGGCGATGAGGGTGATGTCGCCTCCCTCCCGCAGGGTGACGGCCTTGCCGATGGCCAGATCCGGCTCGCCGTCGGCGTAGATCCGCGGCACCTTGGGCCGGCCACAGCGCATGTAGACCGGGCCCTCGTGCTCGAGCATCAGCATGGTCAGCTTGCGGGCGCTGGGGCCGTCGGCCGGGGCCAGGACGATCATCTCGGGGATCGAGCTCATCAGCGCCATGTCCTCGATGCCCATCTGGCTGGGCCCGTCCTGGCCGATAGAGATGCCGCAGTGGCTGCCGACCAGCTTGACGTTGGCGTGCGGGAAGCCGACGCACATGCGGATCTGGTCGTAGGCGTTGCAGGTGAGGAAGGCCGCGAAGCTGGCGGTCAGGGCGATGTGGCCGCTGGAGGCCAGGCCGGCCGCCACGCCGACCATGTTGCTCTCGGCGATGCCGACGTTGAAGAAGCGATCCGGATAGCGATCGCCAAACCATTCGGTGCGGGTCGAGTTGCCGACGTCGCCGTCGACGACCACCAGGTTGGGGTAGCGCTCGCCCAACTCGGCCAGGGCCTCGCCGAAGGCATTGC
>CAZJWJ010000110.1:0-15601 GCA_964549495.1 uncultured Anaerolineales bacterium | reverse complement strand
GACCAGCTCGTCGAGCTCCACGTTGGGCCCGTAGACGATCCGCGGTCCGTACTTGGTCACTGCCTGGATGAACTCTGCCATTTTCCTCGCCTCCTGTGGGCTTGTATGGCCATGGCTGGCCTCGTTCGGTACCCATCCAACGCTGCAGCCCCCCGAATGGTTCCCGATTTCCGCCGATGTCTCTCCGCCGTTTGCCCGCCGACTGGCCGCTGGCTTCCGCGATCCTGTCGTCTCGGGCACAGCGGCTGGAAGTCGCCCGGTTCCTGCGATCCGGCTGACACGAACGGCAGGAAGACCAAGCTGCCGCGCCGGCCGAGGTAGACGGTTGTTGTCCAAGTGGTTGAGTCTTGTAGGCAGATCGACGCGACCACGTTCACAGGTGCGCAGCCCGATCCACGAGCCAGACCTTGCAGCCCGACGCGTTGCGCCGGAATCCCCATTCATGCCGAGACGGGTGCGGCGGGACTCGGTTCTCAGCCCCGCCGGTTGCAGTGGGCAGCCACCATTCCTACAATCAACCCCACCTGCCACAGGAGGGGTCCCATGGACAACGCCACGTACAAAGTGCTTATCAAGCCGGAACCCACCGGGGGCTTTGTTGCCGAGGTCCCCGAATTGCCTGGCTGCCTATCTGAGGGCGAGACGGTCGACGAAGTCCTTGCAAACATCCAGGAGGCCATCGTGGGCGTTCTGGAAATGCGGCATGAAATGGGGCTACCGGATAGGGTCTCTGTCAAGAAGCCCATAAAGAAGCGGGTCTTCTCGCTTCGGCCATCTGGAATCAAGAAGAGCACTCGCCGCAAGAAGGGCAGCACTCAGCATGAGGTCACTGTCCAGATTCCTGCCTGATGCCCCTTCCAGCGTGCTCGGGCGCGGCGGCTGTTCGGGCATTCGAGCGCGCGGGATGGACCGTCAAGCGCCAGAAGGGCAGCCACATCATCCTCGGCCAACGCGGCAAACCAAACGTGCTCAGTGTCCCCGATCACAAGACTCTCAAGCCTGGGACACTGCGCGGACTCATCCGCGCCGCCGGTCTCAGCGTTGATGAGTTTACCGACTTGCTTTGACTGGACTCCGCCAACGCGGTGGCGTTGGATGCGCTGGACAAGCTGACGGCGAGGGGCTGCGCCCGCTGGATGATGGGCGCGCCGGTGCTGGTGGAGGAAGGCAGCGTGCCTGTCACCCACCGTCTCGACCATGGCCTCCAGCCTGACCAACGCCCTTGTCTACGTCCTGATGCCCTCGCTCCCTGAATCGCGAGCGCCTGGCAATTCTGCATCGTGGTAGCGATGCGTCCGGGACTGCGATATCCTTGGCGGCTCCGCGCCACGCCCACTCAGGAGCCGCCAGATGGCCGATGCCCAGCCCACCTACCAGAGCCTTCGCTTTGGCGAGATCACGGCCTTCATCTGGTCGGTGGCCGACCTCTTGCGCGGCGACTACAAGCAGTCGGAGTACGGGCGGGTGGTGCTGCCCTTCACGGTGCTGCGGCGCCTGGACTGCGTGCTGGAGCCGACGCGGGGGCAGGTGCGCGAGCGCTACCTGCAGTTGAAGGACGGCGCGCTGAAGGACCTGGAGCTGGTGCTGAACAGCGAGGCCGGCCAGCCCTTCCACAACACCTCCCAGCTGAGCTTCGCGCGCCTGAAGGACGATCCGGCGCACGTGGCCGACAACCTGCGCGAATACGTGCGCGGCTTCTCGCAGCAGGTGCGCGACATCATCGAGCGCTTTGGCTTCGACGACCAGATCACGCGGCTGGACGAGGCGGACCTGCTCTACCTGATCGTGCAGAAGTTCGCGGAGATCGACCTGCACCCGGACCGCGTGTCGAACCACGACATGGGCCTGGTCTTCGAGGAGTTGATCCGGCGCTTCAGCGAGCAGTCGAACGAGACGGCGGGCGAGCACTTTACGCCGCGCGACGTGATCCAGCTGATGGTGAACCTGCTGTTCATGGAGGACGATGACGCGCTGAGCAAGCCGGGCATCGTGCGATCGCTCTACGACCCGGCCTGCGGGACGGGCGGCATGTTGTCGGTGGCCGAGGAGCACCTGACACAGCTGAACGCGGGCGCGCGGCTGGAGGTCTTCGGGCAGGAGCTGAACGACGAGAGCTACGCGATCTGCAAGGCCGACATGCTGATCAAGGGGCAGAACGCAGAGCACATCGAGCGCGGCAACAGCTTCAGCAGCGACGGGCATGCGGGGCGCAAGTTCGACTACATGCTCTCCAATCCGCCCTTCGGGGTGGAGTGGAAGAAGGTGGCACCGGTCATCAAGGACGAGGCCGATCGGCTGGGGCATGCCGGCCGCTTCGGGGCGGGGCTGCCGCGGATCAACGACGGCTCGCTGCTGTTCCTGCAGCACATGATCAGCAAGATGAAGCCCGAGGGCAGCCGGATCGCGATCGTCTTCAACGGCTCGCCGCTGTTCACGGGCGATGCCGGCTCGGGCGAGAGCGAGATCCGGCGCTGGATCATCGAGAACGACTGGCTGGAGGCCATCGTGGCCATGCCGGACCAGCTCTTCTACAACACGGGCATCGCCACCTACGTCTGGGTGGTGACCAACGACAAGAGCCCGCGCCGCAAGGGCAAGATCCAGCTGATCGACGGCTCGGGCTTCTTCCAGAAGATGCGCAAGAGCCTGGGCAACAAGCGCCAGGAGCTGGGCGAGGAGAACGTGGTCGAGATCACGCGCCTCTACGGCGACTTCGCCGAGGCTGAGCACAGCAAGATCTTCGACGGCACCGACTTCGGCTTTCACAAGATCGTGGTCGAGCGCCCCCTGCGCCTCAACTTCCAGGCCTCCCCGGAGCGCATCGAGCGCCTGGCCGAGGAGCGCGCCTTCCAGAACCTGGCCAAGAGCCGCAAGAAAGGCGAGGCCGGCAAGCAGGAGGTGGAACAAGGCCTCAAGCTCCAGTCGCAGATCCTGGACGCCCTGGCCACCATGGACCCGGAGCCGCTATACCGCAGCCGGCCGGCCTTCCTCAAGGCTTTGCGATCCGACATGCGCGAAGCGGACATCAAGCTGCGAGCCCCCGTTCGCCGCGCCATCCTCTCCGCCCTCTCCGAACGCGACGACGAAGCCGAGACCTGCCGCGACAAGCAGGGCAACCCCGAGCCCGACACCGACCTGCGCGACACCGAGAACGTGCCCCTGAGGGAGAACATCCAGGCCTACTTCGAGCGCGAGGTCCTGCCCCACGTGCCGGATGCCTGGATCGACCACGACAAGACGAAGGTCGGCTACGAGATCCCGTTCACCCGCCACTTCTACGAGTACACGCCGCTGCGGCCGCTGGAGGAGATCGAGGCCGAGATCCGGGAGCTGGAGGAGAAGATCCAGGGGATGCTGGGGGAGGTGTTGGGGTGAGCGGCTGGTGTTCCTATGCGCGCCATCAATCGACCGGGCAACACCACGCCGAAGTGCTTGCACCAGATGCCGTGCCTGGGTATGCTGGACCTCAGATCACCCCCATCCCTTCGCGGGTGGGCTGCAAGACCGCAGGCGGGAAATGCCGCAGGCGGTCTTTGCTTGTTGATGGTCATGCACGCTCGTCGAATCGATTGCGCCCGAGCCGCATGTGGAACTTGAGGTCAAAGTGAAGGCAGTCAGCGATGCAACGCGGGCTGGGAGTGGTGTGTAGGTGAAGTCCGAATTGCAGGGCGCGGCTACGCCGGCTTGGATCGGTCAACTTCCGGAGGGGTGGGAGCCACTGCGGCTCAAGCACCTGACCGAACTACGGACCAGCAACGTAGACAAGAAGAGCCATGATGACGAGATTCGTGTGCAGCTTTGCAACTACACGGATGTGTACTACAACGAGCGCATCACGTCCGATATGGAATTCATGGAAGCGACTGCGACTCGCCGGGAGATCGACCGCTTTCGGCTAATGATCGACGATGTGGTCGTGACGAAGGACTCGGAGAGTTGGGACGACATCGCAATCCCGGCGCATGTCGCAGAGGACTTGCGTGATGTGGTGTGTGCCTATCACCTTGCCATACTGCGACCTGAACAGGCCAGAATTGACGGACGATTCCTGCTGCGGGCACTTCAGGCCAACGGAGTCCGCGAGCAGTTCCACATCGCGGCAACCGGGATTACGCGCTACGGATTGAGCCAGAGAGCCATCGGCACTGCCCTGATTCCTGTTCCGCCCTTGGTAGTGCAACGCGCCATCGCCGACTTCCTCGATCGCAAGACGGCCGCCATCGACGTTCTAATCTGGGCCAAGGAGCGACTGATCGCCCTGCTCCAGGAGAAGCGGCAGGCCCTCATCACGCAGGCCGTCACCAAGGGGCTGGATCCGAGCGTGCCGATGAAGGACTCCGGGATCGAGTGGCTGGGGGAGGTGCCGGCGCATTGGGAGGTGGTTCAACTTCGTAGGACACTCCAGGACATCGAGCAAGGATGGAGTCCTCAAGCAATTGACCGCCGAGTTGAGGCAGATGAGTGGGGGGTCATTAGACTCAGTGCCGTAACGGGTGGGGTCTTCCGACCTGAGGAACACAAGGCTCTGCCTGCCACCAGTGTCCCTGACCCTGGGCTGGCGATCCAGCAGGGTGATGTGCTTGTGACTCGGGCCAATACGCCGGATCTAGTAGGAGATGCGTGCTACGTAGACTCCGTCCCAAATCGGTTGATCTTCTCGGATCTAGTATATCGGCTGACGCCAAATGGCGAGATGGGTGCCCGCTTCCTCACCTTCTGGCTGCATTCAAGGCCGTCCCGCCATCAGATCTCACAGGATGCGCGAGGGTCGAGCCAGTCGATGGTCAAGATCGGACAGAAGCACATCCTTGCTTGGGCGACTGTTGTTCCACCACTGGCGGAGCAGGACATGATCGTTGATCACATCTCGGCGAGACTGGCCAAGATCGAAAGTGTGCAGCGGGCTCTCGTAGCACAGGTCAAGCGACTGGCCGATTACCGTCAGGCCTTGATCTCGGCCACAGTCACCGGCCAGATCAATGTTGCCGACCATGTCGGTGCAACCGCAGGCTGGTGAGACAGTGAGTCGCCGGCACCAGGTGCCCGCTGATCCGCCGCTCTATCACCTCACGCACGGACGCAACCTGGAGTCGATCATCGCACTGGATGGCCTGCGCTCTAAAGCCACGCTCGACGCAGCGAACCAGGCGTACGAGGATGTGGCTGAACCGGCGATTCAACAACGGCGACAGCAGGTTGAGGTGCCCTGCGGGCCAGGTGGTCTCGCGCATGACTACGTGCCGTTCTCGTTCGCGCCTAGGTCTCCGATGCTCTATCGAGTCGCGCGGCTGGGGCGAGCAGAGGGCGGTTAGCATGCGCTGTTGCATCTCGTCACCAGCGTGAGTGCCGTGATCGACGCCGGCCTCGGCTATGTGTTTACCGACGGCCACGCGATCATGCGGCTCTCGCGGTTCTTCGATGACCCAGCCCAGCTTGCGAAGCTGGACTGGCAGATCATACACGCCAGGCAATGGGCCGAGACCGAGGAAGACGACGATCGACAGCGGCGAAAGCAAGCCGAATTCCTCGTACGGGATCACCTTCCATGGGACCTAGTGTCCGAGATCGGTGTGATGACTCCGATCGCGGCAAGGCGCGTCGAGGAGATCCTCGATTCCAGCGGCACGACGCATGGGCCGGCTGTTCGCCTGCGCAGCGGATGGTATTATCAAAGACTATAGGAGCCAATGAGGATGATCGAAGTCACGCGCGGCAATCTACTGACGTCCGAGGCCGAGGCCCTGGTCAACACGGTCAACACCGTAGGGGTGATGGGCAAGGGCATCGCGTTGCAGTTCAAGCGGGCCTGGCCGGACTACTTCCGTGCCTACAAGCAGGCCTGTGATGCTGGCCAGGTCGAGCTGGGCCGGGTCTGGGTGTATCCGGTGGAAAGGCTAACTGGGCCGCGCTACATCATCAGCTTTCCTACTAAGGGGCATTGGCGCGAGCGCTCCATGTTGGAGAACATCGAGGCCGGTCTGATCGATCTGGTGGAGCAATTGAAGCAGCTCGATGTCCGTTCCGTCGCCGTGCCGCCCCTGGGCTGTGGCCAGGGCGGGCTCGACTGGTCCGTTGTCCGCAAGCGTATCGAAACCGCGTGCGAAGGCGTCGAGGGCCTGGACGTGTTGCTCTTCGAGCCCGGCTACGCGCCGCCTCATCGTGAGCGGCCGGCCGCGCACAGAGCTGCCTGGCGTTGGACTGAGCCGCGGGCCGCGCTGGCCACGCTGATGGATGCTTATCGGATCGCCGACTACCGTCTGAGCCACCTCGAGGCGCAGAAGTTGGCCTACTTCCTGCAAGAAGCCGGCGTGCCGATGAAGCTTCGGTTCAAGGCCGCACACTATGGCCCCTACGCGGACAACCTGCGCCACCTGCTGATCACTATGGAAGGGCAGGTGCTCTTCGGTGCGGATGGCAGTAGCGCGCCGGATGCCAAGTTGGAGCTGATCGAGACCAGCTTGGTCAGGGCTCGCCAGTACCTAGGTCAGCGGCCGGCCTTGGCCGAGCAGGTCGAGCGCGTTCGGGGGCTCATCGAAGGCTTCGAAACGCCCTACGGCATGGAACTGCTCGCGACGGTTCATTGGATCGCCCGCGATCATGGGGTGCCTACGGTGGACGAAGCGCTCGAACGCGTCCGATCATGGAGCGACGCCAAGCGAGCGCGCTTTGGCGAGCATCACGTGCGGACGGCCTTGCAGCAGCTCCAGGACACGGACTGGATTCCACTGCCTGCGTGATGCCGCGAGCGCGATTCCTAGACGCAGCTAGGCATCACTTGGATCGATCGAAGTCGTCACCGTCCACACCCGTCGCTGGCACCGACTCGTCAAGCAGCAGGCGCATCTTCCCCCAGGCCCGTGCGTGCTGCCTCGAGCACGGCAACCGCTTGGTCTCGCGTAACCGACGGGAAGTCCAACAAGAACGCGTCGAGCGAGGAGCTTCCCTCCAAGTAGTCGAAGAGCGTCTTGACGGGAACGCGCGTGCCCGTGAAGCAGAGGGCGCCACTCATGATTTCCGGGTCACGGCTGAACAGCGACTTGTCCATGAAGACCTCCAGCGAGGCCTGGATATGCCTCAATCGCTGCATTCTATCAACCCCGGGCAAGGGCACCAACGGCTCTTGCCGCGCAAGCGTCGCCGATCGCGCCGACCGCCACCTCACATGACGTACCGCGGTCGTAGCGATAGCCTTGGCTCGGCCGGCTTCACTGCCGCTTCGCTATGATAACCAGCCTCGCCTGAGTATCATAGCGCCGATCGTTATGATACCCGCCGACCCTAACGCAGGGGCATGACGCGTGCAGCCGAGCGACTTCACATCCAAGGCGGCCGGCCAGGTGCTGAAGGCGGTTGGGTCCTACTGGGCCTTCGTCCCGCATCCGCTGCCGCCCACGATCGACCTCGACTGGAGCCTGGCCGGCCTGGCCATGGAGGCCCAACGCAGTCTCGGTGAGCTGGCCGGCCTCCTGCGCGCCATGCCCAACCCGCACCTGCTCTACGCGCCCTTTGTGCGTCGCGAGGCAGTGCTCTCGAGCCGCATCGAGGGTACGCGGGCGACGCTCCAGGACCTGATGATCCACGAGGCGGGTGGCCCCTCCGCCGGACTGCCGGCCGATGTGCAGGAGGTGGCCAACTATGTCCGGGCGCTGGAGTACGGGCTCGAGCGGCGCGGAAGCCTGCCGGTCAGCCTGCGGCTGCTGCGGGAGATGCACGGCCTGCTCTTCGAGGGGCTCGGCGCGGCGCAACTGACACCGGGCGAGTTCCGGCGCAGCCAGAACTGGATCGGCCGGCCGGGCAGCAGCCTGCAGGACGCCACCTTCGTCCCGCCGCCCGGCGACCATCTCGACCAGGTCCTGGGCGACTTCGAGTCCTACCTGCACGCGGCCTCCGACCTGCCGCCCATCGTCCGCCTGGCCCTGATCCACTACCAGTTCGAGGCCATCCACCCCTTCCTGGACGGCAACGGGCGCATCGGTCGCCTGCTCATCCTGCTCCTCTTGGTCGAATGGGACATCCTGCCGGGGCCGGCCCTGGTGCTCAGCGCCCACTTCGAGCGCAGCCGGCCGGCCTACTACGCGCATCTGCTGGCGGTCAGCCAGGAAGGGGCCTGGACGGAGTGGATCCGCTACTTCGTTACCGGCATCGAGGCCGAGAGCCGAGACGCCATCCGCCGGGCCGAGGCGCTCCTGGCCCTGCGCGAGGACTACCGCGCCCGGGTGATGGCCGACACGCGGGCGCCGGGCACGGCCCTGCGCATCCTGGAGGCGCTCTTCGGCCAGCCGGCGCTGAGCATCCCCCGGGCGGCAGCCAGCCTGGAGCTCACCCAGCGCAGCATCCAGTTGCAGGTCGCGCGGCTCGCTTCGCTAGGCATCCTGCACGAGGCCACCGGCCGCCGGCGGGATCGCGTGTTCGTGGCCCAAGGCATCATCGACGTCTTGAACGAGGACCTCCCATGACACAGCGCGCCATCCACACCGAAGTCGCCATCGAAGCGACCAACCGCGGCCATGGCGACTTCGGCCGCTAGCCGCGGCCCATGGTCTGATCTACTGCACCGGGTTCGAGGATCCAATCGGCAAGCCGTTTCCGGATTTCGCGGAGCCGCAGGTCTGCGACACGGCCAATGGCGCCGGCGAGTATCGATCGCTCGATCACGGCCAATCGTCCGATACGGATCAGGCTTCGAACCTTGAGCCCGCTGCCGGCAAAGTCATCGTCGCCGGGACCGATCGCTTCGTCGAATCCAGCGACTTCATGCCGAAGCTGTGATGAGATCATGCAGATCAAACAGTCGCCGTGCTCGCCGGGCAGGCGACCGAGCAGCAGCGCTGGCCGAAGCTTCCCGTCCTCCAGATCGGCTCGTGGGAAGCGAAAGAGCACGACGTCTCCTGCTTCGATCACGGGGCCTCGCGTACCACGTCCGCCATGGAGTAGTCCGGCCCCTCGTCTTCCATTCCGCGCATGGCCTCAGCGAGCGACCCTTCATGCCAATCGTCCGGCCGCCCCTCTTGGCGGGCCAGCCGAGCCTTGGCGACCAAGAATTGGACGAACTCGAGAACCTCGGACTGGAGCTCGGCCGGCAAGCTCCGGACCTGCTCATGGATCCTGTCCGCAAGCGCCATGATTCCTCCGCTCGTCTCTTGCACACGTCTCGTTTCGAATGGACCCGCTTCTGGGTGGAGAAAGCATAGTGCCGCGTCACCACCGGCGTCAACGCCGATCTGGGTCGATTTCACATCAGCCTTTGGCGCGTCGAGCGGCCCTGCGGCATGCTTGATCCCATGAACCAGCCCGCCATTCACACCGAAGCCGCCTTCGAAGATGCGCTCGAGGCTGCTCTGCTGCAGCAAGGCTGGGCCAGCGGCAGCCCATCCGGCTACGACCGCGAGCGGGCGCTGGTGCCCGCGGACCTCGTCGGCTTCGTCCAGGCAACGCAGCCCGCGCTCTGGCAGCAGCTGGCATCGCAGCACGGCCAGTCCATGCAGGCCGGCCTGCTGGACGCGCTGGACAAGGAGCGCAAGCTCAAGGGCACGCTGGAATTGCTGCGGCGCGGCTTCAAGTTCTATGGCAAGCGGATCCAGCTGGCCTACTTCAAGCCCGCGCATGGGCTGAACCCGGACGTGCAGGCCAAGTACGCCGCCAACCGGCTGACCGTGGTTCGGCAGCTGCGGATGGTGCCGGGCGAGACGGGGAGCCAGCAGCAGTCGGTGGACATGGGGCTGTTCTTGAACGGCATCCCGGTGGCCACCGTCGAGCTCAAGAACGCCATGACCCAGCAGAGCGTGGCCGACGCGATGCTGCAGTACCGCAAGCGGGATCCTCGGGTGCCGCTCTTTGCCTTCAAGACCGGGGCCCTGGTCCACTTTGCCGTGGACACCGAGGAGGCCTTCTTTGCCACGCGGCTGGAGGGCCCGGAGACCTTCTTCCTGCCCTTCAACCTGGGCCACAACGGCGGCCAGGGCAACCCGCCGCACCCCTCAGGCTACCGGACCCACTACCTGTGGGACCAGGTCTGGGCCCGCGACAGCTTCCTGGACATCGTAGGCTGGTTCCTGCACCTGCAGCGCGTCGAGCGGGTGGTGGATGGCAAGACGCGGGTCAAAGAGACCCTCTTCTTCCCGCGCTACCACCAGCTGGACGTGGTGCGCAAGCTGGTGGCCGCCGCGCGGGAGGAGGGGGCGGGGCACAACTACCTGATCCAGCATTCGGCCGGCAGCGGCAAGACCATGTCCATCGCCTGGCTGGCCCATCGCCTGCAGAGCCTGCACGACCAGGCCGATCGGAAGCGCTTCCACGGCGTCATCGTCATCACCGACCGGCGCGTGCTGGACAAGCAGCTGCAGGACGCCATCTTCCAGATCGAACACAAGCAGGGCGTCGTGGCCACCATCGACAAGGACTCGAGCCAGCTGGCCGAGCACCTGGCCAAGGCCACGCCCATCATCATCACCACCCTGCAGAAGTTCCCCCACGTGGCGGCCAAGATCGGAGAGCTGCCCGAGCGCCGCTACGCCGTCATCGTCGACGAGGCCCACAGCTCGCAGACCGGCCAGAGCGCGCAGCAGATGAAGCAGGTGCTGACCGCCGGCAGCCTGGAGGAGGCCGCCGAGGCCGAGGGCGGGGAGGCGCCGGATTACGAGGACCAGATCGTCGAGGTGATGCGCAGCCGCGGGCCGCAGCCCAACCTGAGCTTCTTTGCTTTTACCGCCACGCCCAAGGGCAAGACCCTGCAGCTCTTCGGCCGGCCCGGCGCCGACGGCCTGCCGCAGCCCTTCCACCTCTACAGCATGCGCCAGGCCATCGAGGAGGGCTTCATCCTGGACGTCCTGGCCAGCTACACCACCTACCAGTCCTACTTCCGGCTGGTCAAGTCCATTCCCGACGACCCGGACCTGCCCAAGCGCAAGGCCGCCGCCGCGCTGGGCAAGTACATGAGCCTGCACCCGCACAACATCGCCCAGAAGACCCGGATCGTGGTCGAGCATTACCGCGACAAGGTGCGCCAGCGCATCGGCGGCCAGGCCAAGGCCATGCTGATCACCGGCAGCCGGCTGCATGCCGTGCGCTATAAGCAGGCCATCGACAAGTACCTGGCCGAGCAGGGCTACACCGACACGCGGGCGCTGGTGGCCTTCTCCGGATCGGTCAAGGACCCGGACGATGCGGCCAAGGAGTACACCGAGCCTGGCATGAACGGCGGCATTTCCGAGAAGCAGCTGCCCGAGCGCTTCGGCTCGCCCGACTACCAGATCCTGATCGTGGCCAACAAGTACCAGACCGGCTTCGACCAGCCGCTCCTCCACACCATGTACGTGGACAAGCGCCTGGCCGGCGTCCAGGCCGTGCAGACCCTCTCGCGCCTGAACCGCAAGCACCCGGGCAAGGTCGACACCTTCGTCTTGGACTTCGTCAACGAGGCCGACCAGATCCAGGCCTCCTTCGAGCCCTTCTACGAACAGACCATGGTGGCCGAGGTGGCCGAGCCCGCGCAGCTGGACGTGCTTCAGCACGAGCTGGAGCAGATGCAGGTCTTCACCGGCTCCGAAGTCGAGGCCTTCTGCGCCGTCTTCTACCAGCCCAAGGCCCAGACCAGCAAGGGCGACCACGCCAAGCTCAACCTCTGGCTCCAGCCCGGCGTCGACCGCTTCATGGCCCTGGACGACGAGCAGCAAGAGCTCTTCCGCGCCAAGCTGACGGCCTTCGTGCGGCTCTACGCCTTCCTGGCCCAGATCATGCCCTACAGCGACATCGAGCTGGAGCGCCTCTACACCTACGGCCGCTTCCTACTGGCCAAGCTGCCCCGCCCGGGCGACCACACGCCGCTGGACCTGGGCGGCGAGGTGGACCTGGCCTACTACCGCATCGAGAAGATCCGCGAGGGGTCCATCCAGCTGGAGCCGGGCAAGACGGTCAAGGGTCCCAGCGACGTTGGGACCGGCAAGGAGGACGAGAAGGCCAAGCTGTCGGAGATCATCGACGTGATCAACGATCGCCACGGCACCAACTTCAGCCGGGACGACCAGCTGGTCTTCGACCGGATCACCATCCGCGCCGCCGACGATCCGCAGGTGCGCGAGTGGGCCCTGGCCAACGAGTTCGACAACTTCATGCTGGCCATGCCCAAGGTGATCCGCCAGCAGCTGATCGAGCAGCTGACCGACAACGAGGACCTGGTGACCCAGATCCTCAACGAGCCGGAGGTGGAGGCCGACCTCACCAAGCAGATCGCGCGCGACGTCTACGAGCGGGTGCGCCTGCGCGAGCCGGCGGGGCCGGCCCTGCCGCTGGCCGACCTGATCGCCGGCGGCGAGACCGAGCACGTGGAGTTCAAGGCCACCCTGCGCTACCACCAGCACACGGGCAAGTTCGACTCGCGCATCGAGCACGCCGCGCTCAAGACCATCGCCGGCTTCCTCAACGGCCGCGGCGGCACGCTGGTCATCGGCGTCGACGATGCCGGCCACGCGGTCGGCCTGGCGCAGGACGGCTTTGCCAGCGAGGACAGGCTGATCCTCCACCTGGTCAACCTGCTCAAACAGCAGCTGGGCGCCCACAACATGAGCTTCGTCGAACCCCGCTTCGAGGACTTCGGCGGCCAGCGCGTGCTGGTCGTCCGCTGCCACCCGGCCTCCGACCCGGTCTACCTGGATACGGGGACCGAGGAGTTCTTCTACCTGCGCACCCTGGCCGCGACTACGGCCCTCAAGCCCAGTGAGATCCAGGCCTACTTGAAGCAGCGCTTCGGCTAACTCGACAGCAGGCACCATCGCTTCAGCCTCGGATGTCGCGCTCCAGTCGCCAAGTTGTCGCCAGGGCGTCGTCCAAGCCCTTGTGCCAATGAACTCCGCCCCGGTAGGCTGGTCGCGGAGGTGGCCGGCCATGGCCGAAACGGGCAATCCACACGATCACTACTTCAAGCTCAGCTTCGGCGATCCGGGAGCAGCGGCCGAGTTGCTACAGCATTACCTTCCCGCCGAGGTCGTCGCGCAGATCGACACGACGAGCCTGGTGCGGCAGGACGGCAGCTTTGTCGACGAAGACTTGCGAGGCCAGCAGGGCGACTTGCTCTTTCACGCCCGACTACGCGAGGGTGGTCAGGCTCGGGTCTACTTGCTGCTGGAGCACAAGAGCTACCAGGACCGCCAGGTGGCGTTCCAGCTGCTGCGCTACTGTGTCCGGATCTGGGAGCGCGACCAGCGAGAAAGCCCCGGCGAGGCGCTCTGGCCGATCGTACCTCTGGTGGTCTACAACGGGCGAAGGAGGTGGCAAGCACGGCGCTTCGAGGATCTATTCGAAGGCCCGGAGGCAATGCGGCGCTACTGGCCGCGGTTCGACTTCGAACTGCTGGACTTGCCCGCGAAGGATGCCGAGGCGATCGTCGGCGAGGTCAAGGTCCGCGTTGCGCTCTTGGCGCTGCGGGCGATGTGGCAGCAGGTCAGCATCTCGGAAGTGATCGAGATTGCCAGTCTCATCCGCGCCATCGACGAACAGTCCACTGCCACCGGGGTCTTGCAGGCTCTGGTCCATTATACTTTTGGTGTGAGAGCGTCGCTGACCCGAGAAGACATCCAGTTGGCGGCAGAAGTCGCTCTACCGGATCTAGGAGGGAGTACCGTGGCCACGATCGCTGAGCAACTACACCAAGAAGGCCGAGTCGAGGGAGAGGCCATCGGCCGTCAGTCAGCCTTCCTCGATGCCATCCGAAGGCTGTTGGCATTTCGCTTCGGTGAAGAAGGTCTGGCGCTCACTGCGCAGATCGAGTCCACATCCGATCCCGATCGGCTGGAGGACTTGCACCGGCAGATCCTCGAGGCGAGGGACCTGGATACCATTCGTGACTCCTTGAAGCCAGGGAGTGGCGACTAGATCGCACCGAACGCACCGCGGTCCAGGATGGGTGATTCAAGGGCAATCCATGCACGACTGGAAGACCTGCGGCGAGTCCGACTAGCGCGAGCCCTGATGTACCCAAGTCGACAGCTCGAGCTCGAAGAGCTCGGCGACCCGATGCAGATAGCGCTGCTGTTGCGCCAGACTCATCGCGTCTTGCCACTCCCCGGAGCTGCCGTTGCGGAAGAAGGCCGCGGGGTCCCGCCAGAAGCCCATGTGCGCCTCGGGCGCGACGTCGAGGGCGCGTCGGCGCGCTCGATCGATGTGGGCCTCCGCCGCCAAATCCTGTGCTCGAGCCTGGTCGATGGGGATGCCTAGGAAGGTGGCGAGACGAAGGATCTGCGCGAGGAGATCATCGCGAAGATCCGCGAAGTGAAGGAGCAGGACCTCCGCGCGGTCCCGACGCTCCCAGTAGCTTCGGTAGTGGTGGGCGATAAAGGCCAGGCTCCATGTAGGCGGGTCTCCCTCCTCCCAGGCCCGGTCGATGAAGTGATCGAAGTACTCGCTCACCGTCGGGGCCGGGCGGCTCGTCGGCTCGGTCTCGGGCTCGGGTGACGGAAGCCCGTCGGCAGCCCTCGCCGATGCCAGGATCTCGCGGAAGCGCTCGCGCCGGATGTTGCGCCGGTGGTGGATCATCGAGACCGCGGCGTCCCTCGGGTCGCGACCTACGCACACATAGCGGAGGTCGTCACGTTCGGGAAGGCCGTCGAGCGGCGTGTGGGTCTTGATGAATCGGCGATGCTCCTGGCGGTCGAGCAGCGCGTAGACCTCCGACCGCGGCCGCGTCAGCTGGTCCATCCAGGGCGACAGCTGGCTCAAGGGCGCGGGGAATTCGGGACCATCGAAGACCAGCAGCGCCACCAGGAGCTGGGTCCAAGTCGTGCCCGACTTCGAAGGCGAGGAGATGATGATGTCGTCCGGCCGGAGCTCGAAGCCCCGCCAACGATCGTTGTCGGCGTCATCCTCGCGATAGCGACGCATTGCCAGCTCCTGCGTGTTCGTGTCTTCGGAATCGGCCGGTGTGCCAGAGGTCCCGCCCAGCGCGCGCGACCTCTAGAGGCGGAGCTCGACTCGAGCCGACGGCCCCAGGACGGGGCTCGCGTGGCAGCTTGGTACAGTATCTGGAGCTCCTGCATGAACTCGGTGATGACCCGACCGGATCGCGCGACGGCCTCGATCGCGAATTCCTTGGAGGTTCTCACCAGCACTTGGAGACCCATCATCCCCCCCTATGCAGGCGCAGCCCGCGCCCACATGGAAAGTGTAGCGACTCGAGATGCAGGTGTGTCGGTGCCAACAGCGGGCGCAGACGGTGCCATGTGTCCTGAGGCGACAGTGCCGAGTTCTTGCTTGGCGAGGGCAAGTCTTCGCGCTCAGGCGCCAGCAGTGCGATGGCTCGGTGAGCGGCTGCAAGGAATGTCTGTGGCGACGCGACCAACCCCATGCGGATGGCTCCGTGGGAACGGAAGTGTGGAGCCCGGTCGACGCGGTGTGCGAAAAGCTCTCTTGGAATCGTGAAACAGGAGTGACCCAGTGAATCGTTCGCGACGAGCGACGGATCGATTGCTGCTGCAGGCAGCGCTATTGCTTGCCGTGCTCGCGGTCGGTGGTGGTGGGGTGGCCGGCCAGCCGGCCAGTCCACGGTGGACACCGAGGCTCCAGTAGTTCCGATATTCACGGGAAGACGGGCCGGCCGAGCGAGTCGATGGCG
>CAZJWJ010000109.1:0-15666 GCA_964549495.1 uncultured Anaerolineales bacterium | reverse complement strand
ACGCCGCGTAGATCTCGGCCAGGCTCAAGTCGAACTCGGCGGCGATGTGATCCGCGCTCTGCCCGAGCCGCTCGTGGAGGATCGCAATATGCTGGACGCTGATCCGCGTGCCTGCGATCCGGGGCTTGCCACCCAGGACTCCCGGCGTCGATTCGATATGCGGCATGGGGATGTCAGCCGGCATTGCCATTGCAGATCCTCCAGGACTTCATCTGTCGCGGCATGGCTCACCCGTCATCATAGCAGTGCGCTCGTTCCACTTCGTCCCGCGACCGGATCCAGGCGGCTGCTTTGGACCCGGCAAGCAACTAAGAGCGTCTAACAATACCTCCCGCCGGCTGCGCCCGGGTCTCGCGCCCGCATGCTGCGCCGGAAGCGCCTGCCGGTGCTCAGCGTGGCGCTGCCACGCCTCCGCGCCGTCAGCCGCTCCCGACTTGCCTGCGAACTCGATCCCTCGGGCTCGCTCGGCGTCGGTATTGTTAGACGCTCTAAGGCGCCGGCGTCGGATAGCGGCCGTAAAAGGACTGGATGCGCAGGACCATCGGCAGGTAGGCCGGCGCCGGCGGACGGGGCGTGCGGGTCGCGGTGGGCGTCGGGCTCGCCGGCGGCGTATCCGAGGCGGTGGGCGTGATCGAAGGGGTGACCGGGAAGGTCGGGGTCGGGCTGGCGGTGGGGGCGGCCGGTCGGTCGGTGGGGGTGGGGACGCCGGGTAGATCGGGGTGGTAGCCGAAGGCCACCAGGAGCTGGCCGGCCCGGTCCTGGCCGGCCACGCGGCTGCCCGGCGCACCGAGGGCCAGATCGGGCGCGCCGTCCCCGTTGAGGTCACCGGCGGCCATGCGCGATCCGAAGGCTTGCCCGGCGACCGGCGCGATGCCCAGGCCGGCCATTCCCGGCGCCAGCCGGACCGGACGGTAGGGGTCGGGTCCTTCGGCCGAGCCGAAGAGGGCGTAGAGCGCGCCGGCGCCCTGCAGGCGATCGGCGCTCTCGCCGGAGGCGACCAAGAGCTCGGGCCGGCCGTCGCCGGTCCAGTCGGCCGCGGCCAGGGAGGATCCGAAGGCGGCGCGGCCAGCCGGCGGCACCGGCATGGCGCCCGAGGCTTGATCGTAGATCCGCGTGCGCGGCAAATCGAAGGCACCCGTCTCCTCGTCCGGCTCGCCGGGCGTGCCGGTGTCGGCGCGGCCGAAGAAGAGCGCCACGTCGCCCGCGCCGCGCTGGGAGCCGGCCGTAGCGCCCGGCGCGCCCACCGCCAGATCGTCGAAGCCGTCGCCATCCCAGTCGGCCGCCGCCAGGCTGCTGCCGAAGGCCGCGTCGCGCTCGGCAAAGCCCGGCACCGCCTCGTCCTCGCGATGCAAATCGACGTAGCGCAGGGCCAGGAAGTCGCCGGTCTCCTCGTCCAGCGGGCCGCCGAAGACCAAGAGCACCGCACCCGCGCCCGCGATGTCGGCCGGGTTGGCGCCGGGCGCGCCGATGGCCAGGTCGTCGAAACCGTCGCCGTTGAAGTCGCCGCTGGCCAGGGCCGCGCCCAGGTTCTCGCGGGAGCGGGGATCGCCCGGCACCTCCTCGGGCTCGCGGTCCACCGGCAGCATGCCGGTGGTCACCGCACCCGAGCCGGCCTGACCCGGCAGGAGGAAGACCCGGCCGGCGCCCGGCTGACCGCGCACCTGCTGTTCGGGCGCGGACACGAAGAGGTCGGTCAAGCCGTCGCCATCGAAGTCGCCGGCAGCCAGGCTGCGGCCCAGGCGCGAGCCGGTCTCCGGCTGCGGGCCGATGGGCCGCTTGAAGCCGCCGATGCCACCGGCCGTCCCGTCGCGCAGCCAGATGGCGCCCGAGTTGCTGCCGTTGAAGTCGCGCTCCGGCACGCCGACCACCAGGTCCTCGTAATCGTCGCCGCCCAGATCGACCGCCATCAGCGGGCTGCCCCAGGCGCCCTGCGCCTCGTCGCCCGGATCGGCCACCAGCCGGCCCGGGAACTCGGCCTCGCCGATCAGGACGCCCAGCCAGCCGGCCCCGAGCCCGGCCGCGTCGTCACCCGGCGCACCGAGGACCAAGTCCGACTGCCCGTCGGCATCGAAGTCGCCGGTGGTCAGCCCGCCGCCCAACTGCTGATCCTCGGAGGGGCTCAGCCCGAAGTCCGAACCGTCGTAGCTGCGGAAGGCCAGGCTGCTGACGAAGATGGCCGGCTCCAGCCGCGCCACCGCGATGGCCTCGGCACCTAGCTGCAGGGCGGAGAGCACGGCGCCCTCGTCGTCGGCATCGACCACCGCCAGGGACAGGCCGGCGTCCAGCAGGGACTCGGCCGGCGCGGCCGCCAGGCCGGCCGGCGCCACCGCCAAGCCGGCGATGCCATCCGCTTCGAGACCGGCGATCAGGTCGCTCTCCAACCGCTCGACGCGCAACCGCGTCCGGAACTGGATCGAGGAGATCATCGCCAGCTGGCGCAGGGCGGCCCGGTCGCGGGCTACCACCGTCACGCGCGGGATGCGGGCCACCTGCAGCGCGGTCACCAGGGCGATCGGATCGCCGGCGTGCAACTCGAGCACCAGGTCGGCGTCGCCGGCGGCCTCGAGGGCCTGGCTCAAGAGCGGCACCCGCTGGCCGGCGAAGCTTGGGTCGAACCAGCTGCCGGCATCGCAGGCCGTCACGCTGGCCGCCGGCAGGCTGGCCACCGGGCCGGCGCAGTCGGTGGTGCGATCCAGGTTGGCATCGCGCATCAGCACCAGCTGCCCGTCCTGGGTCGCGCGCAGATCCAGCCACAGCCGCGGCACCCCGGCCGTCCGCGCGGCCTCGATGGCCGCGATGGTGTTCTCGGGCGCGATGGCGCTGTAGCCGCCCCAGCCGTAGAGCCGCTGGGCGTTCGGCGACGTCTGGGCCTGCGCTTGCGCAGCGGTGGGCAGCACACCGGCATCGGGGCGCGGGAACGCGGTCCAAGCCAGCATGCCGAGCAAGAGTCCGACCAGGACCGGTCTAAAATACTCGTTTCGGCTGCGCACCGGCGAGCACGACACTGGTCCGCGCGTCCTGCGCGGATTGCCGCGCTCGATCCTGCGGTCCCGCGACGCTCGGCGGGCTCGGGAAGACCTCTCGGGGCTGCGGCTGGCGGTCATGACTCGGAAGCTCCGATGCGCTCGGGGGTTGGATGGTCGAGCACCGGGCCGTCGGCGCAGAGTAGCAGGCCTTCGTGCTCGCAGCTGCCGCAGATGCCGATGCCGCAGCGCATGTAGGCCTCCCAGCTCAGCTGTGCCGGCAGGCCGGCCGCGCGGCAAGCCGAGGCCAAGGCCTCCAGCATCGGATGCGGCCCGCAGGCGTAGAGCCGGTCGGGCGGATCGCGCTCCAGCATCGGCGCGATGGCGTCGGTGACCCGTCCGCGCAGGCCATGACTGCCGTCGTCCGTGGTCGCATGCAGCTCGGCGCCCAAGGCCTCGAAGGCCTCCATCAGGAGCAGCTCGCGCGCCTCGCGGGCGCCGACGACCGCCCGAACGCGGTGGCCGCGGTCCAGGGCCCGGCGGGCCAAATAGAGCATCGGCGCGACGCCGTAGCCGCCGCCGACCAGCAGGTGGTCGCGGCCCTGCAGGTGGAAGGGCCGGCCGAAGGGACCGCGCAGCCAGACGCGGTCGCCGGGCGAAAGGCGGTGCAGCGCGCGCGAGAATGGACCGACGGCGGCGATGGTGAAGCTGGCCGGCCGGCCGGATCGCAGGCTGAAAGGCTTCTCGTCCAGGCCGGGCAGCCAGAGCATGCAGAACTGACCGGGCTCGGCCTCCAGATCGACATCCAGCACCAGGGTTCGGGTACGGTGGTTCTCGACGATGCTCTCGACCAAGCGGCAGGCGCGAGGCAGGCCGCTCGAGCAGGCAGAACCGGCGGTCTGGCGATCCCGGGCGCCCGGGGGCGAGCTCATCGACCGACCTTCGGGCCGGCCGGCGCGTGGGGCACCGGCGCCGGCGTGGCCGGCTCGGGCCAGTCGGCGCGGCGGTGGGCGCGACCGCGGATGTCGTCCAGGCTCAGATCCCGCTCGGCCAGCCAGGTAGTCATCTCGGCGGCGATGCGGTCGAAGACCTTGGGGCCCTCGCGGTAGACCGCCGAGCCGACGCCGACGGCGGTGGCACCGGCCGTGATCATCTCGATGGCATCGCGGCCGCTGGCCACGCCGCCCGTGCCGATGATCGGCACGTCGACCGCCGCGGCCACCTGGTAGACCGCGTGCACCGCGATGGGCCGCAGGGCCTCGCCCGACAGGCCGCCGGAGCGGTTGTGCAGGATGGGCAGGCCGCTCTCCAGGTCGATGAGCATGCCCGGCATGGTATTGATGGCGCAGATGGCGTCGGCGCCGGCATCCACCACCGCCAGCGCGATGCGCGCGATGGAGGGCACGTTGGGCGCCAGCTTGATGATCACCGGCACGTCCGTGGCGGCCTTGACCGCGGCGGTGACCGCGGCGGCCGAGTCGGCCCGGCCGGCAAAGGGCTCGCCCAACTCGGAGCCCACGTTGGGGCAGCTGATGTTGACCTCGATCGCATCGGGCTCGGCCCGGGCGATGGTCTCGGCCACCCGGCCGAAGTTCTCGACCGTGTCGGCGAAGATGCTGGCGATCAGGGGCACGCCCAGGGGCGCCAGGTCCTCGCGGGTTCGCGCCAGGAGCGCCACCTCGGCCGCCGCGCCGGGGTTGGCCAGGCCGATGGCGTTGAGCAGGCCGCCGCCCCAGTCGACGCAGCTGGGGTTGACGTGGCCGCCGCGGGGCGCCGGGCCGGCCGACTTGGCGGTGATGGCGCCGGCGCCGGCCCGGGCGGTGCGCAGCATCAGGCTGGCGTGCGTGCCCAGGATGCCCGAGGCCAGGACCAAGGGGTTGGGCAGGCGCAGGCCGGCCAGCTCGACGGACAGATCGACGCGTCGCTCGCTCACGGGCGATATCCTAAGGGGGCCGGGCCGGCCGGGCAAGGCAGCGCCGGACCTGGCGCGCGAAGGCCCTGCGAAGTCGGTGAGCGCGTCGCTCGAAGGCCCGGCGCGGTCGGGGGGCGCGTCGCTCGAGGCCGGCTCAGAGCAGCGGCGCGAAGAGCTGGACCACCTGTTCGATCAGGCGGACGGGAAAAGGGCGCCGGCGCCAGGCTTCGGGATCGATGCGCGGGGCGCGGCGCAGGTAGTCCAGCTGCAGCTTGCGGATCTGGCGCGTGGTGGTCGGGTCGAGAATTTGCATCATCAATTCGAAGTTGAGCCAGAAGCTGCGGGCGTCCAGGTTGGCGGTACCGAAGAGGGCCACCCGACCGTCCACGGTCACCGCCTTGGTGTGCAGGAGGCCGCCGGAGAAGCGGTGGATCTCGGCGCCGGCTTCCATCAGCTCGTCGAAGCTGGCCCGGCCGGCCAATGCGACCATGCGCGAGTCGATCCGTTCGGGCAGCAGGATGCGCACGCGCACGCCGCGGTGGGCCGCGGCCACCAGCGCCGCCTGCAAGGCCGAGTCGGGCACGAAGTAGGGCGTGGTGACCAGGAGCTCGTCGCGGGCGCTGTAGATCAGGGCCACGAGCAGCTCGTGGACCAGGCCGCTGCCCAGGCCCGGTCCGGAGGGCAGGAGCTGGGCGATGGCATCGCCGCGGTCCAGCGGGCAGACCAGGCCGGCGGCCTCGAAGAGGGCCGGCAGGTCGTCTAGGCCCAGCCCGAAGCCGGTCTCCAGCTCCCAGTCGTGAAGGAAGAGCAGGTTGAGCTGCTCGACGGCCGGCCCTTCCAGGCGCAGCATGGAATCCACCCAGGGGTCGAATCGGCCCGACTCCTGCTTGAAGTAGCGCGGGTCGGCCAGGTTCATGCTGCCGGTGTAGCCGATGCGTCCGTCGATGACCACGATCTTGCGATGGTTGCGGTGGTCGGCCCGCACGAAGATCAGGCGCAGGAGACCCACCGGCAGGATGGGCGTCAAGGCCACGCCGGCTTCCTGCAGGCGCAGGGCCTGCTCGCTGGCCAGGAAGCGCGCGCTGCCCACCGCGTCGACGGCCACCCGGCAGCGGATGCCGCGCCGGGCGGCGCGCATCAGGGACTCGGCCACGTCGTCGGCCGCGCCGCCGGGCGACCAGATGTAGAAGAGCAGGTGCACGCTCCGCTCGGCCGCATCGATCTCGCCGGCCAGCCGTTCCAGCAGCCCCAGGCTGTCGTCGATCAGCTCGATGGCGTTGCCGCCCAGGGCCGGGTAGCCCCCGAGGGCTTCGGCATGCGCCGCCAGGCGATCGACGCTGCGCGGCAGCCGCAGCTGCTGGGACTCGCAGCGCAGCGCGTGGATGCGCAGGTACTGCTGGTAGGCCTGTTCGATCTCGGCCTCGCGCGCCGCCCGGCGCCGGCCCAGCCGGCTCTCGCCGACCAAGAGGTAGAGCCCGGCGCCGATGAAGGGCGTCGAGAGGATGAGCAAGAGCCAGCTGAGCGTGACGCCCGTGCTCAGCCGGCGCATCAAGACCCGCACCGCCAAGACGATGCGCAGCAGCAGCTCCAGGGCCAAGATGGCCCAGGTCAGGGGCGTGCTCTCGATGCCGAACATCACGCTTCCGCAGGCCTCCTCATCCTCGCGCCGCCGATCCGGCCGGCCACCGTCCACCCGCCCGGATTGTAGCCCAGCCGGGGCCCGTCGATCAGTCGCTCCACGAAAAGCGTGTATGCTTTTGCGTCCAGAACCCGTCCGAGTTGGGCCGAGGTCGAGCGCGCGGCCGCGCGCGAGCTTCGACCCTTCGAATCGATCCGACCCCCACAGCGTTGGAGATCGCCTTCCCCATCATGTTGGAGCCCGCCCCGCATGGGCGCGTGCTGCGCGCCCGCAAGGACATCGCCGTCCGGCGCTTTGCCGGACATCGGGCGATGCAGGAGGATCTCGGTGACGCCCCCTTGCGCGTAGCCCAGCTGAGCGATCTGCACGTGGGCTTGGTCACTCCCCAGGCGGTGCAGCTGGCCACGGTGGCGCTGGTCAACGCCCAGAAGCCCGACCTGGTGGCCCTGACCGGCGACTACGTGGCGCGCAGCCTGCGCTACGTGGACACGCTCGAGGAGCTGCTCGGCCGCATCCAGGCGCCCAAGATCGCGGTCTTGGGCAATCACGACCACTGGCACGGCGCCGACGAGGTGCGCGCGGCGCTGCGGCGCTCGGGCGTGGAGGTGCTCGACAACGCTTGGACCGAGCTGGAGTTGGGCGGGCGGCGCCTGCGCATCGTCGGGCTGGACGATGATGCCACCGGAAATGCGGACCTGCGCGAGGCGACCAAGGGCCTGCCGGATGGCGGGCCCGTCTTGGGATTGTCACATATCGGTGAGATGGCCGACGAACTCTGGGACCATGGCGTCCAGCTGGTGCTCTCCGGGCACACGCATGCCGGCCATGTGGTGCTCGAGGAGGCCAAGCACTGGACCCTGCCGGGCATGATGGGCCATCGCTACGTGCACGGCCTCTACGGCTGTCGCCGCGGCCAGCGGGCCCCCGGCGCCCTCTACGTCAGCGCCGGCATCGGCGCCTCTGTCTTCGGCCTGCGTCTGGGCGAGCGCGCCCGCCGCGAGATCCCGGTCTTCGAGCTGGGTCTGGCGCCGGGCAGCATCGAGGAGCACCACGAGGAGCAGGTAGCGCTGCCAGGCAAGGCCGGCTTGCCGGTGGGGCGCGGACGGGTCTCGACCCCTTGAAGTTGGCTCTGTCGAGGATCTAGATTCCTGGGCGAATTCCTACCAGGAGCCGGCCACGGCGACCGGGTCCCCGCCACCGCTCTCGCAGCGCGCCTTGAGCCCCTCGGCCTCCATGTCGACGTAGCGTCGCACCAGGCCCTTGAATAGAGGGCCGACCAGACGAGCGAGAGCGCCGGTCTGCTCGAAGCGAAGATAGAGTTCGGTGCCACCGTCGGGATGGGCCTCGATCTCGTGATCGGCCATCGATACGGCACCGGGGCTGCCGGAGACCCAACGGAAGGCGCGGCCGGGCTCGAAGGCCGTCACCTCCCAGGTGGCGCGGGGCAGGCGCGGTTGGGCGATGCGGACGCGGCTGCCCAGCCCGAACTCGCCCTCGTCGAGGCGCTCGACGCGGTCCATGGAGTCGGTCCACTCGGGCCAGCGCTCGACGTCGACCAGGACGGACCAGACCTCGTCGGGCTCGGCATCGATGATCAGACGGCGCTCGACCAGCATGTGGCAGCTCCTGACAGAGAACGTCCCGAGGTCTCGGGCTCCAGCTGCCGGTGGGAGCGAGGGAAGCGTCAGGCGGGCTCCACGACCGCCGGCAGGCTGGCCAGGATCGCCTCGGGATCGGCGTGGTCGCCCGAGAATTGGCTGACCTGATGGTAGAGCAGCCGGCCGTCGGCGGCCAGCACCACCACGCCGCCGTTCTGCATGGCGTCACCGCGGGTTCGAGTCTGGACGTGACCTTGGCGCATGGCCTTGAGGCTGGCCACGGCGGTGCCCAGCGAGACGCCTTTCTTCATTCCGGCCGCTCCGTACGCCTCGCGCTCCGGATCGACATAGAGATCTAGGTCGACACCTTCCTCCTCGGCAAAGTTCCGGGCGTGCTCCGGCGTCCCGTTGCCGATGACGATCAGCCTCGCGCCGCGGCGCTCGACCTCGTCGGCCACCTCGTCGCGCAACTGCGCGACCTGCTGTCGGCAGAACATTCAGCCGAAGTGGCGGATGAAGACCAGGACCGAGGCTTGGCCCTCGACCAACTCGCCGATGGTCACATCCCGACCCTGCGGATCCTGCACCTCCAGCGGCGCCAGCCGCTCGATCAGCGACCGATCGCCAATGCCTGCACTTCGACCCTTTCCGTTTCCCGTTTCGCTCATGGCTGCAAGGTCTCCTCTTTCATCGTTCAACGCGATGCCAAATGCTCGTTCATCGATTGACGCGTGCTGCGTACTTGTTGGATGCGCCATCCGAACCTCACACTACCGTGGGCACGTCCCAATCAGGTCCCAAGTCTCGGTGGTGGGCCGCTGATGCGTCGAGGATCTGGCGAGAGGGCGACAAAGCCACCTCGATCCCTCGGCGGCCGAGCTTGCGGTAGAATGGGGTTCGCCCAACCCTCGTCCACTGGCCAGGAGGCCTACCCATGAACCTCACGCAGCGCGACCAACAGTTCATCGATCTGCTCGCCGATCGCCTGGGCGGTCAGCTGGAGGTGGTCATCGACGAGGTGGAGCGCGACTACGGGCGTGCGGGGGTGCAGCGGCCGGGCGGCGAGCGCAGCGTGGGTCTCTACGTGGTTCACCATATCGGCGGCCACGCAGCGCCCGGCAGCTGGGACTGGCGGCGGGTCTGGGATTTTCATACCGGCTCGCGCGGCTGGGATACCGGCGGCTACAACGCCATGGTCGACCATACGGGCAAGCTCTCGCTGACCGTGCCGCCCAGCCGGATGACCTACGGTGCCGGCCCGCGCTGGAACGCCATGACGGTCCACATCGCCGCCTTGGCCGACCACCTGGACCACGCGCCCAGTCCGGAGCTCCTCTCCAGCCTCTACCGTTGGCTGATCACCTGCGACGACGTCCTGGGCTACCGACCCTGGCGACCGCACGGTGCCATCCGACAGACCCAATGTCCGGGCGCGCAGCTCGAGCCGCACGTCTGGGCCATGACCGCCCGCGGGGCCCTCGATCCGCGACCGGACGACTACCGCGGCTGAGGGCCGAGCGAGGCGTCGTCTTCCGGCTCGCGTCAGGGCCCTCCCAGGAATCGGATCCCCGATTCGGACGCGCATCTACAAATTTGCGGTGATTCGGGCTCGACCTGCTATCCTTCCCTTTGTCGCAGCGTCGGGCGAGGCCAGCGAGCGCCATTTCGATCCTTCGAAGCTCGTTTCCCCGACGACCTAGTCTGCGCCGCACGAGCACCCTGTGGTGCCTGGCCTGCCTCGACCAACCCCCTCGTTCCTCGCCCCAGCGCGGCTTCCCGCGCCGCGAAGCCCGAGTCGTGCGCCATCCGGGATCATTCCGCGTGCCGTCCTCATCGACGGCCGGATGATCCCTCATCGCGCGCTCGCCATCGGGCGCCGAACGAGGATTGAACCAACCCCATGAAGATGACGACCTTCGCCGACCTCGGCGTTCCCGAGGATCTCGTCGCCGCCTTGAGCAAGGCCGGCTTCGACCGGCCCTTCGAGATCCAGGTGACCACCATCCCCGACATGCTGGCCGGCCGCGACGTCTGCGGCCGCGCCGCCACCGGCTCGGGCAAGACCCTGGCCTTCGGCCTCCCGCTGGTGGCCAACGTCGGCCAGGGCAAGCCCGGCCAGCCGCGCGCCCTGGTCCTGGCGCCTACCCGCGAGTTGGCCGAACAGATCTTGCGCGAGATCCAGCCCCTGGCCAAGGCCCGGAGCCGCAGCATGCTCTCGGTCTACGGCGGCGTGGGCTACGGCCCCCAACGCAAAGCCCTGCGCCGCGGCGTCGACATCCTGGTGGCCTGCCCCGGCCGCCTGGCCGACCTGATCAACCAAGGCGATGTCAGCCTCAGTCAAGTCGACCGGGTGGTCATCGACGAGGCCGACCGCATGGCCGACATGGGCTTCCTGCCCGAGGTGCGGCGCCTGCTCGACCGCTGCGCCGATCAGCGTCAGACCGTGCTCTTCTCGGCCACCCTGGACGGCGAGGTCGACGTGCTCAAGCGCGACTACCAGCGCGACCCGGTGACGCATCACGTCGGCGAGCTCGAGCCGGACATCACCGCCATGCAGCACCACTTCTGGCGCCTGGAGCCCTCTGAGCGGCTCGAACGCACCGTGGACGTCATCCAGGCCTCGGGCCAGACCATCGTCTTCAGCCGCACCCGCCGCGGCGCCGACCGTATCGCCAAGAAGCTGAACCGATCCGGTCTCCGGGCCGCCGCCATCCACGGTTCCCGCAGCCAGAATCAGCGCAATCGGGCCCTGGACGACTTCACCCGCGAGCGGGTGCAGGCCCTGGTGGCCACCGACGTGGCCGCCCGCGGCATCCACGTCGACGGCATCCGCTGCGTATTGCATTTCGATCCGCCCGGTGACGAGAAGACCTACCTACACCGCTCCGGCCGCACGGCGCGGGCCGGCGCCCAGGGCGTCGTGGTCACCTTCGTCCTCGAGGACATGGTCGAAGACGTGCAGGAGATGCAGCGCGCGCTGGAGTTGGGCGCCCCCTTGGTCGCACCGACGCCAGAGCGCCTCTTCGATGGCGATGGAAGCCCCCTCGACGCGCCGACCGGACCGGTCCCGCAGAAGCCCGGAAGCCGAAACGGTCGGCCCTCGGGGCAGAACGGCAGCGGCCGGAGTAGCGGCGGCGGACGCCGGCGGCGTCGCGGTGGCGGTGGCGGTCGCGGCAAGGGTCGCAGTCCTCAGCAGGGCGGCGGTGACCGATCGAGGTCTTCGTCGGGCGGCACGGGCCAGGCCGGCAAGCGACGCCGATCTCGGGGTGGCAGCGCCAAGCACAAGGCTGCCGCACGCGGCTAGTACTCGGTCAGGGAGATCCTTGCGGGTAGCTCGAGCGCCGATGCGCCGCTGATGTGGTTCGATGCGACGAGGTCGTAGCAGCGCTACGGCCGAGGAGCAGCGAGCTGCAGCAGCGGATGCAGCGGTGCTCGAGCCCGCAAGAATCTCCTTGACAGAGTACTAGCGGAGCTTGACCGCCGTCCCGTAGGCCAGGAGCTCGGCCGAGCCCTGGGCCACGGCCGAGGTCGTGAAGCGCAGGCAGACGATGCCGTCGGCCCCCAGCTTCTCGGCCTCGGCGATCATCCGGTCGATGGCCTGCTCGCGCGACTCGGCCAGCATCTTGGTGTACTCGCTGATCTCGCCGCCGACCATCATCCGGAAGACGGCCAGGATGTCTTTGCCCAGGTGTCGGGCGCGGATGGTATTGCCGCGTACCAAGCCCAGGGTCTGGGTGATCTCGGCGTCTTCGAACCTGTCCTGCGTCGTCAGTCGGATGCTCATCTCGCTCACTTCTCCACGTTTCGGCTGTAGTGATCGTCCTCGGCGCTGGTCCAGCGGTCGCGGAGGGCCTTGACCAGGAGCAGCCCGAAGCCGAGGACCGTGACGGCGGTCAACAGGGCATCGCGCGTCGCCCACTCGACCTCGAGGACGGCGAGGGCGGTCCAGGCGACAGCCGCGATGGCCAGCAGGGTGTAGGCGGACGTTTCCAGGTTCATGGCGTGGCTCCTCGTGCACCGGATTCTGGCTGATCTACGACGGCCGACCGGAAGGGTTGTACACTTGCCCTCCAATCCACCAATCGGAGCCCCCTTGCCTTCCCTCGACTTCCTCCGCCGGAACTGGCGCCTCTTGACCTTCGGCCTGGCCATGTCCTTTGCCTCCAGCTTCGGCCAGACCTTCTTCATCGGTGCCTTCGGCGCACCCCTGCAGGCCGAGTTCGGGCTCTCCAGCGGGCAGTACGGCGGCCTCTACTCGCTGGCCACGCTGGCCAGCGCGCTGGTCCTGGCCTGGAGCGGTCGCTGGATCGACCGCATGCCGCTGGCGCGCTTCAGCAGCCTGGTGCTCCTGGCGCTGGCGGCGGCTTGCTGGCTGATGGCCTCGGCGAGTTCGGTGCTCTGGTTGGGCCTGGCCTTCTTCGCGCTGCGCCAGGCCGGCCAGGGTCTCTCGAGCCATACCTCGATGACCAGCATGGCGCGCTACTTCGAGGCCGGCCGGGGACGGGCGCTGAGCGTGGCCGCCATGGGCTTCCCTTTGGGCCAGGCCTTCCTGCCGGCCCTGGCCGTCGTGGCCACGGCGGCGGTGGGCTGGCGCCAGACCTGGGTTCTTTCCGGCCTGCTGGTGGCCCTCGCCCTGTTGCCCCTGATGCGCTGGCTCCTGCGAGCGCGGGGAGCGGAGCTCGCGCCGGATCCGGACCCCGCTCCGGCTCCTGCCCTACCCGCCGGCGGCTCGATCGAGCTACCGGGCCATGCCTGGACCCGCGGCCAGGCCCTGCGCGACCCGCGCTTCTGGCTGGTCCTGCCGGCGGCCATCGGCCCGGGCTTCATCCTGACCGGCGTCTTCTTCCACCAGGTCTTCATCGCGGGCGCAAAGGGCTGGGACATGGCCCTGTGGACTGGCTTCTTCGTGGTCTTCTCGGCCTGTCAGATCGGGGCCTCGCTCCTGGCCGGCCTCTTGATCGACCGCTGGAGCGCGCGGGCCCTGCTGCCCTTCTTCCTCTTGCCGATGGGGCTGGGGCTGGTCCTACTGGCGCTGGCAGGCGGCAACTGGCTGGCCCCGATCTTCCTGGCCCTGGTCGGCCTGACGGCCGGCCTGAGCATGACCCTGGGTGGCGCGCTCTGGGCCGAGCTCTACGGGGTGGTCCACCTAGGGGCCATCCGCTCGGCCGTCAGCTCGCTGGGCATCCTGGGCACGGCCGCCTCGCCGGTGGCCATGGGCGCGCTGATCGACGCCGGGGTCGGCCTGCCGGCCATCGCCTGGGGCGCGGCCGGCTACGTGATCGTGGCCATCCTCGGCGTGCTGATCGGCCTGAACGCCGACGCGCCGCGGCCGGCGCGCGGCTGACGGGATCGCCCCCGGCCGTCAGGACGATCCGCGCCGGCCGACGTAGATGCCGTAGCCCATATGCCGCATCAGGTCCGGGCAGCTCGAGAGCGCATCGGTGGCCAGGCGCGCCCAGCCGGCGCGGTGGCGCAGCACCATCCCGAAGAAGCGCCCCCAGACGAGCAGCATCTCGCGCATGCCGTAGCGCCGGAAGCGGCCGATGGCCTCTTCGCGCGCCGAGACCTCGAAGCTCCGAGCCTGCACCGCTTCGAGCCCGGCCTCGACCAGGAGCGCCTCCCAACCCTCGGTGTTCAGCAAGCTGCCGTGCGCGCCATAGGCGCCCAACAGCTCGTCGAGCATCTCCGAGTCCGGCGGCACGAGCCAGGTGGCCTCGTTGAAGCCGATGTAGCCCCCTGGGCGCGTGACGCGCCGGCATTCGGACACCGCCTTGGCCTTGTCCTCGGCAAAGGCCAGCACCGATTCGGTGATGACCGCGTCGAAGGTCTCGTCGGCGAAGGGCAAGGCCTGCACGTCGGCCCGCTCGAAGTCCACCAGGTCCTCGACCCCCTCCCGGGCGGCCCGCTCGCGCGAGCGGGCGACCATGCCGGGGTGTAGGTCGACGCCGGTGACGCGGCAGCCGAGGTTGCGCGCCAGCTTGCAGGGCGTCGCGCCGACGCCGCAGCCGACGTCCAACACGCGGCTGCCCGGCCCGATGTGGCAGGCCTCGATCAAGCGATCGGTGGCCATCTGACCGCCCAGGTGCTTGGTCAGGCCCATCTCGGCCTGCATGTCGAAGTAGCGGACGCGGACGGGCGACTCGTCGTGTTGCTGGACCTGGCTCATGTCGTGCTCCTGAGCAGTGGTAAGGGCTCGTCAAGCAATAAGAGGCCCAACCGAGGGCGGTGCTGCGCCGCCGTGTTGGTTCGCTGAGAGGAGGTAATGGCAGCGCCATTGCCGACGAACAGCGGGCCGACACGGCGGATGCAGCGGCGTCCGAATTGGGCCTCTTATTGCTTGACGAGCCCTAAGTAGATCGGTGAGGCGCTCGGCTCCGATGTCGCGGTCGCCGGCTCTCGCGTTGGCGGGAGGATCGGAGTGGCGGTGGGCGCCGGCTCGTGGCGCATGCCGCCGGCAAAGAAGCGGTTGCGCAGCCAGACGCGATCGGGCTCCACGGGATCCTGGATGAAGGTGATGCGGCCCAGGCCGGCGGCATCGAAGCTGCCGGGCCCGTCGCTGACCCAGAGGCCACAACTCTGGCTCAGGGCGTGGAGGCTGTCCTCGGCGCCGGGCCGGCTCAGGCGCAGCTGCAGGTCGCCGACCGGGCTGGGACGCGTGACCGTGAAGGTCCAGGGATCGCCGTTGTTGCGGCTGCCCTGGTAGGTGCCGACCCAATCGTCCCAGTTCGCGCGATCCTGGCGGCAGGGGTTGGACGAGCCGTCGCTGCCGGGCCGGACGAAGGCGGAGAGCGCACACTCGGTGGCACCGGTGAGCAGCGCGCCGCCGATGTTGGCGGTGCTGGCCACCGCCACGCCAGCCTCGGGGATCCACTTGAGGGTGGCCGTCCAGCCCCAGGCACCGCCGTCGTGGTGGACCATCTCGTTGCCCTGGAAGTACTCGACGAAGGTGCCGTAGCCGTAGTACTGGTCGATGCGCAGGTCGCGGTGCTGCTGCCGGGACTGCATGGCCGCCGTGGACTCGCTGGACAGAAGGTCCCCACCGCCGGCCATGAGGATCGTGGCGAAGCGGACCAGGTCGCCGGCCGTGGCATTGGCGTAACCGGTCGGGTGGCGCGCCCAGTTGTTGGCATCGTCCAGGGTGTAGATGTCCAGCTGGCCGGTGAAGGGGTTGCTGTAATGCCCGTAAGCGAAGTTGCCGCGGGTGACGGCCCGGGCGGCATGCATGGTCGTGTCTGTCATGTGGGCCTTGGCGAAGACCTGCTCGTCCATGTAGTCCTGATAGCTCTGGCCGGTGATGCGCTCGAGGATCTGGCCAGCGTACATGTAGTTGCCGCTGGAGTAGTTCCAGAAGCGGCCCGGCGGCGCATAGGGCTGCTGGCCGCGCTGCTTCTCGACCCAGCGGCGCATGGCACCCGGATCCTGTTCGCCCTCCAAGTCCGCCTCGACCATGGCCGAGGTGTCGTGCAGCCCGCTGGTGTGCGTCAGCAGGTGGCGGGTGGTGATGGCCTCGGCCTGGCCGGGCTCGGCCAGCGCGAAGTCGGTCACGTAGTCGGT
>CAZJWJ010000108.1:0-15691 GCA_964549495.1 uncultured Anaerolineales bacterium | reverse complement strand
GCCGTGCGTCATCGAGAAACTCGGCTCGCTCTCCAAACTGCGGATGATCTGCTCGAACTGCTCTCGCGCCGACGCGAACGGGTTGGCCAGTACCGTGCCTTGTGCTTTCATCCTCGCTGGGTCTCCTTGGGGCTCATATCGAGATTGACACCCGTTATGTACCCCAGGAGGCCCTTCTTGTCACCTCGAGATCCGCCCCATCCCGCCCAGAAGCCTGTTACTGCGCCCTTTCCTGAGCGCCGCTCCGTCGTCTCAAGGGAGCCACACCCAAATCGATTGAAGCAGCCCAGGCATGCATCTTGCTCCATGTTGACCTCGACGTAGAGTCGCCGATGTCGCAGGGCCGACACGGCTGCCGGGGCCGGCCGGCGGGGGAGCAGGGAAGATGTCTCGATTGGCGAAGCGTGACGCTTGGCGAAGACCCCGCGCCAGGATTCTGACCTCCATCCTGGCCCTGGCGCTGGTAGGAACCGCCATCTGGCGATGGCACCAGGCTGGTCAGCCTGATCTTGTGGTGGCCCCTCGAGCGGTGACCGACATCGAGTCCTACACGGTCGTCCAGGCGTCGATGCTGCGGTGGACGATCGCCCTCGACTTTCCGACTCATGCTGCCAACGCTCAGAGGCTCTGGACCCGATCCGAGGTGCATGACGTGATGAAGGGCCGGGAGATGATTAGCGTGCGGCGCATCCACTCCGGAGATCTTCTGACAATGGAGAACGTCAAGCCGATGGAAGACGCGCGGTTCTCCGAAGGCCAGCCGGTCGAGGCCATCAGTTTCGATCTGCCCATCACCCACCTGCCTCCGGGCTTCGAGGGGCGAGAGGCTTGCGTGGCGATTGGTGCCATCGAGGCATCTGAATCGGGCTCCCACGAGCACTGGTTCGCCGACGCTGCGACGGTGGTGGATGTCGCGCCCCCGATCAACTCGCTGGATCTGGTCCGTGCCAATCTCCGAGTGCCCGTTTCCATGGTTCCAGAGTCTGCCCTTGCGGTAATCGACGGCCTGTCGCGCGAGGGATGGGTCCCTATCCTCGCTCAGAGCCACGTCCCCTGTGAGAAGCCCGAGTAGCCCACTGACCGTGCGCCTCTCCAGACTGTCTGGAATTCCTACTACTAGAAGATTCCGATCCCAGTAGTAGGATCGATGATTCCTACTACTGGCGGCGAGAGATTCTAGTAGTAGGAATCGCGGCAGGTCTACGGGGTCGCATCATCGAGGTCCGGCGCGACGCGGTCACCGAAGATCGGAAGGTAGACGCGATCTCCATCGATGGGCCGCGGGCCGACGAAGATCTGCCGGGTCTCGGTGCTGGCCAGGCCATCGGCGTCGGTGGCGCGTGCCGTCAGTTGGTGGCTGCCTTGGATGCGCGGATACCAGCTCGGGCTGGGCAGCGGGCCTTCCAGATCGCTCGACCAGGTTGCCAAGAGGTCCCCGTCTTCCGGGTCGCGCGCCCCGGCTTCCAGCAAGACCAGCGAGCCGGGGAGGAAGAAGGCGCCATCGTCCGGGGAGCCGATCCAGATTCGCGGCGCCTGGTTGCCTTCGAGCCGCAAGCCCGATACCTGGGTCTGGACGGTGTTGAATCCATCGTTGGCGAGCACGGCGATCGAGACATTCGGATCGCGCGGCAGCCATCCGCGCGCGAACACGAGGCTCCGGTCGGGGCTTCGGGATAACAAGCCGGACTGGCGTGAGCTGCCCGCGCTGCCGCGGTACAGCACCGTGAAGAGCAGCGGGTCCGCGTCCGCGTCCTCGGCCTGCCAGCGGATCTCCATGCCGTCGACCAGCGCTTCGCCATCGGTGGGGCTGAGGATCTCGACCCGCGGTGGGTTGGGAGAGCGCTCGCGCACCGCCTTCAGTTCCACGGGCGCACCCTCGGCGTCGATCGAATGCAGCTCGATCCGGGTGGCGCGAGGCTCCACGTGCAGCTCGACATCCGCCGTGGGGGTCTCGTAGCAATGGCCGTTGCAGATCCACTGCCGCTCGATCCGCATGCGTCGAAGCTCGTCGCCTGCTGCGTCTCGAAGGATCAGCAAGGCGTCGGCATCCTCTAGCGAGGCTTCGCGCTCGCGTGGGCGATACCAGTCATAGTGCCAGACCTCGCCGATGCGCCACGACGCATCGGGCTCCTTCGGCATGTCGATGTCGATGAGATAGGCGCCCGACTCCTGGGCCATCGATCCGGCGGGCTCGCGACCCACCGCGAGGAGGACGAGCCCCAGGATGGCCGGCACCATCGCCCAATGCAGCAGGTGAGGTCTCATCAGCGCGCTCCTCGCACCAGAGGCGGGGACGGTTTCCTCGCCCACGGGTCAAGCATATCATGGCTACAGGGTCTGCGGGGTCGTCGATCCTTCGTCCATGGCACGACCGCCGAGCCGACGGCGTCGCCACCATATGGCGGCCACGAAGAGGCCGAGTGCGCTGACCGCTGTGACCCGCCACTCGACCAGCACGATGTACAGGAGCCATAGAAGCAAGCCCTTGGCAAACGGGAGGGCTTGCTCGGGCCTTGGCCAAGGCGCTGTGCCTTTCAACTCGAGCTTGGGCTGCTGGCCGAGAAAGGCCTCGAACGCACCGTCGCGATCGAACCAGAAGTGCAACGGTTCGCGGCAGGTCGGGGCGTAGAGTGCTCGTTCCGTGGCGTCGGACTTGGCGAAGACGTAGTACTTGCCCGCGGGAAGGACTCGATCGCCATCCCAGTAGTAGTCGGCGTGGATGATTCGCACGTCACGCGACTCCACACCCTTCCAAGACCTGCTGACGCGGAAGCGAAGCTCTCGACCCTCCGGACCCCAGTCGACCAGCCAGCCGCTGAAGACGGCGTCCGCACGTTCGAACTCGAGCGCCGGATCGTCCCAACCGACGCAAGTGAGCGCCGCGGCCGGCGCGGGCAGCGCCAGCGCGACGGTGAGAACGAGGATGTAGAGCCGCAGCCTTGCGATCGCCATGAAGCCCCCCAGTTCCTATGCCTTATCCGACGACCGAGACCGTCGACGATCATGCCTTCCTCGCCCCGGACAGCAAGATTCGCACCGATCGTGTCCCGAAGTCCGCGAGCCAGGTGGATCCAAGCCGCGCCGTCTATTCCCGACGCGTGACCAGGAGCGGCAAGTGAATGATCGTCGGTTGGGTTCTCACGACCGACGGCGTCGCATCCGGCGAAGGCGCAGGCGTCGCGCTGGGCTCCGGACTCGCCGTCGGGACCTCGAGGCCGGTGATCTCGAAGGTGGTGATGCCGCTGGCCCCGGTACCCACGACCAACACGTCGCGATCGACGGCGATGGACAGCGAGGGCAGGTCGTCCGCAAGGTAGCCGCGGACCGACGGGGCGGTCGGGTCGGACAGGTCGATGACGGCGATGGCTGGGTTCTGGTCGCCGGATACGAACATCAAGTCGCCGCGGCGAACCGTTTGCTCGATCTCACGCAGTCGAAACTGGGCGTCGAAGTCCGGCACCTGAAGGGGTTGCGGAAGGGAGGGTGTGCTGATGTCGTAGATCTCGAAGCCGCTGGCGTGGCCGACCCAGAGCCGCGGTCCAGCCACGAACATCGTGTCGGCGCGACGGAGCGGGTCCAAAGGCTGCCGATGTCTCGGGGCCAGCTCCTCTCCGACACGGGCATCGAAGGTGATGAGTTGGTATCCGTCCGCGTCGTCGGGTGCGGCCACTGCATATAGCCAGTCGTCCATGCATGCCAGCGCGCCCACCCGAACCCCGGGCTCCGACCAGAAGGCATCGACGCTCAACACGAGGCTCTCGCCGATGTCGATGCTCACGGCGCCGTTGGCTCCGCCGGAGTAGAGGCGGTCGCCGCAGACCGCGAGGACGTCGACGTAGCGGCCAGAGATCGGCATCCGAGGCCCTCGACGCGGTTGGCTGGGATCCGAGAGATCGATGCTCTCGATCTGATCGATGACGGCGGTCTGAACGACGCGCGCGGAGGTCGCGAATGCGCGGCCGTGGTCAGAGACCAGACCGGTCATCGTCGTGTCGTCTCCAAGGTTCAGACTGCCCACTTTCTCTGGCGCATAGGGATCGCGGACGTCGTAGGTGAGGGCCCTGCCATAGCCCGAGACCGCCAGCGCGTAGCCGTCCTGCGCATGAACGCCCACCATTCGCGCCGGCCACTCCAGGCTGGTCTCCAGCTCCGGACGCGTCGGCACCTCGATGTCGACGACGAAGAGTCCCATGCCTCGATCGATCACGAACAGGCGATCGCCCTGCCGCCGAGCGCGCCACCCTCCGCTACCCGGAAGGGACAGGTTGCCGACCAAGCTCGGAGTATCGAGATCGGAGACATCGATGACGACGATGCCGCCGTCGCCGGCCGGCAGGATCAGATGATCGTCGAGCTTGGTCGCAGGCTCTTCCACCGACCGAATCCGCCCTCTGCGATCTTGCAGTTGCAGGCGTCCTCGTTCGGTCGGCATAGAGGGATCGGAGAGATCGAGGACCACCAGGCCGCCCGAGTGGCCTGCGGCGTAGCCGATGCCATCCTCGACGAACAGACCGTACCAAGCGCCGGTGCCGCGAAAGGGGAGACTGCGGAGCGCAGACGGAGCCGAAGCATCCGAGACATCGACGATGTGCAGATGGGCCTCACCACTGACATAGGCATGCCCTTCTACGACATCCAGATCCCAAGCCCGGCCGCTGGCACCGATCTCGGTGCGTCCCAGCAGCGCCGGCACGAGCGGATCCGAGAGCGAGTAGCTGCGCAACTCCAGCGCCGAGCCCGAGTCGGCGAGCAGATAGGCCAGATTGCCGGAGACGTCGACGATCAAGGCCCGCGTGGCATCCGGTAGGTCGAACTGGCCGGCCAGCCCAGGATCCGAAGGCGCTCCGATGTCCACCACCAATGCCTTGCCGTCATCCGTGGTCACGTAAGCATGGCGGCCCTCGATGGCCACGCTGGTGATCGAACGGTCCGGATCGATATCGAACTGCCCGATCACGGCAGGCTCCAGGCCGCCGGCGACATCGACCACCGCTAGGCCGCCCAACATACCGATCGCGACATGATCGCCGAAGGCTTCGATGCTGCCGGGTCGACCCGGGTCTACCCGGGCCGCCGGGAAGAAGTCGATCTGCGGACGCGATTGCGCGGCTCTCGACGCGACACCGAGCCCGAACAGCAGGATCGTGGTCAGTGCAGCCGGCGCCAGGCGAGCGGTGATGCGTCGAAGCGGAGTCCAGGTGATGACACAGGCGAACTGGAGCATGGGGCGATGCCTCTCCTCGCTTCGGTACGCGGGCCTGGCTGAATGCCGACTGCCCTGAGCAACGGTTGCTTCGCGACGCAGTACCACGGGCGCAACCACCATCCCACCGAGCATACCGTGATGGATGGAAAAGTCTATGCTGAACTGGAGAACGGAGGGGTTGCGTCGGTGTTATGGCGCCCGGGGATTCTAGCCTACGGCCAGATCGACTCCGCGCAAGGTCTCGATTGGCATGCTCCTTGCTCCGCATCGTCCGTTCAAGTCGAATCGATTGCGGATGGAGCCCATCGATGCCAAGTCGGTGGGCGGGGAGTCGTGAAGATGCGGGTTCATCGATATCGCACCGTGGTGCTTGCCGTGTTGTCATTGGTGGCCGCCCTGGCCTACGTTGCCAAACACCGACAAGACGAGTCGTGGCCGGCCGGCATCGCCGTGGCATCCGAGGACATCCCTGCATACGTGGTCCTCACCGAAGAGATGGTGACAGCCGTCGACGCGCAGTCGGTTTGGTTCGAGCCTCATGTGTCGCGCCAGCTGTTGGCCTACGATCGGTTGATCGACGACATCCGGCATGGTGTGGGGTGGATGACCATCGAGCCCATGGTATCCGGTGCGCGATTCACGTCTCAGACCATTCAGCCGATCGACGAGGTCACCTTCATCGACGAGGGTCCCACGGGCGAGCTGCTCTCGGTGATCGTGCGGCGCGACTTGCTCGAACCGAGCGTGGATGGTCCAGGGAGCTGCGTCGACATCGCAGTGATGTCGCCGGATCGAGTGGGCGACATGCGCACGGAGATGCTAGCCAGAGGGGTGTTCCTGGTCGATCTGTCCCCTCGGCCGGCCGCCGACACGCTCGGCAAGGGTCCTGTGATGGTGACCATGTTCCCTCTGGCAGAAGATGCGATTCAGATGATCGAGGCGTTGACCGTGGACGGGGTCGAGCCCATAGTCTTCGCGAGTCGGATGAACTGCGAGCTTCGATGACCATGCGTTGCTACTGCCCAGGGAGCGTTCGCACGTGGACATGCATGCGGGTCGTGTCCGACTCTTGCGCGTGACAGACGAGGGGATCGACCTGCAGCAATCCGTTCTGACCGAGGCGGGACCCTTCGCGTTGCGAGTGGCGCTGCTTCGCTAGGGCAGCCACCGCCCGGCCGGGCAGCGCAAGGTCGAGGCCAGCCGCCTGTAGATCTGATCCAGATCGGCCGCGTCCGGCGCCCGCGCATAGTCCGAGCTCTGGCTGGCGATGGCGCGGAGCAGCGCCTCGTCGATCTCGTCGGCGCGCCCGAGGCCGATGGTGAGGATGCGCAGGCCGGCGTCCTTGGCGCGTTGGGCCTGGGCCCGGACCTCCTCGTCGCTTGCGCCATTGGGCCGGCCATCGGTGAGCAGGACCAGCGTGGCGATGTTCTCGGGCCGCGGATCGGCGCCGATCCAGGCCTCGAAGCCCGCCGCCAGGGCCAGATCGAGCCGGGTGCCCTCGCTGACGCGCTCGGGTAGGCGGTCCACGGCCGAGCGGAGCCGATTCCACTCGCCGCTCATGGGCTCTTCGACCGCCGCCTGGCCGTTGAACCAGACCACCGCCGCGCGATCCGAGGTCAGGAAGCCGCCCGAGCTATCGGGATCCAGGTCCAGGAGCGACAGGAAGGTCCGCGCCGCCGCCTGCGCCTCGGCCAAGCGGCTCGGCCCACCGGGCTGGGCTGCGGCCATGCTGGTGGAGGTGTCGATGACCAGGATGGCATCGACCTTGGCCGGGGGGCACTCGAGGCGCAGCAGCAGAGGAAGGAAGAGGGGGCGCGGCTCCGGCGTCGGGCTGCTGGATGTGGAGGGGGGTGCGGTGGGCGACGGCCGGGCCGTCTCGGAGGGTCGAGGGGTGGATGTGGGCTCCGACGTCGAGGTCGGGGTGGCACTCGGCGGCGCGGTGGGCTGCGCGGGCTCGGTCGGCGCCGTCGTGGCGGTCGGCGCGCCCTCGAGGGCCAGGGAGGCACCGGTGAAGCTCAGGTGCTCCAGGTTGCCGTCGTCCGAAGTCTCGACCGTGTCGTCGTCACCGACCACCACCAGCATGGCGGCGACGGGGCGCGTCGGCTGCGCCACGAATCCCAACCACAGGGTGGTCTTGTTGCCGCAGCCGACGAACCCGTCATCCACCGGCGCGCCGCAGAGGCTCTGGTCGGGCGTGGAGGGGACGATGACGTGGTCCGGCCCCAGCCGGCGACCGTCCTCGCCCAGCAGGCGCAGGATCGCCGCCGTGCCGCCACCCTGCGTGCGCGTCTCCAGATCGCCGAACCAGGCGCCGAAGGCGACGGCCGGCTCGGAGAAGGTGAAGAGCAGGGCGTTGCGATCGGAGCGGGTGCCGGCACCCTCGTTGTAGAAGGGCTGGGCGAGCAGGGACTCCGGTTTCGGCGAGCCGTCCTGCATGGTCGCCGACTGCGCATCGTCCGCGCCGCCCTGCGTGTTGGCCGCGCTCCCGACCGAGCTCGGCCGGCCCAGGTCCTGCTCGCTGACGTCGCGCAGCGAGACCTCCACCCGGGCCGTCCCTGGCAGATAGACGACCACCGGTAGCGCGGACTCCGCGATGCTGCCGACCACCACGCGGCCGAAGCCGGCCGCGGCCGCCGCCTCGCGCCAGGGATCGTCCAGACCGTCCACCGCCAGGCGGCTATCCTGATTGCTCCCGCCGACCTCACGGCTGGCAAAGATCACCGGATCGTTCTGGGCCCGGGCCGGACGGGTCACCCCGGCAGCCAGCGTCCAAGCGCCGAGCGAGAACAGCGTCGCCAACAACAGCCCCACCCTGCCAGGCATCGATCGCCCCCGTGCCGGTTCCACCGCACCCCATGCCGCTCACCACATCGAGCGCGCAGCGGAGGCTAGGATAGTCGTGTCGAGCCGAGTTCGGCCAATCCTCGTCTCCTACGGATCGGGCCTTCGATGACTTGGTCCGCCTGGGCGGTCGGGTCATCGAGACGGACTGACAACAAGTCCCTTCGAGTTATGGCGCGGGTGGCGCCGGATAGGGCCCCGCCTCCGCTCTCGACCGGCTCGCCGAGCTTGGCCGTGCAGATGTGGAAGCCATTGGCGGCATCCAGGTAGGTTGTGTAGACGATGTCCGGCGCTGCGCTCAGCTCGATCAGCCAGACGCCGTCGGGGTAGGGGTACCAGCTGTTGTCCGGGGAGCGATCCATACTGCAGCGGGCTAGATCGAGGGCTTCGGACTCGGAGATGAGCCGGGCGTCGCTGACCTGCCACTCGCTGCCTGGGATGCCGTCCGCGCCGCCGATCATGGACAGCGCCATTTCCTCGGCGCGGGCGCGGTCCCAGTAGGGCCCACCTCCCAGCTTGGTGTGAATCGGTGGCCTGGGCGTCATGGTCGGCCAGGCCTCGATGGCCAGGCTGTCGACGATCTGATCCGCCACGCGCAGCTGCCCCGGCTCGGCGTCGAAGCCCCGGCCGAAGGGGATGCGCACCTGGTAGGTCTGGCCCGGGGTCGCGATGTTCAGCTCCAAGCAGTCCAGCCGCTCGTCGTCCCAGTCGTGGCAGCCAGCGATCTCGCCTTCCAACGAGGCCTGGTTGTCACCAAAGCGTGCCGCCGCTTCTCGCTCCTGGAAGAAGTGGCCCCAGGACTCCGCGTGCGAGGCGGGCCGACGTGTCGGGGCACCGATCGGATCGCTCGACGGAGAGGCTCGGCGGATCCGCATGCTGCGGTCCGGCCAGTGGGGCGAAACGAGCGTCAGCTCGTCTCCCGACTCGATGACCTGCCAGGAAGGCGGATGGCTGAGAGACAGGCCCAGGTCCAGGCTCCGGAAACGGATCCAGCGCGCTTCGGGCGCGACCGGAACCCAAAGGTACTCCCGAGCCGGGAGGTAGGTCTCGAGCAGGGCATCGATGACGAAGATCCGGTCATGATCGGGGCAAGGATTGCCCGCTTCGATCGCGCTCTGAAAGGCCTCGTCCGAAGTGGGGAAGTGGCCACGAACGCGTGCGAAGGCCGGCCAGTCCGAAGGTGGGAACGCAACCGGATCCTCTCCCTCCTGTCCCGCCAGCTCCGGACGGAAGGCCGCGATCAAGTGAGGTGCATCGTCGGGTACGGGGTTGGAGGACATGCTGCTACCGAAGCCGATGGTCTGCCACAGGGGCCGGTCGAGCATCGGTGCGCTGTCCACGGTCGGGCAGCCCGACATCGACTCGAAGCGGCCGCGGCCGGGCCAGGAGATCCGGCCCTCACCGAACCAGGCATCCAGCTCGACCGATTCGCCCGGCGGCGGACGGTCCGCCAACAAGTCGGCGACGCCGCCGGAGCGAGGCATCGGGCGTGGTGTGTAGATGGGTGTGGCGGGCGCTGCCGAGTTCGAGCGCTCGACGGTCGCCGTGATCGCAGAGGTCCCGGTCGGCTCCTGCTGGACGGATTGGATCGGATCGCGTAGGCTGGAATCGCTGTCACAGGCGACGAGCAGCATGGCCAGCAGGAAGCTGGTCGATCTGGCGAGCGACGATGTCTTGCGAGTTGTGGCCATGCGCATGCTCCCTGTTGTTGAAGGTTCGAGAACGAGCTTCATTGCACCGGGGCTGTGAGAACGGCGTGCGAAGGCGAACGGCACTGGTAGGGTTCACCCATAGAACGTCGCGCGGGTCCGAAGGGTTCCCGGTTTCGGTCAGTAGGTGGTTAGCGGTACCGACGACGGGATCGCGCGCTAGCTGGTCCCGTTCTTGCTGGACCGCCTATTCGATGCGCCACGCTTCGGGCTCGACGACATGACGAATGCGAGCCCACGATCGAGTGAGGAAGGCTGCTGACCGAGACCGAGAGATCGTTCCGTTCCACTTCTCGCAGGCCTGCAATCGGGCTTGCGTTGCCGCTCCTTGCCCTGTGTCTGGCATGGACATGGTCGATGCCCGGCTCATCGGGGCGGCAGGTGCACACCGTGAAGTCTCAGGCCATAGGCCCGGTACACGCGGCCTGCGACGGCGACAACCCGTACTTTGCTACGACCCGGATCTACATGTGGATGGCCGACCACACCTTTGCCGACTACTGGGCCGTGGTTGCGCTGAAGGACACTTCGGATGACGTGGACCGCTTTCGCTATCCGGACAACCCCGAGCAAGTCGGACTGGTGCGGAATCGGGACATCGGCGCTGTGCACGGGCTGGCCTATGACTGGCGCCGGAACGAGCTCTATGCCGCGGCGGTGCACAGCGCATTTGCAGGATTCGGGCCAGGCGGACCGGGCGGGGTCCCTGGCCCCCGGACGCTGGTCCGTGGTGGTCGACCGCGAGTCCTACCTCGACGATCTGCCGTTTCCCTATGCCGGCCGGACAGTCGAGGAATCGAACTTTGGTGCGTTGGCGCGCTTTCCGGGATTGGATCGAGTCGTCGCGACCGGTACCTTCTGGTCGTCGGCACAAGGCCGCAGCGCGACCGGTCTGAAGTGGTACGACAACCAAAGCGGGGAGCTACGCGGCCCAGCCGACGGTGGCGAGATCGTCACGGCGGACCTTCCTACGTTGGGCGACATCGAGAGCCTCTGCGCCCCGGACCCCACCCCGACGCCCAGTCCGACGCCGAGCCCCTCGCGCACACCGACGCGAACGAGCACGCCGACCCCGACCCCGACGCGCACCGCCACCGCCAGCCCGACGGCAACTACGACCCCCTTGCCGATCTACCTTCCACTCATCGCGCAGAATCCTTGCTTGCGCCGCGAGCGGCGGGCCGATGTCGTCTTGGTCATCGACCTCTCGACCTCGATGCTGCGCCGATCGAGCACAGGTAGGAAGCTGGACGAGGCCCTTTCGGCCGCGCGACGCTTCGTCGACGTTCTCGAACTCGATGCCCGGCAACCGGAACGCGGGGATCGCGTGGCCGTCGTAGGCTTCAACGACCGGGCCTGGACCGCCCTGGACTCGAGCGGCCAAGTGGCGCAAGTCGAGACCGCGCTGCTCGGACTGGAATCTTCCGTGGCAGAGGGCACACGCCTCGACTTGGCTTTGGAGGAAAGCCAGCATGCGATCGAGGCGGCACCGAGGGCCGGCCGGCAGGCCGTGCTCGTCCTGCTGACGGACGGTTTGCCGAATCGAGTTCCCTTCGGCCCGGGCTCCGAGTACCCGGAATGTCCGAATCAGGAGTGCACGATCCTAGAGATCGCCGGCCGGCTAGAGCGGGCTGGCACGCGCCGCTTCACCATCGGTCTCGGCGCGTCCGACGATCGACTCACCCGGCTGCTGGTCGCGCTTGCCAGCCGGCCAGAGGACCACTTCTTGGCTCCCGACGGAGAAGACCTGCTTGCGATCTATCGTTCCATCGCCGGGCGCATCGTCGGCTGTCCCTAGGTAGGACGCATCGCTACGTCTGTTGGTCGTCAGCCGTGTCTGAATTCTCATTGTCGTAAGATAGAGAATCGGGGCGAGCTGTGATAGGCTGGCCCGAACCTGGAATCTCGCCATCGCGGCATCATGGAAAGGGCCCCAAAGGGTACGACTTGATGAAGACCGTGACCCCTTGGATCCTGCTAGGCCTCATCGGACTGATCGCTGGCTGGCAGCCGGGCATGCCCGAAACCGGCGAGCCAGACGAGCCGACTCAGCAGGGGACCATCTTCGTCCTCGGCTTCGTCGACGTGACCGGTGGCGGCGATCCGGACTGTCCTCACTGCAACCTGGAGTTCGATTCGGACGACGAAGCCTACGCTCGCTCCTATCCGCTCGAAGCCTTCACGGTCCGGCTCCTGGATGGCGAGCAGGAGATCGGACGCTTCCAGTCCGAGTTGTTGGACGTGGTGCACCGAGTACAGATCCCGGTCGAGATCCCGGACGAAGGCGAGCGCTGGATCGTCGAGCTGGTCGCGCCGCCACCGGGCTGGGCGCTCTGCGAGAACCAGACCGCCGCGCGGTCCGTGGTCGCAGACGACTTCCAGCTCGGATCCACACGCTTGGACTTCTTCTTCTCGACCGGCTGTCCGCCCGGCAGCGCGCCGGCCACCCCCCAGCCGCTGGCCACGCTGACGCCCGGCGATCCGGCGACGATCGTTGCAAGCCCGAGCGCCACGTCCTCCATCACCATCACCCAAGTGGCTACGCCCGACGCGAGCGCGACCGTCGACGTCTCGCCCACGCCCATCGGCACGCCCACCCTCCTGCCGTCGCCGACGCCCGAGATCACGCTGGTCCCCACCTGGACGCCCCTGCCACCATCCCCGACCGTGACCCCCAGCGTCACCCCGATCGCCATCCCCAACCTGCCCGGCCCGCCGGCCATACCGACGGCCATCCTGCCCGGCCCGCTCGCGCCGCAGCTCGAGGCCGAGCTCGCCGGGCTGCTGGGCGGTGGCGCGGATCCCTTGGTCGACCTCTCGGCCGATCGCCTGGCCGCCTACTGGCGCGGCAGCGTCTGGCTGCTCGGGCTCGAGGCAGGCCAAGCCGTGACGCTGGGGAAGATGCCGCTGCGCAGCGGTCCGCGGGCAGTTTCCCAGATCCGCCTGCTCGATGACCGGGTGGTATTGGCCGAGGAGCGGCAGGCCACGGTGATCGACGTTGGCCAGCCCGCGGCGCCGCAGCTCCTGGCCGAACTGCCCCTGCCGGCCAGCCTGCGCCTCATCGATGGCGAGGCCGACCGCATCTACCTGCTCGCCGGCGGCGTGCCGGGGCACGTGGCCTGGCTCGACATCTTCGAGATCGGGGACGATGGCCGGCCACGGGCGCTGGCTCGCCATTCGCTCGGCGCCGTCCATGTGCTCGACATGCAGGCCGGCTCCGGGCTCCTGGGCCTCACGGTGCGCGAGACGGTCGACCAGTCCGCCGTCGCCAGCTGGCAGATCTTCGATGTGGCCGACCCGACGCGGCTGCTGCCGGCCGGCCTGCCGGACTCGGAAAGCTGGATGATGGACCTGGCCGGCCGGCGGCTCCTGACCCGGGACGACACCGGGCTGCACGTCTACGACCTGAGCCAGCCCGCCCAACCGATCGAGATCGGCGGCTGGGATCCCGGCGCCCAGGGCGTCCAGGGCGCGTTCCTGGCCGGCCAGGAGCTGCGCGCCTGGCGCCGAGCGGAGGGCGAGGCGGGCCAGGATGCCGGCGCCACCCGCCTGTGGCGCATCGCGCGCGGAGCGGACTCGCGCTTCCGTGCCCTGGACGAGGCCCGGCTCGAGGGTCGACCCATCCTGGCCGCCGAAGGCAGCGTCTGCGCCATCCTGGCATCCGGGCTCGACTGTCGTAAGGCCAGCTGGCTGGCCAGCCGGGTCGAGTGGCCCCGGGTGCATCCGGATGCCGAGGCCCCGGTCCCCGAGAGCTGTCAGTCGGCAAGCCGCGTTGGGGTGTCCTTCCTCCTGGTCTGCCTCGACACCTTGGTGCAGCTGGACATCGATGCCGAGGGAATGCCGCGGGTCACCGGAACGCAGGAGCTGACCAGCCGGCTGGCGCGCTTTATCGAGTTCGGCGAGCGGCGCTACCTCCACGGCGCCGACGGGCAGCTGCGCCTTCTGCGCCCGGGGCCGGCGGGTTGGACGGAGGAGGAGACCGGGATCTTCGGCTGGTGGATCGCGGCGGACGGCGATCGGCTGCTGTCGCTGAACACGGGCGGGGCCTTCGCCCTGCGGGATCGTTTCGACATCTACGCGGCCGACGACCACCGGCGGATCGGGGCGCTGGACTTGGATTTCGAGGTCTATCGCAGGCTCCAGCCCGTCCTGGCCGGGGATCATCTCTTGGTCCATCGCTCGGACTTGGGCTGGTGGCGCATCGACCTCTCCGACCCGAGCACGCCCCGACCCGCGGAGGCCTTCGGCAACTTCGCGCCTTTCGGCATGCTGGCGCAGGGCCCGATCGGCTACGCCATCCTGCCCGATCAGGCGCAGCCGCGCCTCTCCGTGGAGGTTCTCGGCCTGGACGGCGATTCACCACGACCGCTCGGCCGCGTCGAGCTTGACCTGGCCGGCGGCTTTCCGCGCCCGCCTGCCTACCCGCGGGCCTGGATCGCCGGCCCGCTGCTCTGGATCGACGTCGGCGCGGGCCAGCTGGCCCGGCTGGACATCCGCAACCCGCTCTTCCCCCGGCTCCTGACCGACCTGCCCGGTGACACCCTCGAATTCGAGGCCGCAGTCTCCGGCGATCGCCTGCTGCGGCTCTCCGGCGGCCCGACGATGGATGTGCTCTCGACGGAGGTCGATGCGACGGCCGGGCAGGTGCTGCGCTGGCGCGCCTGGGGGCTGGGCAAGGGGCTGTCCAGCCTGACGGTGCTGGATGATCTGGCGCTGTCCGGCCCCGGATCGGGCGGCGACGAAAGCGCTTGGCTCTACGGTCTGGAAGATCCGACGTCCCCGCGGAGGCGCGCGCATCTGCCAATCGCCGACTGGCCGGCCCCACTGCGATCCGGTTCCTGGCTCTACGCGGTCGGCCTGGACGGCATGGCCCTGCTGGTCTACGAGCCGGTGGCCGGCATGCCCCCGCAGCTGCGCGGACGATGGTGTGTCGTCGACGACCGCTGTGCCCAAGAGAATCCCAACCGGGCCATCCTCGGCCTGGCCGGGCGCGACGGCCTGCTATATCTGAGCCTGCGGTCGGGCGAGCTGATCGAGCTGGACGCGCGCGATCCGGCGGCCATCCGGCCCCTGGCCATCCACCGACTGCCCGAGGACGCGCGCGGCCCGCTCCTGGTGGCCGGCGACGTCCTGGGGGCCTCGCTCCACCCGCTGGTGCTGCTCGACGTCTCGCGGCCGGGCCAGCTCCAGCCCATCGGCCGCCTGACCGGCCTGCCCGACGGATCCTCCTATCTTGCGCTGGGGCGCGCCGGAGAGCTGATCTGGTCCGCTGGCGAAGCCATCCTCTTCATCGACCTCTCCCAGCCGGCCCTCCCGCGCCTGCGAGCCCGGCTGGACCTGCCCGACGCCGTCCACCGGCTGAGCGCCGACGGTGAACGCCTGCTGGCCGCGACCGGTGGCGAGCAGCTCTGGCTGATCGATGCACCGAGCGGCGCCGCGCCCCGCGCGCTGGGCTGGCTGTCGCAGCGGGGCAGCGTGCGGGCGGCCGGCAGGGACGGAACGATCTACGTAGCCAACAACCGCCGCGGCGAGATCGAGGTCTGGTCCGACCCTCGGCCGGTCGATCGGCGGCTCGAGCGGATCTGGCTGCCCTTCCAGATCCTCCAACGCTTCGGTCGCGGGGCGGCGTCCGAATCGGGGCTGTTCTTCCCCATCGAGCCCTGACGCAACGGGAGGTCGGCGCTCTCCAGGAAGTCGAGTATGGGCTCAGGTGTCCTGCACCGAAGGACTTCAGTGTTAAGGGCTCGTCAAACAATAAGAGGCACAATTCGGACGCCGCTGCATCCACCGTGTCGGCCCGCTGCTCGTCGGCAATAGCGCTGCTATTGCCTCCTCCCAGCGAACCGACACGGCGGCGCAGCACCGCCCTCGGTTGCGCCTCTTATTGTCTGTAGATAGGGTCTAAAACCCTCAGCTTTCAGCTGAGCCGTTTTCA
>CAZJWJ010000107.1:0-16156 GCA_964549495.1 uncultured Anaerolineales bacterium | reverse complement strand
GCGGCATAGCTGCCATCGAGCGTCAGATTGAAGCCACTGAGCGGCTGCCCGGAGAGGAAGTTGGTCGAGAGCGTCGACCCGGTGATGTAGTAGTCGCCGTTGCTGTTTCGTTCGATATCCGCCACGTAGTCGACGCTCGAACCTTGGAGCTCGAGCGCACTGAGCAAGCAGGAGCCGGTGCTGTTGAGCCGGTATGCGAAGACATCGTAGCTACCGCTGCTGCTGCCGAGGCTGGTCAGCGCACTGCCGCCGCAGCCGAGTCCGTTGGGGGGCGTGCTCAGGAACTGGCCCACCATGACCAACTCACCGCCGGGCAGAAGGTAGGAGTTTCCACCGTAGTCCGAGCTGGAGCTGCCGATGTAGGTGCCCCAGATCTGATTGTTTAGGTCGGCATCGAACTTGACCGCGAAGTTCTCGACATTGTTGTACACGGTGTCGAAGGCGCCGCCCGTGGTCGGGAAGCCAGATGACGAGAACGTGAAGCCGCTGAAGTAGCGGCCCGTGCCGTCCTCCTGCATCTCGGCCAGGTAGTCCGAGCTGGTGCCACCGAAGTCGCGCGAAAAGCGCACGGTCGGGTCGATGTAAAGCGGGCGGGTCGGATCGAAGCCGCCCACCTCGAAACTCAACACATCGCCATCGAGCTCGAAGGTGATGCCGACCGGCTCGTAGCTGGCTCCGGAGCCCTGGAAGGCGATCGGCGCATCCTCGATGATGGGCTGGCCGAGCGAGTTGCCGATGATCAGCCGGCCGCGATTGTCGATGACCAGATTGTCCGCACCCTCGTAGCGCAGGGCGATGTCCGAGGGATCCGCACCCGGCGCCACGATCCAGCTCTGCTTCATGACGGACGCCTGCTGTTCCAGCTCGTCGACCGTACCCGTGAGGAGGAGATCGATGCCCTCCCAGACGTCGGCGTAGGTGACATCCTCTACGGCGTGCACGCCGGTCACGTGGTCGGCGCTGTCACCGATCAGCCAGTTGAGCTCCGTCGACAGCTCGTCGCCGGGCTCGATGGCCATGCCACCGAAGGGGTTTACGAACTGGGTCTTGATCGCATGACCCTGGACGACGGTGTCACCGAGATCCTCCCACTGGGGTTGATCCGTGGTGATCTCCGACTGCTCGCCCTGCTCGCCAGCGCCTAGCGGCGTCAGGTCGAGCGCACTGTAGGTGATGCCGTCCGGCGAGAGCCAGACGCTCAGGCCCCCATCGTTCAGCTGGTAGAGCACCTGCTGCTCGTCGCCGAACTGGCCGAGGTTGGGCACGAACTCGGCCGGGCGCACGCCCTTGAAGCCGGAAAGATCGTGATCGTCCTGAGCCATCGCGACGTCGGCCGTGGACCACGGCGCGACGAGCACGGCGCTCATCAACAGTACCCCGGCCATTCGGGCCAAGATCCGCGCGGTATGCATGCTTGCTTCCCCTCTATAGATGTGGCGATGTGAGGTCATTCGTCACCGAATCGACTTCGTTCGGCGATTCGCGGTCGGGGTACCATCCCGCCCCGCCAATCGCCCTGTTCGAGGCTGTATCTCCTGCTCGGCAGCAAGCCGGCCTGCCGGCGCATGGATCGCCTCTGTGTCAGTAACGTCACGAGCAGTGGTCAAGATACGGCCTGATGTCAATTTTAAGCTTAGGATGAGAATGGGTTACATGTACCCTTCCGGATCCTGGGACGATCATCGCCCCTTCGTCGGTCTCGCCAGGAGCAATGACCTCGATGTGCGATGATGTCAGCATCGATCCCATTCCATCGAGAATCCCCATCATTGGCGCCGCGCGAACAGCCGTTCTATAATGGCCAGGTCTTGGGCCGGACCCGGTTCGAGTTCTTCACCCAAGCCTTCGAGGACCTGCCGCACGATCAGGACGACATCCCATGCACGACGACTTCGAGATCCAGACCCTCGACTTCACGCCCGAGCTCGATCGGGCCTACCGGCTCTACGCCGCCAAGACCATCGAGGACCGGGCGCTGCCCGATGTCCGCGATGGCTGCAAGCCGGTGCAGCGACGCATCTTGTATGCCATGTACGACATGGGCCTGCGCGCCGACCGGCCTCAGCGCAAATGCGCCCGCATCGTCGGCGAGGTCCTGGGCAAGTACCACCCGCACGGGGACCAGTCGGTCTACGGCGCCCTGGTGCGCATGGCCCAGCCCTTCAGCCTGCGCGAGGTGCTGATCGACGGTCAGGGCAACTTCGGCTCCATCGACGGCGACAGCGCGGCGGCCATGCGCTATACCGAGGCCCGGCTCAGCGCCCTCGGCGAGCAGCTCCTGACCGACATCGACGCCGACACGGTCGACTTCGTCGAGAACTTCGACAACTCGATGGAGGAGCCGGCCGTCCTGCCCACCGCCATCCCGAACCTCTTGGTCAACGGCGCCAGCGGCATCGCCGTGGGGATGGCGACCAACATCCCGCCCCACAACCTGGGCGAGATCGCGGACGCCATCGTGCACGTGGTCAAGAACTGGAAGCGCCGCGAGCAGATCGACACCGAGGAGCTGATGGAGATCGTGCCCGGTCCGGACTTCCCCACCGGCGGCCTGGTCTACCGCTACCGCCAGCTGGGCGGCCAGGTGCGCGATACCATCCAAGGCGCCTACGAGAGCGGTCAGGGCCGCATCATCGTGCAAGCCCGCATGCAGGTCGAGCCCATCGCCGGCGGAAAGCACAACATCGTCATCTCGGAATTGCCCTACGGCGTTCAGAAGTCGACCGTGCTCGAGCGCATCGCCCGCGAGGTCAAGGACGGCAACATCACCGGCATCACCGACCTGCGCGACGAGTCGGACTTCGACGACGGCATGCGGGTGGTGGTCGAGCTCTCGCGCACGGCCAAGCCGCCGCAGGTGATGGGCGATTTGCTCAAGCGCTCGCAGCTGCAGGAGACCTTCGGCTGCAACTGCCTGGCGCTGGTGCCGGACGGCGATGGGGGCCTGCGACCCAAAATGCTCGACCTGCGCCAGATGCTGACCCACTTCGTCGCCTTCAGGCTGGAGGTCATCGAGCGCCGGACGCGGCACGAGCTGGCCCGGCGCGAGGCGCGGCTGCACATCGTCGAAGGCCTGCTGGTGGCCTTGGACGCCATCGACGAGGTGGTGGCCATCATCCGCCGCAGCCGCACGCCGGACAGCGCGCGCAAGCATCTGATGAAGGAGCTGAAGCTCAGCGAGCTGCAGGCCACGGCCATCCTGGACATGCCGCTGCGCCGGCTGACCTCGCTGGAGACCAGCAAGCTGCGCGAGGAGGCCGGCGAGCTGCGCGAGCGCATCGGCTACCTCCAGGCGCTCCTGGCCAGCGAGGAGAAGCGCCTGGGCGTGGTGGTCGAGGAAACCGAGGCCATCCGCGAAGCGCATGCCACGCCGCGGCGCACGATCATCCTGGACTCGGAGGAGACGGTGGCCGGAACGCAGGTCGTCACCGAGTCGGAGCTGCGCCTGCCCCAAGGCCCGCAGGTGGTGCTCCTGACCACGGCCGGCATCGAGCGCCGCCCCACCAGCGGCTTCCGCTACAGCCGCAGCGAGGGCGTCACCAGCCGCGCCACCACCTGCCAGCTGGCCCAGTTGCGGGCCGGCCCGGAAGACGAGGTGATCCTGCTCTCCAGCCGCGGCCGCGCCTGGCGCAACGCGCTGGGCTTCGTGCCCGAGAAGGCCGGCCCGCGCGAGATGGGCCTGGACAAGGGCGAGGAGATCATCGGCGCGGCGCTGCTGCCCGAGTCGGGCCTACCCGAGGACGCCTGTCTGGTGCTGGGCACTCGGGCCGGCCGGATCAAGCGCACCCGCATCGAAGACCTCTCGCTGACACCGGGCAGCTGGTCGACGGTCATCGGCCTCTCCGGCGAGGACGACGGCCTGCTCTTCGGCGGCATCGCCGGCGACGAGGCCGACTTCCTCTTCGCCACCGCCGGCGCCCAGGTCCTGCGCAGCCCGGCCAGCGCCGTCAACCCCCAGGCCAGCGGTTCGGCCAAGGGCGTGGCCGGCATCGGCCTCAAGAAGGGCGATCGCCTCTTGTCCGGCGCCTTGGTGCCGGCCGACGCGCTCGACACGACCCAGGTCTTCATCGTCAGCCAGAAGGGTTACGTCAAGCGGGTGCCGCTCTCGGAGTACCCACCCAAGGGCCGCGGCACGCAGGGCCTCAGAACGCTCAACGTCAGCGACACGACCGGCGAGCTGGCCGCGGTGGCCTTCGGCGCCGAGGACCTGGACGTGATCTTCGAGAACGGGCGTCGCCAGTACCTGCCCATCGACGAGGTACCGGTCTCCAACCGCTACAACCAGGGCAGCGCGCTGGTCGACCTGAAGGCGGCCGAGGCCGAGATCGAGCGGGCGGTTTCGATCTGAGCGCCCGTCGCTCGAGGCAGGCGCTCAGCGATCAGGGCGCTCGTTCTCGACCGCGGTCCGACCGTTGATGCAGCGTTCTGCGCCGCGGTGTATCCTTGGGGGCTCGACCACCACCGCACTAGAATCCACCTCCGACCACCCGACCCACGCCAGGGAGACAGCCGCATGTCCAGCATCGAACCCATCCCCACCTTGCCGGATCACCTCGACTTGCAGGCGGACTGGCCGGCCATCGAGGGCCGGCTCGAGCGCCTGCTCGAGCGCGAGGTGCCGGAGGCCGAGCTGCCGGCCTGGCTCGAGGAATGGTCGGACTTGAACATGCGGGTGGGCGAGTCGATCTGGGTGACCTATATCGAGAACTCGCGCGACACGACCGACCCGGATCGCAAGGCGGCCTACCACCACGTGATCCAAGATGTCTGGCCCCGGCTGCGGCCCATCGACCAGCGCTTCAAGCAGCGCCTGCTGGCCAGCGGATACGACGACGAAAGCCTGGCGACCACCCTGCAGCGCTTCCGCAGCGATGCCGAGATCTACCGCCAGGAGAACGTGGCCCTGCTCTCCGAGGAGCAGACCGAGGCCAGCCGTTACGACGACATCGCCGGCTCGTTGACGGCCGAGCTGGATGGCAAGTCCTACACCATCTCCCAGCTCCAGCCGCTCTTGGCCGACCCCCGCCGCGAGCGCCGGCGCGAGGCCTGGCTGGCCGGCCAGTCGGCCTTCGAGGCGGTCGCCGAGGAGCTGGACGAGCTCTACCAGTCGCTGCTGCCCATCCGCCGCAGGATCGCCGAGAACGCCGGCTTCGAGAACTACCGAGATTTCAAGTGGCGCGACCTGGGCCGCTTCGACTACGCGCCCGAGGACGCACTGCGGATGCACGAGGCCATCGCGCAAACCTTCGTGCCGGCCCTCGAGCGCCGCGCCGCCAAGCGCGCCGAGACCCTGGGCTTGGACGCCCTGCGGCCCTGGGACGTGGAGGTCGACCTGCACGGGACCGCGGCGCTGAAGCCCTTCGAGTCGGGCCGGGAGTTGGCCGAGGGCTCGGCGCGGATCTTCGACCGGGTGGGACCGGTCTTCGGCCAGCGCGTCCGGCAGATGGACGAGGCGGGCCTGCTGGATCTGGAGAACCGCAAGGGCAAGGCGCCCGGCGGCTACTGCATGACCCTGCCGGCCCGCGGCATGCCCTTCATCTTCATGAACTCGGTCGGCACCGACAGCAACCTCAAGACCATGCTGCACGAGGCCGGCCACGCCTTCCACGCCTTCGAGGCCGCCGCGCGCTGGCCCCTGATCTGGCAGCGCCGCTCGCCGATGGAGTTCGCCGAGGTGGCCTCGATGGCCATGGAGCTGTTGGCGGCGCCTTACATCGAGCGCGACGAAGGCGGCTTCTACGACAACCAGGAGGCCGTCCGCTCGCGGGTCCAGCACCTCGAGCGCATGCTCTTCTTCATGCCCTATATGGCCACGGTCAGCGCCTTCCAGCACCAGGTCTACACCGAGGGTGTCGAGGAGGACCGCCAGGCGCGCCACGAGCGCTGGAGCGCGCTGCACCGCCGCTTCTGCGTGGGCGTCGACTGGAGCGATTTCGAGGCCGAGCGCGGCCGGCTCTGGCATCAGAAGCTGCACATCTTCCGCGCACCCTTCTATTATATCGAGTACGGCATCGCCCAGCTGGGCGCCCTGCAGGTCTGGAAGGCCAGCCGCGACGACCACGGCGCGGCCCTGCGGCGCTACCAGGAGGCCCTGGCCTTGGGCGGTACGCGCAGCCTGCCCGAGCTCTTCGACGCCGCCGGCGCCGAACTGATCTGGGACGCCGAGCCGATGGCCGAGCTGGTGGCGCTGATCGAGTCCGAGCTCGAGGCCCTCGAGTCCACCCTAGACGGAGACTGAGCCCTGCTGCGCCGGCCCCTGGTCTGGCTGCTCGCCGGCGGCCTCCTGCTGCTGGCGGCCTCCGCTTACATCGACCAGCAGCGATCGCGCCCGCACGTGCCGGTGCGCGGCCTGATGGCCATCGGATTCGGTCGCGAGGTGTCCTACCAGGACTGCGGCTTCCACACCGGCCAGGACTGGTTTGCCGCCGAGGGCAGCGCGATCTACGCCGTCGAGCCCGGCACCGTGCTGCACGTCGGCCCGCTGTGGATCGAGGGCGAGGGCATCGGCCGCGGACCGCTGGCGATCGTCATCGACCACGGCGACTACCTGACCTCCTACAGCCACAACCGGACGGCGACGGTGGAGGTCGGCCAGCGGGTCGAGCGCGGCCAGGTGATCGGCGAGATCGGCAGCCTGGGCTTCTCGCGCGGGCCGCACCTGCACTTCGAGCGCGTCGAGGGCGCCTTCACCGGCGACTGGCACCGGCCCTTCGAGGACTGCGAGGTCTATCGCGATCCGGGCGACACCTGGGGTTGGTTTTGATCGGCTGATCGCGCGGGCCCGCGAAACTCGCAGTCTTTCGACTTCTCAGTCTGCGGACCCCGTAGTCGATGGAGCTCGATCTCCCGGGGTGCTCTTGCGATCAGACCAGGGCAGCTTCCGGCAACTGGCGCATGGCATCGACTAGCAGCTCCGGGCCGGCCTCCGGCCGATGCTGCCGCGCGGCCAGGTGGCGGCGCCAGGCCGAGGCGCCGGGCCGGCCGGCAAACAGGCCCATCATATGCCGCGTGACTTGCTGCAGGGGCGTGCCCGCGGCGCGCTCGGCCTCCAGGTAGGGCAGCATGGCCTCGACCACCTGCCGGCGGCTAGGCCGGCCCGCCGCGTCCGCCTCCAGCCCCAGGATCCGCGCGTCGGCCGGCGCGAAGAGCATCGGGGCGTCGTAGGCGGCGCGCCCGATCATCACCGCGTCGACCCGGCGCAGATGCCGCTGGGCGGCCTCCAGATCGCGGATCCCCCCGTTGATCTCGATGCGCAGCTCCGGGCGCTCGCGCTTGAGACGGTGCACCAGGGAATGGCGCAGCGGCGGCACGCGCCGGTTCTCCTTGGGGCTGAGCCCCGAGAGCCAGGCCTTGCGGGCATGGACGCTGAAGCGATCGCAGGCGCCCGAGGCGGCCACGCGGTCGACGAAGTCCAGCAGGTCTGCGTAGGCGTCGCGATCGTCGATGCCGATGCGGTGCTTGACGGTGACGGGGATCTCGGCCGCCGAGGCCATGGCCTCGACGATGCGCCGCACGCGCTCGGGCTCGGCCATCAGGCAGGCGCCGAAGCGGGCCGCCTGGACCCGGTCGGAGGGACAGCCGACGTTGAGGTTGATCGCGTCGAAGCCCCAGTCGCGGGCCACGCGGGCCGCCTCGGCGGCCTCCGCCGGATCGTCGGTGCCGATCTGCAGGGCCAGCGGCCGCTCGTCGGGGTGGAAGGCGAGCAAGCGATCGCGATGGCCCTGCAGCACCGCCCGGGCGTGCACCATCTCGGTGTACAGCAAGCTGCCGCGGGTGATGCGGCGCATCAGGTAGCGGAAGTGTCGGTCGGTGCGCGCCATCATCGGCGCCACCGACAGCGGGATGTCCAGGCTGGGCGCGCTGCGCATCGCTCTGCTCTCGAATCGGTCCGTGCAAGCCGGGGCTGGCTGGCCTATCATAGCCAGTGGATTCCAGATTCTAGCCCAGACGAGGAGGCGCATGAACCACGCGATCCCCGACGTCCCGCGACCCCGCAACGAGCCGGTGCGCGACTACGCCCCCGGCAGCCCCGAGCGGGCCAGCCTGCAAGCGCGCTTGCGCGAGATGCGCGGCCAGACCGTCGACATCCCTGCCGTCATCGGCGGCCAAGAGATCCGCACCGGCCAGCGGGCCGAGATCCGCCCGCCGCACGACACCGGCCACCTGCTGGGCCACTACCACGGCTGCGGGCCGGAGGAAGCCGAGCAGGCAGTGGCCTCGGCGCTGGAGGCCCGCCAGGAATGGGCCCGCATGCCCTGGGAGGAGCGCCTGGCGATCTTCCTGCGGGCGGCCGACCTCCTGGCCGGCCCCTGGCGCGACACGCTCAACGCGGCCACCATGCTCGGCCAGAGCAAGAACGCCTACCAGGCCGAGATCGACTCGGCTTGCGAGCTGATCGACTTCCTGCGCTTCAACGCCTACTTTGCCGAGCAGATCTACCGCGACCAGCCGATCTCCTCGCCGGGCATCTGGAACCGGATGGCCTACCGCCCGCTGGAGGGCTTCGTCTTCGCGGTGCCGCCCTTCAACTTCACGGCCATCTCGGGCAACCTGCCCACCGCGCCGGCCCTGCTGGGCAACACGGTGGTCTGGAAGCCGGCCTCCGGCGCCGTGCTCTCGGCTTGGTACTTCTACCAGATCCTGGTCGAGGCCGGCCTGCCGCCGGGCGTCATCAACCTCCTGCCCGGCTCGGGCAGCCGGGTCGGCGATCCGGTCTTGGCCAGCCCCCAGCTGGCCGGCCTGCACTTCACCGGCTCCACCGGCACCTTCCAGCACATGTGGCGCGAGATCGGCGGCAACATCGAGCGCTACGACAGCTACCCGCGCATCGTCGGCGAGACCGGCGGCAAGGACTTCGTGGTCGCCCACCCTTCGGCCGATCTGGACAGCCTGACGACCGCCTTGGTCCGTGGCGCCTTCGAGTATCAGGGCCAGAAATGCTCGGCCGCCTCGCGGGCCTACATCCCGCGCTCGCTCTGGCCGGCCCTGCGCGAGCAGCTGGCCGACCAGGTCGGCAGCCTGAAGATGGGGCCGACCGAGGACTTCGAGAACTTCGTCAACGCGGTCATCGACCAGAAGTCCTTCCGCAACATCCAGGGCTACCTGGACGGCGCCCGCGCCGACGGCGTGGAGATCCTGGTCGGTGGCGGCGCCGACGACAGCCAAGGTTGGTACGTCGAGCCGACGGTGATCGTGGCCGAGGATCCCAAGTACCGCACGATGTGCGAGGAGATCTTCGGCCCGGTGCTCAGCCTGCACGTCTACCCGGACGAGCGCTGGAGCGAGACCCTGGCCCTGGTCGACGACACCTCGCCCTACGCGCTGACCGGCGCGGTCTTCTCCCGCGACCGGCGGGCCGTTGTCGAGGCGATGGAGGCCCTGGAGAACGCGGCCGGCAACTTCTACATCAACGACAAGCCGACCGGTGCCGTCGTCGGCCAGCAGCCCTTCGGCGGGGCGCGGGCCTCGGGCACCAACGACAAGGCCGGCTCGCCCTTGAACCTCACGCGCTGGCTCTCGGCCCGCGCGATCAAGGAGACCTTCGTGCCGCCGAAGGACTACCGCTATCCCTTCCTGGCGCCCGATGCCTGAGGGCGCGCCCGGTAATAGGATCCACCACCGCGAGGGGGCCCGCCGCATGAACGATTCGAACCCAACCGTCGAGACCGGCCAGGACCGCGAGGTCGAGGCCAAGTTCCGCCTGGGCCCGGAGGCCAAGCTCTCGGCCCTGTCTGCCGCGCGCGATCTGCCGGACGGCTACTCGGCCGGCGAGCAGGAGATCCGCCTGATCGACGACGTCTACGTCGACAGCGCGGACCACGCTCTCTTGCGCGCCGGCTTCGCGCTGCGGCTGCGCTGTTCGAAGGGCTCGACCAAGCTGACGCTCAAGGGCATCGAGCGGGCCGGCCTGGAGGCCATCCACGACCGCTTCGAGCTCGAGAGCCGGATCATCCCGGGCCTGGCCCCCCTGGACCGCGAGGGCTGGTCGCCGGTGATCCGGCGCTGGGTGGATGCCATCGCCGGCGAGGAGACGAAGCTCTTGCCGGTGGTGAACATCGGCCATGCGCGGCTCTTGCGGCCCATCCTCGGGCCGGTCGCCTCCGCCGATGGCGATCCGGACCGGCGCGGGCCGGTGGCCGAATGGGTGGTCGAGGAGCTGCGCGTCAGCCGGCCCGACCGCGACGGGCTGCGGGCCGGCATCCCCGAGCCCATCGCCGACTTCGTCGAGGCGGAGCTGGAGCTGTTGCCGGCCGGCAGCCGCGAGCAGCTCGAGGAGCTGTCGGCCCACTGGCTGGCCCAAGAGGGCGTTACGGCGCAGTCCGAGAGCAAATTGGAGCAGGCCTTGCGGATGATGGCGGAACACCGACCCGAGCGGCCCGACGAGACCGGCATCCGGCCGGAGACGAGCATGGTCGAGGCCGGCCGGCGCATGCTCCACCGCCAGCTCTACGAGATGCTGCTCTGCGAGGGCGGTGCGCGCCGCGGCGAGGACATCGAGTACGTGCACGACATGCGGGTGGCCTGCCGGCGGGCCACCGGCGCACTGTCGGTCTTCGGCGAGTGGTTCGAGCCCGAGGCCCTGGCGCCGGTGCAGAAGCTCTTCAAGACCACCCGCCGGGTGCTGGGCCCGATCCGCGATCGCGACGTGGCGCTGGAGAAGCTGGCCAAACATCAGGCCACGCTGAGCCCCGGCGCGGCGCAGGAGCTGGAGGCGGTGGCCGACCGCTGGCGGGCCGAGCGCGAGGCGGCCTACGCCCGGCTGCTCGAATGGCTGGACGGCAAGCGCTACCGCAAGCTGATCCGCCAGGTCGAGGCCTTGGCCTCGCGGCCCGGCATGGGCGCCGCGGAGCACGCGCGGGGGCCGGGCAAGCCCTGGCAGCTGCGGCACGTGATGCCCTCGGCCATCCAGCTGCGCTACGCCATCATCCGCTCCTACGAGCCCTATTTCGAGGACTGGGACGCGGTGCCGGACGAGCTCCTGCACCAGCTGCGCATCGACTGCAAGCGCCTGCGCTACTGCCTCGAGCCGGTGGAGGGCCTGATGGGTGAGGCCGGTGTCAAGACGATCGCTCGGCTGAAGGAAGTGCAGACGGTGCTGGGCGACTTCAACGACGCCGTGGTCAAGCGGGACATGCTGCAGCAGATGATCGACGAGGGTCTGGACCTGCCGGCGGTGCGAGCCTATGCCAAGGAGCAGGAGCGTATCTTGCGCGCGGCGCGGCGGGATCTGCCGGACCGCTGGCCGACGGTGCGCGGCCTCGAGATGCGCAAGGCGCTGGGCAAGGCGGTGGCCGCCTTGTGAGCTCGCAGGAGATCAGCATCCGGCGGGATGGCACGCAGCCGAGCCCGACGGCCCAGGCGGGTCGCGGGGAGATCGGCGCCTTCATCGATCTGGGCACGAATTCGGCCCGCATGGTGCTGGTGCGCTTCGATCCGGAGGGTGGCCATTCGGTGATCAGCCAGGTCAAGGAGGCGGTGCGCCTGGGCGAGGGCGAGTTCATCGACCAGCACCTGCAGCGGCCGGCCATGGAGCGCGCGGCGCTGGTCTGCCGCGGCTTCGTCGACATGGCCCGGGCCTATGGCGCCGACCGCATCGAGGCCATCGCCACCTCGGCCACGCGCGAGGCCCGCAATCAGCGCGAGTTCCTAGAGCTCTTGTCCGAAGAGGCCGGCCTGGAGGTGCGCGTGATCTCGGGCCGCGAGGAAGCGCGCCTGATCTACCTGGGCGTCTCCAGCGGCCTGCACCTGGGCGACAGCCGCGCGCTCTTCATCGACATCGGCGGCGGCAGCACGGAGTTGATCGTCGGCGATCGGAACGAGACGCGGCAGCTCAGCTCGATGAAGCTGGGCGCCATCCGGCTCAGCTCGGTGTTCTTCCTGCCCGACGAGGACGGGCCGGTGGCCGAAGACCGCTACGCGCTGCTCAAGCGCTACGTGCAGAACGCGGCCGTCCGCAGCGTGCAGGGCGCGCGCGACTTGGGCTTCGACGTGGTCTACGGCAGCTCGGGCACCATCGAGAACCTGGCCGACATCGCCATCCGCCACGAAGAGGGCCGCTCGCGCCAGAAGGAGGACCCGCTGCGCCTATCCGCCCTGCGCGAAGTGACGGCACTCCTGCGCAGCCTGCCGCTGGAGGAGCGCCGCCGGGTGCCGGGCATCAACCCGGCGCGAGCCGACATCATCGTGGCCGGCGGGGCCATCATCGAAACCCTGATGGAAGAGCTGGAGATCGAGGAGCTGCGCATCAGCGACCGCGGCCTGCGCGAGGGCCTGATCGTCGACGAGCTCATCCAGCGCAGTCCCGAACTCTACGGCGAGCTGGACGTGCGCGAGCGCAGCGTCCTGGAGCTGGGCCGCGGCTGCAGCTTCGACGAGGCCCACGCCCGCACGGTGCGCCGCCTGTGCTCCGAGCTCTTCGACAGCGCCCGCGAGATCGGCCTGATCGACCTGGACGACAGCGCCCGCGAGATCCTGCGCCACGCGGCCATGCTCCACGACATCGGCGCCATGCTCAGCTACACCAACCACGAACGCCACAGCTACTACCTGGTCCGCCACGCCGACCTGCTCGGCTTCGACCAGACCGAGATCGAGATGATCGCCGCCGTCGCCCGCTTCCACCGCAAGGGCTACCCCCGCAAGAAGCACCCCGAATACGCCAGCCTCAGCGGCCCCCAACGCCGCATCGTCCGCCCCCTGGCCATCCTGCTCCGCCTGGCCGAAGGCCTGGACCGCAGCCACGCCGCGCTGATCGAGGAGGTCCGCTTCGAGCCGCCCTTGAAGAAGAAGCGCGCCTGTTTGAGCCTGCGATCGCGCGAGGGAGATTGCCAGCTGGAGCTGTGGGGCTTGGTCAAGCAGCGGCGTGTCTTCAAGAAGGCCTTCAAGCGACAACTGGAGATCAGCGTGGACGGGCGTGGGCTGGACGAGCTGGACGTGGTGCCGATCGATCCGCGGGAGTCGGGGAAGCGGCCCTAGCAGCACCGGTGGCCACCGAGTCCGCCTGGAGCGGACTCGAGATCGCGCCGTCGAGAGCGCTAACGAGATGCATGATCCCAATTGAATACACTTGGCGAGGATTTCGATTCGATGGTATTCTCACCGCCCACTGGCTTCGCCGGAGCAATCGTCGACTGTTGTCAGTCCGTGGGCGCCAACTAGACCATGAGGTGAGAGATGGACTTCGAAGATCGTGTGAAGGCACTCGCTACCCGCACGCGTGACCTTGCGACGAATGCGCAGACGGAAGAGGCGGCGAAAAATGCCTTGGTCATGCCCTTTCTTCAGACTCTTGGATACGACGTGTTTGACCCGACGGAAGTCGTACCGGAGTTCACGGCCGATGTCGGCGTCAAGAAGGGGGAAAAGGTCGACTACGCAGTGATGCGTGACGGGGAGCCCATCATCCTCGTCGAGTGCAAGCCCGTCGCCACCGATCTCGACATCAACCACATGTCGCAGTTGTTTCGCTACTTCACGGTCACACCAGCGCGGGTCAGTGTGTTGACCAATGGCCTCATCTATCAATTCTTCACCGACCTCGAAGAGCGGAACAAGATGGACCAGTCGCCGTTCATGACCATCGATATGCGTGAGCCAAAGCCCAATCTGGTGCCGGAGCTCCGGCGCTTGAGCAAGGATGCTTTCGATGTCGAAGAAATCATCGCGGCGGCAACCGAACTCAAGTACACTCGAGCACTGCGACGCTACCTGGCCAAGGAGTTCTCGCATCCCGATGATGACTTCTTGCGATTCCTGATCGGGCACATCTACTCGGGTCGAATCACCGAGCGTGTTCGAACGGACTTTGCGCCGATCGTGAAGCGAGCCCTCCGCCAGTTCCTCAATCAACTGGTCAACGAGCGCCTGCGATCTGCCATGGTCGATGTCGATGCGGAGGGTAGCGCTGCGGGCACCGAGCAAGCGCCGAGCGCACCGACTGAGCCAGCGCCTATGGAGGCAATCGAGGACGACGGTATCATAACTACGGAAGACGAGTATGAGGCATACTTGATCGTACGAGCTATCCTTGCCGAAGTGGTGGAACCCAGTCGAATCGCGATACGCGATGTGCAGTCCTACTGCGGCGTTCTCCTCGATGACAACAATCGCAAGCCCATCACCCGGCTTCACTTCAATCGAGTGCAATACCAAATCAGCCTCTTCAAGCACCTCGGTGACGAGAAGCAAGAGGATCGTGTCCCGATCGATAGCCCACGCGACATCTACAAGCACTCCGCCACACTTCGGGCGACCGTCAAAGCGTATTTGGATGAAGAGGACGATGACGCGTAGAGAGCGGCCGGCACGCCGACTCTAGTGACGACCGTCGCGTCGAGCCGTCAGAATGATCGACGTGAAACGCCAAGGTGCCATGAGTCCGTTGATTCCACATGCAAAGTCGCTATTCTGCGGTCCCGCGATCACGACAGACGTTCTTCCGCACGTTGCAGCCCGAGCCAAAGGGCAAACTGGTGTTTCGGGTGCCTCCGCATCGCTTTGGGCATGCTGAACCTCGACCATGACCTGCACGGCCAGGCGTCGTCTGTCGCACCAATACGCCGGCGCAGGATCCAGCCTTCTCCAAGGTGATTATCCATGGAGTGGGCTATTGGAGTAGACGGAGTGGAATATTGAACGAGATGGAGTGGGCTATTGCGCGGAGCAGAGTGGATTATTGCATCGGACCAAGTGGTTTATTGCACGCCGGCATCAGTACTTCTGGCGCCACCTAGGAACTCCTAGCGTCAGCGCAGCATGCGCATCAGCGGATCGAGCACGCCGAGTTTGCCCAACAGGGCAACGACTGCGCCCATCAGGAAGGTCCGGTCGAACAACAGTCCCGTAACGACTAGCCACATCCCGATCCGAGTCACGATCTTGGCTTTCGGAGCATGCGGCACCGGGAAGATTGCTACGAGAAAGTCGCCGACTGCAATAGCTAGGCAGAGCCAGAAGGCATACCAAATCCAGAAGACAATCAAGAGCGCACCAACGTATGAGTGCATACCCTCTATGGCGTGAGGAAAGCCCAGCACAATCAGTAACACCGGCAAGGCGGCGAGCAAGAGGCCAGCCACCAAGCTACGACCAGGCTTCCAGTCCGGATTGTCCAGGTTCACTCTACGCTCTCACTTGCTCCAACTCAGCGGTTGCCACGACAAGGCACCTAGGCTACGACACGCGCCGGCATCGCTCGCGCCCGATCACGCAGCAAGCACGGTTGACTCCATACCGCATGTCGATGGTGGGTTCCAGCGGCATTCCGTTCATGCACCCGTCGACCGAACACGCGTAATGTGGTCAATCTTCACGAAGGATGATCTCCGCATTTTGCAGGCGCGGCAAGTAAACACCCTGGCGCCCGATAAGCTCGAGCACCGGCCCATTTCCCGATTCGACGCTTTCGAAACTGCAATAGGGGTGTCGTAGATTTCCCGGACCGCCATCGGCAACGAACAATAGCACGCCATGATTGTCGTTTGCTGACCAATACTTGGCTGCAGAAGACAGGTCTATTGAAATATCACTATTGCGAATCTCGTATCCAGAGGGGACTCTTGATAGCTCAATCGGGAGTTCCGAAAATATGTTAGTCAGCGCCGGTGTATTGCTGTTGCGAAAAGAAGATTCATTCCACGCATCCCGAAAGACCACGACCGATAAGTCAATGGTCTCGAATCGCGAAACGCAGAAGTCTATATGCAAGGACAGCTCTACCCTTTGGGCGGCTTCATAGACGCTCCGGTCACTTTCAGCGAAGTCCATGAATGCATTGTAGTTCACTGGATTCCTGTCACTAGAAGCCACAGTTAGACGCTCGGCGTCAAGGTCTACGATTCCTCGGTCTGGGAACTCAGAGTGAATACTATACGATCCATCTCGGTTCACCAGTATCTGACCATCATTGCTTGACCGAAGCGACTCGGTCGTGCTGAGACTGGAGGCCCCTAGTCGAAAGTCGCCAATTGACAAGGCAACACTGACTGATAACAACCCAGACATCAACGTTCCCATGAGTGCATGTTCACGTGGTCGGCCAGATCTACGGTGTTTGTGATCCACGGATACGAACCTCACTTGCCTCTACGAGAACGTCTACGAGTAAGCGTTCACCCGGTGGCGACGGACACAGTTGCGGCGGAGCCCGGATTGGCGT
>CAZJWJ010000106.1:0-16897 GCA_964549495.1 uncultured Anaerolineales bacterium | reverse complement strand
CGCCCACTGCCCCTCCCCGCCCGCTTGTGGGAACTGACGACGAACCGGTGGGGTGTATCTAGACACTTCAGTCCTTGTGGAACTGTCGTGATCGACAGGGACACCGGAGTTCGGAGGCGGTAGGCTGGCTCGCGATGGGTGGCGATTCGGCGGCCCAGTTCGGGAGGCGAGCGATGCGTTTCGTGGGTCTGGGACTCGTGTTCGGGGTCGCGTTACTGGTGGGCGCGATGGTGATCGAGCGGGGTCGATCAGAGAGGCAGGCTACGGAGTCAGTAGGGAGGCCGGCCAAGGCCATTCGGTTGGAGGTGGTCGATCGCTTGGAGGGTGGGCTGCCGGCCAGCCATGGGGGCGGACTGCGAGGCCTGGCGGCCTGCGACGACCGGCTCTTCGGCATCGAGTGGCAGGACGTGGTGGTCTACAGCCTGCCGGACTTGGCGCTCATCGAGCGGCAACCGGTGCGAGGAGAGCTCTTCGAGATCCGATGTGAGCGCGACCAGGTAATCGTCCGGACGGGTACGCAGGAGGTACTCCTGACCTGGCACGAGGAGCGGGGTTTGAAAGAAGGCCGGCGCAGGGACTTGCCGGAGACGCAGTGGGCGCATGAGGTGACCACTCCCGAGCCCATGCGGCATCGGGGATGGGAAATAGCGGTCCGAGGGACCACCTTGGAGCTGCGAAGCGTGGCGGGGCCCTCTACGGACCCTGCACTCGCCACGAATCCGGGATCGATCGGAGACGTGGATGGGCTGAGCGTGGACGGCGAGATGGCGGTGAGTCTGGACGGCAGCGGGCGCATCGGCTTCGTGCATGTCCGATCCGACGCCTCGCTCGAGGTCATGGCGAACCTACCCATGGCGGGAGTCCGGGATCACCTCGGGCCCTACGCAGACCTGGACCCGCGAGTCGATGTCCTCGGCCGCCTGGCCGTGGTCGCCCATCCGCGGACCGGCGTTCAGCTCTTCGACCTCCGAGATCCTCGCCATCCGATCGCCTACCCGCCCTACCAGGAGGCCGGCGCCCGCCCGGAGAGCGCGGTCTTGCTCGAGGGACAGCGTGCGGCGGTTTGGTTTCTCCGACCCGACGGCCGCGCCTGGCTTTCGCTCCTCGACCTGAGCGACCCGGCTCGAATCTCCCGACTCGCCCGGCGCGGCGGCCTGCGGGGCACCGCGATCCTGGAGCGATCGGAGGATCGAATTCTCGCCCTATCTGGCCAATCTCGATCGCTTCGGATCGGCAGCTGGTTCGGCGGCTCCATCCTTGCCAGCTTCGAGATCGATGCCGATCGGCTGCGCATGCGCCGTTTGCTTCACCTCCCGGGCCCCCCGACCGGTCTCGAGGCCTCCGGCCAGCGGATCCTCGCCGCCACGCATGATGATCGTGCCGGCCACCGGATCACCTTCATCAACCACCCTTCCCCCCGACGCGCCCATCCCCTCCTCCACTACGATCGCGACCAACCCATCGGCCTGGCCCTATCCGACGACCGAGCTTGGATCTCGTCCTCCCACCGACTCGAACAATTCCATTGGCCCCTGGAGTCCATTCCCACCCTCACCGGCCAAACCCCCTCCAGCCCAGGTCACCTCCACACGCTCCTCACCCCCACCCGACTCCTGATCTCACCACCCCAAGCGCCCCTCGCCGCCTACCTTGTTCTTCCAACCACCACCGAACCCGCCCCCTGACCCGACGGCATGCCCCGCCCCTTGGCCCAGAAGCTCCTCCCCCAACAGGTGGGGTGGGGTGTCCGGCGGGGGAATGGCTGTCCGAGGACCACCTCCCCGAACGCGCTCGCCCCCCGCACCCTCAGCGACCACGCCCCTGCGTCACCCCACCCGCCCACCGAGTTTCAAGCCCTCGCCCACTGCCCCTCCCCGCCTGCCCCACCCCACGGCCCAAAACTCGAACTATCCCCGACCCCGCCCACGCACCCGGCTCCACAACACGAACAGCGGCTCCAACCCAATCAACAGCCCGACCACCACATAGACCATCGCGCCGATCGCCCCCCCGAGCCCGGCCGTGATCAGGCCGGAGAGCAGCGGAGACGACATCACCTGACCCGTCAGCGCGACCGGAAGGCTCTCGATCAACCACGGCGCCAGCTGCAGTGAACCGAAGATCGCCAGCGCCATCGCTGCCGAGGCCAGAGCGGCCTTGCCGGTCGTCACCGCCAGTCGACGCAGGCCGATGCCGCCCAGCCGGCGGTGCAGGATCCAGAGCCCGAGCAGCACCTCGATGGTCACCGCCACCGAGTTGGCCAAGGCCAGTCCGCCCTGGGCCAGCGGCTCGACCCACCAGAGCGCCAGGGCGATGTTGACCACCATGGCCGCGGTGGCGATGTAGAGCACCGTCAAGGTGTCCTTCTGGGCGTAGAACATGCGGGCCACGATCTCGAAGGCCACGTGGCCGGCCAAACCCAGCGCGAACATGCGCAGGGCCAGGAGCGTCGCGTCGGCCGCCTCCTGGCCGAAGCGCCCCGTCTGCAGGAGGATGGCGATGGCCGGCCCGCCGAGCATGGCCAGGGCCACCGCCGCTGGTAGGCTCAGGGCCAGCATGATCCGCAGCGCGCCGAGCGCCGTGTCGCTCAGGCCCTCCCGATCGCCGCGCGCCGCCAGCTCGGCTAGGGTGGGGAAGGCCACCGTGGCGATGGCCGTGCCCAGGATGGTCTGGGGCATCTGGGCCAGCACCCAGGCGTAGTTCAGCGCGGCCAGGCTGCCGCCGGGCAGGCCCGAGGCCAGATTGGTCTGGACGATGAAGATGACGTGCACCGTACCCAGACCCAGGACGCGCGGCCACATCAGCCAGAGCACCTGCCGCAGGTCGCGGCGGCCCAGCCCGAGGGTCGGCCGGTAGCGATAGCCGCGGCGCAGCAGGCTGGGCAGCTTGACCAGCAGGTGGCCCAGGGCCCCGATCACCGCGCCCCAAGCCAGGCCCTGGATGTCCATGCCGGGTGCCAGGAAGAGCGCGCCGAAGAGGATGCCGAGGTTGTAGACGATGGGCGCGATGGCCGGGGTCAGGAAATGCTGGAAGGCATTGAGGATGCCCATCTGCAAGCCGCTGACCGAGAAGACCAGGGTGCTGATCAAGACGATGCGCATCAGCTCGGCGGCCAGCCGCTGCTGTTCGGGATCGAAGTCGGGCGCGATGATGGTCTCGATGAGCCAGGGAGCGGCGATGGCCGCCAGGCCGCCGAGAACGGCCGTGGCCAGGAAGGCCAGGTTGGTGATGCCGCCGGCCAGCTCCCAGGCCGCCTCCTCGTCCTCGCGGGCCAAGGCGTCGGCGAAGACGGGCAGGAAGGCGCTGATCAGGGCGCCGCCGGCCAGGAGCGTGAAGAGCAGGTCCGGCACCCGGAAGGCGGCGACGTAGGCATCCAGCTCGGGCGTGGCGCCGAAGGCGTGGGCCACCGCGCGCTCGCGCAGCAGCCCGACGATCTTGGAGAGCACGAAGGCGCCCATCACCAGGAGCGAGGATCGGGCCATGTGGCCCCGTCGGGCGGCGCTGCCGGCCGCGCCACCGGCGGGCGATCGGCGGCCGAATTCGGACTGGCTCATGGGGCGGAAATCCTTGACCGGTCGGGGGCCGGATGGTACCGTCTGCGCGCGCGTAGCGAGGGCGGTGGTCGCCCCCGCGATCGGGATGCGAGGAAGGCCAAGGATGGCAGATCGAGGGCGGAGCGTCGAGCCGAAGGCGGCGATGTCGGGGGTCGCCGACAACATCCTGGATTGTATCGGGGATACGCCCTTGGTCCGATTGCAGCAGGTCAGCCAGGGATTGCGCGCGGATGTCTTGGCCAAGGTCGAGTACTTCAATCCCGGCGGCTCGGTCAAGGACCGCATCGGGGTCAACATCATCGATGCCGCCGAGCGAGACGGCAGCCTGCAGCCCGGCGGAACCATCATCGAGCCGACCAGCGGCAATACCGGTGTCGGCCTGGCCATGGTGGCCGCGCTGCGTGGCTACAAGACCATCTTCGTCATGCCCGACAAGATGAGCGAGGAGAAGATCCGGGTGCTGCGGGCCTATGGCTCCCGCGTGGTGATCACGCCGACCGCGGTCGAGCCGGACGATCCGCGCAGCTACTACTCGGTGGCCGACCGCCTGGTGGCCGAGACGCCGGGGGCCATCCTGGGCAACCAGTACCACAACCCGGCCAATCCCGAGTCGCATTACCAGAGTACCGGCCCCGAGATCTGGCGCCAGACCGACGGGCGGGTCAGCCACTTCATCTGCGGTCTGGGAACCGGTGGCACCATCTCCGGTGTGGGGCGCTACCTCAAGGAGCGCAATCCGGAGATCCAGATCGTCGGCGTCGATCCGGAGGGATCGATCCTGCACGACCTCTACTACACCGGCCATGCCCCGCCGGCGCGGGGCTACCTGGTCGAGGGCATCGGCGAGGACTTCTTGCCCTCGACGACCAACTTCGAGGTGGTCGACGACGTGGTTCGCGTCGACGACGCGCAATGCTTCGAGATGACGCGGCGGCTGGTGCGCGACGAGGGCATGTTCGTCGGCGGCTCCTGCGGCGCGGCCGTGGCCGGCGCCTTGGACTACGTCCGCCAGCGCGACCTGGGGCCGGAGGCGGTGGTCGTGGTGCTGCTGCCCGACTCTGGCTCGCGCTATCTGACCAAGCTCTTCAATGACGATTGGATGCGCGAGCACGGCTTCGAGGTCGACGAGCCCGGTGGCGAGCGCGTGGCCGACCTCTTGGCCGCCATGCAACCCGCAGGCCTGATCACCACCGGTCCCGACGCCCCGCTGCGCGAGCTGGTCGGGCTGATGAAGCGGAGCGACATCTCGCAGCTGCCGGTGGTCGACGACTCGGGCAGCCTGCTGGGAATCGTCACCGAGCGCGACCTCTTGGACTGGATGCTCGACCCCGATCATCGCGAGGCCCTCGACGCGCCGGCTCGATCGCTGATGAGCGATCGCATCCGCGAGGTCTCCAGTCGCAGCAGCCTGAGCGAGTTGGGCCGGATCTTCGCCGAGCGTCGGGTGGCTGCGGTTCGTGACAACGGCCGCCTGCAGGCATTGCTCACCAAGATCGACCTGATCGACTACCTGACCCAGCAGGCGGATCGCTAGGTGCCCGACACCGCCGGCGCGCCGGATCGACTGGGCTCGATCTATTTGCCCGACCTGCGCGTGGTCGCCACCCGCGAGTTGGTGCTGCACGAGGACTCCGACGAGCGCCGGGTCAGCGGCATGGCCCATCGATTGCAGGCCGAAGGCCTGCTGAAGAACCCACCCATCGTGGCGTCCATGGGCGAGGACGGCTACGTCGTGCTCGACGGCGCCAACCGCGTTTCGGCCCTGCGCAGGCTGGGCGTGCCGGACACCTTGGTCCAGATCGTCGACTACGATGACTGTCAGCTCTCGACCTGGTACCACTTGATCACCGAGGCCAGTCCCGACGCCTTGCTGGCGGCAGCCGGCCAGATCGAGGGAGTCCGGCTGCGACCCGACGAGCAGGATCGGGCGCGCCGGGCGCTGGACGACGACCGGATCCTGGCCTTCCTGGTCCAGCCCGACGGCCAGGTGCTGTCCTTCGCCGATCCCACGGCAGCCGATCTGGCCGCGCGGACCGAGCGCCTGCGGCAGATCGTCTCCGTCTACAAGGGGCGGGCCAACATCCATCGGGTCCAGAGCGACGACATGTCGGCACTCGGGCGTTACTACGCCGACATCGCCGGGCTGATCGTCTTTCCGGCCTACCGGCCGGCCGACGTGCTGGACATGGCCCGTCGCGGCGCGGTGCTCCCCTCGGGCATCACCCGCCACCGCCTGCCCCTGCGGGCCCTGCGCACCAACATCGAGCTCTCCTTCCTGTGGAGCGACCACCCGCGCAGCGAGAAGAACCGCTGGTTGGTCGAGTGGACCCGCAACAAGATCCAGCTGCGGGCCATCCGCCACTACGAAGAACAGACCGTGCTCTACGACGAGTAGGAGCGAGTCGGCAGGGGCAGTGCGGCTGCCGGCGGCCGGGATGGGTTCCTCGGGATCGAATGATGGGGGCCGGCCGGCGTTCCGCTACAATGAGCCACGAGCCACGATCGATGAAGGGCCGAGATGCCCAGGCAGCCAAGGAGCTTTCGATGATGAACGAGGAACAGCCCGAGACCAGCGGTACGCCCCAGACTGCCGTAGCGGCACAGGAGCCGGCTGCAGATGGGACGGCAACCGCCGAAGCCGACGCGCAGCAGGAGCTCACACCCAGCCGCGCCGCGGAGGATGGCGCCGATCTGGAGGCGCTCGAGCAGGAGCTGCGCGATGCCTTGCGCAACGTGGTGGATCCCGAGATCAACCTGGACATCGTCACCCTGGGGCTGGTCCGCGAGATCGTCTTCGAGGGCCCACGCACCGAGGTGCGCATGATCCTGACCACGCCCTTCTGCCCCTACGCCGGCATCCTGGTCCAGCAGACCAAGGACATGGCGCGCCACGTCATCGGCGGCGAGATCGGCGTGAGCCTACTCGACGAGCCGCGCTGGTCACCCGACCTGATGGAAGGGGGGGACTGGTCCGAGTGGGGGCTGGTCTAAGAACCTGCTTCAAGAAACAGGCTCTAAGGCCATCGACCGCGGCCGGATCAGCGATCTCGATCGACCGCCAGGCGCAGTAGCCCAAAGAGCGAGGACTTCGGCCCGGCTTCGATCTCGAGCGGCGCGAGGGCGTCTCCGGCGGCATCCCGTTGCCGGCGCGCCATGGCTTGTGCTTCGCGCCGGATACCGGCGCGCTCCATGCGCTCGATCAGCCGCTTCAGACGCGCCTCGTCCATCGGACCCTCCCGGGCGTAGATCGCCTGCAGCTCGCCGGCCAATTCCGCGTCGCGCCATGCGAGCAGCACCGGCAGGCTGCGCTTGCGTCGACGCATGTCATTGCCGGCCGGCTTGCCCGTGCGCTGCGGATCGCCCCAGATCCCCAGGACATCGTCCTGCATCTGGAAGGCCAAGCCCAGGGCGCGGCCATAGGCGTCGAAGGCGGAGGCCAGCTTCTCATCGGCTCCGCCGGACAGGGCCCCCAGCGCGGCAGAGGCGCCCAGGAGGGCACCGGTCTTGCCCTCGACCATGAGCAGGTAGGCGTCCAGGTCCACCGCGTCGGACCGCTCGAAGGCGATGTCCAGGTACTGGCCCTCGGCCAGCTCCAGACAGGCCGCATCGTAGCGCCGGAAGGCGGCGAGCACCGTCTCGGCGCTCAAGGCATCGGCCTCGGCGCCGATCTGCATGCGCGCGATCGAGAAGAGGGCATCGCCGGCGTTGATGGCCTGGGCCTCGCCGGTCAAGGTCCACAGGGCCGGGCGACCTCGCCGCCGCCGATCCCCATCCTCGATGTCGTCGTGGATCAGCGAGAACTCGTGGGTCAGCTCGATGGCGGCGGCCATGCCCACCGCCCGCCCGGCCGGAGCGCCGGTGGCCGCGCAGGCCGCCAGGCAGATCATCGGCCGGATACCCTTGCCCGTCCGCTCTTCGACCGGCCGGCCCGCTTCGTCCTCCCAACCCAGGTGGTAGCGGATCTGGCCGTAGAGGCCCAGCCGGTCGCGGGCCGAACCGCGCCCGGCCAGCGCGGCCCGCATCCGCTCGTGCACCGAGCCGAGATCGAGGCCCTCGGTGAAAGCGCTCCAATCTGGACCCTCCGCCATGTTGCCGGCCGCGCTCACGCCGAAGCCCCGAGCAGGCGGGGCGTGTCGCGCAAGGCCGACAGATCGGCCGCGCCGATGGCGAACATGGCGATGCGCAGGGTGCGCGTCAGGACGTCGATCTCCTCGACGACAGCTTCGGTCGATTCGGCCGCCGCGCGCAGAAAGGGGCCGGCCAGACCGGCCAGGCTGGCTCCCAAGGCGATGGACTTGGCCACGTCCAGACCGTCGCGCAAGCCGCCCGAGGCGATGATGGGCAGCTCGGGCGCCGCGGCTCGCACCGCCGCGATGCTCTCGGCCGTCGGGATGCCCCAGTCGATGAAGGCGGCGGCCACGCGGCTCTGGGCGGCGCTGGTCGCGCGGTGCTTCTCGACCTCGCTCCAACTGGTCCCGCCCGCGCCGGCCACGTCGATGGCGGCCACACCGGCATCCCGGAGCCGGCCCGCATCCTCGCGGGAGAAGCCCCAGCCCACCTCCTTGGCGATGACCGGTCGATCCAGGGCAGCACAGAGGACTTCGATGCGGCCCAGCAGGCCTGCCCAGCGGGTGTCGCCCTCGGGTTGGACCGCTTCCTGAAGGGCATTGAAGTGGAGGATCAAGGCCTCGGCCTCGATCATGTCCACGGCCCGCCGGCATTCGTCCACGCCGTAGCCATAGTTGAGCTGCACCGCTCCGAGATTGGCCAGCAGGGTGGCCCCCGGCGCCTTGCGCCGGATGTCGAAGGAGCCGGACAACGCGCCGGACTCGATGGCTGCACGCTGCGAGCCCACGCCCATCGGGATGCGGCGCGCCTCGGCGGCCTCGGCCAGGTGGACGTTGATCGAAGTCAGGTCATCCGCTCCGCCGGTCATCGACGAGATCAAGAGCGGGCTGTCGTAGGCGAAGCCGAGCATCCGCCCCGCGGTCGACACCGCATCCAAATTCAGCTCGGGCAGCGCCAGGGGCTGGAAGCGCAGGCGCTCCAGGCCCGTCGTCAAGCGCGAATCGACCGCCTCGTCGAGGTTGATCCGGACGTGATCGATCTTGCGCTGAGAGGTGCGCTGGGCATCGCTCATGGCGTTTCGAGGCTCTGGTCGGTGGCTGGCGAATGCGGCCGGCCCGATCGGAACTCGGATCGAGCGGCTGTCGGACCGCTGGCGACTGGGCGTAACCCGCGGGTCGGGCCGGGTGTTCTCCCTTCCGGAAGGCCGCGGCAGTATGTCCTAGCGATGCGCTTCGGTCAAGGCTTCGATTGACGCGGTCCGCGGCCGGCCCTATACTCTCGCCGCCCCCCCAGCAGGGGGCCCTATTCTTCGGACGGGCGGTGGCCCGAACGCATGCAGCCATCAGAAGGAGACGACATCCATCATGGCGATGACGAGTGACGAGGTCTTCGCCCGCATTCGCGAGATCATTGCGGAAAACCTCAGCGTCGATGCCGAAAGCATCACGCTCGAGCAGAGCTTCAAGGACGATCTCGAAGCGGACTCGTTGGATCTGGCCGAGATGATCATGGACTTCGAGGACAAGTTCGGCGTCGGCGACATCAGCGAAGACGACGCCCAGCAGATCAAGACCGTCGGCGACGCGGTCAAGTTCATCCACAACGAGCTGAGCAACCAGTAGTCCGCCCGGTTCCTGCGCGCCGCGAGGCGCCGATGATCGGTGACGAGACGAGGGAGGTGGAGCGGGCCGCGAGGCCCGCTCCCTTCGCGTCTACCGAAACCGTAGAACTGCGACCGGCGGACCGGCAGGCGAGGGGCCGCCGATGAGCGAGTTGCGCATCGGGGTCGACGCCGGCGGCACCTTCACCGACTTCGTGGTCTCTGGCCCGGACGGTCTGACCGTCGAGAAACGACTCTCCAGTCCCGACGACCCGGCGCGGAGCGTGCTGGACGGCCTCGAGTCCCTGGACCCCGAAGCTCGATCCCGGGTGGTGCATGGCAGCACCGTCGCCACCAATGCCTTGCTCGAGCGCCGGGGGGCCCGCCTGGCCTTCGTCGCCACGCAGGGATTCGGGGACCTGCTGGAACTGGGGCGCGGAGAGCGCCGGGGGCTATACGATTTCGAGCCGCCACCGCGAGCCAGTCTCGGCGGCGGCGGAGGCGGTCTGATCTTCGAGCTCGCCGAGCGCGTCGCTGCCGATGGGCAGGTGCTGCGCGAGCCCAGCGAGGCCGAGCTGGAGCGGCTGGCCGCCCAGATCGCCGCGTCGCCGGCCGAGGCGGTGGCCGTCTGCCTTCTCTTCTCCTATCTGCGACCGGAGCACGAGCGCCGTCTGGGCAGCTACTTGCGTGAGCATGCGCGCCTGACCGAGGCGGTCTCGCTCTCGGTGGAGGTGCTGCCGGAGATCCGCGAGTACGAGCGGGCCAGCACCACCGCGGTCAACGCCTACGTCATGCCGCTCATGCGGCGCTACCTGCGGCGCTTGGCCCGCGATGCGGCGCCGCGCCCGCTGTCGATCATGGCTTCGCATGCCGGCGCCATCCCGCCGTCCAGCGCGGCGCGGCTGCCCGTCTCGACCGTTCTCTCGGGGCCGGCGGCCGGGGTGGTCGGTGCATTGGCCTGCGCGCGCCGGGCCGGGCGCAGCCATTGCATCAGCTTCGACATGGGCGGGACGTCGACCGATGTCGCGCTCTGCGAAGGCGAGCTGCCCTACAGCAGTTGGACCGAGATCGCCGGCCTGCCCGTGCACCGCCCCAGCGTGGCCGTGCACACGGTCGGTGCAGGCGGGGGCTCCATCGTCCGCCTGGACCCGGCCGGCGGCCTTCACGTCGGGCCCGAGAGCGCCGGCGCCCGGCCCGGCCCGGCAGCCTATGGCCGAGGCGGGGTGCAGCCCACTCTGACCGATGCCCAGGTCGTCCTCGGCCGGCTGCCGGCCGACCGGCCGCTGGCCGGCGGACTGCAGCTGGACGGCGCGGCCGCCCGCCGGGCCTTCGAGCCGCTGGCGAGCGGGCTGGCCACATCGATCGAAGATGCCGCGCTGGCCGCGATCCGGGTTGCCGAGGCGCGGATGGAGCGCGCCCTCCGGCGCGTCTCGGTCGAGGAGGGCCGCGACCCGGCCGAATACTGCTTGATAGCCTTCGGTGGCGCGGCCGGATTGCACGCCTGCGACCTGGCCTCGGCCATCGGGGCTCGCGAGGTCCTCTTGCCGCTGGCGCCCGGCGCGCTCTCGGCCTTTGGCTTGGCGATGGCGCCGCCCCTGGCCCTGACTTCGCGCTCGGTCTTGCGCCAGGCCGGGAGCTCCGCGCCCGACCTCGAGCAGGTCTTCGCCGAGTTGCGCGCGGAGGCCGAAGCGCAGCTGGGACTCGGTAAGTCCGGTATCTCGACGTCGGATGGTTCTCCGGCGCGCGGCGACGTCGGCGCGCCGGGCCGAGTCGCGGCGACGGGCGGGCTTCGAGAGCATCGAGCGGCCGCGCTGCGCTACGCGGGTCAGTCCTGGGAGCTGGATGTCGAATGGCCCGATGATGACGACCCGCGCCCGCATTTCGAGGCCGCTCACCGTCGCCGCTATGGTTTTGTGCACGCCGGCCGGCCGATCGAGCTGGTTACGCTGCGACTTCGCCTGAGCGGGGCCGAGCCGCGAGCGTGGCCCGCGCTGACGAGTGAGCGCACCACCGCGGGCCAGGCTGGCATGCGGGAGGTCGTCCTGCCGGACGGATCGCGGCGCTCGATCCCCGTCCTATGGCGGGCTGCGCTGCGTGCAGGCCAGAGCCCGCCGGTGCCGAGCCTCCTGCTCCAAGACGACACCACCATCCTCTTGACCGGGGCCTGGCGCGCGGAGATCTCGAGCGGCGGCGATCTGCTGCTTCGCCGCGGCTAGCGTGTCGACGCCCCTTGGCCGCCAAACCGAGGAGTCCTTCCATGAGCAATGCGCTCGGACGATCCAACTCCCCCTATCTCTTGCAGCATGCCGACAATCCGGTGGATTGGCTGCCCTGGGGCGAGGAGGCCTTCGCGCTCGCGGCCGAATCGGACAAGCCCATCCTGCTGTCCATCGGCTACTCGAGCTGTCATTGGTGCCACGTGATGGCCCACGAGTCCTTCGAGAGCACGGCCATCGCCGAACAGATCAACCGCGACTTCGTGCCGGTCAAGGTCGATCGCGAAGAGCGGCCCGACGTGGACGCGATCTACATGCAGGCCGTCCAGGCGATGACCGGTCGCGGCGGCTGGCCTTTGACCGCCTTCCTGACACCCCGGGGCGAGGCCTTCTACGGCGGCACCTACTTTCCGCCCAGCCCGCGCCATGGCATGGCCGGCTTTCCGCAGATCCTCGATGGCGTGGCCGCCGCCTGGCGCGAGCGTCGCGAGGAGGTCTTGGCCCAATCCGCTCGCTTGACCGATGCCTTGCGCCGGCTTGCCGAGCGGGCCGATGAGCAGGCGGGCGACCCGAGCGGATCGGATTGGGCCTCGGATCTCCTCGCTTCGGCCCGAGAGGCCTACTGGCGTGCCATCGACGAGGCGCGGGGCGGATTTGGCGGGGCGCCCAAGTTCCCGCAGGCCCCGGCGCTCGCCTTCCTGCTCGACGATGCGCTGCGCTTGGGCCACGACCGCTCTGCTCGGGCCGTGGCCGGCACCCTGGACGCCATGGCGCGAGGGGGATTGTGGGACCACCTGGGCGGCGGATTCCACCGCTACTGCGTCGACGCCGACTGGAGCGTGCCGCATTTCGAGAAGATGCTCTACGACAACGCACAGCTCGCGCGGCTCTACTTGGATGCCGGGCGCCTGAGTCCGGCGGCGTCGACCGACGCTGCCGGCCGGGAAAGCCGAGAAGTCGACGACGATCCGTCCTGCCTGGATGCCGACTCGCTGCCCGCGGTGGCCTGGGGCGCATCGCGCTGGCGGGCCATCTCCTTGGCGACCAGCGGCTACGTCCTGCGCGAGCTTGGGGCCGGAAGCGGCGGCTTCGGCGCGGCACAGGATGCGGATACCTCCGAGGGCGAAGGCGCCTACCTCGCCTGGCGGGAGGACGAGCTCACTCACCACCTCTACGGCGGGGATCCGGCGCTGGCCGGGCGCTGGTTCGGCTTCGAGCCCGGCGGCAACTTCGAGAGCGGTCGCCAGGTCCTGGCGACCCGGACGCCGCCCGCGACAGTGGCAGGGGAGCTGGCCACGAGCCTGGCGGAGGTGGAGCGCGGTCTGAACCGGATCTACGCGAGCCTGCGCGCGGCGCGCGGCCAACGCCAGGCGCCGGCCACCGACGACAAGATCATCGCGGCATGGAACGGGCTGATGATCGATGCGCTGGCCCGACAGGCCATGGCGACCCGCGGCCGGCTTTCCGATCTTCTCTACTCCGAGGCCGCGGAGGCAGCCGATTTCCTGTTCCGGACCCTGCGCGTCGACGACGGGCTGGCGCGAAGCTGGCGCGAGGGCCGGGTCGGTGTGGCCGGCTTCCTCTCCGACCATGCCTCCCTGGGGGCCGCCTGCCTGACGCTCTACGAGGCGCGCTTCGAGCCGCGCTGGTTCCGAGCGGCCGAGGATCTTGCGGCATCGATGATCGAGCAGTTCGGCGATCCCGAAGGCGGCTTCTTCGCCTCCGGCCCCCGCAACGAGCAGCTGATCCTCCGGCGCAAGCCCTGGGACGACGGGGCCCTGCCCGGCGGCAATGCCATGGCCTTGGAGCTCTTGATGCGTCTGCATGCGCTCACCGGCGACCCGGGGCTTGCCGAGCGCGTCGAGGCCGGCCTGCGGGCCGCGCGGCCGACGATGTCGGCCGCACCCTTGGCGGCCGGCTCGCTCTTGCGCGCCCTGGCCAGCTGGAAGTCGGGCTGGCGCGGGCTGGTCGTGATCGGCGACATGCATGCAGGGGCAGCGCCGCTGCTCGACCTCGCCGGACCGTATCGGCCGGCCCTGGTTCGCGCCTGGGCGGCCAACCCAGACGCCGCTGCGCGGGCGGGCATCCCCTTGCTGCAAGACCGGCAGCCGATCGAGGGTCGCGCGGCCGCCTACCTCTGCCGTGGCCAGACCTGTTCGCTGCCGGTGACCGAGCCCGAGGCTCTGGCCGAGCTCCTCGACGAGACCGACGACCCGCCCGATTGACGTCCGGGCGCTCCCCCATGAACCTGGCCCGCGCCTCGGACCGGTCTCGATCCGTGGAGCTGCGCGGCCTTCCGGCGCATGGTCTTGTCAGTCGGCGCGGGCGATGTCCGGGTCGGCGATCTCGGGCTCCGGCCAGGGCTCGACCTCCGTCGGTCCGGCATCGAAGGCATCCAGGCGCAGGCCGAGGATATGCCCGGCTGTGGCGCGCAGCACGTCCTGCGCGGCGCGCACGTCGCTGCCTGGGCCGGCGGCGATGATGCTGTCGGCTAGCTCGAGCGTCACGTCGATCGCCAGCGGCGTATTCAGATCGTCCTCCAGCGCCGCGGTGAAGCGGGGCCCGAAGCTGGCCGGATCCAGGGCTCGGCCCCGGCCCGGCTCGCGGCGCATCGCGGCGTTTAGGGTCTGCATCCAGGCTTCGGTCTCGGCCAGGCGCTCAGGGCTCCAAGTCCAGGCTTTTCGATAGGGATGGCGGAGCAGGTAGAGGCGGATGGCATCCGGATGGTGCGCCTCGGCCAGCTCGCGGAGCATGACCAGGTTGCCCAGGCTCTTGCTCATCTTCTGGCCGTCCATCTCGACCATCGCGCAATGCATCCAGATGCGCGTCCAGGGTTGATCCGGGACCAGCGGACGACATTGCGCGCGCTCGCAGGCATGGTGCGGGAAGGCCAGATCGCGGCCGCCACCGTGGATGTCAAGCCGGGGGCCGAGGTGCTCCAGCGCCATGCTGGAGCATTCGATGTGCCAGCCCGGTCGTCCGGGACCCCAAGGGCTGTTCCAGGCCGGCTCGCCAGGCTTGGCCGCTTGCCAGAGCACGAAGTCCAGCGGATCGCGCTTGTTGGGATCCTCCGGATCGTTGCCCCGTTCGTTGGCGATGCGCAAGAGGGCCTGACGATCCAGCCCCATCTCGGCTTGGATCTCTCGATCCGCGTCGAATTCGAAGTAGACGCTGCAGCCGGCGGCATAGGCCGGGCCCTCGGAAAGGAGACGCTCCACGGCGTCGACGATCTGCGGCATGACCGAGCTGACGCCCGGGAAGCGGTCCGGCGGGCGCAGGCCCAGCCAGGCCATGTCCTGGCGGAAGCGCAGGGTCCACTCCAGCCCGAGCTCGCGCCAGTCGCGGCCGCTCTCGTCGGCCTTGCGCAGGATGTCGTCATCGACATCGGTCAGGTTTTGTACGTAGCGCACCGACCATCCGCGCGCCACCTCGAAATGGCGGATCAACACGTCGAAGACCAGGTAGGTGAAGGCATGGCCGAGGTGGGTCGTGTCGTAGGGCGTGATGCCGCAGACGTAGACGCCGATCGGCCGCCCGGTTGGCGGACGGAATCGCTCGCGGCGCTGCCGAAGGGCATCGTAGAGCTGCATGCTCGGGGCTCCTGGTCGCGGGTCTGGACGGGACGGCGCGGCCGATTGTAATGCCGGGTCCGGGGCCGGCCAAGCACGGCCGGCGGGCTTTTCGCTACAATGGGACCGAAGACGCATGCCAAGCTTCGAGGAGACCCGGGTTGAACGCATCGCAGGCAGTCAGTTCGAATCCCATCCCACCTCGCCGACCCTCCGAGGAACGACGGCGCGGTCTCGATCCGGCCTTCCGCGGTGGAGGGCCGGCGCTGCGGCGAGGGTTTCCATCGATCGCCTGGCTGCTATCGCTCGGCTGGCTGCTATCGATCGCGGCCTGTCAAGGGGCGACACCCATTCCGCCTCGCTCTCCCTTGACGCTCGACAATGCGACGCCCGCCTTGCCGGCCTTTGTCGCGGCCAGTCCCACGCCCGGCGCCATGCCGACCGCTACCGGCGCGCCGACCGCTCTGCGGGCGGCGCCCGAGCCCCTGAGCCTGCCGCCCGGATTCGGCATCTCGGTCTATGCCGAGGTGGAGCCCCCCCTGTCGGGTTTGGCGGTGGCACCCAACGGAGATGTCTTCGCCAGCGTGCCGTCCCAGAATCGCATCCTGGTCCTACCCGATCGCGATGCCAACGGCTTGATGGATCCCGAGGCTCTGGCCATCTATGCCGAAGGCGGCATCCTCCACCGGCCCTACGGGCTAGACTTTGCCGAGGGCTGGCTGTTCGTGGCCTGCGCTGACGGCGTGTTGCGTTTTCCCTACACCGAGGGTGATCTGCAGCCCTCCGGGCCGGCCGAGCGCATCCTCGAGCTCGACCCACCCGCCGGCTATCCGGAGCGCTCGCTGGCGGTCGGACCGGACGGCCTGCTCTACGTCGGCGTGTCCGGCGGCTGCAACCATTGCGAGGTCACCGAAGACCCGCGGCGGGCCGCCGTGCTGCAGATGCGGCTGGACGGGGGCGAAGCCAAACTCTACAGCGCCGGGCTGCGCCAGGTGCTGGGACTGGCCTTCCATCCCGAGACCGGCGATGTCTGGGCCGGCGACCGCGGCCGCGAAGGGCTGGGCGAGGGCGAGCCGCCGGACGAGATCAACCGTCTCGGTCCCGGAGCCCACTTCGGTTGGCCCTACTGCTTCGGAGACGCCAGGCGCGATCCGGGAATCTCCGGCGAGTCGCGATTCTGTGACGGCACCCTCGCGCCCATGGTCGAACTGGAGGCGCAGAGCGGTGTGGCCGGCATTCTTTTTTACACCGGCACCCAGTTTCCCGAGACCTACCGCGGCGACCTCTACGTGGCCCTATCCGGCTCCGACGCCCGGCGGAGCCTGCCGACCGGCTACAGCATCGTCAGGATTCCCTTCAACGGTTGGGCTCCCCGAGGCGAGGTCTTCGACTTCGTCAGCGGCTGGCTGCGCCCGGACACGCGCCGCTGGGGCAGTCCGGTGGACCTGGTCCAAGCGCAGGACGGCAGCCTACTGGTCTCCGATCCCGGAGGCAGCCGTGTCTATCGCATCTACCACGCCGGAGCGGACGAGCCCTGATCCCCGGACTCCCTCTGGTATAATGCCCGACGTCGGGCCCTTGGCTTCGGACCATCCATGGATGCGACGGTCCGAAGGCCACTCGTGATGCCGCCGAGCCGAATCCGATGCGAGGAGAGACCGCCGTGAAGCTCCGTGCGCCTTGCCTGGCCCTGCTCCTTGTCAGCGCCCTCCATCTCGGAGGGGCTGCAGCGCAGGCCCAGGGCTTCGCCGTCTACGTCAATACCACCGAGGACCTACCGGTCGAGGCCAGTCATTGCCTGCCCGGTCAGGTCTGCCCGCTCCGCTCGGCCATCGAGCGGATCGAGAGCAACGCCATGCAGGGCGTGGTCCGCGCCTGCTACGAGTCCGG